>JAGZPX010000027.1:0-1191 GCA_018382475.1 Veillonella parvula
TATCTCCACATGATACTTTTCTTGCAACAGTGCACTAATCACTTCCATTTGTACTTTCCCTAAGAAAGAAAGTATAATTTCATGTGTCGTAGAATCCACGTAATATCGTAGAAGCGGATCACTATCTGAGATTTCCAAAAGGGCATCAAGCAACATTTCTCTCTGTTCAGGTTTACTCGGTTCAACAGTTGTTTGTAGTAGAGGGTGCGGATTTTCAATCTTTTTTCTCTGTGGCAATAGTTTTGTATCTCCAAGAACACTATTTAACTTCAAAAACTCATTTTGCAAAATAACAATTTCCCCGGAATAAGCCTTATCGATTTTACATAATTCACCATTTATTGAAGTATACATTTCTGTAATTTTTATTTTTTCCTTTTCCGATATTCTAACCGAATCTCGCAAATGCAGTACGCCACTATAAAGACGTATATATGCAAGACGTTGTCTTTTTTTTGTATATTCAATTTTGAAAACATTTCCGCAAAGTTCAGACTGACCTCGATGTGTTGATGAATAAAATTTATTCGTAATCACTTCTATAAGGTTATCAATCCCTATATTGTTTTTTGCACTTCCATGATAAAGAGGGAACAGAGAACAATTCTGAAATCTTATGCTTTCCTCTTGTTCGAGTTCCAATGCTTCTAATGATTTACCGGACATATATTTCTCTAAAAGGTCATCGTTTCCCTCTATTACCGTATCCCATTGTTCAGATTCGGTAAAGTTCGTCACACACATATTAGGATACAGTTCTACCTTCTGTTTGATTACAATTTCGGCAGAAAGTTTCTCTTTAATATCCTGATAAACCGTTGATAAATCAATTCCATTTTGGTCAATCTTATTGATAAAAAAGATTGTGGGAATCCCCATTTTCCTAAGTGCATGAAATAATATACGAGTTTGTGCTTGTACGCCATCTTTTGCAGAAATCAGTAGAATTGCCCCATCTAAAACTGATAATGAACGATATACTTCTGCTAAGAAATCCATATGTCCTGGCGTGTCTATGATGTTCACCTTCGTATTTTCCCACTGAAAAGAGGTTATTCCTGTCTGAATTGTAATTCCTCTCTGACGTTCTAAAAGCGTATTATCCGTCCTCGTTGTACCTTTGTCCACGCTTCCTAATTCTGTAATCGCTCCACTGTTATATAATAAGCTTTCTGTTAAGGTAGTTTTTCC
>JAGZPX010000028.1:0-1143 GCA_018382475.1 Veillonella parvula
CCTCTGCTGGTGCAGGGGCTGGCTTAACGGCTGCATTTAGTGCACCGGTTTCGGGAGCGATGTTCGTCTTTGAAGAGGTACATAAAAGTTTTTATCCCTATCTCGTTGTGCCAACCTTTGTGGCCACATTAATTTCTAACTATATTACGGTTAGTATTTTTGGCCTTGAACCTGCTCTTGGGTTTTCAGTAACTTCAGGGGTACCTCTTGAGTATTTCCCAGTACTTCTCATGGTTGGTGTTATTATGGGCCTTTGCGGAGTACTTTTCTGTCGCATGATCTTTGCATTCAAGAAATTCTTTGAATGGCTCAAATGCTCTCGATTCTTGAAATTGGCTCTTACCTTTGTCACTGTTGCTGTTATCGGCTATGACTCGCAACTCCTTTTGGGTGGGGGAAATGATCTTGTAGGACAGCTAGCTTTTCAATCGCATGGGGTAATACTTTTAGGCGGTATTGTTCTAGGTAAGATTTTACTTACCACCTTCTGTTATGGCAGTGGTGCGCAAGGCGGTATATTTTTACCTATGCTCGTTATTGGGGCCTCTGCAGGTGCCTTCTGTGAAAGCTTGCTTTCATCTGTTGGCATTATTTCCCCTGATTTTGTACCACAATTCGTTATTTGTGCTATGGGTGGTATGCTAGCAGCAGCTATGCGGACCCCAATTTTGGCGATTTTACTCGTTCTTGAAATGACGAATAGTTTCTCTAACATTTATGCCATCGGTACTGTTACCATCGTGGCGTACCTTGTGGCAGAGCTTTTAAAAGAACCACCGATTTACGATTCCTTATTACAAGCCATGAGTGGTCAGAACAATTTAGAATCTGTACAAACCTTCTTCCAAACTAAAGTACCTGTTGTGGCAAATTATACAGACGTACAATTACAAGACTTGGCTTTGCCAGATGGGACACTCATCGTAAGTATTCGCCGTAATGGAACATATATTGTACCGCTTGGTGATGTAAAACTTGAATCAGGTGATGAGTTACAAGTTTCCTGTGAACGAGGACGATTGAAGGCGGCGAAAGAGTTTTTCCAATCTAAGTAAAGGGAGGCCTTATTATGCTGGATAATATAATAGTATTCTATATATTCTTTACCATAGTTGGTTTTTTAGCAGCTATGCTTGGCACCAT
>JAGZPX010000029.1:0-1633 GCA_018382475.1 Veillonella parvula
AGGGTAATCCCCTCAAAACTAAACAAAGTTTCGTGTGTGCAGGTTTCCGTCAGACTTTCAGTCTGTTTCCTTAGAAAGGAGGTGATCCAGCCGCAGGTTCTCCTACGGCTACCTTGTTACGACTTCACCCTAATCATTTGTCCCACCTTAGACGGCTCGCTCCCTAAAAGGGTTACGCCACCGGCTTCGGGTGTTACAAACTCTCATGGTGTGACGGGCGGTGTGTACAAGGCCCGGGAACGTATTCACCGCGGCGTGCTGATCCGCGATTACTAGCGATTCCGACTTCGTGTAGGCGAGTTGCAGCCTACAGTCCGAACTGAGAATGGCTTTAAGAGATTAGCTTGACCTCGCGGTCTCGCAACTCGTTGTACCATCCATTGTAGCACGTGTGTAGCCCAGGTCATAAGGGGCATGATGATTTGACGTCATCCCCACCTTCCTCCGGTTTGTCACCGGCAGTCTTACTAGAGTGCCCAACTAAATGCTGGCAACTAGTCATAAGGGTTGCGCTCGTTGCGGGACTTAACCCAACATCTCACGACACGAGCTGACGACAACCATGCACCACCTGTCATTTTGCCCCCGAAGGGGAAACCTGATCTCTCAGGTGATCAAAAGATGTCAAGACCTGGTAAGGTTCTTCGCGTTGCTTCGAATTAAACCACATGCTCCACCGCTTGTGCGGGCCCCCGTCAATTCCTTTGAGTTTCAACCTTCGTCAGTTACAGACCAGACAGCCGCCTTCGCCACTGGTGTTCTTCCATATATCTACGCATTTCACCGCTACACATGGAGTTCCACTGTCCTCTTCTGCACTCAAGTTTCCCAGTTTCCGATGCACTTCCTCGGTTAAGCCGAGGGCTTTCACATCAGACTTAAAAAACCGCCTGCGCTCGCTTTACGCCCAATAAATCCGGATAACGCTTGCCACCTACGTATTACCGCGGCTGCTGGCACGTAGTTAGCCGTGGCTTTCTGGTTGGATACCGTCACGCCGACAACAGTTACTCTGCCGACCATTCTTCTCCAACAACAGAGTTTTACGACCCGAAAGCCTTCTTCACTCACGCGGCGTTGCTCCATCAGACTTGCGTCCATTGTGGAAGATTCCCTACTGCTGCCTCCCGTAGGAGTTTGGGCCGTGTCTCAGTCCCAATGTGGCCGATCAACCTCTCAGTTCGGCTACGTATCATTGCCTTGGTGAGCCGTTACCTCACCAACTAGCTAATACGCCGCGGGTCCATCCAAAAGCGATAGCTTACGCCATCTTTCAGCCAAGAACCATGCGGTTCTTGGATTTATGCGGTATTAGCATCTGTTTCCAAATGTTATCCCCCACTTAAGGGCAGGTTACCCACGTGTTACTCACCCGTCCGCCACTCGTTCAAAATTAAATCAAGATGCAAGCACCTTTCAATAATCAGAACTCGTTCGACTTGCATGTATTAGGCACGCCGCCAGCGTTCATCCTGAGCCAGGATCAAACTCTCATATAAATATGAGCTGTTCGAATAGCTCGATTTGTTGTTCTAGCGAATTGACTTCGCAAATGTTACTTTTTGCCTCGATACCGAAGTATCAAGGACCCTGCACATTTAAACGAAACTTTGTTCAGTTTTCAAAGGACTAC
>JAGZPX010000010.1:0-15523 GCA_018382475.1 Veillonella parvula
CACAATAAATTTTACATTAATGACGAACAGGGCAAGCAAATCGCTGAAATTGTCTTTGTGCCGACCGGAGAGAATTTAGCGATTATCGAACATACCGATATCGATGAAAGCCTGAAAGGGCAAGGGATCGGTAAACAGCTGGTTGCGAAAGTCGTGGAAAAAATGCGTCGGGAAAAACGAAAAATTATCCCACTATGCCCATTTGCGAAACACGAATTTGATAAAATACGGGAGTATGATGATATTCGCAGTTGAAAAGATGATTTGTGTCCGTCGGAAGTAATACAAATCTGGAATGATGTTGTTAATATGTTAGATGAAAATAACCCCGCATATGCAGGGTTATTAATCTAAGAACTACCGACTATTGGCATTGTAAAGTTAATTCACTGAATTTCGCTGTTTTATTTTGCAATTTGTAATTTGTTTTACACTTTTGAGAAGCTTCCTCACCCCATTGTGCAATAAGTGTATCCTCTTCAGGTAACCCTGACATATACACCTGTCCTTGATCAGCAACAATACTGCTGTTAATGCTATTTTCAGAATCTAATGTCACCACACTACCAAACGGTACGGGCTCACCATTCTTCTGTATCAAGGTAATTATTGCCTTATTACCGACATTGACTTTAAATGGAGCGGAAACTAAAGCTCCTCGAGAAGGGATGACAGTAACATCTGTATTTAGCAGCTCAACATTATCCTTAACACTATTAACATCAAGTGAAATTTGATTTCGGTTATAGGGATTCAAATATGGGACCACAGCATATCCACGCCAGTCCGTATAAATACCAGACCCGTTCAATACTTTTACGCTGGCGGCATCACGAGCCTGAACCAGAGCACTGGCACTGTCCAGACTTAATGGCTGGGATAAGGTTAATCCATGTGGATGCAACGTAATACCACCGCTAATTCCGTATGTCCATTGACTGGATTCTTTTTGCCAGGCATAGCCGCCGTTCATTTGTGCATAAGGTCCACGATAGTTAAGGTTAATGTTACCTGACTCTCCTCTGTTTTGATTCTGCCAGCCTTGCGCCACGGCATAGTTAAACTCACCATCCTGTGAGGAGCCGTTCAATCCAACCTGCTGTTGCACCTGACCATTATTCGTAATGGTATTCGTGGTTAAGAACAGGTTATTTCCATTCAGCAATGAGTTGAGCGGCACAGACACAGATAAAAACAGCGATTTATCAGCCTCGTGGTAATACGGGCTTTTATTATACCCGAGCGATAGCATTGCCGAGATATAGCGGAATGGCAGCGAGTAACTCGCAGATAAGTTATATCCATCAGCGGTATCCCAGTACTGATCTTTACTTGCTGAGAGGTAGAATTGTCCCCAATCCTGAAGATCTTGACTTATCGTTGTTGATATACGCGAACGTTGATGATAACTGTTTATATTTTTCTCATCAACGAATCCACTCTGAATTTGTTGTAACTCATCAAAATCGTAGTAACCGCGTGTGGCATAACGATAGCCGGTAATATTCAATGTCGTATTCGTCTCACCAAAACCACGCGAATACATAAAGCGGTAAGACTGTCCTTGCTGTTTTCCGAAAGACTTATAATTCTGCGAAAATTGTGAGCGAGCATGAGTGACATCCAGGGAGAACGCTCCAAAAAAATCTGAGTATTTACCCAGGCCAAGCAGAACTGCTGCATAGTTGTCTGCTTTGATACCACCACCATAAAATGTATATTCATCAGGTAATCCGATTGCTGCTGAAGACTGAACAAACTGAGGCTCAGACACACTATTATTCAAAGTAGAACTTGAGCGATATTTCCCAAATGCCAGGTTATAGCGTAAGCGCCCCTGACGTTGCAGAATCGGTAAAACGGCCGTCGCCTGAGTAAAATGGCGAATAGTGCCATCTGCCTCACGGATTTCCACCTCCAGGTCACCGGTGAATATTTGGTTAAAATCGCGTAATTCAAACGGTCCAGGTGGGACGTTCTTTTGATAAATGACAACTCCGTTTTGCTTGACGGATACCTGTGCTTGAGAATAAGCAATGCCACGGACAACAGGGCTATATTGGCTGAGTTCTGGGGCAATCATGCCATCATCAGATGAAAACTGTGCTCCTTCAAAAGGAAAACTGTCAAATATAGCACCATCCGTTGAGGTCTGGCCTACAATAAATTGCCCTCCCTGCAGGAAAGAATAATCATGCTGTAGATAAACACTGACGGGTTGCCAATGGCTCTCTTTATTATATGAGTTTGTTGACCAGTTACCGTTATGGCGAAGGCGCCATCCACCAAGGTTCAGAGAACTATCCAGAGATAAAAACTGACTACGGCTACCGTAGCCATTATTATTTTGCTTAATTCCGTTAAATAGATAGTTAACCATTAGCGCTGGCATACCTTCATCCCAGAGATGGGGCGGAGTACTTAACCAATCCTGAGGTTTGAGGTAGCTTTGTGGTATATTCAATATTAGCTTTTGGTTGTTCGCATCGAATTTCTCTGTTGCGCCCTGAATAATATATGCAATATTTTGCTGGTAAGCCGATGGGGAAGATACGGAGAGCTTATTTGTATCAATTCCCCAACGTTCCAACTGTTGAGGCGTCAGTCTGGCGTTCAGCTTGTTGTCCTGCGCGAAAAAATCTATCTTAATCTGACGGTCAACTAACTCCCCATTCATAACTACATCAACAGTATATTCCCCTGGAGCTGCACCGCTTGCGTTTGCAAAATAATTGAGATCGATATTTTTGGCATTATCACCATCAGATAATTGCAAAAAATCGGGGTTAAATGAGAACCTATGACTATTGTCAGGTGAGGGAGATACGGCAGCGCAACTGAATACCGGACATATGATGGTGATCCTTAACAATAATAAGGATTTTTTTAATGAACCTTTCAAATTGTCCCCCGATAAAGATGATTAAATAAATGTTAAAGTTTAATGTTTTGAATCGGCGTTTCTCCGCCGTAATCATTTATCGTAGAATAACTAATTGTTTTAGCATTTTTTTCCGGGATGATTAATGTTGAAAATGGTGAAACCATAAAATCCTTTATAGATGTAATATTTTTCCCATTAATCTTTACATCGTTCATGGTAATATAGTATGGGCTAGGGTTTGAGACAGTTAATGTTTCTTTTGAAGATGTTATTTTTAAGTTTTTATAAGCATCAGAAACTTGGTTTTTGTTGTTTATCTTATGTGGGCGATATATTAATTTTATCCTTGTGTTGATGGCAAATTGAACAGCATTGTTACTATCCTTTTCGTCATTTGTGATTGGAGGAATAGCCATAACATTGATATGGAATATGCTCTCCCTGTCGTTAGGAAAATTTTCTTTTAATTTGTCAATCTTAAATTGAAAGCTTTCATTTGCTGAAATTTTATATAACGGCGGCGTTATTATGAAATTATCATTTTTATTTTTAGAATTATAATCAGACACCCATGCTCGCAATAGCCAGTTTTTATCTGTGTTATTATTGAACTTTACTTTAGTACTTAAGTCATTACTATCAAATATAACTCTGGTAGTATCAAGATAAATACCACCAGTCTCAGCTAGCGAAATATGAGAAAAAAATATGAAAGATAATATTGTAATATTGTATTTTTTCATTTTATATTGTCACATTAAAGAATGCTGAATATACAGGCATGAGTAATCATGCCTGTTAAATATATTAGTTATAAGTTGCAGTCAAAGTGTATTGCGCACTCCATGCACCAGTATGATTTTTATTGTAGTTATTTGATATTTTAATCATTTGCAACTCGATTGGATATGTACCATTAGCAAGTTCGATTGGTGCATTATAAGAAGATACACCTTTATCACCGACTTTCATCCAAAGCGCAAAATCCTTTTGTTGATTACCGGTAGCCTCGTTTAGAGCAGGATAAACATAGCCATTAGACTGGAAATTAGTAGTTGCTACCGTTAGTGATGCAGGAGTGGTACAATCGGTAACACTAATCCCCTGATCTGCGGTTACACTTTTTATTTTCTGGTACGCTTTTGCAGCATTTACCTCTTGATTCGTTACTGTGCCAAAAGATGCTGTTGCATTAGGCAGGGTAACACTGCAAGTCGCGGCATTAAAAGAACCAGTAGCGGAGACAGAACCACTGCTTGTCTGGGCCATTGCGGTACCAGAAATAAGCAGAGCCGAAATAGCTGCGATGGTGATTTTATTCTTAGAAAACATTTTCAACCTCAATCTTGATTTTCTTAAATTTTTCCTATGTGTATAGTGATGGGCAAAGAGATGTGAGAATAAAACTTTCAAAAATTAGCAACACATCCCAATGCCTCTTTTCTATTCTTCAAAAAAAAAAGATTAATTCAAGTCATAAAAATACAACCATTTGATACTTATTTGTACATGACGGGATTTTTGCTGAATTGTCATTCCTTAAGTACAAAATAGCAATTCTAAAAAATAGAATATTTTGATAATAAACAATAAAATATATGCGTGAGGGTTGACTCTGAGCAATGCTTGGATTTATTAGTTTTAAGATCTTTCGAGTCAGAAGATATATGAATAGATAGAATAGAAATTCAATAGATAGAATAGAAATTCAATTGTCGGAATGAAATGTGTTCAAAAAGAAATATAGGTGATATGAAAATTACAGTCCTTAATCAGCGATATAAAAAACATTTTGGTTATCCTCATATTCTGATGGGTGATGTAAAAGTAACTGTTTCAGCAATGATTGCTTGCGCTGTTTTATTGCACCCAAATAAATTGTTTGCCTCCGTCGCTGGAACCTCACTTCCCTATCAAACGTATCGTGATTTTGCTGAGAATAAGGGAGAGTTCCGTCCTGGCGCAGAAAATGTTCCTCTATATGATAAAAATGGCAATCCCGTCACGACGCTGAATAAGGCACCCATGATTGACTTCAGCTCTAATGACTCGACTGGGGTTGCAACACTGGTTTCGCCACAGTATGTCGTCAGCGTTAAACACAATGTTGGTTATCAATATGTGAAATTTGGCTATGCAGATGATTCATCCTATGCCCTTGTTGACAGAAATAACCACTGGAGAGATTTCCACACTCCCCGTCTCAACAAAATTGTCACCGAGGTTACACCTCTGGATATAACCAATGCGGGTACAGCTAAGGGAACCTATCAAAATGCTGACCGTTTCCCTGTGTTCTATCGAGTAGGTACGGGAACTCAATATGTAAAAGATACTAACGGAAAAATCACCTATTTAATGGGAGCCTACTCGTATAAAACAGGTGGAATAGTAAATACGCCGGCTATATCTGACTGGAGTTTTGTCACGAATACCACTAATACTCCACTCTCAACCTACGGCACTCCCGGTGACAGTGGCTCTCCTCTTTTTGCCTGGGATGCAGACCAAAATAAATGGGTTTTGTTAGCCGTTCTCAATTCATATGCAGGGGTCAATGGCAATACTAACTGGTACACAATAATTCCTGCTGGTGATGTAAAAAATACGATGAAACAAGATGCCGATGCACCAGTAAATACAAAACAAGGTGAAGGGGATATTCATTGGTCATATGACGAAAAAACGGGACTTGGTTCATTAACCCAGGGAAGCACATCATGGGAAATGCATGGAAATTTGGGGGCAACATGGCCTGCTTCGCTTAATAGTGGTAAAGATCTAACTTTTCAGGGCGGCGGTACTGTAGTGTTAGAAAATACCGTTAATCAGGGGGCTGGCACACTTACTTTTGATGATGATTATATTGTCAAGCCCGTTGATACTCAGACATGGAAAGGCGGCGGAATTATTGTTAATGGTGAACATCTTGTTGACTGGCAGATTAATGGGGTTACTGGTGATAGTTTGCATAAACTGGGTACGGGTACGTTAAAAATTAACGGTACCGGTGTAAACCCAGGAAGCTTAAGTGTGGGAGACGGAACCGTTATATTGGCACAGCGTGCTGATGATAACGGACTGAGCCAGGCGTTCAGTTCTGTCAGTATTGTAAGTGGGCGTCCTACTCTGGTGCTAAACGACGACAAACAAATTAATCCGGATAATATCAAATGGGGCTATCATGGCGGCAAGCTCGACATTAATGGAAACAGTTTGACTTTTCATAAACTTAACGGGGCTGATGATGGAGCTATACTGACTAACAGTGGCTCCATGGCTAATGTTAATCTGGATTTCAACAGCCCAGATACAACAGCCACGATTGCTAATATCTGGCACGGCCATTTCACCGGTAATCTAAATATCAATAATGAGGTTACCGCAGGAACACAGAATGATTTCGCTATTGATGGTGGAGTGAATGCTCAGGGGAGTATAACCCAGCAAAATGGTCGGCTATTTATGCAAGGACATCCGGTTGTTCACGCCGTCAGCAGTCAGGACGTAGCAAATAAGCTAAAGGCGCTGGGTGACAATTCAGTACTGACCCAACCAGTGTCATTTACTCAGAACGATTGGGAAAATCGACAGTTCAGTATGGCGGAGCTTAACTTACAAAATGCTGAATTTAACCTTGCAAGAAACGCCAGCCTTAATACCAGAATTAATGCCGAGCATTCTACCGTGACGTTAGGTAGTGAGGATCTTTACATTGATCTCAATGACGGGAATGGCGTGGCAACCAAACCAACATTGGGTAAGTCAAAGGCAACCGCTGAAGATGATCAGAGTCGTTTCAATGGACATGTACAGTTGCAACAAGGATCGGCACTAACTATTAATGAACATTTTGCCGGCGGTATTGATAGTGCAGATAGTGCGACGACGATAACCTCTACAGATACCACGCTTAATCAGCTCAGCCGTTTCACCCAATCTTCTTTGTCATTAGGTGAAGGGGCAAAATTGACCGCTACAGCCGGATTACTTTCTGACGGGACGGTAAGCAGTAATGCCGGGGCGAGCCTTTCCTTGCTATCAGACCAGCCTGGAACGATGTATTCCGCCCAAAGCTGGGAGCTTAGCGGGCAAGACACGAGCTTAAATGTTGGCGCGGGTGGGATCATCACTGGAGATATCAATGCCAATGATGCGGCCAGCATTAGCTTTGGCACGACTGATATTAACCAATCCACAAATTACTATGGAAATATCAACGCGCCGTTGGCAAGTGTAACAATGAAGGACACTGCCTGGCAGGTAAACAAGCAGTCGGTGGCTAAGTCGCTCACTTTGAATGGTTCAACACTGAGCTTTAATCGTTTCGGGCAAGGGGGACTGACGTCAGATACGCTGGAGGCCACTAACAGTTCGTTCATTATCAATGCCGATGGTAAAGCAGCAGATACGGTGACGGTAAACCAGGCATTGACAGGGGGGAATAACACACTGGTTGTTATTCCTACGACAAATTCAGTAAAACAGGGCGGTGACCCTGTGTCATTGGTTACTGCCCCGAAAAATACACAAAGCAATATATTTACACTTAACCCGGTTTCAATAAATGCAGGGTTCCATAGTTTTACACCGCAACTTGATGTGTTGGAGACCGACGTTAATAAGCAATGGCGTCTGGAGGGATTTTACATACAGCCTGATAAAGCCGCTTTGCGGACAGGCAAGAGTTTTATGGATCTCGGTTATAAAAACTTTATTACAGAAATTAATAATCTGAATGATCGTATGGGGGACTTACGCCATACCCATGGTGAAACTGGGGCATGGGCTAGACTTAACAGTGGTTCGGGCTCAGCTACTGATGGATTTACCGGAAGTTATACGCACTTGCAAATTGGGGCAGACAGGAAACATATAATTGAAGGCGGAGAGTTATTTACTGGAGTAACGGCGACATTTACAAGCAGTAATAACCGGGGAACTGGTTGGTCGGGAAGAACCAAATCAACGGGTATTGGTGTGTACGCTTCAGCTATGTTTGACTCTGGACTCTATGTAGATACTATCGGGAAATATGTGCGTCATGACAATCATTACTCATCAAGTGCGTTAGGAATGCCAGAACAAGATTATGGCTCGCACTCCTGGTATTTGGGCGCTGAGGCCGGTTGGCGTTTTTCCTTACCTGACGAAACATATATACAGCCGCAAACAGAGTTGATCTACGGTACTGTATCTGAGAATCAGTTTGCCTGGCAATTCAATGGGGGTGAGATCTATATGCAACGTAAGCAGATGCAACCATTGATTGGTCGCACAGGAATTGAATTTGGCAAAACATTCCGCGGCAAAGACTGGGAAATGACAGCGCTGACTGGGATTAATTATCAGTACGATTTATTTAAGCCTACTGTGACAGCGTTCAAGGATCTGGCAGGTGATACATATATTAATAATGGTAAAGATAGCAGAGTGGTATTCAATGTCGGGGTAAATACTAAAATTAAAGAAAACACTAGGATAAGTCTGAATGTGGAGCGTTCTGAGTTCGGTTCATACAATATTGATAAGTTAATAAATGCTAATATTCGTTATACATTCTGAGCAGGAGAGTAGATAAAAAAGAAAACCTGAACATATTGTTCAGGTTTTCTTATTGATTTATTGTTATAGCTAGTCAAATATGCTTATCTATTGGATATTCTGGAGTGTAAAATTTTATCTTATGCTGCTATTTTTTAGAGTGGCTTTATTCTTTACTTTAGATTATAGTTGGATTCAGTTCAGGTTTCTAATATTTTATATGTGCTATGACCGTTGCGCTAATAATGGTTACAAAAGATTTTTATTTAAAAAATGGTCTCTTATATTTTTCAAGTCAGGATGAAGAGTATAAATGTTTTGAGTTCAGTGGCCGTGCCTCTGTATATGAGGCCGTTCAGCAATATAATCATGTTTATATGATTTGCGATAATAGTAATTATTTTTTATACAGTCTTCTTTTTTCAGGGGGGCCTGTTAAATGCATATGTGCTGATAATATAAGTATCCACTATGGAAATCGGTTATCAATTGATTATACGTATCCACCAGAACAAATTCTTCGATCTCTTAATAATACCGAACGAGAGATTCTTTACCTCTATTTCATTAAGCGGAGAAAAATAAAAGAAATTTCAAAGATTACATGTTTAAGTGTAAGTAAAATTTATTATAGAATAAGAATGATAAAAATTAAATTTGGTGCTGAAACGACACGGAAGCTTCCAATTCTTTTTAGGTGTTATCTGTAACATCAACTGATTTTATTTTCATGACGTAACTATTATCAGAGTCAATTAATTTTATCATCATAGTGACTAATTATTTATAGTCTATGAAATTAGTTGATATGTCGATGCGAAACTTTTTACCGGGAAGTATTCATCTTTGCGTTATTTCCGAGTTTACAGAGTGGATATCCCATGAAATTATGTTGTTACAAAGCATGGGGGTGACTGTATGAATAGTCAAAATGCTTTAAGTAATATGAGGCTTGCTGTGAGAGGGGATATATCCGGTAACTCTACATTGGTTCTTAAAAAGATTAGATTCTACAATTGTGCCATTATTTATCTTCGCAATGCCCAATTACTTGTTAAAACGATAGATGGGGGGGTTATTAATATCCCACCTGAATCAATATGTTATATTGAGAAAAATACAGTCATTGATGTAACACTTAACGTGTTAGGTAAAGGCATGCCTTATGATATTTTTCATATAGATAATAATATATTAAGCTGTATCTGCAAAGTCATGGAACCATTGTTACTGAATCCCCATAAAATTGGCCCTATGCGAAGTAGAATTTTTAATTGCATGGCGGATAAGACAGATACAGAAATATTTAAAATGATAACAGAGGCAAATGTCCCAAATCATAGACTAATTTATAACATTACTTATTTGTTATCTAAAGTTGACGATATTGAATCTTTGGTTTGCTCATTATCTGTTTCAACAGACTCTACTTTCACAGAAAAATTAAAGTTAATAATAGAATCTGATCTGTCAAAATCATGGCGATTAGTTGATCTGGCAAATGTTTTACATATGTCTGAAGTCTCAATTCGGAAAAAACTTGAAAAAGAAAATAATAATTTTAACAATTTGATTTTGGATATTAGAATGCAACATGCAGCAAGATTGATAACTACCACTGAAAAACATATTAATAGTATATCTGATGAGGTTGGGTATGTTAGTACATCATATTTTATCCGTAATTTTAAAAGTTATTTTGGTATAACACCAAAACAGTTTTCATTGAAAGTGAAAAGGAAATCATAATATATATTGCATATATAATATAGGCAGAAGCAATTCTTACTGATTTTTAATCGTTTTCCGGTGAGGTGAAAATGATATGCATTTTTAATAAGTTGTACCCGTCCAGGACGAGTTCCTTTTCTATATATTAAGAATAATGTTATTTTTTTTACCAAAAATGATGCTGTTGTGCAGGGAATAGTCAGGGGATATTCCATAGAACTGAACGTTCATCCCCCAGAATGAGAAGTTGAACATGCCTCCATAGCGAATAGTGTTCCGGACTCGAATCGTTGAACGATATCCTGCAATTTGGAGCATGAGGTGTTTCTATCCTATGCAACAGAATCATCATTAATCCAGATATAGGCCTGAAAAACAGGCCTGGCAATATCGATACCAACAATCCTGATCGTGTTCATGGGATGTTACTCTCGGATTAATGCAGTCAGTAAAAGTATGGCACTGACTGCATTAAGAAGGGACGTCCATCATATCGTGACACAAACGCTCCCACCGACATCGCCATTGAGTCCTGCACCGTATCGGTGAACTTGTAACTATCCCGTATAATCATTCTATACACATTTATTGGCTTGATGAGTCAAATACTTCTTAATTTCGGAGAGAAGTGTGTCAGGTGATACGTTAACTCGCCATTATCTACATATTTAGAGAATTACTCAAATAATAACGAATTATTTACCCATGTGCTCAATTAATCTTCGAATATAAAAACATCCACATGTTAAAAACATTATTGTTTTCCAAAAAAAAATAAAAAAATACGATACAATAATGTTAACGCGCGGAATAAATGAAGAATTCCGCCGCATAATGATATAAAATAAAAAACAATAAATATAAAAACACTTAAACGTCATATGCTTTTGTTTATTTCATGATTTTATTTTTGTAGCTTTACCCTTCATTATGCAATGTGGGTATGGAGTCGTTATTATATTCTAAATAACCTTTGGCGGCGCAATGCAATTTAATTAATGCAATGTAAATATGCTAAACACACTGCTATAAAATCTATATTGTAGATGTATTTTTTACAGACGTGGGGGGGGGGTTAAACTGCAATTAATAAAGGTAATTGGAAGCTTTTTATTAATAAAAACATAGTTCTATTGGTTTGTATTATGTTATAAACGTTATGGAGTCTTACCCGTGAACAGAATATATTCACTTAAGTATTGTCACCTTACTCAAGGGCTTATAGCTGTATCAGAATTAGCATCCCGAGTATCCTCTAAAACCGGTCGAAAACTTCTCGCTATATTTATAGTTTCTGCCTTGTCTTATGGTGCGGCTGAATATGCCTGTGCAGCACAGATGGACACCCGAAATTTCTGGATCCGTGATTATCTTGATCTGGCACAGAATAAAGGTGCATTTCAGCCCGGAGCATACGGGGTAAAAACGCCATTAAAAAATGGGGGAGAATTCAGTTTTCCTGAAGTAACAATCCCTGATTTTTCTCCTGTATCCGCTAAAGGTGCAACAACTGCTATTGGTAATGCCTACAGTGTTACAGCAAGTCATAATGGCACTATTCACCATGCCATTAAAACTCAGACATGGGGACAGTCAGATTATCATTATGTTGATCGTGTGACCAAAGGTGACTTTGCGGTCCAGCGTCTGGATAAGTTTGTTGTTGAAACAGCGGGTGCAACAGAGCATGCTGATTTCAACTTATCAGCAGCAGAAGCACTAGAGCGTTATGGTATTGAATTCAATGGAAAGAAACAAATAATCGGTTTCCGCGTTGGAGCTGGTGCAACCGGTGTTACATCTTATGGGGTGGGACAGACATACAATCCATTATTACGTAGTGCCTCCATGTTTCAGTTAAACTGGAACAATATGTATGCAAGTAATAATACCGGTGGGTTTTATAATGAAGTGACAGGAGGTGACAGCGGTTCCGGATTTTACTTGTATGATAATCAGAAAAAAAAATGGGTCATTTTGGGGACACTGACAGGTAAAGTATTCTCCAGTAAGGATACCTGGGCCTTTTTTGCTCGATATGATCAGAACACTGTCGATATCCTGAAAAATACTTTTACCCAAGAGGTGAACCTCAATGGTCAGAAAATGACAGTTAATAATAAAAATATTGCCATTAACGATAAAATAACTGCTATTGAACTGACCAAGAGTAATAAAAATAAAGATTTGAAATTCCATGGTGGCGGGAGCATTGAGCTCACCGATAACCTGAACTCAGGAACCGGAGGATTGATTTTTGATGAGGGACAACATTATTCGGTTATTGGGAAAGATAAAGCCTATAAAGGGGCGGGTGTTGAGATCGGAAAAGATACGGTTGTCGACTGGTCGGTAAAAGGGGAGGCAAACGATAACCTGCACAAAACAGGGGCCGGGACACTGAATGTCAATGTGGCCCAGGGGAATAACCTGAAAACAGGTGACGGTACCGTTTTTCTTAATGCAGAAAAGGCTTTCAATGCTATCTATGTTGCCAGTGGCCGTGGAACGGTCAAACTGGGGCAGGCCGATGCGCTGGATAAAAATAGTGATTACAGAGGTATTTATTTTACTAGTCGTGGGGGGACTCTGGATTTAAACGGGTTCAGCCAGTCGTTCAAGAAGATCGCGGCAACTGATGTTGGTACCATTATCACCAATACTTCTGATAAAACAGCGACCCTTTCCCTACAAAACCCCTCCCGCTATGTCTATCACGGTAGTATCACGGGAAATACGAATATCGAACACACTGGGACACAGAAAAGTGCTGACAGCAGTCTGATTATTGATGGAAACATTAATACACGCAATGACATTACTGTGCGGAATTCCCAGCTCAGACTTCAGGGGCATGCCACATCACATGCAATATTCCGCGAGGGGCCTCGGCACTGCTATGTCCCCGGAGTTCTTTGTGACAAAGATTATGTTACTGATTTTGCCAGACTGGAAAGTGAGGCAAATAAGAAAAATAACAGTGCCTATAAAACAAATAATCAGGTGGCTTCTTTTGACCAACCTGACTGGGAAACCCGGCATTTCCGATTTAAGACTCTGAATCTGGAAAACTCAGAATTCACAACTGCACGTAACTCAGTTGTTGAGGGTGATATTGTCGCATCGAATTCAACGCTGAAACTGGGGGGCGACGTTCCGGTGTTCATTGATATGTATGATGGCATCAATATCACCGGTAATGGTTTTGGCTTCCGCCAGGACGTTCGTGAAGGACGCTCAGCAGATGATGGCAGTAGCAGCTATACAGGCAAAATTACACTGCAAAAAGGCTCCACGCTGGACATCAACAACCGGTTCATTGGCGGTATTGAAGCCCATGACAGTAAGGTAAACGTCACCTCACCGGATGCCCTGCTGCAGAACAGTGGTGTTTTCGTGAATTCCACCCTTTCTGTCCGTGACGGCGGTCATCTGACGGCACAAAAAGGGCTCTACAGTAACGGCCGGGTTCAGATTGGAAAGAAAGGTACGCTTTCCCTGAGCGGCACGCCGGAAAATGGCGCTGATAATACCTGGATGCCCGTACTGACATACATGACAGAAGGCTATGATTTAACCGGTGATAACGCTACGCTGAACATCAGCCAGCAGGCGCATGTTTCCGGGGATGTTCATGCAACCAGTTCATCCAGCATTCGTATTGGCTCCGAAAACCCTGGCTCAGTTTCCTCTTCTGTCTCCCCTGTTCTGGCTGCCGGGTTGTTCAGCGGATATAACGCGGCGTACTACGGTGCCATCACCGGCGGTAAGGGGAACGTCAGTATGAATAATGGCCTGTGGCAGCTGACCGGAGATTCCGACATCAACAGTCTGACGACCCGTAACAGCCGGGTACAGTCTGAAGAAAACGGTGCCTTCCGTACCCTGACGGTTAAGACACTTGATGCCACGGGCAGTGATTTTGTCCTGCGCACTGATCTGAAGGACGCTGATAAAATCAGTATTACGGAGAAAGCCAGCGGTTCAGACAACACCCTGAATGTCAGCTTTATGAAGAACCCGTCTCCGGGACAGTCCCTGAATATCCCGCTGGTCAGTGCACCGGCCGGAACATCAGGGGATATCTTTAAGGCCGGCACCCGGGTGACAGGCTTCAGTCGTGTGACGCCGACGCTGCGTGTTGACACCACTGGCGGCAGTACGAAGTGGATTCTGGATGGTTTCAGGACGGAAGCTGATAAAGCGGCTGCAGCGAAGGCGAACAGTTTCATGAATGCCGGCTACAAAAGCTTTATGACGGAAGTAAACAATCTGAACAAACGTATGGGGGAGCTGCGTGACACGAACGGTGATGCCGGTGCCTGGGCCCGTATTATGAACGGCGCCGGTTCAGCCGATGGCGGATACAGTGATAACTACACCCACGTTCAGGTCGGTTTTGACAAAAAACATGCGCTGGACGGTGTTGACCTGTTCACCGGTGTCACGATGACCTATACCGACAGCAGTGCAGACAGTGATGCGTTCAGCGGGAAGACAAAATCCGTGGGGGGAGGTCTGTATGCTTCAGCACTGTTTAACTCCGGTGCCTACATTGATTTGATTGGTAAATATATTCACCATGACAATGACTACACAGGTAACTTTGCCGGTCTGGGGACGAAGCACTACGGAACCCACTCCTGGTATGCCGGAGCGGAAACGGGTTACCGTTATCACCTGACGGAAGACACATTTATTGAGCCTCAGGCCGAACTGGTTTACGGCGCAGTGTCCGGGAAAACATTCCGCTGGAAAGACGGTGAGATGGACCTGAGTATGAAGAACAAGGATTTCAGCCCGTTGATTGGCAGAACAGGGATTGAGCTGGGCAAAACCTTCAGGGGTAAGGACTGGAGTGTGACAGCCCGTGCCGGAACCAGCTGGCAGTTTGACCTGCTGAATAATGGCGAGACAGTTCTTCGTGATGCATCCGGAGAGAAACGGATCAAAGGGGAGAAAGACAGCAGGATGTTGTTCAATGTTGGCATGAACGCACAGATAAAGGACAACATGCGCTTTGGTCTGGAGTTTGAGAAATCCGCCTTTGGTAAATACAACGTGGATAACGCAATAAACGCGAATTTCCGGTATATGTTCTGACAAGGAGAGGCCCCTGAAGAGGGGCCTGTAGTGATGTTACTCCCGGGTTAATGCAGCTAGTAAAGGTATGGCTCTGACTACCCTGGAAAGTGGTGCCCATCGCATCACTACAAATTCTGGCAATTGCGTACGTGGTAACGGCAAGTTATTTAACCTCAAACGTACGTGCCCGAGCGGTGCGCTGAAATACCGTCATAAATAAGCGAGGGTAAAATGGAAATACGCGAAGGCCACAATAAATTTTACATTAATGACGAACAG
>JAGZPX010000030.1:0-1105 GCA_018382475.1 Veillonella parvula
CTCCGTCACGGAGTGCTCCGGTACCCATGCGCCCTCCTGACGTGGCACCTGAGACGGTTTCACACTCTCAAGCCCGGACAGTGCCCTTTCCACATCCCGGTTAATCAGGCTGTATACCGCCTCCCGCAGCTCCGGCGTCTGGCGCACAATCTCCTTCATGATGGCCACATCGGCAGCACTGCGCGTCTGCTGGAGACGGAAAGGCTGACCGGGCGCGATGGCCTGCAACTGGTCCGTGTCACCACTGGCCACGGCACGACCGCCACCGGCCGCAATCAGGGCGTATGCCCGTGCCATGTCGGTATTGCCCACCATAGAGCTCTCATCGAGCAGGAACAGCGTGTTGCTGAAATTCGGCGTTTCTCCGCTGCGCTGCAGCAGCTGCGTGTCATGCAGAAAGGACGCCAGCGTCTGTGCATCCACGCCGGCGCTGCGCATCTCACCGACCGCACGGTGCGTGGGCCCCAGCCCCACGACACGGGGACGTTCACTCTCCGGCAGCATGTTCACGGCTGACATCACCGCCCGGAACTGTGTGGTCTTACCCACACCGGCATAGCCCTGCACCACCGTGAAACGGTCGGACGTTTCCAGTATCATGCGGGTAGCGGCACGCTGTCCTGATGTCAGTTTCTCCATGAGTTCGCCAGGTACTCTCTCCATCAGCGGCGTGACCGCCTCCTTACCTTCGAGAATATGGCGAAGAATGCTCTTTTCTGCCTCATACGACGCACGGGAAACCAGCAGGCCTGTGCCATAGCCTTTTGCCACATCCACATACAGTAAATCACCGCGTTTTATCTGCGCATTGATTTCCCCTCCCAGTTCAGTAAAACTGGTTCCTTCTGCAGCAAACGACTTCACCTCTGTCAGCAGGTCCACCATGCTGAAGGCCAGGTTTTTACTTTCCACCACAGGAAGCGCCAGATGAATAGCCTGCTGTGCCGGCGTGTGAAGCCAGGCTTTCTGCAGACTGATAGCGGTTTCCAGCAATGTCTCACCGGCACGCGCCTTTATCTGCTCAGAAACCACCGTAAAGGAGGGATGGCGGGCAAGTTTTTCCGCAGTACGGGTTTCATCCAGTGAGGAATACAGCCGGACATCA
>JAGZPX010000002.1:0-428981 GCA_018382475.1 Veillonella parvula
ACTAGCATTTTTAGTGATAGCAGCTTTATTATCAGCTATTTTTTGCTTATTATCTGCAATATTATCTTTATTAGTAGCAATATCGCCAGTATTTTTATCTATTGCAGTTTTATTGTCAGCAATTTTTTGCGTATTCGTAGCAATACTGTTCTTATTGGTAGCAATATCTGTTTTGTTTGTTGTAATGTCACCTACATTTTTAGCAATTGCGGTTTTATTTGTATCAATAGCAGTTTTGTTAGCTTCAGCTTTATCGTCAACTTTTTTCAATTGGGATACATTGACAGCATCTTTATCAGCAACACCATCTGCTACATTGGCAACTTTCAAATTGCCAGCATTAATACCTTTATCACCATCAATTTTTACAGTTTCATTACCGCTAGCATTATTGAAAGAAGCACTGTTTAATTTAGAAAGATCTTTTTTCAAAGCTACAGAGATTTTCTTATCATTTCTAGCAACCGCAACATTATCGCCACCAGAAAAATCTACTGTATTACCTTTTTCAACCGCTACTGGTGTAGCTTCACCATTAGCAGAAAGATTCCAACCATATTTGTTTTGATCAATCGCTTGATTAATCGCATTAGCTACATTAGCAGAATCCGCCATACCAGCCGAGGCTGTAGCGCTACCATTTGCTACAGTAATGTCTTGCTTTTTACCAGAAACTGTAATTTTCTTACCATTAGCTGTAGTGCTAATGTATGTATTATCACCATTTACAGCCAATTTACTATTAGCAAGGTTCACATCGCCTGTACCAGTATCACCTGTAAAAGCTAGATTAACACTCTTTAATTGCGCCACGTTTACTGCGTCTGTATCAGCAGTACCTGCAGCAACATAGTTAATTTGACGTGTTTGGTTTATCGTACCAACAGCAACACCACCTAATTTAGACGCTAGGGCGGCACCACTTAAACCAGCATATATATCTGTACGACTAGCATTAACATTATATCCCGCTACGCCTGAAGCAATATCAGCTATAGATTTTGAGCCAACAGCTACACCATCTACTACTTTACCTCTGGCGCCATCACCAACAGCCACAGAACGACTTGCAGATGCGTCTGTTGCAGCATTTGGGCCAATAGCAATAGAATTATCGGCCGTAGCACCAGTATTATCTTTATTAGCAGCATCAGAAGATTTTATAGATATATATTTATAAGCGATTTGGTCTACAATAGCGCTAAGTTGAGAGCCATTAATTGCATCTGTGGAAGTAGCACTTACTTCGCCAGGAGCCACATGTTTCAACTGACGTTCATACCCTTTAGAACCAAAAGATACAACGTCACCTGGCAATGTTTTATCACCACCAGCCCAGGAAGCAACAACATTATTTGGCAAAGTATAGCTAGATTGTTTTGTACCGCCTACATCAGTGTTAGAACCACCACCGATGGCAATAGCATTATCACGATTTGCCCTAGCCCCTGTGCCAATAGCAATAGCATTTGTTACATCATTATTGGCTTGACCAGAAGGTCCTGATAAACGATCCTTCGCATTTGCACCTGTACCAATGGCAATGCCCACATTGCCTGACTGACCTTTCATGCCTAATGTGATACCGGATTCACCAGCTGTTGCCGTTGTATATAGTGGATTTCTCATATCAAAGCCTGTTAAGCTTTGAACCGCACTACGCAAATCCCCAGTTTGAATCTCACCATTATTCGTAGTGTAAATAACTTTTACACCATCGGCTTTAACTACATCATCGCCACCAATAACAATAGAAGAGTTACCTTGAGCTATTGTATTTCCCCCAATGGCAATTGCTTGCTCCCCAATTACTCTTGCACCTTCATTAGCAGTATTACCACCACCAATAGCGATTCCTTGTGGGCTACCAGCAGCAACACTAGAATTAGAACCAATAACAACAGAATTTCCACCAGCAGCTGCTGCATTATAACCAAAACCTACAGCTTTATCACCTTTAACAGAAGCATTAGGCCCCAAACCTACTGCTGTTGCAGGCAGATTCGAAGGCACATCATTTGACGCCATAGAGATGCTAGCATTAGACATTGCTAATGCAGCAAAGATAGTTGCTACAACAATTTTCTTTTTTCCGCTATTATTCTTAGCGAACTCAGATACTACTACGTAACAATTTTTTGATTTGCTCCAAACCACTTTGAAAATCTTATTCATATTTTCTCCTATAAACTATATTAATGCTCCCTTTATGCTTCTTCATATGATAAATCATATGAGAATTTCAAATTTTTCAATATATTAAGTATATCAAAACCTTTAATATACTATCAAGCTTTTTCATTTATTTTTCACAATTATAGGTATTGCAAAAACAGCGTAGTAATGAGCTTTATAGTGATTCATGTCACAAATTTATATTAAATACGGGCTTATTTTATACCATACTAAAGAGATAAAATGAATATAAACTCATAATCAATTATTTAAACTTCGTTTATGAGATTATAGATACTAAAAAAATATCTTTACAGCTAGATATTACGGACTAAATCGCATATCATCACTACAGAGATAATTACTTCATTAAAATCATATAAAATACTAGATATTTCCCTTAGCCAATAGCTGATTTACTACAATTTTCAAAGAAAAAAGCTATCTCATAGAAATAACAATCTATGAGATAGCTTTTTTGCTAGTTTATATAATTAAATAAAGAAACTAATTAACTTACTTTAAAGACATATAAACTTTGTTGGTGTGCTAATTGTATTCGCTTATACAAGCGTTTCATATATGTACGATATATCTCTTGTGCTTTTTCGACAGATATGATATCAAAATGAATTCCATCCCCTACTGGCAATTGGCTTAACCTAGGTAAATCCGCCGTAATCACAGTGCCAATCTTTGTATAACCACCTGTAGTTTGCCGATCTGCCATGAGCACTATAGGGTTTCCATCAGAAGGAACTTCGATAGAACCAAATACAGCGCCATCGGAGATAATATCTGCACCATCTATATGCTCTATAACAGGGCCATCCAAGCGAAAGCCCATGCGATCACATTGTACAGTCAATGTATATATTTTACTCCCAAAGGTCTTAATCCCTTTCTCTGTAAAATACTTTGCTTGATTTCCGAGAACAACACGCAAAGGTTCGTGACACTCACGGCCGCCGCGGTTATATAAGGCGATATTGAATAAGTTATGACCATCATAGAAGTCGCACACATTCACTTCGTCTCTAGTAAATGCTTTAATGCCAAACTGATCACCTGCTTGTAACGGTCTCCCCTCAAGACCACCTATCTTAGCCTTTGTATGAGTCGATACGCTACCATTAATAGTAGGAACATCAATACCGCCTGAGAAAGCAATATACATACGCACGCCACATTGGCTAAAGCTACCAGAAATAATATCTCCTTCATGACATATAAAAGGTATGTATCGAGGCACGACTATATTATTAATAGTGGGGTGCATATCAGCCCCTGTAAAAGCAACAATACATGTACCTTGAACCGTTAGTGTAGGCGGTAGCACGGTGCATTCTAAAGCACCTAAAGGCTCCTTGTTTCCTACTAAAGCCTGCCCCAATAGATAGCTTTCACTATCCATAGGCCCCGCTACAGGCATACCATATTGTTGATAGCCGACTCGTCCTGCATCTTGAATCGTTGTATACATTCCTGGTCCATCTACGTGGATTGAAGCTTTCTTAAAACTATTTAAAGCCACGCAAATCACCTACCTCTACTTCATGTACAACAGGAACATAAGCTGAACCTAAAGATTTGATGCGATAAAATTCAGTATCATCGATGGGCACATAACGAACGTAGTCCCCTGCTCTTAATAATGCAGCTTGTTTTTTAGACATATCATACATAGTCACAGGTGTGCGCCCAATAATTTGCCATCCCCCTGGAGAATCTGATGGATATATGCCAGTCTGTTCTCCTGCAATACCTACAGACCCGGCAGGAATCAAAGTTCTTGGCGAAGACAACCGCGGAGTTGCAATGCGAGGATTCATTCCACCTAAGTAAGTAAAACCAGGAATAAAACCTAACATATAAACCAAATAATCAGTACCACTATGAATGGATACAACCTCAGCTTCACTTATATGATTATGAGAGGCTACAAAGCCTAGATCTGGACCATACTCGCCACCGTATATGGTCGGGATTTCAACAATCGTAACACGTTCATTTGCGCTGTCTGTTACAGATTCTTGTAATATAGGATTAATAGTTCTACAAATATCGGAATACGTATATACCATTGCATCATATTGAACAAGCAATGCACAGTATGTAGGAACTAGTTCAATAATTCCATCTAGCTGTAAGAGTTTAATCTGCTCTATAACTTGTCGGATTTGTCGATTAATCTTTGGATCTATTGCTTGACCAAAATCAATAGAGATAGCGCAATCCCCTACAGGTGAAATTGTAGGTTTCATATGTACCTCCTGCTATAACTAGAAAGGACCATCACATTCAAGACGAACGTAATGGTGCTTTCACAGATAATTAATTAACCTAGTAACTTAGCAATGCCTTTTAAAGATGTAACACCAATGTAAGATGTTACGAGCACTACAATCCACCCTGTATAATATAAAAGTTTATTGTGTTTATATGTTCCTACGATTTCAGATTTATGAGTTGCTACAAGCATAACTGCCAATGTAACAGGTAATATTAACCCATTTACAGAACCGGCTAAAATCAATAGAGATGCTGGTTTACCAATAAAAATCAGGATACATGTGGAAATAAAGATAAATGCCATAATAGTCAATTTTTCATTTCGTTCTACCACCTTAAACAATGTTTTTAAGAAGGATACTGATGTGTAGGCAGCCCCTACTACAGAGGTCAATGCGGCACAGAAGAACACTATACCGAATAATTTATGCCCGATTTCACCAGCTCCTAAAAGAAAAGCAGAACCAGCTGGATCCTTAGCATCTAGTACAAATCCCATAGATACCACACCAAGAACAGCTAAGAATAATAATATACGAACTAGCGCATCAACAGACATGCCCATAATCGCTGCACGACGTACATCCTTTATATGTTCTTGACCTGTAATACCAGCATCAATAAGGCGGTGACCACCAGAGAATGTTATATAGCCACCTACGGTCCCTCCAATAAGAGTTATCGTAGCAAGCCACGGATAATTCGTAGGTACTATCGCATGAGTCACTGCTGTCCCTACTGGGGGATTCGTTGAAAATGCTACATAAGCAATGAGGACGAGCATAACCGTACCGAGTACTTTAGCCGTATTATCTAGAACCCCCCCCATCTTCTTAGATGTAAATAGTAAGATGCCCAAAATACCACTAATAGCCGCTGCTGTTGTTGTGTCGATACCAAATATAATATTGAGGCCCATAGAAGCACCACCAATATTACCGATATTAAAGGCTAATCCACCAAGGGAAATTAAAAATGCCACTATATACCCGAGGCCTGGTAATACTTTATTAGCAATATCTTGACCGCGCATTTGGGATACACCAATAATTGTCCACACATTAAGCTGTGCAATAATAGAGAAAATAACGGATACGACGATAGCAAATGCAAAGTCTGCTTTCAACTCATTTGTAAACGCTGCTGTTTGCAACATAAAGCCAGGCCCAATAGATGACGTGGCCATTAAGAAAGCTACCCCTAATAGGACAGAGAAACTCGCTTTACCTGTAATTGGTTTCATAGGAACCTCCAAAATAATAATTAATCTATGTCATACTTATTGCTTAAAGCTCATACTTGCTTTTAATACTTATATTCGTATTTTCTGTTAGTATTAATTAAGCATTTATTTTAATGTTCTTAATAGTGTTATCGGTGTTGAAAATTCGCCACCGTTATACCAGCTTTTGATAGCCCTTCCCGAATATACTTTGTGAAAGCTATCGCTTCAGGATTATCTCCATGAACACATATGGAATCTGCCACAATATCAATGGTCTTCCCCGTATTAGTAACAACCTTACCCTTTGTAACCATCATGAGGACTCGGTCTAAAGCCTCTTGTGGGTCTTTGATGAAAGCACCTACTTCTGTACGAGGAACCAATGTTCCCTCCTCTGTGTAGCCACGATCGGCAAATACCTCCTGTATAACAGGAATACCTCGTCGCTGTGCCTCTTGAGCAATATAGCTACCACTCAATACCATGGCCGCAATATTGGGATTTACTGCTTGTAAACCATCTAAAATTGCATCAGCTATTACAGGCGTAACACAAGCTGTATTGTAAAAGGCACCGTGTAACTTCATATGCTGTAAAATAAGGTCATGGCTATCACAAAAAGCTTGTAGTGCGCCCAGTTGGTATATCATATAGGCTTTTGCCTCAGCAGGATTTACTGCCATCGCACGACGACCAAATCCCATCAAATCTGGATAACCAGGATGTGCCCCTACGGCTACGCCCTTTTCTTTACATATGCGGACAGTCGCATCCATAATAAGAGGATCTCCAGCGTGCCAACTACAAGCAATATTAGCACTTGTTACGTGATTTAATACTTCACTATCCATACCTAATGTATAATTACCAAAACTTTCGCCTAAATCACTATTTAAATCTACATAATGAGACATATACTATTACCTCTCCATCTTCATCTATTTTATAAATTCTATAGAATATTGAATTTAATGATATGATTATACTAAATAAGCCTATATCTTAGCAAGGATATTTATCAAATCTACAAAATTATTTTATAAATACAAAAACCACAAGATTTTAATCTTGTGGTTTTTATGTAAACTCAATTTTTTATCTCACTCTACTATATCCAGTCATAAGCTCATAAACCGTATTTTGTATATTGTCCGACTCTGTTATTTCAGAAACGGCACAAATAAAATCGGGATGCGCTTGCCAAACGGTATCAGCATTTGTAGTTTTAATGCCCCCAATAGCAACAATGGGAGCCTTACTAAACTGCTTTGCCCAATATATATAAGAAATGCCTACAGGATTAGCATTGGGTTTTGTTTGTGTAGAAAAAATAGGCCCTACCCCAATATAATCAATAACACCTGTATATCTATTTGCTGCTTTTAGGTCAGATATACTATGGGTTGACCAGCCAATCAACATATTAGGCCCTACAATTCGTCTTACCGTATTGGGCGGCAAATCAGCTTGCCCAATATGAACACCATCAGCATGTACAGCCAGCGCAAGATCAACATAATCATCAATAATTAATAGAGCATGATAATTAGAGGTCAATCGTCTCAAAATCATAGCCTCCTGATATCGCAGAATATGCGTTTTTCCCTTTTCACGATATTGTATAATTCGTATCCCTGCGCTTAGCATATCTTTTACAAGCGGAACTACATCTCGAGTACCACCCGTAATTCCATATATAGGGCAAGCATTCATTACCGCTGTTAGTTTGTCTTTTCTATTCACTTATTTCACCTCATTAAACATGGTGTTCTCTAGTAAAAGTGATAACGCTAGATCCGCCTGTTTTGCAGCAGCAATAGCTACACGTGGTGCATAAGGATACGCATCTTCTACACCGGAATGCTCGTCACCAACAATATATAAATTTTGACCTAGCTTTTTAGTTCGTAACGTATCAGAATTACCTATTCCAGCCAAACCGGATACCATGATTTTAGGTACATCTAGTGAGATTGTAGCCTCTAAAAACATAGATTTAGCTTCCACCGCATCAAAGGCTTCTATCAAAATATCGGCTTTTTTATAGATTTCAGGTATATTCTCGGTTGTCAATTTATCCTTATAAATCTTAACGATAACATTTGAATTAATAGCAGTTAACACATCTTGTAAAGCCTCTACCTTATACTGCCCCACATGACGCGAAAAATAGTATTGCCGATTTAAATTACTTAGCTCTACAATGTCATAATCTGCAATAATTAGATTTCGAATACCACTACGGACAAGATTAACAGCACAATTGGATCCCAATCCGCCAGCACCTAAAACGCCTACTACTGAATTCTGCAATTTACGAAACTCCTCAGGACTATAGAAGCGAGATATAGCCGTTTCAAATTCGTTATTCATATAAGCCATACATATATCTCCTCATAGTGCCTGCCAATCTTTATAAATGGGTTGATACCCATTATTTTCAAGCATTGTTGCCATTTCACTTACACTGCGATTATCACTGATTGTAAATTGACTAGAATCCTCTTGTTTTGTATGTCCCCCTACAGAAGTCGTTACGCCAGCTGAAACTTTTGTAATCCCAAGTCTCACCAGATTGTCACGCATATACTTGCTTTCACGAGAGGAAAGCGTAATTCCCACACGGGGAAACAAAAGACGCAAAGCCAAAATATATTGAACCAATGCCGTATCATCTACAGGATGTTTTGGTGAATAACCTACTGCACAAGGTCGAATTCTTGGAACGGAAACTGATAGCTCTACATCTGGATAATGTTGCATAAGGTAATTAAGATGTAACATCGTCTTATATGCCTCTCGACGCCATTCATCAAGGCCCATTAAAGCACCAATATTGACCACTCTAAATCCAGCCTGACAAGCCAACTCAGGCGTATCAATCCGCTTTGCAAAATCACTCTTAGGCCCAAATGGATGTAATTGCGCATACAACATCGGATTGTATGTCTCTTGGAACATCGTCATTCCATCCGCTCCAACTGCGACTAATCCTTTATATTCCTCCAACGTAAGAGAATACACCTCAACACTAACGCTACTGAAAATAGGAACCAATTTTTCTACGGCAGCTTGTATATATGACGGTGGACTGCAAGATTTAGATTCGCCAGTTAATACCAAAACTTGCTCTAATCCCGTTTCAGCGATTGCTTTCGCCTCAAACTCAATATCGTCTAAACTTAGCTTTTCACGAGCAATCCCACTACGATGGCTATATCCACAATACACACAACCATTGTCGCAATAGTTTGAAATATACATAGGCGTGAATAGTTGTATAGTATAACCAAATTGCTGTACCGTTCTCTCATGAGCTAACTGTGCCATATCTTCTAAATACAGCAGGGCTTGAGGTGATAATAGAATCAGTGCATCATCAATAGCTAACTTAGGTTTAGAGAGTGTTGAAAGTATTTCATCATCAGTTACTGCGCCTAATATGTCAGCTATATCTTCGTCGGAAACTCTTGAAAGTACATCTAAAAATGACATATCATCACCCTACTTTCGCAAGAAACCAGTTAACGGTGAAGATGCATTACCTACAGACTTCTTAGGTGCACATTTTGCAAGATATGCCTTGCGACCAGCCTCTACAGCATGATAAAAAGCCTCTGCCATGCCTACTGGGTCCGAACTCGTAGCAATAGCCGTATTAACAAGAACAGCACTAGCCCCCATTTCCATAGCTATTGTTGCATCAGAAGGACGTCCTATCCCTGCATCAACAATAATAGGCACATCAATAGAGTTGATTAAAATCTCTATCAATCCTTTTGCTTCAAGTCCACGATTACTACCAATAGGCGAAGCGAGGGGCATAACACAACTAGCACCAGCATCTACTAGTCGCTTTGCATCCATCAAATTAGGACTCATATAAGGAAAGACTATAAACCCTTCCTTTGCCAACATCTCGGTGGCTTTAATAGTCTCTAAATTATCGGGCATTAAATATATCTGATCTTGAATGACTTCAATCTTAATCAAATTACCACAGCCTAATGCTTTTGCCATACGTGCAATGCGTATAGCCTCATCTGCATTTCTAGCACCCGATGTATTCGGTAATAAATGCATTCTATCAGGGATATAGTTTAATATATCCTCCTCGCTTTGTGCTGTACCTACTCGCCTAAGAGCAACTGTCACAATATCTGATTGTGATGCTACTAATGCATCATGCATCAAATTATAGGATGCATATTTCCCTGTCCCCACTAACAAGCGACTAGAAAATGTTGTATTACCTACAGTAAATGAATCCAACATATCAACCACCTCCTACAAAGCTAACGATTTCTAATCTATCAGCAGCCGTTAATTTAGTGGTTGTATACGTTTCCTTACTAAGAATCTCGCCATTAAGCTCAACTACAAAGTGTTTACCGGCATACCCTAATTCATTAAGAACCAAATGAAGTTGCTCGTTAGAAAACTGCTTTGGCTCTCCATTAACAATTAAATCCATAGTGACCTCCCATATGAAAAAGCTTATAAAATATCAATATATTCTTCTTGTAAAGCTTTATTCATACTGCGTACAGCACAGAACTTGCCGCACATCGAACAGGTTTCACCATGCTCTTCCTCCGGTGCTCTACTTTCACGAATAGAACGAGCCCGTTCAGGATCAATGGCACAAGCATATTGTGCTTCCCAGTCGAGAACTTGACGCGCCTTAGCCATAGTGTCGTCTATATCTCTTGCATTAGGAATACCACGAGCAATATCTGCAGCATGCGCCGCTATTTTGAAAGCCATAATTCCGTCTTTTACATCATCTGCATTTGGTAAGGCTAAATGTTCCGCTGGTGTAACATAGCACAAGAATGACGCTCCATGCATACCCGCTACAGCGCCACCAATAGCAGCCGTAATATGGTCATAGCCTGGAGCAATATCTGTTACGAGCGGTCCCAATACATAGAATGGCGCTCCATCACATAAGGATTCTTGAACTTCCATATTCATTTGTATTTGATGTAAAGGTACATGCCCAGGTCCTTCAATCATAGCTTGTACACCATATTGTTTCGCTCGTTTTGCCAATTCACCAAGCCTTACAAGCTCTTCAATTTGGCACACATCAGTTGCATCCGCCAAGCAACCTGGACGACAAGCATCACCTAAAGACAACGTAACATCATATTCTTTGCAAATCTTTAAGATTTCATCAAAGTATTCGTAGAATGGATTTTCATGACCTGTCATGCTCATCCACGCAAATACCAAACTGCCTCCGCGACTAACAATATTAAGCAACCGTTTATGATTCTTGATTTGATCTATTGTTTTTCTCGTAATACCACTGTGGATAGTAATAAAATCTACACCATCTTGAGCGTGTAATCGGATAGTATCCAAGAAGTCTTGAGCCGTTAATTCACCCAAATCTTTTTGATGATGAATAACACTATCATAAATAGGCACTGTGCCAATCATTACTGGTGATATCTCGATTAATTTACGTCTAAAAATACGAGTATCACCATGAGTTGAAAGATCCATGATTGACTCTGCTCCAAGTCGAATGGCTCGATTAACCTTTTCAATTTCACTATCATAATCAGTAACGTCTTTCGATGTACCTAAATTAACATTAACTTTCGTTCTAAGACGCTTACCAATCCCCTCAGGCGAAATACTAGTATGTTGCTTGTTACAAGGAATAACAACCTTTCCTGCTGCCACTAGAGAGCATAACACCTCTTCATCCATACGTTCTTTTTCCGCGACTACTTTCATTTCCTTCGTAACTATGCCAGCCACAGCCGATTCCAATTGTGTCATAAACATTTTTACATCCTCCTATATAAAAGACATATATAGTTAGGTATGCAAAAACGGGTATCGAACAAAATGATCGATACCCGTATTAAGTATTAGCGTGCTTCCTACGCGGGCATGATCCCGATCAGGTATAAAGGTCAGGTGCTCGCAGCCCTTTCTCAGCCTATATAATAGGCTCCCTTGCATACTCACTATATAATTATGCTATTAATATTACTACTTTATTCAGATTTGTCAAATGATTATTCTGACACTTTTACGTCTATTGTTTATTTCTCAGCCTTATCTTGGTCTTTGCTATCATCGGAATCTGCTTTTTCAGAGATTACAATGTGTCCATCCTTAACATCAGCAAGCAAGTGTTTTACATCGATATTATCCAAGTAGAAATCTGTTACATTATCTCGGATTTCAGATTCCACAACACGGCGTAACGGACGAGCGCCCATAGTTTTATCATACCCTTGTTCCATCAACAATTCTTTAGCTGCATCAGTTACATCAAGAGTGATATCTTTTTTAGCTAAAGTTTTATTCACTTGATCAAGCATCAAATCTACAATTTTTTTCAAATCTTCTTTGCTCAATTGATTGAACTCGATAACTGCGTTGAAACGGTTCAAGAACTCTGGACGGAAGAATGGAGCGATGCGTTCCATTACATCTACTTTATTTTCATCATCATTGTCATTACCATAACCGAAACCTGCATTGGATGTAGCAATGATAACAGTATTTTTAAAGTTTACTGTGTTACCTTGACCATCTGTTAAGCGACCATCGTCCAATACTTGCAAAAGTAATGTAATAACTTGAGGGTCTGCTTTTTCGATTTCATCGAATAATACGATGGAATAAGGATTACGACGTACGCGTTCAGTCAATGTGTTAGAGTTATCTTCATAACCAACATAACCAGCTGTAGCGCCGATTAATTTAGATACGGCTGTGCGATCACTATATTCGGACATATCCAAGCGAATGATTGCATCTTTGTTACCAAACATATCTAGAGCTAATTGTTTAGCTAATTCTGTTTTACCAACGCCAGTAGGACCTACGAATAAGAAGCTACCGATTGGACGGTTGCCTTCGTCAAAGCCTGCACGGTTACGACGAATTGCTTTAGATACAGCTTCTACTGCTTTATCTTGACCAATTACATGAGCTTCTAAACGAGATTTCATGTCTTTCAAGCGCTCGATATCGGATGCACCCATTTGAGATACAGGGATACCTGTCATTCTTTCAACGGCTTCTGCTACATCGTTAACCTTAGCCACTACCTTTTGATTTTCTGTATGGTTATCAAGCTCTGCTTGTAACTTTTGAATACGCATTTTTTCATTGATTGCAGATTCATAGTCTTCTTTTTGAGCATATTCCTCTTGTTTTGCTTTAGCATCAGCAATATCTGCTTCCAATGTTTTAATATCTGTTACAGGATGTTGAGATGCCAAATGAGCTGCTGTTACATCGATTAAATCAATAGCTTTATCAGGCAAGCTACGTTGTGGAATATACTGTACGGAATAATCTACAGCTGCTTTCAACACCGCATCTGGTAATTCAATATTATGATGTGCTTCGTACAATGGACGAATGCCTTGTAAGATTTTGAAAGTATCCTCTGCAGATGGCGCGTTTACCTTTACCTCATTAAAACGACGAGCGAGAGCCGCGTTTTTCATGATTGTATTACGGTATTCATCTTGTGTTGTAGCACCAATAACAGTCATTTCACCACGAGACAAAGCAGGTTTTAAGATATCTGCCAAGCCTTTGGACCCTTGACCATCACCTGTGGACCCAGCACCCAAAATTTGGTGAATTTCATCGAAGAACAAAATAATATTGCCAGCGGCTTTTACCTCTTTAATAAGGTTTTGAATGTTTTCTTCGAAAGAACCACGGTATTGAGTACCAGCTTCCAATCCGGAAATATCGATGGAAATGATTTCTTTATTTTTAATAGCTGCTGGAACATCACCATTTACAATAGCTTGTGCCAAGCCTTCTACTACTGCAGTTTTACCAACACCAGCATCACCTACAAGTACAGGATTATTTTTAGTACGACGTGCTAAGATTTCTGCTGTTTCTTGGATTTCTTTGTTACGACCAATTACAGGATCAAGTTTACCATCACGAGCTTGTTGAGTTAAGTTTGTCCCCAAACGAGCAAGGATACCATCTTGTTTAATTTTACCTTGTTGCGCAGCTTGAGCAGCTTGCATTTCTTCATTAGATGGTAAGCGACCAGTTTGACGATAAAACGCAAATTCTTCTGGAGTTACTTCGCGACCATTAATCTTATAACTACGTCGTTCCGTGGAATAACCACCCATATTACCCATCAATTGATTAAACAAATCATTCATGCTAGAAAATTCATTACCAAAGTTGTTAAAGTTGTTGTTCATATATTTTACCCCCTCATACATCATAGAGTTTAACTATTTGACTAATACTATTTTTACTGGGTTTATTTACCCTATGACATTATAATAACCCTTAAAAGTCAAAAAGTCAATAAGTCAAAAGATAAATTTTAAAATATTTTTGACTTTATATTCTAACAACAAAAAAGGTTCCGTATTTCAGTTGCGGCTTATCGGCCATCAACGTCCTACGGAACCTTTTTCCTTTACAATATCGGATAACACTACAAGAATGTTATAACGAAATTATCATTTTAATTACTATATTTAGTTATTAACCTTTATTTGCTAGTAAACTATTCACCATAGCTTTCAACGATTCGATTTCAGCTTGTTGTTTATCCAATACTTCCTTCTGTCTGCTATTCTCTTGTTTCAAAGAGGTCATTTCATCTTGCATCACATAAATAGAGCTGATTGGACCGCCTTTGTAGCGTTCTGGTACAGCTTTTTTAGCATCGCTGTTACCAAACTTATGAGTATAGCCGGCATTGATCATATTATGACGTCCACCTACAGAAACACCCACGTTGAACATAGTATCTTCATTAGTATAATGAGCAAGACCTAATGCTGCTGCACTCTTACCACGATAGTTACCATATCCAGCCATCACTTGAGTTGGTTCCAATGGATCATATTGTATTGGTTTCAACGCTGACATAGCCGCCGCATGAGCGCCTACTCGTTGTGTTTCGGATTCAACATTAGCAATTGCATTAGCAAGCTGGGCATTAGATTTTTTCAATTGACCAAGGTTAACCGCATCTGTATCTGCTGTACCAGCTGCGACACCCTTGATTTGATTGTTGCCATTATTCAAGCCTTCAGTAGTTAAAGACACTGTACCAGCATTTGGATTTTGCGGATTAGCAGGTGTGATAGTCACGCCAGAACCATTTATAACAGAAGTATTTCCTGCTGCATCTTTGCTCTTAATAGTGTCACCTTTCATAACAGTAGATGCACCATTATCGTCCTTCACTTCCACACTAGATAAACCATTCAAATCTTTAGCTAATTGTACTTGCAACTTACCGTCTTTTGCATTAACACCGATATTGTTATCGGACAATTTCGCTGCATCAGCACCACCAACCATTTCAAGTTTTTCATTCAAGGTCTTATCGATAACTGTATTCCCATTATCACCAGCGAAATGCAAGCCATCGTTCATAGTCGCTACAGTTTCTTTTACAGGATTGCCGTTAGCGTCTTTCGTTTCATAAACGATACGATCTTTACCTGCACCAGTACCTGTCAAGCCGTCAGCACCTTTAGCCGCTGTAATAGATGCATTTGCACCATCTTTACCGCGTACGCCCATAGTGCCGTCAGCACCATTCAATACAACGCCCGGCTTATCATTTGCTACATCCCCTACGGACACACTTTCAAGGCCTGTCATATTTTTATTCAAGGAATACGTGAAAGTAGTACCTGTTTGATCAATAGTGAGGTTATCACCAGCACGGAATTCTACTTCCGTTTTATCACCGACCTTAGTCGCTGCGTTATTGCCTGTTGCTTGACCTGTGCCTGTAGCACTGCTCTTCGCCATCCAGCCGAAGTCCGCTACTTTATCTTCTACGGCCATCACACGAGTATCTACCGCTTGGATTTGGTCTTCTGTCGCTGCTTGACCGCTCACAGGAGCCTGTCCACGAGTCCAAGTCTTATTGGATAAACCATTTACAGTCCCTTTGTTATTCTTGTTAACAGTTACATTACCCGCTTTAAGATCTTTACCTTCTACAGTACCTTCGGATGTAATATTACCTTTAGTCTTGATGCTGCCATCAGCTCCGTCAAGAACGATATTACCATTACCCAAGTCAACTTTATCAGCCAATTTGATATCATAATTCGTATGACCATCGGCAGGATCTACAGTTTTTTCTAGCACCAAATTCGGAGTTTCTGTATCTTTCTTATTAACAGATACTGTCGTTTTAGATGCTGCAGCTGCTTTCTTCACATCACCAATGTTCGCCGCATTAGTATCAACATCACCGCCGCTCGCTACATTGGAGATGACTTTGCCACCATTGTTTAAGCCTTTATCGGTAAGAGATATTTCATTTGCACCTGGATTAATAGTCATGCCTTTAGGGCCGTATTGAGTTGTATTCGTACCATCTGTCACAGTCGTGCCTGCACCACTGATTGTAGATACTGCATTGCCGTTTTTGAATTGAGCGCTAGTCAAGTCATTCAATTCTTTAGACAATTGTACATGCAACTTACCGTCTTTCGCATTAACACCGATATTGTTATCGGACAATTTCGCTGCATCAGCGCCACCAACGATTTCGAGTTTTTCATTCAAGGTCTTATCGATAACTGTATTTCCGTTATCACCAGCGAAATGTAAACCATCATTCATAGTCGCTACGGTTTCTTTTACAGAATTGCCGTTAGCGTCTTTCGTTTCATAAACGATACGATCTTTACCAGCACCAGTACTTGTCAAACCGTCAGCACCTTTAGCCGCTGTAATAGATGCATTTGCACCATCTTTACCGCGTACGCCCATAGTGCCGTCAGCACCATTCAATACAACGCCTGGTTTATCATTTGCCACATCACCTACAGATACACTTTCAAGGCCTGTCATGTTTTTATTCAAGGAATACGTAAAAGTAGTGCCTGTTTGGTCAATAGTGAGGTTATCACCGGCACGGAATTCTACTTCCGTTTTATCGCCAACCTTAGTCGCCGCATTATTGCCTGTCGCTTGGCCTGTACCTGTAGCACTGCTCTTCGCCATCCAGCCAAAGTCCGCTACCTTATCTTCTACGGCCATCACACGAGTATCTACCGCTTGGATTTGGTCTTCTGTCGCTGCTTGACCACTCACAGGAGCCTGTCCACGAGTCCATGTCTTATTGGATAAACCGTTCACAGTACCTTTATTGTCCTTATTAACAGTTACATCGCCCGCTTTGAGGTCTTTCCCTTCTACAGTACCTTCCGATGTAATATTGCCTTTAGTCTTAACAGTACCATCTGCACCATCAAGCACAATATTATCATTTCCTAAGTTAACTTTATTTGCCAACTTGATATCGTAATTCGTATGACCGTCAGCAGGATCTACGGTTGCTTCTAGTACCAAATTCGGAGTTTCTGTATCTTTCTTATTAACAGATACTGTCGTTTTGGATGCTGCAGCCGCTTTCTTCACATCGCCGATGTTCGCCGCATTTGTATCAACATCACCGCCGCTCGCTACATTGGAGATGACTTTACCACCATTGTTTAAGCCTTTATCGGTAAGAGATATTTCATTCGCACCTGGATTAATGGTCATGCCTTTAGGACCGTATTGAGTTGTATTCGTACCGTCTGTCACAGTCATGCCTGCACCACTGATTGTAGATACTGCATTGCCGTTTTTGAATTGAGCACTAGTCAAGTCATTCAATTCTTTAGACAATTGTACGTGCAACTTACCATCTTTCGCATTAACACCGATATTGTTATCGGACAATTTCGCTGCGTCAGCACCGCCAACAACTTCTAGCTTTTGATTCAATGTCTTATTAATAACTTCAGGATTATTATCGCCACCGAATTGCAAACCGTCTTTTAATGTTGCTACCTGTTCTTCAGTACCAGCTGCATTAGTATAAACAATGCGATCCGCTTGGTCTGTTTCACCTACATGAGCATCACCTTTTCCAGTCCTAATAGTTGCCTTTGCACCATCCGGATTTGTAAGACCTAAACTAGTCATATCAGAGATCTCTTTATTTAAGGAGAATGTAATATCTCTACCAGTTTGATTTACATTTAGGTTATTACCTGCTTTAAAAGTCACTGTATCAGAACCTGTTACAGTACTTGTGGAGTCACCAGAATGAGTTCCGCCATCAGCAGCAGTAGCGACATTCCATGTTGCCAAGGTCTTAACCTTTTGTTCGCCTTCCGGTGTAAGGTTATCTAGCTTATTCGTTGCGGCGTTATTGATTTTAGTTTTTGTATCATCATTGATATCAACAGTTACAACCCCATCTGCAGCAGTTGTAGCAGTCGTCATAGTACCGTTTTTAAAGTTCAAACCTTTCTTTAATGTAACGGTCTTATCTGCACCATCATTATCCTTATAGGTCAAGTTAGTAGTCTCTGCTACTTTAGTTGGATCGATACCAACTTTGTAAGTTGCTGTATCTTTGTCCGCACTAAGCTCAGGTGTCACAGTAATCGGACCATTAGGATCCGCTGCTGCCATTGTAACCGCTTTAACAGCTTCTTGTTTAACTGCTTTTTCTGTCACGGTTACTGTTACATCATCACCGGCTGCAGAAGTCGTTACAAGGCCTGCACCTTTTACATTAAACTTCACATCTCCTGTACTTAAGGATTTTTCTGTTGTACTACCAGTATTACCACCTAAAGAGATTTTACGAGCCAAAGCTGCAGTATTGGTTGCAATATTACCTTTATTTGTGGCAATTTCTGTAGCATTTTTCGTAATATTGTCCGCATTCTTTGCAATATTATCCTTGTTCTTATCGATATTAGCCTTATTCGTAGCAATATCATCTTTATTTGTTGCTACTTGTGTATCAACGGCTTTCAATTGATCTTCTGTTGCCGCACGACCACTAACAGGAGTTGTAGTGCCAGGTGTCCAGGACGTATTTGTAAGCCCTTCTACCGCAGGTGTTGTCACCTTTGTCGTAGCTGTTACAGTATTAAAGTTTACATCATTTTTAGTCGCTACAGTAAATGTCTTGCCATTTTGAGTAATAGCAATATTGGAGCCATCATTAAATGTAACGGTATCTCCACCTGTTACTGTTTCAGCATTACTGTTATTAGCCTTTACCTTCCATGCAGATAAGCTCTTAACCTTTTGTTCACCATCTGATGTAAGATTATCTAGCTTATTCGTTGCAGCGTTATTAATTTTAGCCTTTGTATCATCATTGATATCAACAGTTACTACCCCATCTGCAGCAGTAGTAGCAGTCGTCATAGTACCGTTCTTAAAGTTCAAGCCTTTCTTTAATGTAACGGTCTTATCTGCACCATCATTGTCCTTATAAGTCAACTTAGTAGTCTCAGCTACTTTAGTTGGATCAATACCAACTTTGTAAGTTGCTGTATCTTTGTCCGCACTAAGCTCAGGTGTCACAGTAATCGGACCATTAGAATCTGCTGCTGCCATTGTAACCGCTTTAACAGCTTCTTGTTTAACTGCTTTTTCAGACACAGTTACGGTTACATCTTTACCAGATGCAGTAGTTTTAGCAAGACCAGCACCTTTAATATTTAAAGTACTATTAGCAAGATTAACATCACCTGTGCCGGTATCTCCAGCTACTTTCAAATTCACACTCTTTAACTGTGCCACATTTACAGCATCTGTATCAGCTGTGCCAGCAGCCACACCTGTGATTTGACGTGTATTCGTCTCATTACCTACAGCAAAGGCCCCTAAAGTAGATGTCAATGCTTTACCGGATAAAGAGCCATATTTATCGGTTCTAGAATCATTTACATTATAGCCTGCTACACCACTAGCTGTGCTCGCTTTAGACTGTGAACCTACAGCTACACCATTCGCTACAGTAACAGTTGCACCAGTACCTAAAGCAGTCCCTTTAGTAGCAGCAGTTGTTGTAGAAGCATCCGGACCTATAGCCATAGAATCAGTTGCTTCTGCACCTTTATTAGATTTATTTCCAGCCAAATCAGATTTAATAGAAATATATTTAGATAAAGTCTTCTCAGCTATTGCATATAACTGAGAGCCATTCACTGCATCTGTAGAAGTTGCACTGACAATACCAGGAGCTACATTTTTAAGCTGACGTTCATAACCAGGAGCACCGAATGATACCACGTCACCAGGCAACACATTTTCACCACCGGCCCAGTTAACCGTATCTCCATTACTCATAGTATAGCTTGTTTGTGCCACACCCGCTGCATCAGTATTAGCACCACCACCGATTGCAATGGAGTTATCCCGATTAGCTTTTGCACCGGCACCAATAGCGATAGCGTTAACTACATTACCAGCCTTACCATCTAGGCGAGTAGCGGAATCTGCCCCCATGCCGAGAGAAAGACCCAAGTCACCAGCTTTAGTTTTCATCCCAATGGCAGTCCCTGCATGACTAGCTGTAGCAGTGATATATTGAGGCAATTGGATATTCGCCAAATCAATAGATGCCTGTCTCAATGTCCCCGTTTTAGCTTGTCCAGTGTTAATATCTGTATAAGTTACAGTTCTAGCGAATGCAACCTCTACGTCATCACCACCGACTACAATAGAGGAATCCCCACTAGCTACAGTATTACCGCCGATAGCAATAGATTGAGAACCCGTTGCTTTAGCACCACTATCATCAGAAGCTCCACCAATAGCAATTGCCTGATCTTCTGTTGCTCGAGAATGTCCACCGATAGAAACACTATTATTACCACTAGCAATAATCCCAGAGCCAATACCAATTGCCCTATACCCATCAACTGAAGAAGTTCTAAATTGACTGCTTGTCCCTATAACTATACTAGACATATTACTTGTAGTTGCATACTGACCGATTTTGATAGAACCTTTGTCTGTTAGCTCCGACGGTAAAGTCGCCCCCATAACATGAGCTGCACCACCAGTTACCGCCAACACAGCAAAAACACTAGTCAATACAGCCTTTTTAGCACTATAATTATTTGCTATCTCAGACACAACTACATAACACTCTTTGCTTTTACTCCAAATCACCTTGAAAATCTTATTCATGAAACACTCCTATTACAACTATAACCTAGATATCCATTTATAAAACCTCATACATGCATATGAAAGCTTATAATTAACCATAATATTAATAATTATATAAGATTTTCAATATAACAATCAAGATAATTTCATTTTCCATTCATGCTTTATCATCATATAAGAATCCAGTATTTACAGTATTATTTTAATTCTATTTTAGACTTTTGCCATCTTATAAGTACATTATTTTACTCATTCATATATTAGTTTATGAAATTTTATTCATTTTTAATGCAGATTTATCTTTTTACAGTTTTTTTATATGTAACTATGCTAAAAACGCAAACAAAAACGGATAGCTCATTACGAGCTATCCGTTTATTTCTTTGGTGATCCAGGAGGGATTCGAACCCCCGACCCACGGCTTAGAAGGCCGTTGCTCTATCCAACTGAGCTACTGAACCATGTGGATTACCTATATAATTATCTATTATAGTATAAATTATGTACTATGTATCGTCAACTACACCCTATCTTAGTATACCCTAAAAAAGGCAAAAAAAAATGGAGCGGGTGAAGGGAATCGAACCCTCGCGACCAGCTTGGAAGGCTGGGGCTCTACCATTGAGCTACACCCGCAAATAAAAAATGGTCGGAGCAGCAGGATTCGAACCTGCGACCCCCTGGTCCCAAGCCAGGTGCGCTACCAAACTGCGCTATGCCCCGTCATTAATTACTTTGCTATTATAGCAAACCCGGTAGTTGATGTCAACCACTACTCTTGCTGAGTTCTTACTCTCTTGAGTATCGCTCTGCAACGAAAATTATTATATCATTGATAGAAACTAGTGACAAGTACTTTTTTACAACTTCATTAATTTTTTTACTGATACATTAATACATTCTTTAATATATATCTATCCTTACTTCTATTATCCTATATGCCTACGCCTCTATATCATTTTAATCTATAGATTATTCACCCTAATAGTATAAAGCCAATCATATACTTAATCGATCATATAAAAACATGCACCCCTTTCGAGGTGCATGTTGTATTGTTCTATGGTTATATAAGATTATAAAATGCTAGTAAAGCAAATAAATTAACCTTCGTAGCTGCCATCTTCTATTGCTTGAGGATTTTTAGCAATACCTTGTTTTACAGCAACTTCAGCAACTGCTTTAGCAACAGCTGGAGCTACGCGAGGATCGAATACGGATGGCATTACGTTTTCTTCGTTCAATTCACTATCAGGAATCAAGTGAGCCAAAGCGTCAGCAGCAGCTAATTTCATTTCGTCAGTGATTTGAGACGCACGAACATCGATAGCACCGCGGAATACGCCTGGGAATACTGCTACGTTGTTGATTTGGTTAGGAGCATCGGAACGACCTGTACCAGCAACACGGATACCAGCAGCTTTCATATCAGCATATGTTGCTTCTGGATTAGGGTTAGCCATTGCAAATACAATTGCATCGTCAGCTAAGCTTTCCAAAATTTCTTTTGTGAAAGCACCCGCTGCAGATACACCAAGAAGAATATCAGCACCTTTAGCATTTTCAGCCAAATCGCCATGTTTTTCTTCAAGTTTAAGTAAATCGATTAATTCAGCTTGTAAAGAGTCAAGACGTTTGTAGTCTTTATGCAATACGCCAGAGGATACCAACAATGTAATATCACGAGCACCTGCAAGGTATAATAAGCGAGCAATATTAGCACCCGCCGCACCAGCACCGTTTACAACGATTTTAGCAGTAGCTAAATCCTTTTTAACCAAACGAAGAGCGCCTTTTACACCAGCTAAGCATGCGATAGCAGTACCGTGTTGGTCATCGTGGAATACAGGAATTTCTAACTCTGCTTTCAAACGATTTTCAACTTCATAACATTTAGGAGAGGAAATATCTTCCAAATTAATACCAGCAAAGTTTTTTTGCAACAATTTTACTGTATTGATCAAGGTATCAGCATCTTTTGTATCTACAACCAACGGAATGCAGTCTACATCACCGAATTTTTTGAACAATAAGGATTTACCTTCCATTACAGGCAATGCTGCTGCAGCGCCAATATCACCAAGGCCAAGTACACGAGTACCGTCAGATACAACGGCAACCATGTTGGAACGGCAAGTTAATTCGAAGGATTCTGCTTCATTATCTTTAATACGCAAACATGGTTCTGCTACACCTGGTGTGTAAGCTACAGATAAATCATGAGCGTCTTTTAATTCATATTTTGTTCCTACAGTAAGGAAACCTTTTAATTCACGTTTTTTTTGTACAGCTAATTCACGTACGTCCATAACAATTCTCCTTTGTGGATACACTCGGACTCTTTAGAGTCGGTAATTTATACCTTTAACTAATTGTATTATACAAAATGCTAAATCATAATTCAAGTTTTTTCGATATAGTTTTTCGATTTTTTTAAAAACAACTATCATTAAGCTCCCGTAGTAATAAAGATTAAGCTCCAGTAGTAATAAAGTAAATTATAAAAAAGTAGATAAACCATATAAGGCTTATCTACTTCAAGTCTATATTTGTATTATACGATTAAAGCTATAACAACAATGTCATAAAAGCTGTCTTTAAGCTTTTACAGATGGCAAATTGCGTCCATAGAAGATTTCCATCATTTCTTGTTTTAATTGATGTTTAATTTGCTTGATTTCACGATCGCTCAACTCTGACTCAGTAATGCCAAAAAGATAATTATCTAAATCAAATTCTTTTAACATCATCTTTGTATGGAAAATATTTTCTTGATATACATTTACATCAATCATATTGTACATGTTGCGGGTTTTTGCACTGATGTAATTTTGAATAGAATTGATACGATGATCAATATAAATTTTCTTACCAGACACGTCCCGAGTAAAGCCACGTACATGATAATCCAAGGTAAGAATATCAGAGTCAAAACTTTGAATTAAGTAATTAAGTGCATTTAACGGAGAGATTTGTCCACATGTAGACACTTCAATGTCGGCACGGAATGTACTAATCCCTTTGTGCGGATGGCTTTCAGGATACGTATGTACAGTAAGATGCGATTTATCTAAATGCATAACTACATCTTCTTTTTCAATTTCCTCTTCAGAAATTAAAATCGTAACAGAAGCACCTTGTGGATCATAATCTTGTTTCGCTACATTAAGGATATTGGCGCCGATGATATGGCTAACTTCCGTCAAAATAGCCGTTAAACGATCCGCATTGTATACTTCATCAATGTACTGAATGTATTGTTTTTTCTCTTCTTCCGTACGAGTATAACAAATATCATAAATATTAAAACTCAATGTTTTCGTGAGATTGTTAAAACCATATAACTTCATTTTAGGCTTTGCTTTAACTGATGTATCCATGATATGTCATAACCCTTTCCATGCATAGACTTACTATTCCTTTTGAAAGTTTCAAAACCGAAGCTTTCACCATATAACTAAACAATATCTTGTTTATACACAAACTCTACATCAAACTGTCCATTATCGTAGGTAACGATGGCAAAGGTACCACCGGATCGATCACGAGCCAAAGAAATACTACCAGGATTTACAAATACCGCATCACGGGCACGAACCTCCCCATGATGATGGCTATGACCGGACACGATGAGTCGCGCACCCATGTCAGTTCCTAACTCAATCAGTTTTTGTATTCGATTATAATATGATACCTCATGACCATGTGTCATGTAAATATAGGTATCCTCAAGAGGAATTAATTGCTCTCGTGGTTCAAGCGGTTGCACACGATCGTTATTGCCACGTACAGCATATACAGGAATATCCGTATGTTCCTGCATATATCGTGCGTCATCTCCAAAATCGCCAGCATGAAGCCACATATCGATGTCTTGATCAGCAGTAGCAGCCAAGACGAGATTGATATCCTCTAGATACCCATGAGTATCACTTAAAATGCCAATTCGTTTCATTGTATTTAATCTCTAATGCCACTATATTATATATTTATATGAACTATACCATATAGTTCGAAAATATCAAAGCTTGTTAATTAATTCACGTAGTGCACGGCCACGATGACTAATCGTTTCCTTCTCTTCTATACTTAGCTCTGCCATCGTCTTTTTAAACTCAGGCACATAGAAGTACGGATCATAGCCAAAGCCATTCTCCCCTTTTGGCTCATCTTGAACGAGTCCATCACAATAGCCTTCCGCAGTAACTTCTCGGCCATCAGGATAAACAAGCGCTAAAGCGCATACATAATGACCTGTACGGTTACTTTTCCCTTGTAGTTCACGAATTAACTTCTCGTTGTTTGCATTGTCAGCACCATGACGACCTGCATAACGCGCAGAATATACACCTGGTGCACCATTGAGGACATCGACAGTAATGCCAGAATCATCAGCAAGGCATGAGCGATTCGTAGCCTTCGCATAGTAGCGAGCCTTCAACAGAGCATTTTCCATAAAGGTTGTACCAGTTTCCTCAGGCTCCTCAATGGAAATCACAGCTTTTACAGGTACACAATCAATAGATAAGTGGGAGAAGGCCTCGGAAAACTCACGAATTTTTCCTTTATTGCCTGTAGCAAGCACAATTTGTTCCATTTTATACCTCCGGAGCTGTAGGATACTCTTTACCTACTTTATCTGCTGTCGCACCAAGTACTTCACGTTGTTTAGCCATGAGCTCATCTGTAGCAGCCTCTGCTAAATCAAGTAAAGCGTTGAGCTCATCACGATTAAATGTACCGTGTTCACCTGTACCTTGTACTTCAACCATATTACCAGAACCGGTACGGACTACATTCATATCTACAATGGCGGCACTATCCTCTTCGTAACAAAGGTCCGTAATAGGACCATCTGGACCAATACCTACGGAGATGGCTGCACAGAAGTTAGTAATTGGAAATTTTCCAGCTCCGCCAAAAGTGAAGTCCACCGCATCAACGAGAGCTACAAAGGCACCTGTAATCGAGGCTGTTCGTGTACCGCCATCCGCTTGAATCACATCGCAGTCGATAGTGATAGAACGCTCTCCTAATGCTTCAAGGTCCACAACAGCACGCAATGCACGACCGATAAGGCGTTGAATTTCTACAGTCCGTCCTGTTTGTTTTCCCTTTGCAGCCTCACGGCTCACGCGAGTTTGCGTAGAACGTGGCAATAATGAGTATTCCGCAGTTACCCATCCTTGCCCAGAACCTTTTAGCCAGCGTGGCACAGAATCTTCAACAGTAGCTGTACAGATAACCTTGGTCTTACCACACTCAATAAGTACAGAACCTTCTGCATACTCTGTAAAATTCCGTGTTATTTTAATAGGTCGCAATTGACCCGCTGTTCTATTATCACTGCGCATAGGAACCTCACCATTCTAAAACTAAATATTAGAACGCCCCTTACACAAAGGGGCGTTATTTCTTATATTATATCATAATTTTTCTATTTTTCAGCATTACGAATCATATTATAATTTACGATTCTAACATGATAACTCACCTTATCATTTACAAAGATTAACATTATAGTTCATATTGTCCGTCACCAAGTGGATCTACCACAACGTAACGGCTAGCTCCCCCTTCTGCTTTAGCTCGTTTTGCTTCTGCGATAGCATCTTGACGCGTCCCTTTATCTGCTTGCCAAGGGATGAACATCGCATATACACTTTGCGGCCCATACGGGCCGTATTGTCCTCGTGAAAGCACGCTATGCCAGCCTACCTTGTCTTCGTACATGCGCACCCTTTCAAGGCGCTCCTCTTGTACGCCCGTTTCATCGTAATACACATTGTAACGATTTGACCAAATATCACCTACACCAGCACGTTCTTCTTCTGCTATACGATATCGATTAGCCCATTGTACCTTCCACTTAGCGATAAGCTCATCTATATAATTTGTTACACTTTGACTTTGTTTATATTTAACAGGGTCAAAGGCAGGTTCTACGACCTTGCTGTAATCAAGGCCTGCCATGGATAAAATGATACCTGTATTCACATATGGCAATGCTTCCTGTACGGAATATCCCCCTTCTAAGACTGCTATATCTGCTTGTAATAAATCGACTAACTCTGCATAGCCTTTTGCAGTTACCTGCATATTGGCTAATGGATCGCTAAAGTGATTATCTTGCCCAGCCGAGTTAATGACGATATCTGGATTAAACTCTTCAAGGATAGGCAATACAAGCTCACGCATGACCTTCATCAAGCCTTCGTCACCCGTACCAGGCGGTAGTGGAATATCGATGTTACCACCGATGGCCTGAGGTCCACCAAATTCATCCATAAAGCCTGTGCCAGGATATAAAGTACGTCCATCTTGATGGAAGCTAATATACAACGTATCAGGATCATGGTAAAACACATCTTGAGAACCATCACCGTGATGTACATCAGTATCTACTACGGCAACGCGTTTAATTCCATAAGTTTGACGTATGTGTTGAATCATAACGGCTTCAATATTAATCGTACAGAAGCCACGAATACCATGAACCATAGCCATCGCATGGTGACCTGGTGGTCTTACCAATGCAAAGGCGCGATCTACTTCACCGCGCATGACCGCATCAGCTGCCGCAATAGCACCTCCAGCAGATACTCGATGAGCTTCAGTCACCCAAGACTCTAAATCTGGAGCACCAACATGAACCCGATCTATTGTATCCCAATCAGCTACTATTGGATTATATTCTCTAATATTCGGTATATCTAACAAACCTTCTTCTACAATTTGATCACGCGTATAGAGTAAACGCTCTTGTCGTTCAGGATGTGTTTCAGAAATTTTCCAGTCAAACGCAGGGAAAAAGACAAGACCTAAACTGTGATGATATTTAGCCTTACCAATAGTAGAATTCACGTCGTCATTCAGTTTCGTGTTTATATCCTTTTCTATAAGACCATGACGCTCACGATAGGATAAACCTTTATTCCACATAGTGTTTCACCCCCGCCGCTAGTTGTACTTTCACCGTAATTAAACGCTCCATAGATTGCCAGCCCTCTACCACAGGGAAATCTTCAATGCTAATGACCTCGATTTCTTGCGCCGTATCTAAACCTAAACGTAAAGCCTCTTCACTAAGAGCCTCTTTGGCTCGTTCTACAACTTGTTCCGCTCGTTTTAAAGTACAATTTTGCTGTTTAATACCTAATTCCGGAATGACAAGTAAACGACGTTTTGTATCTACATGGACAGTGAGTTCGATGGTAGATAGGGCTAGCGCAGCACCAATAGCATTCGCTACGGCTGCATTTTCTGGAATCGTAATAGGTAAATCCATATATTCTCCAATGCTCGCTCCGAGACTTGGCGCCGTGCCTCCTACTACAACAATATGTTCAGGCACAAATATATCAGGATTTACAATATCTGCCACCACATAAATAGGGCGTTTGTTCTCAACTGTTATGACCTCATCTACGCCACGTTGAATCGTTTCCAACGCATTTTGTAGGATTAGTCTTGCTACATCAGAGGCGGTCTTAATAAGAGTTAGTTGATTATTTGAGATATTTACATTATTAGATTGAAACGTAGCCTGGATAGCATCTGCTAAATCTTGTAAAGCTCGTGTTGCTAGATTAAAGTCGCCATAGTTCGCGTGACCGAGCACGATAAGTGCATCCCCCAAGGTAGGTTCTATACCCCCTAGAGCTACCGATGGTCCCACTCGTTCAGGACCTACGGTAAGATTACCATTTTTAAAGCGAACTACAGATTCCCCACCAATGCCGACAGAGGTAACGGCAAAGGATCGTACTGCACTTGGATACTCACGAATAGATACACCATTTTTTGTCATCAATGGTCTACCATGCTTCCAAAGAGATATATCCGTTGTAGTACCTCCAATATCTAGAGCCACTGTATGCTGATTACCTATAACGCCAAGAGCAGATAGTCCAAGAACTGTTGCGGCAGGGCCTGTAAAGGCGGTCTCTACCGGGCGACTCACCATGTGTTCTATTGGAAGAGAGCCTCCATCTGCTTTTAAAATGTGAAGTGGGGCCACTATATTTCGAGCACGGAGAGCGTCTTCGACATTTTCCTTAAATACCGTAAATACGAGTGTCACAGCGCTATTAAAGTAAGCGCTAATAGTACGCCGAGGGAAATTTAAAGAGCCACTTAATAAACTGCCATTAGAAATTGTATGATATGTGTTTTTCAATTCCTCTGTAATAGATAATTCTTCCTGAGGATTCCGTACACCAAATTTAGCTGATACAGCAGCCAAATCAGTACCACTACGTGCTTGAACCATGTTGGCTATGCCACGTACCGCATCAGCAGGGGTATGCTCTACAACGATACCTCTATGATCTGTATAACCTTGAAGATATATAGGGCTTACAGGAAATATATCATCAACGTTTCGCCCAGGCCCTGTTACTACATAAAGGTCTACAGGCTTCTCCTTTCCTTCTACAATAGTGTTAGTCACCACGGTAGTAGATAAAGTTACCTGTTCAATATTTGATGCATCATAACCCTCCAAAACTGCATCTAAGGCCTCACCTATACCATTCATTAGATTATTCTTTGTAGTCCGCCTCTTGGCAGTTGCCACTACACGATGGCCATCAATGATAACAGCATCGGTAAAAGTACCACCTACGTCTAACCCTAGTAACATATAACCTCCTTATTAGTATTAATAAAGAATCTATACAAACTCAAAACAAAGTAAAGAAAACTCAATTTAAGCTAGCATATAATCTCTATTTGAACTAATATACAAGCCTTCTTCAAACCTGCGTATAGTCCGTATTCAGTCTCATTATATATAAAAAAGCTGTACCCATCTCTATGTGATGAGTACAGCCTTCTGTTATTTACCAGATACAGATGCGTAATTTTTGATGATAACAATCGGAGTCATTTGACTATCATTACCAAATGGATTATCAATCAGCAATTGTGCAATTTTTTTAGCGTCAATGCCACGACTTGTACCTAAAATAGCGGACCGTTTCAAGTCATTAACGTCAGCTACAACGGCACCATAACAACCTGTGCGAGATACAATTTTCTCAGCCACTTTATCAGGATCCTTTGGACCAAATACAATGTGCTTATCAAATGGAGGCATAGTCCCCGTTACATCATCGGTTAATGATGCAGCACGAGCAATTGCATAGAACACGCCAGGTTTACGGAAAATTTTAGCAATAGCACCTAAAATAAAAGCACCTAACACCTTCCATTTACCGTCCAAATTCATAGCCGATTGCATACCATAAATAGATGCCATAGAGCCATCTGGATGGATAAAACGATTAATTAAACGAGCTTGCCAGCACACATTTAACTCTTCAGGACGTGTAAAACGGCCTTGCGTAATAGCCACTACAGATTCAGCAACGCATACGATATCTTCAGGTCCAATATTATGACCGCCAAATTCAACGATAGCATCAACGATGTCATCATTATCTGTAAGAATACGTGTTGGCACACATACTAACTCTAATTCTGCCATTGTTATGCCTCCTTATTGAACCATTGCTGCTTGAACTTCTTCAGCAGTCAAACGAATACGCTGTTTATCGATATGATAGTCTGTCCGACCTACGATTTGGTAGTAAATATCGATGTCCATATAAGGGAATCCCTTAATATCTTCTCGAATATTGCCAGTTTTACCTGTTAATGTAACATATACACGAATTGTGCCACCTTTGCGTGGTTTGATAATTATAGCTTCAAAGTATCCATCTTGACGCGGACGATTAATATCCATAGCCCAAGCATTTACCTTAACTGCATCAAAATGTTCTTCAGGTAATAATGGACGTGGAAATAAGTCCATTATTGTGCCCAATTGGCGCCCTTTATTTACAAATGGTATATCACAGAACAACGTAATGGATTCAAAACTACGATCAGATACTTGAAAGTTCGTTGCTCGTTTCGCTAATAAGACAATATTTTCATTACCTTGTTTCAATACAAACAAACGGAATAATAAGTACAGAGCTGCAACAGCCACAATAATAGCTATTACTGCACTGAGGATGTTATAAAACCACATAGGGTATCTCCTTTATAATGTAATATGTTCAATGGTACGACGGCTTGTATCAAGGAAGGATGCACTCAATGCATCACCAAGTTCGACATCCTTTGTAAAATACAATGTCACGGTACCTACAGTATCTTGAGGATTGAAAAGATTTTTACTCTCTAGTCTGTGACGAACCAATTCACTTGTTTCAAAAGCAGGGTCAATGAACCGAATTCGACCTGAAGTAAGTTCCTCTAGTAAAGGTTGTACAAATGGGAAATGGGTGCAGCCCAAAACGACTACCTCAATTTCTCGAGATAATAAAGGTTCTAAATACTCCTTGCATATTTCACGAACAAAGTAATCATCTAAATGACCTTGTTCAATAAGCCCCGCCAATTCTGGACAAGGTTGTTCCCAAACCAAAACCTCATGATCAACTTCTAAAGCCACATGCTTATGAATATGACTATTTACAGTGGCTACGGTTGCCATAATACCGATAGTCTTGCTTTTACTTTTATTAATGGCTGTTTTCACACCTTGTGATACACCAATAACCGGCACAGATACAAGTTCACGTACCGCATCAAGAGCCACAACGGTGAAGGTGTTACAGGCAATCACCATCAACTTAACAGGCTGCTTTTCTAGCGTCTCCGCAATACGACACGCCAAATAAGTGATTTCATCATCACTGCGATTACCTACAGGATTATTCGCATTATCACCGATATAAATGAAATCTTCGTTAGGAAATTGTTCTTGTAACACCTTTAACACAGATAATCCGCCTACACCAGAGTCAAATACACCGATAGGCAATTGTTGTACATTACTCATGCGGCATCTCCTCAACAGCTGCTAACATAGGCAGATAAAAAGTATCGTCTAATCGCACAATTTTTCCTGTTAACTTTGACATAAAGGCGTTCTTAGTTTCTCCCGTAGCAAGTAACGCACCATCACTAGCACGGCGCATGCGATAGCGAAACACCATTTGAGCCCTCGTCATCTTAACCAAATACGTTTCGATGTGAAGTTCATCATCGAAATTCGCAGGTTCTTTATAATTGCAAGATACATTCATGATAGGAAATACAATATCCTCATTCATCATATCCCACAAAGTGACACCGATTTTACGAAGGAATTCAATGCGCGCCATTTCAAACCATCTAAAATGGTTACTATGGTGAGCAATCCCCATCATATCAGTTTCATAAAATCGTACATTTACTGAAGCAATATGCATAAATTCTGTCCTTTTTAAATAGTATACAATTTTTATTCTATATCTATTACTTTAGTGTGTCAAATAAATAAAGGCAGTTCAATCACTGTGGATCAAACTGCCTAAAATGGTAAAAGTTAGCGACTGCTACCAAATGGAAAGAATTTTTTTGCCTCTTCTTGATGACTCGTTTTGATATAACGATTCGCAATCTTAAAGGCTAATCCGAGTACTGCCACATCATCTACCCAACCTAATACAGCAATCGCATCCGGCACAATATCAATAGGTAATACCAAATACCCTAAGGCACCTGCAATGACCGCTTTTACATATTTGGGAGTATCCTTGTCACGAAAACAAAGGAACAAGGTTACTGCTTGTTGTACAAAGGCAAGTTTCTTACCATATCGACCAAGAAACCCTAAAAATCTTGATTCGCTAAAATACTTACCATACTTAATAATATTAAATGGATTCATAGTAATAATAATCCTTCAGCGTTTATTTACGCAAACCGTCAATTTTTTCTTTCGCTGTATTAACAGTGTTTGTAGCAACATCTTTTGCTGTCTCTACAGCATCAGAAGCTTTAGTTTTTGCAGTTTCTACTGCTACTTGTGCAGAAGCTTTTGCCACTTCTACACCACCTTTTGCGAATTCTTTGGCTACTTCAATACCTTCTTTAGCAGAATCAATTTTTTCTTTCGCTGCATCAGAAACCTTTGCTACAACCTCTGCTGCGTTATCATGGATTTGGTATTTTGTTTCATTATTCCATTTATTGATGGCAGGTGTTACTTTTTCATCGTAAACTTGCTTTAAAGATTCTTTAGCAAGACCTGTTTCGTTAGCAATCCCAGCCCATACGTCACGTTGACCTTGAGTGAAAGGAATGCTAGCACTTGCATCACGAACGATTTCAGAAGCAATAGCTTTGCCATTTTCAAAGAATTCAGCAACCATCGGTTTGTAACGTTCGATATCAGAAGGCATACCATCTTGAATCCAAATATGTGCAATTTTACCAATAGCATAAGTTAAACCGATAGCTACAGGAACGCGAACAGCTTTAATTGGAATTAGAAGGGATACTGCAGTTGTACCTACAGCTGTGCTAAGACCACCTACTAAACCAACTACAGCACCTGCTTGCAATTCTACATCATAAAGATGAGCAATGCGAGTTACCATGTACGTAGCATTGGCGCACAAAGCGACACTGCTGAATTTAGAGGATAATGACAATGCTGCCGCACGACCTGCCCCCCAGAAGATAAATTGTTCAACTTGATAGTCACGATCTTGAGATCCATCCGTAAGGGGCTCAAGTGTTACGCCATTATATTCTGCCATAAGTATTCTCCTTTGTTGTAAACCAACTATAGGTCTTATTATTAGTATTATTATACCATTCTATTGATAGAAGTGAAATGAATTTTTCTAATTATCCATATATAACAGCTTCTAATATTTTCTATATTACCAACTTGTGAGTCCTCCATCGATTGTCCAGGCTGCACCTGTCACAAAAGACGCCTTATTACTCAACAAAAATACAATTACTTCTCCAATTTCATGAGGCTTAGCAATACGACCTAATGGGTAATGTTGGCCCATTTCAGCCTTAGCAGCCGCCGCATCTTGGTGGGCATTAGCAATCTGTTTATCTACTAATGATGTATCTACATCACCAGGACACACACAGTTTACACGAACACTGTGAGGTGCCATTTCAAGGGATAGAGATTTTGTAAAGCTCACTACAGCTCCCTTTGACGCACCATATACAGAACACGCTACATTACCTTGTAAACCTGCATCACTAGCGATTGTTACAATACTGCCCTTTGAGGCTCGTAAATAGGGAAGCGCCGCTTGACATAAGAATACAGTACCTTTTACATTGGTCCCAAACATTTCATCAAAAGCTGCTTCTGTAACATCAGCTAGTAACTCTTCTTCATAATAGCCTGCAGCTGTTACAAGAGCAGACACCCCACCAAATAAATCTACTGTTTCTTTTACAATTCGCTGACAGTCCTCAATTTTAGATACATCACCTTGAATATATTGTACCTTAGAGGAATAACGACGTAGCTTAGTTTTAGCCTTTTGACCAACTTTTTCATTTCGACCATTGATGACTACACACCAACCTTCTTTAAGTAAAAGCTTTGCCGTAGCAAATCCAATACCCGATGTACCACCACTAATCAAGGCCACTTGAACATCACTTTTATGAGGCATACCTTGCCCTCCTATAATGTTGAAATATAGTCATAGACTAATTTCAACAACATAACTGTCGTTACCGACAAGAATACAACTCGCACCAAAGATGAGCCCTTCGCAATTGCCAAATGCGAGCCTAAATAAGCACCTATAATTTGACCTGCCCCGGTGGCAAGACCATACGTAATATTGACGTGTCCTAAATATAAAAATACCAATAAAGATGCCAAATTACTAGTAAAATTCAATATTTTTGCATTAGCAGATGCATGTAAAAAATCAAAGCCTGTAAAGATAAATCCCATAATCAGAAATGTACCTGTACCAGGACCAATAAAGCCGTCATATATACCAATGCCAAGAGCAAAAGCCATACAAATATATAGCGCTTTTCCTGTTACCTGAGATGTACGATTGATTTCACCCCAGTCTTTTTTGAACACCACAAAGAGTGTTACACAAACAAGTAATATGATAATAATAGGCTTTACATATAGCGGTGGTAAAGAAACAACCGCCAAGGTACCAAGCATAGAACCCACAAAGGTAAAAGGCAGTAATTTGCGAACTAGGGAAAAATCAACCATGTGATTTCTTAAAAATGTAATCGATGCACTACCAGCACCAAAGATACTGGATAATTTATTACTGCCTAGAGCCACACTAGGTGGAAGATTTGTTAATAACATGGCAGGTACAGAAATGAGGCCTCCCCCGCCTACAATGGAGTCTACAAAGCCAGCAAACGCACCAGCTACGGCAAGTAAAACGAGTATAAGGATATCAAATGGTAAACCTGTTACCGCAATGAGCCACTCCATAATAAACCTCCTACAGATAGCACATCAACGGTCGCCAAAGGCCACCGTTGTCATGCTAATTTATTTTATTTTGCACCTAGACGATCGAGGGCCAATGTATAACCATCCGCACCATATACTAAACAGCGCTTTACACGACTAATCGTAGCAGTACTCGCACCCGTTTCTTCTACGATTTTCTCATAGCTATCCCCTGCGCGAAGCATTTTTGCTACTTGTAAGCGTTGAGATAATGCTTTTAATTCGTTAATCGTACAGATATCTTCAAAAAATGCATAGCATTCCTCTGTATTTTCAAGCGTTAAAATGGCGGTGAACAATTCGTCATTTTGTTGACTTCTCAATTTTTCATTGATACTCATAGGATCCTCCTACTTCTTATTCATCGCTTTAGACCAAGCATCACCAATCATTTGTACAACTTGTACCAATACAATCAAGATGATGATTGTAGCGATCATAATATCGGCTTGGAAACGTTGGTAACCATATCGGATAGCAATATCCCCAAGGCCACCACCACCAATAGCACCAGCCATCGCAGAGTACCCGATGAGGTTAACGATAAGAACCGTTACATTGTCAATAATTGTTGGCAATGCTTCTGGTAATAATACTTTCCAAATGATTTGTAATGGGCTTGCCCCCATGGATTGAGCCGCCTCGATAACGCCAAAATTGATGTCCTTAATAGACGTTTCTACAAGGCGTGCCAAAAACGGAATTGCCGCAATGGTCAACGGCACACATGCTGCAGTTGTACCGATGGATGTACCTACCACCATACGAGTAAACGGAATGATAGCAACCATCAAGATGATGAAAGGTACAGAACGTGTAGCATTGACAATGGCACCCAATACTTTATTGAGTGCTACATTTTCTAAGATATGACCTTTAGAAGTAACAACCAAAACAACACCAAGAGGAATACCTAATAACATTGCCATTACGGTAGAAATTATCGTCATTTGCAATGTATCAAGGGTACCAGTTATGAGTAGATTAATGATTTGCTCTGACATAACCGATCACCTCGCTTTCAATTGGTAACATTTTGATGTAGTCCAAACCTTCTTGCGCATTTTCTGGGTCACCATTCAAGATAACGATGAGGCGACCAACGCTCGTATTTTGGATGTAATCAATGCCGCCAAAAAGGATGCTTACATCTAAATTAAAGCGTCTTACAAGGCCTGCTACTACAGGCTCATCTGTTGCTTGTCCTGTAAATTTGAGACGAACTAAGGGCGCGGTCCCTGCAATCCATTGATCATGCAACTCTAGATGTTCCAATGCTTCTGGAGGTAAGTTATCACTCACTACAGAGCTAATAAACTCTTTTGTCGTATTTTCGCGAGGATGTGTGAATACTTCAATAGTACTACCTTCTTCGAGGATGACACCACCTTCAATAACCGCCACGCGATCACAGATTTCACGGATAACGTGCATCTCATGTGTAATGAGCACAATAGTGAGCCCCATCTTCTCATTAATATTTTTCAACAATTTCAAAATGGAATCTGTTGTTTGAGGATCAAGGGCAGAGGTAGCTTCGTCACAAAGGAGGACCTTTGGATTAGACGCTAAAGCACGAGCAATACCAACACGTTGTTTTTGACCACCAGATAATTGAGATGGATAGTTGTTCATACGCTCAGTAAGGCCTACAATATCAAGGATTGGCGTAATGCGTTCCTTGATTTCAGATTTGCTCATTCCTTGTAATTCCAACGGAAATGCCACATTGTCATATACGGTACGAGAGGACAATAGGTTAAAATGTTGGAAAATCATGCCAATATCTTTGCGCGCTTTACGCAAATCAGATTTGCTAAGTGTTGTTAAATCTGTACCATTTACGATAACAGAGCCAGATGTAGGTGCTTCGAGCATGTTGATGCAACGAATCAATGTGGATTTACCGGCACCGGATTGACCGATAATGCCAAAGATTTCGCCTTCTTTCACATTTAGGCTAATATCTTTCAACGCTTCCACACGAGTAGCGCCTTCATAGACTTTACTAATGTGTTCTAATTGTATCAAAATAATTTCCTTTCTTAAGGTAAATGTTTAACATTTGATGAAAGCAGCTTATCTATCAAGGTAATCCTTCTTCCATCAATTTTTCTAGAGCTTCGCGTAGACGAAGTGTAATAGCACCTGGTTTACCACCAGATACTGGATTTCTGTCTAGCTTAGTAATTGGGATGACACCACCAATTGTATCGGTAAAGAATAGTTCGTCCGCTTCATCTACAAAGGTGCGGTCAAATTCTTTCTCAATAATGGTAATACCTAAAGATGGTGCTACACGGGTTAAGATCATTTGGCGCGTAATACCTTTTAAGATATGATTATCCGCTGGATGCGTGTACAAGATACCATCTTTAACAGCAAACACATTAGATGTGGCACCTTCTGTACAAATACCATCACGGAACAAAATTGCTGTATAGGCAAATTTCTTTTCTGCTTTTGTTTGCGCCAAAATATTCGGGATCAAGTTTGTAGTCTTAATATCTACATGATCCCAACGTTCATCAGGTAAAGCTATCGCTTTTACACCTTCACCCAATTTATTGACTTCATCTAAATCCAAGGTACGGATAGACATAAGCATTTGTGGTTCTAATTTAGAGCGATCATAAGCATGATGACGTGGTGCTACACCACGAGAGATTTGTAAATAAATATAGCCCTCTTTGATTTCACTTTGCTCGATCAAAATTTCGTGCAATTCTGTCAAATCATCAGGGGTCATTTTTACAGGGATATCCATTTCACGCATAGAGCGATACAAGCGATCTTGGTGGTAAGACAAAGCGAAGCAACGGCCTTTTACGACACGAACAACTTCATATACAGAGTCACCAAATAAATAGCCACGATCATCAATGCTAATAACTTTAGCACCTGGTTCGACGAATTCACCGTTAAAATATGTTAATTCTTGCATAGGAGCACCTCTTTTTCTATTTCGTTACTCTATCAAGTGGTAATCATCATGGACTTATTATAACACAATTACTTTCAAATTTTCACACTTTACTTTGTGAAAGATATTAATTCGATATACAAAAATCCGCTAGGATACCATAGTTAAAAACTATATCCTAGCGAATGTATAGCAAATATTATTTTAATACTAAATCAGCACTACAGAAATAACTAAAACTAGGTACACCATTAGAGTACTAGTACCAATTAGGTTTCTCTATAAAATAGTTCCCATACTAGACTAATGTCCCAGTATAAATTTACGGATAGATTTAGGCATATAATTAAGAGCCACCGTAGACAAATAGGATAATCCCAACGCCATAATATACATAATTAACACGTTGGCCACCGTATACAAGAGATTATATTTAGCCATCACACCAGAAATGATTAACAACCAAAATGGATGTGATAAATAAATACCATACGATTTATCGCCTATCTCAGACCAAATGGACTCCATCGTCACATTCATAGGTAGCCTTTGGAATAGGAACAAACTAAACATCGTTCCCAATCCTGTATAAAGAACGCCCATAGGACTCATTTGATGTACCGTGTAAATTGCTTCTAACACAGTGTAATGCCATACGTCCATGACATAGTAATAGGAGCCAAGCATCAACAATACTGAGCTTACCGTACTGACGCCTAAAAGGTAACGATAACGCCACATATATTCGCAGACGGTTTCATATCGTTCAGCACATACGGCACCTAAAAGGAAAATCCACACATAATGAATAACCCAATAGTTGAGTCGCATATCAAAAAGATATTTAAGAACTGGCTGATTGCTTAGATTTTCTGTTACCCAACGGCCAAGCATGTAAGACGAAACATAATCGATACCAACTTGGATGACAAATAGTAAAACCATCCAAAATATAGGCCGTTTTAAGATGACTTTCACCATTGCCCGCCATAATGGCATCATCACGTAGAACCATAGCAAAATAACCATAAAATATAGATGATACATAGAAGTACCAAAGAGTAGATTTATCGCCAACGGTCCTGGATGCAAATTACCAAGATTATGAGCTGTCACCCCTGTATATAGCAGGTAAAAGATGGACCACGTAATATATGGAAATAGCACCACCTGAATTCGGCGGTGCATAAATTCCTTATATGAGAATGGTCCCTCTACCGAAGTATGATAAAACAAGCCAAATGCAGAGAGGAAGAAAAACGCAGGCACTCCAAAGCGAGATAGAATTTCTAACACGCTGATGAGTTCTAAATTTACAAAAGGATTTTGCAATGCGTAAGAGCCTACATGAATGCCAATAACACCGAGCATACAGAGGCCTCGCATATAAGTAATTTCCGGTAAAAACGCTTTTTTCATAGCCATTCCCTATTCACTATTGACCAGGTACAGCGGCAGGTGTTGGTACCACACGTGGACCTTGAGACTCTGTAGCTGGTTGTTTAACTACCGGAGGTGTAGATACAGGTGTTTGAGGCGTTGCAGCTTTTTCAGGTTGTGCCGCTTGTGCTGGTACAGCCTGACCATTTGCTTTAGCAGCCACTTCTGCCTTAGCCTTAGCTTCTGCTTCAGCCTTAGCTTTTGCTTCAGCTTCTCGTTTCAAGCGTAATTCTTTTTCAAGAGGTACCACTGGTTTGTCGTAAACGGTAATATTCGTTTCAAATAGACGGCCCCATGGGAATGTAGCTTTTACTGTACGAGGATTGATTTTAAGGTATTTTTCAGCGAAATCTTGAATGCGTTCACCTAAATAACTTTCAAGACGTTCATTTAATTCACCAGAGTAACGAACATTGTCTGTTCTGATAGAATCTTGCATACGATAAATATCTTTACGGATATTTGCTTGATATGCCCAGTTGTCCAAATATTGTTGCGTCAACATATCACGATGACCTTCTGGACTCATAGATTTAAGCAATAATCCTTGAGCAATAGCGTAACCTACGGTGTTACTTGCTGTATTCCAACCATTATACGCACCGATTTTGTACAACAAATCTCGTTTGTACATAGCGGATACCAATGTATTATCTGCACCATTATTGAAAGCGATATCTGCAACGCTTACGTTCACACCAGAGTCAACAGCTTGTTGAATACGATCTACGAAAGCATTTGTAGAGTTAGAGATCATTGGGAAGTTTTCGAAGTTTTCAGACTCGCCTGTGCTCGTAGTAAGAGGTGTATTAACAGCCAATAATACAGTTGGTTTGCCTTGTGTCACCATTGTGCCACCTACAGCCTCAACGTGTTGAGCAATTGTTTTATCAATCGTTTGATCTTCGTAACCTGGCAATGTTTTACCGCCACCACCGAGTGGATAAATTACGGAGAATGTAGGTTTTTCTGTGCTCACATCGGTACGGGAACGCGCCATCAACAAGAGACCAAGTTGGTCAGCACCAGGGAAGCTACCGTATTTTTCAACAGAAATATCCTTGGAATATTTGTTAAGGTAACGACCTTCTAGAGCGGATTGAGATAGTTGAGATGTATCATCATGACCTAATGCAAAGTAGTCAAATACACCACTACGAGTTTCATCAATCAACTCTTTGTTGATTTTCATATTTTTTTGACGACGATCAAACCAGTCTTGCAAGTATTCCACAGGAACAGAGGCTTGCAGACTCATCAATTTTTGAGTTTCTTCTTGCGTTAAGGAGCCAGAATCCAATTTATCTTGTAATGCAGCAATTTGGAAGATAGTTGGGCCATATTCCGCATAGTAGGCCGGTTCAGTACCGCCACCACTCGCACGTGGAGAACGCATTACGGTACCAAAGCCATAGATGCGTACATTTTTATTACGCGCTTTTAAACCTTCAATACGTTTCAAGCGATTTTGCAACGTACTAAGCGGAATATTATGTTTACGAGAATCTACAAGACCTCCATAAATAAGAGTATCTGTACTTAATACCATAACATCAGCACGACCTGCATTTTGCTCTACCCAAGCCATAATTTGATCAGCTTGACCTTGGTACGTCTTACCAGAAATCAAGTGTTGAGGTGGTGTCAACACAGTCATACCCGCCTCACGAGCTGTATCGACTGTATATTGCAAACTTACAGGACGATCATCTTGAGGTACATATAATACGGTTTCTGCATCAATTTTGATGGATGTACCTGTAGCAATGGCTGTAACCATTAATGCTACTTTCAACCATTTATTTGTCATAAAGCAAATCTCCTTCTGTGTACACGAGTACTCTCGACTCGAAAATTAACTCTTATATAATACTCTTTTTTTCTGACACTTTTATGAAATACTTAATAGTATAATTATATCATTTACCTGTTATTTCTCAAATGCAGTGCCTTTAGCTTTAGCGCACTTTGGGTAAGCTCCAATTATATTTAATAGCTAATAAACGAATAACTAGTACAACAGTAAAAGCACCATATACAGCCTCTCCAACCCAGTTAGAAATAACCATTAAGTAATAAACGATGCCCCCAATAACACTAGGCAGAGCATACACATCTTCTTTCAAAACAGATGGAATCCGTTGAGCTAGCATATCTCGGATAATGCCACCACCAACAGCAGTAATAGTTCCTAATAAAACAATAAAAATTGGCAGCTCAGGATATAGTTTAAACCCTGCAGATGCTCCAGTTACTGTAAACGATGCTAGCCCCACAGCGTCGGCTAATAAATAGCTTGCTCGGCTACGAGGCCCCATAGCATGCTTGCGATAACGACTATTATACATAATAAATACGATAATTGTTACGGAAATAACCACAGTTACATATACAATATTGCGTAATGAATTCGGCGGAAAATACCCCAAGAGAACATCCCGTACAATTCCACCACCGATTGCCGTGGCCAGTGCCAATACAGCCATACCAAATATATCCATTCTCCGCGCCACACCAACAAGTGCTCCGGAGATAGCAAAGGCAATAGTGCCAATCATATCAAATATATACCAAATAATATCCATAATACCCTCACACAATCTATTCGCATAACTTCGCACACTATGATAGACTTTATGTAAGATATTATACATTAAGAGGTATGAGAATGACAAAAGACATTACACCTATAGAGATTAAAAATATGGATGAGCGCACTCGGGACGAGTATTTCATGGGTTTTGCCCTAGCAGAAGCTCACAAGGCCTATGACCTAGGAGAAATTCCTATCGGTGCCATCTTGGTACAAGATAACACTATTATTTCACGTCATCATAATCGCCGTGAACTAGATCACGATGCAACGGCTCATGCAGAGGTGCTCGTCATCCGCGAAGCATGCGATGTACTCAAGCGCTGGCGGTTGACTGGTTGTACCCTGTATGTTACGATAGAGCCGTGTCCGATGTGCGCTGGAGCCATCATCAACAGTCGTATTGACCGTGTTGTATATGGTGCAAGTGATTACAAAGGAGGCGCTGTAGAGTCTCTTTTCAATGTACTCTCTCACCCTGGTTTAAATCATGAACCCGAATTAGCATCGGGGGTCCTTGGTGATGAATGTAGTCAAATCATGAAAGACTTTTTTAAAGAGCGCCGTAAAACACGGAGGAGTACCCAAGAGGCTGAAGGGTCCGCACTCGAAATGCGGTAGGTCGGGCAACCGGCGCGGGGGTTCAAATCCCTCCTCCTCTGCCATATAAAATATATAAAGCGCTAACCATGGTTAGCGCTTTTTTGCGAAGGGACCACTACTATGAAACAATATTACCCTTATCTCATTACGGTGAGTCATATGATTAACGACTCCTGTCAAAGTGTATTACCTGCCCTCTTGCCATTATTTATCTACACTTATGGACTTAGTTTAGAGCAAGCAGGCTTTCTCATATTAGCCAATACAGCATTATCTTCATTGTTACAGCCATTATTAGGTTATGTCTCTGACAAGATCAATCAGCCACGGCTCATCGCCTTAGGTGTTCTGCTCTCTGCTTGTAGCACAGGTGCCATGGGGTTTGTCACCTCCTATGAAAGCTTACTTGTTTGTGCTACCTTAGCCGGTGTAGGCTCCTCTATCTTCCACCCTGAAGGAGCCAAAATTATGAATCGCCTCGGAGGCGGTAAAAAAGGTAAAGCCATGGGGACCTTCGCCATCGGCGGTAGCTCTGGTTTTGCCATCGGCCCACTCTTTGCAGGCTCTATTGCCTATACAGTAGGTCCTCATGGACTGGCAGCTTTCACCATAGTAGGTCTTATTATCTCAACGGTTTTGTTCGTCCTCATGCCGCGCATAGTAACTCATGCACGAACTATCGACCAAGCGGTAGCTATGGAAAATCCTACACTGGTAACAAAATCGCTCAAAAATTACTGGAAATACTTTGGTATCTTATTCGTTATCATCCTAAGCCAATCGGTAAACTTCCGCGTTATCAATGCATTCATTCCTATCTTCTGGACTCGTGAACTCGGCACTAGCCCAGAGCAAGGTAGCTTTGCATTAACCATATTCTTTAGTATCGGTATCTTCATGACATATATTGGCGGTCTATTAGGCGACAAATATGGTCCCATTAAAATCATTAGACTATCCCTATTGATTTGGTTGCCAGCCATGTTCCTATTAACAGAAGTGCCAACCTTCTCCCCTGTTATCATGATGCCTATAGCCTATATGTTACTACTCATGATTGGCGCTGCTAAAGCTCTTAGCTACAGCCCCGTTATCGTACTAGGCCAAACCTACCTTGCTAAAAGCATCGGCTTTGCGTCCGGTATTACCCTCGGTGTGAGCCAAACTATCGGCGGTATCATCGCACCTGTAGTAGGTAACCTTGCAGATACCTATACTTTACCTGCCGCTATGATGACACTCGTACCATTCCTAGTAGTAGGACTTGGGGCTTCATTGATACTTAAAGATCCTAAAAAATTACAATAAACAAAAAAGAACCCTTCACGTGAACTGTACCCCAAAAATTGGACACAATTTTTGAAGGTACAGACCAACGAAGGGTTCTTTTTATATTCAACTAAACACATCACTTGCAGTTTAGTGTTTTAGCATTTCATTCAATATAACTACGTCCGTTTCTTTCATGCCTTGAGCCACAGCACCAATACTGCGGATAGTTTCATCAACGGAGTATGCTACAAGGCCATCGCCTTTTTGGTAGTTTTTGTTAAGGCGAGCTTGTTTATATCCCATAAAAGCGCCATCAAGGGAGATTGCAATTTTTCCTGCACAGGATGGTTTTGCACCATCACATACGATACCAGATAAACTTGCAAGACCATTTACAAGGGTATTCTCGATGATATCTTTACTATCACCTTTCAAGAAGGCTATGCCTGCTACACTTACCACACCGGCAGATACAACGCCACAGTATGCAGACAATTTACCAATACCAGATTTAACGTAAAGCGTTAGCAAGTTAGCAAAGACGAGCGCTCGATACAATTCATCATCACTTTTACCAAGTTCCTCGGCAGTCGTAATGATTGGCACAGATACGGTTAAACCTTGGTTACCGGAGCCAGAACAAATAACAACAGGCAATGGACAACCACTCATACGCGCATCAGAGCCGGCTGCGGCACGAGCCTTACATTTCGTTTCGAGAGATGGATTTTCTTCATCTAACAATAACAATTGTCCAATATTAGATCCATAATCATTAGACAGCCCTTCCTTAGAAATTGCAGTATTATACTCAACTTGCTGTTTAATTTGAGGTAGGATACCAGAAATATCACCTGTTAAAGCAAATTCGTAAATGCTATCGAAGGTCATGGCATATTCTGTTTTAGCCGCTTTCTTAATTTCATTGACTGTTTCAGAGACAATCTCGCCATCTACTGATACATAGGTTACATTCGTATGGTCATTTTCAATGCGAACAACCGCTGTATGTTCATCTGTTTCTGCAGTGATTTCTATATATAGATTATCTACGCCTTCAGCAAGTGAAACGGTACAGAAGTTAGCATCAAGCAATGTACCAAGCCATTTTCGATCTTCGTCTATAGCAGATTCCAACACCTCTAGTTCACGCTCTGGATGACCTACAATAGCACCCAGTGTAGCGGCCGCCGTTAGTCCTTTTCGCCCCCCAGAATTTGGAATGACTACAGATTTTACATTTTTAATAATATTCGCGCTGCATCTTGCGTGAATATGGTTAGGAAACTCATCTAAAACAGAGACTGCCTTCGCAGCCGCATAAGCCAATGCAATTGGCTCAGTACAACCGAAGGCAGGACGCATCTCTGACTGTAACAAAGAAATATAATCCATCTTATACTTCCGCAATAATTTCCACTTCTACAATAACGCCTAATGGAAGGTCTTTTACTGCTACACATGAACGAGCTGGTTTAGAAGTGAAATATTTAGCATACACTTCATTAAATGCTTTGAAATCACCAATATCAGCTAAGAAGCAAGTTGTTTTAACAACCTTGGAAAAGTCTGTACCAGCTTCAGTCAATACGGCTTCAATATTTTTGCATACTTGTTCAGTTTGCTCTACAATGCCCCCTTCAACAACTGTACCAGTTGCAGGATTGAGTGGAATTTGACCAGAAGCAAATAATAAACCGCCAACCACTTTAGCTTGAGAGTAAGGGCCTACTGCTGCTGGTGCTTTGTCTGTAGAAATTGTTTTCATGATAAATCTCCTTTTATAAATAAATATAAATTAATATGACTATATTTAAGGTGCGAAACTCATGTTGATGCCTCGATATATATGACTTACCTCAATATATCACATATTACATAAAAGTACGTATATAACCAATTATTTAATTGATTTAAATGCATTGTCAAATATTGGTTTGAAATAATCACGTTGTACATCAGTTGTTATACCTACATACAACACTGGTTTTCCTGGCTTCAACACAAATGCAGCATTTGCATAGAGTGGAGTTTGTACATTTCCATCTGCATATAACAAGCGAGAGCTTGCTGCATATGTTTGATATTTTGTACCAGCCACCGGATGTACTTGTTCTGCATTTTCTACGGTTAGAGTTTTAAGTGTTTTAGGCATAATCGTTGCTTTTTGGGGATCACGACTAGATACATTAATAGGTCCATTTAAAGGAACTACCGTTGTGCTAGTGGGAATCTGTTTATTTATTGTTCCTAATAAAAGTTGCTCTGTTACAGGATCAATTTGACCTTTATCAAGAGCGGCCATTGCCGCTATAAACATAGGGTCATTAGCCTTTTCTTTAGCCACTTGTTGCGCTATTTGTTTAACATCTACAGCCACTACGAATGCATCTTTTTGACCAGTTTTATCTGCCCCTTGCAATTGGTATATATCAAAATTAGTACCAAAGTTTTGGAAAAATTCCTTTGCCATCATATTCGCCATCGTAGATTTTGAGGGATTCTGTTGCATTTGTTTCTCTACAAAATCACGTGTATTTGTTTTAGACGCAGAAACAATATTTACATTATTAGGCACTACCATGGATCCTGCAATTGTTTGTACATCCTTAGCAAAACCTACGCCAGATACAGTACCCATTAGGCAAGCTGCACAAGCCAATACTTTCAAAGATTTCATATTATTTACCTCCCTTGAGAGATTGTGTTTGATACATATGATTCAACTCATTAGCCCAATAATCATAGCTAGAGTCATCAGACATTAAAAGCTGTAAAGATACACCTTTATCTGTAGGAACAGCATAACCAATTAAGGAATAAGTATTTCTAAAGCCATCATATTTTAGACTACCGCGTAAATCGCCTGTCACAGCTGTACCATAGCGTGTTTGCACAGGTTTATAGGCCACATGCGTTGCATCTAGGCTCACTTGTTTTGCCATAAAGTCTACATAAGAACGGACCTCTTCTATACTTTTAGGAGATGATTTCTTATCTGTAGTAAGCATTTTATCAAAGGCACCTATAATTTGAGAAGGTAACTTATCATTTATCGTTTTCAAATCTTTTGCTAACTTAGCACCTTCAACAGTATTGCTTTTTAAGCCTTGTAATTGTTGTTGGGCCGTCTCTTTAGAGTAAGATTCTACATGTTTAGAGATGGAGTGCTTTAATGCAGCTTTTTCCGCATCTGTCCCCTTCTCTAAAATAGTCTTATTCATACCTATAACTTGATCAATAGCATTTTTGGAATAGTTAATAACAATTAAACTACCTGTATGATGACCTTGTTTATCAGTACCTTGCAGTTGATAGAAGGAGTACCCATCAAGAAAATCCCCCTTCACTGGTTCAACAGCTACACCAGTCTGTACTTTCACAACATTATTAATAGTATCAACAGCAGATTTATTTGCTACTTTGAGAAATTTATCTTGTTCTTGATTACGCAATCTTGCATCAGTAGAAATATGCACAACTTCTACAGCTTTCACAGTTGGGGAAGTACTGCCGTACATACCATAACCTAAATCTACCGTATCAGCACATGCCACTGCCCCCATACCCACAGTTAAACAGGTAGCACAAGCCAATGTCATCAACTTTTTATTGAGAGTTCTCATAAGACACCTCACCTTTTTAACAATACACTATGTATAGATTGTTAGATAATCCGTGCAGTATATATTAAGAGTTTAAAAGATAATCTATACTGCATATATTAATTATTATACTATATCGACATATATAACTGTATAGTATAATTTACAAGCTTACCTTTCTGCTATACAATACATAAATAGACATGTAAAGATGATATATGTATGAGAAATGGAAAGGAGTGCACACTCGGTGTGCTTTTAACATGATACAAGAATTAATTCCCCTCACTAGGCCTCGCACATTAGCTGCTGCATTGGGGCCTACCATTTTAGGTGCCGCCTTTAGTTATTACGCATTTGGTGCTGCTCAGGGTACAGGTCTTGCCATTTTACATACAGTGCTCATATTTTTAGCTGTTGTAACAGCCCAAATTGTAGCTAATTTATGGAATGAATATAAAGACTTTAAATCTGGACTTGATGCTGGTCAAAAGGTAGGTAATGCTGGTTCTATCACACGTGGCGTTATAACACCAGAGCTCATTATAACGATGATTAAAGTACTCATGTTTGTACCCATTATCATTGGTCTTTATTTATCTACTACTATAACTTGGTACTACATTCCTGTAGGCTTCTTATGTATTCTAATTAGTTTCCTTTACTCTGGCGGACCAAAACCAATTTCTCGAACACCATTTGGGGAAATTTCCTCTGGTATCGCCATGGGTTTTGCCATCGTACTCATTACAGGCTATGCTTGGACACGAGAATTATCCTTAGCCCTGTTAATTCCTGCAATTCCATCTACATTGCTAGTTGGTTCCATCATGTTGACGAATAATATCCGAGATATTCGTAATGATGAAAGCCATGGACGTCACACGTTACCAATCATGCTTGGTCGTGAAAGAGCACTCAGCTTAATGAGTATTTCATATATTTTCAATTTTATTTGGATCATTGCTTGGATTATAGTAGGCCATATGACATGGTTCGCCTTATTAGCATTCCTTGCAGCACCACTAGCTTTCAAAACAATTCATACATTATCTACCAATACAGATGAGTTCCAATTAGATAAGGCTATGGGTACTACCGCTGGGGCCGCTATGATTTATCAACTAATGTGGGCGATTGGACTTATCATGGGCAAATTATTTTAAAAAATGAACATACTTATATTATAGGTTCTCCATAGTTTTTAGTTATGGAGAACCTATAATAATTCCTTCTTGATAGATAGGAAATTATTTAGTACTATAGATTTAATATTTTATATGTAATTATTGTATAAGGAGTGTGTCTAATGAGAAAATTTTTAGCATTGGCAGCTACTGTCATCCTTGGCGGCGCTTTATTAATCGCAGGCTGTGGTAACGACAACAAACAAGCTGCTAGCGATGGCAAACAAGTATTAAAAATTGGGGCAACAGCAGTACCTCACGCAGAAATTTTAGAACAAGTTAAACCGATTTTAGCAAAAGATGGTATCGAATTAAAAATCACGGAATTCACTGATTACAACACACCTAACTTGGCTTTAGGGGACAAAGAGATTGATGCCAACTTCTTCCAACACGTACCTTACATGGAGGAATTCGCAAAAGCTCACAAACTTGACCTAGTATCTGCTGGTGGTGTTCACCTTGAGCCAATGGGTTTATACTCCCGTAAAATCAAAGATTTGAAGGATCTTCCAAAAGGCGCTAAAATCGCTATTCCTAATGACCCTACAAACGGTGGTCGTGCATTATTGTTGTTACAAAAACAAGGTCTAATTACATTAAAAGACTCTACAAACATCTTATCTACAGTGCAAGATATTACTGCGAACCCTAACGAATATCAATTCGTAGAATTAGAAGCAGCACAAGTACCTCGTTCCCTTGACGATGTAGCCTTAGCCGCTATCAACACTAACTTTGCATTAAACGCAGGTCTTAACCCTGGCAAAGATGCATTGGCAATTGAAAATAACGATTCTCCTTACGTAAATATCGTAACTGTACTTAAAGGCAATGAAAATGACCCTCGCATCAAAAAATTGATGGCTGCACTTCATAGCCCTGAAATTATCAAATTCATCCAAGAAAAATACCAAGGTGCTATTGTTCCTGCATTTTAAGGCATACCAAAAAGAGACCACATCAACGTGGTCTCTTTTTTATATGTTATCGGCCCCGAATCTAAAAGGTAATAAACCTTCTAATTCAACAACTGTATAGTCCCCTCTTAAATTCGCCATTATAATACGAGGTATTTCAAATTCAGAAATCACCTGACGGCAAGCACCACATGGTGCACAAGGCCCTTCCGTATCAGCAACTACGGCAAGGGCTTTAAATTTTGTTTGCCCTTCCGACACGGCCTTAAATATAGCAGTTCGCTCCGCACAATTAGTTAATCCATAAGAAGCGTTTTCTATATTACACCCTTCATAGATGGTTCCATCTTCGCAAAGAAGGGCTGCGCCCACACCAAAATGTGAATAAGGACTATAGGTTTTGTCGCGAGCCACAATAGCACGATCGATGAGCTTTTGAATATCCTTTTCTTTCATATTGCACTCCTCACTCTACAATATCTAGTATAGTATCCACTACTTTAGGTACAGTATTACCAATAGTAATCGCAGCTAAATAGGTCTGAGCCGCATTAGTGAATAAACTTTCATCAGAAGCATATAGTGTAGCTATCCTTTCACCCATACTAACGGCGTCCCCAGTTTTTTTGTGCATTACAATACCTGCACTATAATCGATGGGACCATCTTTAATAATCCGACCGGCTCCAAGCATAACGGATGCAATCCCGCATTGTTCTGTATTCATATGGATAATATAACCATCTTGAGGCGCTGTAACTTCATAGGTGAATTTGCCAATGGCTAATAGGCTTTCATCATCAATAACTTGGCTGTCGCCACCTTGAGCATCAATCATCATACGCAATCGTTCTAATGCGGCACCAGAGTCGAGTGCCTCTTGCACACGACTGAGAGCCGTTTCATAGTCGCATATATGACTCAATACGAGCATATGAGCTGCCATGATAATACATTCATGCGTTAAATCCTCTGGACCATGACCTTTCAACGTATCAATAACCTCGCGAATCTCCAAAGCATTTCCAATAGCATGGCCTAGCGGTCGATCCATATTCGTCAAAATAGCCTTAACTGAACGGCCATTTTCCTTTCCAATCTCTACCATTGCTTTAGCCAATTCACGAGCATTCTCTATGTTTTTCATAAAGGCACCACTGCCAACCTTTACATCTAACAAAATTGCTTGAGCACCAGAAGCCAATTTTTTGCTCATAACAGAGGATGCAATAAGAGGGATACTATCCACAGTTCCCGTCACATCGCGCAAAGCATATAGCTTTTTATCAGCAGGTGCAAGCCCTTCCGACTGACCAATAACAGCAAGACCAATTTTATTAACTTGATTGATAAAAGCATCTTTCTCTAAAGATACCTTTAAATTTGAAATAGATTCCATCTTATCAATAGTGCCACCTGTATGACCAAGTCCACGTCCAGACATCTTAGCCACCTTGCCGCCACAAGCGGCTACGAGAGGCGCAATAATAAGTGTGGTCTTATCTCCTACGCCACCTGTACTATGTTTATCTACGGTAATCCCATCAATATTCGATAGATCTACCATATTACCTGATTGAGCCATAGCCAAAGTCAAAGTTCCTAGTTCGCGAGCATTCATACCATTAAAAACTATGGTCATCAAGAGCGCACTCACTTGGTAATCAGGGATTTCTCCCTTTACATAGCCATCTATGACAAAGCGGATTTCCTTATCTGTTAACGGCAAGTTCGCCCTTTTCTTCAGAATAATATCATACATACGCATAGTTGCACCGCCATTCTAAGAAACCACCTAAGCATAGCCTAGGTGGTTTTCTATTATACTTCTTCGTTCAAATGATTCTTTAGTAACTCTACAGCTGCACTGGCTCCAATTCGGCTACAACCTTCTGCAATATAGGCTTTCATATCCGTAATAGAGCGAATACCACCTGCGGCCTTAATCTGTACATTAGGACCAATATGCTTTTTAAAGAGTCTAATATCTTCAAGGCTTGCACCGCCGCTACCAAATCCAGTAGATGTTTTAATATAGTCTGCGCCACCATTTGTAATACATTTGCAAAGCGCCACCTTTTCAGAATCTGTAAGATAACAAGTTTCGATAATAACTTTTAAAATTTTATCACCACAAGCCGCCTTAAGTGCTGCAATTTCGTTCGTTACCGCTTCAAAATCACCTTGCTTTACATCTCCAAGATTAATAACCATATCAATTTCAGAAGCGCCCTCTTCAATGGCCTGTTTCGTTTCTGCCACCTTTACCTCTGTTGTTTCATATCCTAAAGGGAAGCCGATAACGGTACATATGTTAAGTTCTGGATATGCTTCATGGGCGGATGCTACAAAATCTGGAGGAATACAAACAGATGCAGTTTTATACCTTATACCATCCTCACAAACTTCTTTAATATCATCCCATGTAGCTGTAGGACGCAATAATGTATGATCTACATAAGCTAATAATTCTTTCCCCAACATAGTACCTCTCCTTACTAAAAGAACGACATTTGTTCTGGTTCTGGCTCTTTATGTAATGCATCTTGAGCAGAGCGATTTTTATCATCAATAAATGGTTCTAATGGTACACCTGTAGCCTTTAATAAATCTGGTAAACTATTAACGCCTTTCAACTTAGCAGCTTCTAATACAACCTTTGCACAAGTCTCTGCATCATCCAGTGCATAGTGATGTTTAAACTCAACTCCAATATATGCGGCCATTGTATTCAACTTATGATTAACTAAATCAGGCCATACCGCACGTGAAAGTTTAACTGTACATGCATAATCTAGTTCTGGCCAAGGGATTTTATAATAATCTAAAGTAGCACGCAATACGTTCATATCAAATTTCGCATTGTGAGCCACCATAATATTCCCTTTTAAATGGTTTTCATAAATGGCATTCCACAACTGATCAAAGGTCTTTTCATGAAGAACATCCTTCGGTTGGATACCATGAATTTCAATACATTCATCATCAAAACTCATAAACGGAGGCTTGATGAGGCTATATGCCTTTTTGGTAATTTGTCCGTCCTTTACGGTAATAACCGCCAAGGAGCACGCACTATTTTTAAATTTATTTGCTGTTTCAAAGTCTAATGCAACAAAATCTAACATAGGACTCCTTTCAAAATCTATATATAAGAATTATATTCATTTACTCTACTTATTATAGCATGAAATAGACTATAATCTACTGTTCAAAGGTGACCAATAATCACCTCATTCACACCAATTCTAATTGACAGATAGGCCCTCAGTATGTGAAAATTATTTAGATATGTATGTAGTATGGAGGTTGCAACATGGCAGATGACAGATTAATCGTTGCCCTTGACGTATCCACGATGGATGCAGTGAAAGAAATCGTATTATCCCTCGGTGATTCGGTTAGCTTTTACAAGGTCGGCATGGAGCTATTCTACGCCGAAGGAGCAAAAACAATTCGTTTTTTACAGGAGCAAAACAAACAAGTATTTCTTGATTTGAAATTGCACGACATTCCAAATACCGTAGCCCATGGCGTAGCTTCCTTAACACGTCTCGGCGCTAGTTTAATTACTTTACATGGTCAAGGTGGTCCTGTCATGATGAAAGCTGCTGTTGAGGCGGCTCGTGAGAGTGGCAAAGAACTAGGCGTAGAACGCCCAAAATTATTAGCCATCACCGCATTAACTAGCTTTGACGATGAATCTTGGACTGCTATTGGTGGTCAGCTACCAATTTCCGACCAAGTCATTCGCCTTGCAAAACTCGCTAAAGACTGTGGTATGGATGGTGTTGTATGTTCCGCATTAGAAGCTAAAATGATTCGTGAAGCATGTGGCGATGACTTCCTCATCGTTACCCCTGGTATTCGCCCTTCCTTTGCAACAACAGACGACCAAAAACGGGTTGCTACACCAGCTAGTGCATTACAAGATGGAGCATCTCGCCTTGTTATCGGTCGACCTATTACACAAGCCGAAAGCCCTCGTGAAGCAGTTCGTTTAATTATTGAAGAAATGGAGAAAGTATCCAAATGATGACAGAACAAGAAGTAAAACAATTACTGATCGACACTCAAGCTATTTTAGAAGGTCACTTCCTTTTGACATCTGGTCTCCACAGTCCAATGTATGTTGAAAAATTTAATGTATTACAACATCCAAAATATACAGAAAAACTTTGTAAAGAATTAGCTGAACGCTTCCGCGATCAAAATGTAGAACTTGTTATTGGACCTATGACCGGCGGCATCTTACTTGCTCACGAAGTAGGTAAAGCGCTTGGCACCCGTGCTATCTTCACAGAACGCGAAAAAGGCGTTATGACATTACGTCGTGGCTTTAAAATCGAGCCAGGCACAAGAGTACTTATCGTTGAAGATATCGTAACTACTGGTGGTTCTGTACAAGAAGTAGTAAATGTTGTAAACCAATCCGGTGGTGAAATCGTAGGTGTAGGCCTTCTTGTTAACCGTTCTGGGGGTAAAGCAGAATTCGGTGTACCTCACGAAAAGGTACAAGCATTACTTAATCTTGAAGTTCCAACTTATAAACCTGAAGAATGCCCTCTTTGCAAAGACGGCATAGCTATGACAGAACGTGGCTCTAAACACATCAAATAATTTTTAAACGACCTATATACATGCATAGGTCGTTTTTCATTAAGAAGTTAATAAAATATTCCCAGCCCATCAAGTACTATCTATATTTATAAATAGATACAAAAAGAGCTCCTTTGCTGAGGAGCTCTTTTTGTTTGTGTGTAGTTATTGTGTGTAAGAGAGAGATTCTGATACGAATGTATCACATAGAGTGTGTGACTCTATGGTGTCCATGAATGCACTTTCATGACCACGTTCTCTATATCTTATGAGAGAAATGGACTCATAAAGTATCGTTAGTTTTGTGTAGTTTGTGGTGCACCTTGATCAGTTTGTTGTTGTGGTGCATTGCCATTAGGTTGTTGAGGTGGTTGGCCTTGCATAGGCATTTGACCATTTGAGTGCATATGCTGACCATTATTTGGTCCCATACCATCTTGAGGCATCATTTGATTTTGACCATTTTGGTGCATATGTTGGCCATTATTTGGCCCCATACCATCTTTAGGCATCATACGATTATTTCCATCCATCATATGTTTATCCATATACTGATTAGGACCATCATGTCTATGTGGTTTTCTAAACTGTTGTTCATTCGTTTTCATCCATTCACCAAAATTAGGTAAATCATTAACGGCAAAAGATGTACATGCCCCAACAGCACAAATTACGGTTAAAATCGCTGTTATTATAATTCGTCTCATAGATCCTCCTTAGTCCATATTGCGGAAGTAACGTTCACGCACACCACGAAGCTCTGTACCAACAAAGACGCATGTAAGTCCACCAAATAAACCTACACCACCAAGTGCCACTAAAGTTACAATGGACAATACTGGAAATGCAGTAACATTCTCAAATGGTTGCCATGAGCTACCTAGCAAGAACAAAATAGCCGGTGTAATAATGAATATAAGAGCACCTACAATATAGGATAAGCCACTTCCAATAGAGAGCAAAGTCTTGGATGCTTTTTTAGCCATCCCCGGTAATTGAGGTAAAAGACGTTCTTTATAATCATCAAATCGTGCATAAATTTCCTGCATATTAACGGATTTACTTTCGCTACCATCTAGATTCATTGTGTCTGTAATGATACCTGCATCTACGTAGGATGCATATATCTCCTCTGGAGTCCCTAAGGATTTAATGATCTCACTATCGGTAAGCCCTTTTTCATAACCTACCGCAAAATGCTCTTCATAAACCTCTATAATACTCTCCACATCTGCAACACGCGCTTTTTTAAATATATTACGCAATGCATCCAAAAAGCTATTTTTGTTCATTATTATCGACTCCTTTCAACAGCATATTGATAACACCAGAAAAATCATCCCATTCTTGACGCATCTTGTTATATGCTGCACGGCCTTCGTTCGTGATATGATAGTATTTCCGTGATGGGCCTGTAGAAGACTCCTTTAAATACGTTTCAACATACTTTTCTTTTTTCAGTCTGTTAAACAATGGATATATCGTTCCTTCAGATATTTCAATATATTCCGAAATGGTGCTTACGATTTCGTATCCGTAGCGATCATTTTGTGTTAATAATGCTAGCACCAGCATGTCCATAACACCTTTTTTTAATTGAACTTGCATAGTTCCTCCCTTTTAGGCTGTGCTTGCCTGCCAATGTGAAAGCTCTCTTACGGTCACTATCATGTACTGACAAATACATAATAACATAAGGTACCTCGGAACGCAAGGTACTTTGTAAAAAAAAATATTAGAACTTAATATATTTTTTTCTATTTCTAATCTATAAACACAGTTAATTTCTGCATTTATAGGAAAAATTTTTTCAAAAAATTTTCTTATTTATGGTATTTTTTATACAAAATCTATTAAAGCACCCTATTATAACTAAAAATCCTCATCTAAAAGATGAGGATTTTCTAACACTACAAAAGAAATTAGTGCATTATTGGAATACTTAATTAAGTTTTATTTACTAGATTCTAATTTGAAGACGCTTCCCCTAATTTAAGCTGTGCGCTCTTCATTTTTCCGTTATGAGTGTAGGATACCAAAATTGTATCTCCAGGGCTCTTAGCATCAATTTGTTCTTTTAATTCAAGTAATGTAGTAATATCTTTACCATCAATTTGTGCAATCGTATCTCCTTCTACGAGACCAGCTTGTGCAGCAGGACCATTAGAATCAAGTTGAACAACAAGAAGTCCATCACCTTCATAGGTTACATTATTGCGCGCTGCAGTTTGACGGTCTACAGCCCACACCCCAATATAAGGGCGAATGACCTTACCATTTTTAATAATAGAATCAACAATTGTCATCGCAGAATTAATTGGAATGGCAAAGCCCATACCTTCAATTCCCTCTTTAGAGATTTTAGAGCTGTTGATACCAATTAACTCGCCATCTGCATTAATAAGTGCACCACCTGAGTTACCTGGATTAATGGCTGCATCAGTTTGAATCAATGGGAATCGTTGGCCTTGATCATCAATTGTACGTGCTAAGGCACTAATAACACCAGAGGTAACTGAACCTTTAAACTCAAGACCTAAAGGATTGCCAATAGCAATAGCTGGCTCCCCTACTTGCAAGGAGTCAGAGTCACCAATTTTGATAGGTTTAATATTTTTTGGAGGTTTAATTTTTACAACTGCTAAGTCCGTTTGCGAATCTGAACCTATAACAGTACCCGTCACCGTGCTGCCATCAGACAATGATACTGTAACCTCCCCATTTCTAGCCCCCGCTACCACATGTTTATTGGTTATAATATGTCCGTCATTATCGATAAGCACACCAGATCCGACACCTTCTCCAGCATAGATAGTACGGTTAAAAATATCCTTTTGAAATACTTGTGTTGTAATCCCTACTACAGCTGGCCCAGATTCTTTAGCCGCTTGCACTACATAGGTATTACGCGTTTCAGTAATAGGCTTAGTCTGTTTAGTTTGTTCTCTCACGTTTGTTGGTTGCGTATTAACAGGGCTGCCAAAGAAATAGTATCCTCCGCCTACCCCAATACCCAAAGCAAGAATACACGCAATTACTGTTTTCTTATATTTTGAAAATGTCATGTAGATCTCCTTATATTCTTCTTAATATTCTTCTACATCACCCATAACGTCTTAATGATGATTATAAAAGTTAAAATAAGAACCAAATCATAAATCATATAATTATGATACTTTATAAATACGCCACGTCTCACACTAATTCAAATCATCTCAAAATCAATTTTATAAAATTGATTTTGATGAACATATTATAGTACGCCTGCTTTTACAATGCAAGATACCAATTTATAACTTTTCTTATAAAAGTATAATTATTATAACCGTATATCCTCTACTAGATAAATACCTAGAATCCTGAAAGAAGCTGTATAGAATGTATTCAAATATCTAAAATCTAAAAAACATAAAGGGCATTTACTAGCCGTCGCTAGCAAATGCCCTTTATGCATATAGTTTGAGAGTGTAAGGACTGTTGAGAGAGAGAGTATATGTGATCTAGATAAGCTTTAGAGAGAACTTATTAAGAGAGAGAAGTTAAAATATTGCTTATCTAGAATCATAGTCAGCCTTACTTAAATAAGTATACATGGAATATCTAAACTATCAAAGTAACTATATAAACTATTCTTAAACCTTTGATTATATCTCTATAATAAAATCTCTATAAAGTCATATCTAATCAACAGCCATGAACAACGTGAGTATAATGTGAATGCATATTCTCGATACTAAACGAATTTATACCCTACACCCCACACTGTAATAATATGCTTACTATCGGATGGATTATCCTCAATTTCTTCACGTAAACGATTAATATGAACCGCTACAGTTGCATAATCACCATAGGAGTCAAGTGCCCATACACGAGAATACAATTCTTCTTTGCTAAATACAATATCACGGTTACGCATCAAAAACTCTAACAACTGGAATTCTTTCTTTTTGAGATGAACCTCTTTTTCATTCACCCATACTTTCATCATCTTAGGATCGAGACGAATTTCACCGGATTGAATAGCATTAGTTTCCATTGCATCGCGTTCTGTTAAACGTTTATATTGCGCCAACATAGCTTTAATCTTCGCAATTAATACAGATGGAGAGAATGGCTTTTCAATATAATCATCAGCACCTACGCCTAAGCCACGGATTTTATCGATATCGTCAAGACGCGCAGTTACCATAACGATTGGTACACGAACTTTGTCACGAATTTGGCGACAAACTTCAAAGCCATCCATTTCTGGCAACATAACATCAAGGATAATAAGATCTACAGGAGTATTTAATGCTGCTTCAATGCCATCTGTACCATTAGTCATAATCGTTACATCATAGCCCGCCACCATTAAATAATCACGCTCAATATTGGCGATATCCAAATCGTCTTCAATAATTAAGATATGTTCACTCATGATTCTTCTCCTTGCTTAGGAAACTCTAATATTATACGTAGACCATGTGGCCTTACATTTTCAATCATAACTCGGCCTTCAAAGATTTCCATAATTCGACGGATAATCGACAATCCTAGGCCACTACCTTCTTGAGGATTCGTACGAGACGAATCTACACGATAGAATGGGCGCATCAGACGCTCTAGAGATTCTGGCGGCACACCTGGTCCATCATCACTGATGACACAGTATACAAAATCATCATCACTCGTTACATCTATGACGCAATGACCAATATCGGTCATTTTATACTTAGCACTATTGTTCAACACATTCTGCAAAACACGTTGTAACAATTGTGGGTTAGCATTGATAAAAGGTGTTTCCGTAGCTATACGGGCCTTAATCTCAAGCCCTTTCGATTGATACGGAGCTAAATGATCTTCTACAAAGTCACGTACAAACTGACCTAATTCAATTCGCTCAGATGGACGAGATTCTTTTTTATAGTTCAATGTTGTTATGAGGAATAGTTCCTCTAACATAGAATCTAAATCATTGGCCCGTTTCAATATAATCCCCATGTATCTTTTTTGTTGCTCTTCCGTTGGTGCAATACCATCACGAACGCCTTCAGCATACGCTTTAATAGCCGTCAACGGAGTTCGTATATCATGGGATATACCAGCGAGTAGCTCTTTTTGTTGCTCCTGTTCCATTTCAATCTGACGATTTGCCATTTCTAACGACTTTGTCATGTTCTTAACGTGAATCATGATAAATCGTGTAACAAATCGGTTAATAGCAAAAAATGTAACAATAAAGAGCAATATGGAAACTACGATAATATAGAAAGATACGGATTCCATTAAGCTATCACTACCATGAGTAGCACGCCTAATCGCAATATGGTATACATAGGAATGACGTCCATCGTACTTTCTCATTTCATAAACGAAAGTATTATTGGATTGATATACGATGCCCTGTAATTCAGGATTAACATCTATAAGACCAACAATGGCAGAAGCACTATAGATTTGTGGATTACCGTAGTTATACACCATACTTCCTTGATCAAGTACTTCAACATATACTACCTTTGGATCAAGTAAGCTATAGCTAGGCTTAACCAAGCTATTAATTAGATCATTTTCTAACCCATAAAAGGTAATGGTTTCAGTTATTCGACTGACACTTTTAAACTGTTGTTCCTGCTCAATACGCAAATAGTAACCGGCATTGGCCAATATGCGCAAACCTGTAAAATATAGCAAAAATAAGATGATTGCTATTAAAATAGGTACAACAAACAGCACAACATTGGATATCCAAATTCGTATTTGTAAATTCACAGGATTACCTCAATATCATAAATAGTAGATACTCTCTATAGTTTACGCTATTTTTAATACTTAACGCAAGTAAAACACGCAAATATCCAACATATTTTTCACTATTCTTTCATACGTAGTTTATAATTGACCGATTATTCAAAGGTCCCTCGACCCTTTTAATATCTAATACTTTTCGTAAAAATTATATTTTCACACGCACCCATGTATCTTATGGCGATATGAAAATTGGTAATATCTGATATTTCATAGTTCCTTAGTCTCCCCTTTTAATAGGAACTTGTCTATGCTGTTTATAAAAAAACTAAAATATAAAATATAAGACAACTATTGGATCTCTTCATTTAATAAAAAAATATATACTAGATTATACTATTTCTCTATGAGGATAGTTTAAATATGGTCAAAAAAAAGAGGATTCCTAAGAATCCTCTTTTAAAGTTTGAATTAACGACGATTTGCATCGAAGAAGTTAATAGCAACTTCTGGGAACATAGCGTAAGTCAATACGTCTTCGTCAGTGATACCATTGTAGCCTTTAGAAGCTAAATCTTGACGGTAACCTTCCAATTCAGGTTCGATAAGATCTGCTGGACGGCAAGTAATAGGTTGTTCATCACCAATGATAGTTTGACGAATTTCATCAGAAATTGTACCAGGCAATTGACCATATTTACCACGAACAAGATCTTTAACTTCGTTAGGAACCATTTTGTAACGGTCGCCCATCATAACGTTCATCATAGCCATTGTACCAACGATTTGGGATGTTGGAGTTACCAATGGAGGGTAACCCAAGTCTTCACGAACGCGTGGCATTTCATCCATAACGTCAAAGAAGCGATCGCCCATACCCATTTCGTTCAATTGGTTTTGAGTATTGGACAACATACCGCCAGGAATTTGGTAACGACGAACAGCAGGGATTACATCACTAGCTGGTTTCAAGTTGAATTCTTCAGCGATTTGTTGTTTTACTTTACGGAAGTGGTCAACTAATGGAATATATTTATCAAGATCAAGACCAAGATCCCATTCAGTACCTTTGAACATTTCAATCATAGTTTCAGTAGCTGGTTGGCTAGTTGCATGAGCGAATGGAGAGATAGCAGTATCAATGATATCTACGCCAGCTTTAGCAGCTTCCCAGTATGTAGTACTAGCAAGACCGCAAGTGAAATGGCTGTGTAAGTCGATTGGCAATTCGCCAAAACGTTTTTTGAAAGTGGAAACCAAATCATACGCATCAGCAGGTCCTAACAAACCGGACATATCTTTGATACAAAGGGAATCAGTACCCATTTCTACCAAAGTTTCAGCTACTTTCAAGAAGCTTTCAGTTGTGTGAACTGGAGAAATTGTGTATACCATAGCGGATTGAACGTGTGCACCAGCTTTTTTGGAATACTTAATAGCAGCTTCCATATTGCGTGGGTCATTCAATGCGTCAAAAATACGGATACGGTCGATACCATTTTTTACAGCCGCATTACAGAATGCTTCTACTACGTCGTCGGAGTAGTGTTTATAGCCCAACAAATTTTGACCGCGAAGCAACATTTGCAATGGGGTATTTTTCAAATTAGCTTTCAATTTGCGAAGGCGTTCCCATGGATCTTCATTCAAGAAACGAAGACAGCTGTCATAAGTAGCGCCGCCCCAACATTCAAGAGCTTCATAACCAATATCATCTAAAAGGCCGAGCACTGGTTCCATTTGTTCGTAGCGCATACGTGTTGCCAAAATAGATTGATGACCGTCACGAAGAACGGTTTCGCAAATTCTTAATTTTTTAGCCATGTTAATCCTCCAAATCGAAATAGTCTGTGTATGTAACTTTATACACTCATTAAACAACTATCTCATACCTATTTTTTTTACGATTTTTTCGATGTCTGCTCACACTAGCCAAACGCGCTAAAATCGTAATACATACTTATATTAGACTACTTATAAAATTCTTTGTCAACAACCACATTATGCTATTTACTCATAATCTCATGTATTCTAAGATGATTTTTTCGTGATGAATATCACAAAAAACTGCAGAGAAACTAGAGTTTAGCATGTATGTTTAATCAAATTAATTTTTTTGTAATTGCTCATTTTAATGAGAAACTAAAAATTATATCGTAATAATTTTTAGTTATTATTAAATACTTTTCAAAATATATCGGTATTTATAAATGTAGTAATTCGATAAACATCGGTATGCTTATAGGCTCATCAATTTTATTAATAACTCAGGTGATATTTTTAAATGCATAAACATGCAAAAGAACCTGCCCATTTACGGACAGGTTCTGACCTAATCTTTAAAATTTGAGAGTCCCCATTATATGTTTTACTTCTCAGGCTTAACCTTTTTAGGCGCAGTTTCAAGGACAATATTTTTACCTTTCCGTTTTACCTGAATAGAGAAAGCCCCTTCCCCTTCTTTAAAATACTCCATCTTGATATCAAGGAGCATTTTACCAATCATAGTCTCTACTTTTTCAGTTAAGAACTCACGGTAAAAAGCATCTTCTTTTTGCTTTGGACTTTGATGAACTACTGGTTTCTTAGCATCTCGTTCCATATTGAGCATAGTATCTTCGAAATTTTCTGTATCCTTAAAATTTTTCATCATATCCGCATCGGATAAACCTTTTTGAATTTTAAACTTTGCCATGTGTATCTCCTATCAATTCGAAAATAGCTTTCTTTACGCGTACTGGTTCAATACCAGACATACAATATTGATCAGACTTAGGACAACGTCGTTTACGACACCCTAAACAATCTAATTCATCATTTACGAGCACCTTAAAATTCCCCGTCAGAGGGCCCCATAATTTAGGGTCCGTAGGGCCAAAAAGTGCTACTACAGGCTTATTTAAAGCCAAGGCGATATGCAGAGCTCCCGTATCAGCAGTAACTACTACATCACAACTTTCAATTAAAGCCCCTAATTCTTGAAGTGTCGTTTTTCCTAACATATTCAGAACAATTTTATCAATGCCCTCATCTGTTAAAGAGTCCATCAAGGGTTTGTATTGAGTAGCCTCTTTAGGACCACCTAAACAAACAAAATTTCCTCTATATTGAAGGGATTTAATGAGAGAATACCATTTTTCCTGAGGCCACTCTTTCGTTGCCCAAGAGGTACCTAATACCAGCCCAATGCGTAACGGAGTTTCTACCACGCCTCGATGTAAAGAAACGTCATTATCAATCGACTTCCATTGCTCTTCTGCCCAACTATGTAAATTTGTTGGCACCTGAAAATCCATGTGGTATAGCATATTAGCATTAGATTCATTTAGTGAACAACTGCTCTCAATACCGTATTTATCAATGTTAAGCGATGTATCTAAATTTGCATGTTCAGTAATAGCCTTTGTTAACAACTGAGCTACCTCTACATAGCGTTTAATCACGTGTTCTGTACTAGGCTTCGTTTTATAGTTAGTAAACAGCCAATTCAACTCTTTTGTGCCACCAAGGCCAAGTCTAATGGGGGCTCCTGAAGCTAATAGTACTAGCCCTGTTATGAGTCGCCCTTGCACATCAACGGCTACATCAAATTTATAAGGCTCTAATTTGGCCTTAAGATCCCACCACATGCGCCACATTGTAGGAATATGTAGTTTTTTAGAATGTGCCTCATATATATCCCGTTCCCAGGGAATAATTTTATCTACATAGGGATTACCCTGTAAAAGCTCTGCCATACTAGGCGTTACAATCCAATGCAACTTAGCATCAGGATACTGTTCCTTAATCCACCGCGCAGCAGGTGTAGCATGCAAAACATCACCTATGTAACTAAGGCGTACAAATAATATATTCATAGATATCCTTAGGGTACATACTATTATAGGAATAAAGCCTTTATAATGAAAGAACATTATAAAGGCTTTTTCTTAAGATTTCTTTTTACTACCACTACTATTTGATGATTTAGAAGATGTAGCATCTTCTGTTACCTTAGTAGTTTCTTCACTACCATTCTTAATGATGTTTTTTACATCTGATAATGTCAACTCATTAAATGTAGTAGGGTGGTTGTATTTGTAAACTGGATTGAAGCCTACACCTAATTTACCAGTGTAAACAGTCAATGCATTATTGTCCTCATCAACACGGGCGATGTAGATGGTTTTGTCCATATCAACACCGATAAAGCGGAAACGCCCTTCAGGGTTGATAACACGCCATCCCCCTTCAATGCCGTTGAACATGAATACATCCCCAGTTCTGACATTATCGTAGAAGAAGTTATCTTCATCGTAGAATACACCGATATGACCAATATCAGTAGCTTGCATGTAAACGCGACGTGTATCGTAGTTAGCATCGGTACGATAAATGCGATATGTGTGTTCTTGAACTTTTACCTTCATATACACCACATTTGTCGCTTCAGAGTACGCAGCATCTACGATTTTACTGCCCCGAGGCAAGTCTTCAAGTTTGGTATCAACTTCGTGTTCTGGATCATCCGCATTAAGACGAGCCATGACAACATCTCTGGAGTCATATAAACCCATGACAGCATAGTTACGGTCTGGCATCCAGTTGAAGTAACTAATCGAACGGCCCTTCAAATCGATATTTGTAGGCTTACTTTCATTAGCCTTGTAAATTTTCAAAGAGTTTTCTGTAACAACGGCCATAAATTGACGGTCATAGGACACATATTTAGTGCCTTCCTTCACATCAGGGAAGTTTTTAGTATCATCTTTTGATGCGCCTGCTACGTTAAACTCTGTAGTCGGTGCAAACATATATTGATCAAGGTATAGGTATACCCCACCTTGCAGAAGAATACCTACCGCAAAGGCGCTCAGTACACGCGTAAAAGGTTTCATCTGTCCTCCTATTTCACGATAAACGCCGTTGGGATCATGCGTTCCCCTAACAAATCGGCAGGTTTATTTACGACTTTACCATTTAGGTACAAAGTAGAACTAGAACCGCCATCTAAATTTGCTGCAATGTAGCAACCTTTTTCAAATAGGATATCTTGTACGTCACGCAAGGTAGCCCCAATAGAATACCCTGGTTGACGACCATCGATTACAAGGAATAGCACTGTACCATCTTTCTTTTGACCGATAGCAGTACGAGGACCTACGCCCCAGCCACCATCACCTTCGGTAATCATCTTCTTGCCATCAACGATAAGAGGTGGACCAAAGGTAATACCTTCCATGGCCTTCATATCACTAAGCTGAGTTTTATCATAGTTACCAGCGATAAGATTACCAGATTTAGAGAAACCTACAAAGTCTACGTCTTCATCAGGGCCTACATCCTTACCGATAACGTACTCACCATCATGCAAGATGAAACCATATGGCAAACGGCCTGTACCAGTACCATTAGGGTCGTGGAAACCACCGCCATTAATCGCTGCTACAGCATTATTCATTTTTGCGATATTACTTGTAGTATCGCCTTTTTCTTGAATATTAGCCGCTGTACCTACTTGAATACGACGAGGATCAGGAATTTCTAAAATATAGCCTACATAACGAGCAGACTGGATTTTTTCAAGATTTAAAGTCTTATCTTCACGAGCATTAAACTTGAACAAATCTTGGCTTTTAACAACCCCTACAGTCCCCAAAATAGATTGTAATTCGTCTTCATTAAACAACCACGTAATGTAATGAGGATGGCGAGATTGTAAGATAGCGCCAATTACAGCGCGCTTTACATTATTAAATGGTCCAAAGAGCACCACGAAGGGTGATGTGACAACGGTAAATAAGAACACCATAATGATGAACTTTACCCAATTCTTTTTGAACAATGTATTTCTCCTTATAAATCAGTGAAATGTTCGGTGCTAATGCGTTCTTCAAAATGCTTGATATCCACCGCATTGCCTACCCAAACACGCAAAATATTATATGGATTATCACCAGTATGAGCCCAGCCAGATTTCATAGCCATCCCCATTTTAATGCCAGCTTTCTTAGATGCTGAGTCGGTGAATTCATTTTTATCTCCATATGGATAGCAGAACCAAGGATTATCCTTAATGCCTACTTCTTTAGCAAGTGCCTCTTGGGCCTTTGTTATATTTTCAATTTGTTTTGCTTCCGACAATTGGCCCATTTCTATGTGTTGGAAACCATGGTTTGAAATAGTAATACCATTTTTGTGCATTTCACGCACTTGATCCCAAGTTAGACGCGTCCCAACATCGCCAGGATTGATAAATACAGTAGCCGGGAATCCATATTCTTTCATAATTGGATATACGATAGAATATGTATCTGCATAACCGTCATCAAAGGTTAAAACAACAGGTTTTTCAGGCACCGCAGCACCATTTACAACATAATCATACAATTGATCCATCGTCAATGGATTATAGCCATTATCCTTGAGGAACTTCATTTGTTCTCTAAACAAATCCTCCCGAATAACTGCATCATTATCTTTGTCGTCGCCGACTTTATGATACATAAGAACAGGAATACCTGTTGGATGTACCATCTTAACTTCTTTTGCAGGCGGTACTGAACTAGTAGGTTCTGTTTTTTGTGAAAGCAATCCACAACCTGCCACAACCATTGCCAATACCAAAACTAACAGTGTTACCAACGGAATCCGTTTCATAGGTCCTCCTCTATTAGAACACAATTATATACAGAATATTATAACATTTCCATGAAGAATAGTAAAAATTAACGCTTTATTAGTACTTCATCAATCGATTTTCGAGGTCTAGGATACATAGTTTCATCTGGATGCCTATAACACCTGAAAGCCTAAATTCATATAAATCTTCAGTACAAAAATCATTTAAAACTTCTACGATTATTTAGAGCTATATTGTAATCCGTTCAATAATGCTTTAATATTCTAATTATAATACATATTACTAAAATTATGCTCATCCAATAGACAAAGGATTTCTTATGAAAAAACGCTTAAGCCTTATACAAATGGACGTCCATGTAAACGAAGTGGAATACAATTATGCACGCGTCCAAGAATTACTTTCACAAGCCCTATCAGAAAGTCCTGACATTATCATTTTGCCCGAAACATGGAACACAGGATTTCATCCATCTAAGGATTTAATCAACATTTCTGATAGAAATGGAGAAAGAACAAAAGATTTATTAAGTACATTCGCTAAGGAACACAATGTAAACATTGTGGGCGGTTCTGTAGCCGTAGCAAAAGAGGATTTAATATTTAATACATCCTATGCTTACAACCGTGAAGGCACACTCGTAGGAGAATATTCCAAAATGCACGGATTTAGCCCTGCTAAAGAGAACCAATACTTTGCTAGCGGTACACATACCACTCATTTCGAATTGGATGGTATTCCTTGTAGTACGGTTATCTGTTACGATATTCGCTTCCCTGAGCTCGTAAGAATGGCTGCATTATCAAATACAGAGTTATTATTTGTACCTGCTCAATGGCCTACCATGCGTTTACGCCACTGGCAAGTATTAAACGAAGTGCGCGCCATTGAAAACCAACTTTTCTTATGTGCAGTCAACGGCTGTGGTACTGTGGGTCGAGTCCAAAGTACTGGTCACTCCGCCGTATACGATCCATGGGGTACGAACCTCCTTGAAATGGACACCGTGGAAGGCATCTCATCTGTAGATATCGACCTCACCGTAGTAGAGGATATTCGCAATAAAATCAATATCTTTAGAGATCGCAAACCTGAACTCTACAAGCTATAAAATAAAGGCACATTGTTTTTAACTACCATCTTAAACAATTCATTTATAGATGGTCTGTGTATAAAACAATGTGCCTTTTTATTTTTACTCTACTGTATTAAGGAAATAAATAACTCTAGTTTGCTCTGGATTAACGGCCATGCCTGCAACAGTAAACATATTATATGAATAATCAAATTTAAAGATGTAGAATGTGTACTCTGCGTTAAATGGTCGCTTTACTTCTTTATACGAATAGTAACCTAAATATTTTTTCTGTAAAGTCTTATTTTCATCATTGGGCAACACTTTATCAGAACTTAATTTACTAGTATCTTGCTCTAAGTCCAAAACCATTTGATTATTCATTTGGTTAGAGAGCTCACGATCAACCTTTCGCTTAATATTCTCATTGCTTAGCGCCATTTTATATTGATACATATTATTGAATATATTAGTTACTTCAATCCATTCTTTTGGCAATATAGTAGACAAGTATTTTCTATAATTCGTCTTAACATCTTCGTACGGTTTAATAGAAACACGTTCAGCCTCACCCTTAGTAATAATAACCTTAGCATGACTTTCTGCATCTTGAATATAAGGTTTTAGTTCTGATGGTTTGCCTGTAAAAGAAACTTGAATATACCGACCATCTTCAATCGCCTTAGGCGGCTTTAAATGAATATCAACCTGTTTAGCAAAAGAAGGTATTTTCTTTGGAAAACCAGATAAATCATTTACTTTATTTATATCTATATGATTGTAATATTCCTTGTCATTAACTGGATACTTACTGCTTTCTCTAAAATTAATGGCCTTTACAATTTGTTTTTCAATTTCTTCACGTGTATAAGGATTTTTAATAAGGTCTCGTTGTGGCACACTTCTTATTGTTCTATTATGTTCCTCAATATGAGCGTGCATACGTGATTCTACCTCTCGATGTAGCAACATTTGTTCATTAAATGTTTTTTTAGCAACGGACATAACAGCATAAGATAATTCTGTTTCGCCCGTAACTTTACTTTCCAAATAAGGCATAACTTCTTGAGATTGTACTCTATCAAGTTGAGTAGTTTTTGCGTCTAATAGCGTTGATACAGATGGAATGGGTATCTGCTCAGCATTTATTATTCCTATATTAGAAACCAATGCTGTCGCAACTAGTACAATTCCTTTTAAATTCATTCAAGTCTCCATCAAATAATTATATTAAAAAACTGGCTATACATCTCATATAATTAGTCATATACATTAAAACTCAATAAGCTTCCACATATCCTCTGGAACCTGTTCTAGAGGTTTATTTTTTGCAATTGCTTCTTTTAGAATATCAATAGTATCTTGCACATCTTGTTTATCCTTTGTATCAGGATCATGAAGGATGACACGATTTAAAGAATCTTCACCAAATTGTTTTACATATTCTTTTTCCACTTGATTAAGTTCACGGCGTAAGTATTTCATAGATAATAACCTCCCAATATATTTAATCTAATATATTAAGAAGTACTTGTCTATAATTCAAATATTTTCTATACACATTTTCAGCTAATAATAAGCAATTTAAAGTTACAAATTAATATTTTTATCTCATAAATCATTTACATGAATTCTATAGAAATGGTAGTATTAACAATGCAATAGGATTTAGTTATTAAGAAAGAAAGGTAATAACTATGTTTTCATTTCTACAACCTAAAGAGGCAAAATCATCAGTTCCACAAAGCATGATTATGAATCTATATTATAAATATAGATTGCAATCATTAATTGGTATTTTTATAGGTTATGCTGCGTACTATATTGTTCGTAATAACTTTGCCTTATCAACACACTTTTTATCAGATATCCTCCATATGAGCAAAACAGAAATTGGTTTGCTATCTAGTGGTATGCTTATCGCTTATGGTTTAAGTAAAGGCTTTATGAGTAGTCTTGCGGACAAAGCAAGTCCTGCCAAGTTTATGGCTTTCGGTCTCATTTGCTGTGCAATTATCAATATCTTTATGAGCTTTGCCGATAGTCTCGCCTTCTTCTTAGTTTTAGTAGTACTAAATGGCTTTTTCCAAGGATTTGGTGTAGGACCATCCTTTATCACCTTAGCTAAATGGTACCCAAAACAGGAACGTGGCCGTTATGGAGCTATCTGGAATATTTCACACAATCTCGGTGGTGGTATCGTAGCACCAATCGTAGCCGCCGCATTATATTTCACTACTACAGATCACTGGCAATTAGGGAGTTATGGTGTACCAGCGCTTATTGCAGTTATCATAGCAATTGCCATTTCTTTCTTAATCAAAGAAAGCCCTGAACGTGAAGGCTTACCGCCAACAAGTGAAATCATCGCCGACACAGCTCATAAGGCGCACAGAAGTTCTGAAGCACCGCATATGAGCACAAGAGAAATCTTTGTAAAATACGTATTGAAAAATAAAAACGCTTGGTATGTATCATTAGTTGACACCTTTGTTTACATGATTCGCTTTGGTATGCTTACTTGGCTTCCAATTTATTTATTACAAGTAAAGGGTTTCTCCAAAGCAGAAATGTCTGTTGCCTTTTTATTCTTTGAATGGGCGGCTATCCCTTCAACTATTTTTGCAGGTTACATTTCCGATAAATTCTTTAAAGGTTATCGCATGCCACCCGCAATCATTGCTATAAGTATTATCTTCTTCTGTATATTTGGTTATTGGCAAAGCGAGTCTCTCTTATGGGTTACTTTCTTCGCTGCTATTGTAGGTTGTTTAATCTACATTCCTCAATTCTTAGCTTCAGTACAAACTATGGATATTGTACCACCATTTGCAGTAGGTTCTGCTGTTGGTCTTCGTGGATTCATGAGTTACATTGTTGGTGCAAACTTAGGTACAACACTATTTGGTGTTTTAGCAGATAAATTTGGTTGGAATGCAGGTTTCTATCTTTTATTAGTAGCATGTGTTCTTTGTATTACATTCTGTGTATTGGCTCATTTTGGCGCCAAAGAATTAGATGCTAAAGAAGCTGAACTTGAACAACTTCAACCAGCTGAAGCTAATAGCTAACCCCTAACAAATAAATCCTATAGTAAAAAGGTCGTAATATGTATTAATACATGTTACGACCTTTTATTTACCCCACGAAAGGGACTCCTATATAACCGATGTGTTTTCATCAACGCATAGTTCTGGAAATAATGAAAGCACAAACCACAATGATACCCAGGACTATACTCCCAGCTACTATATAAGGCCAGGTAAGTACATCCCGTACATCATTCAATATTTTTATATCAAAGATTGGCATATAAAGTAGTAAGTTCCCCAAAATCCAACCGATTGGTCCTATGAACTTTAGCTTCTTAATCGTATCCATTTTATCTAGAATAGACTCGGTTACCTCTGAATCCTTTTCGACAGATACGTATTCTTTATTAATGTAAAAGCCTTTTGAATATTCCGTTTCAAAAGCCCACTCTTGAACAGAAAACGTAGCAGTACCATCAGCATTTTCATACTCTTTATATTTAGCAGTATCAGTAGTACCTACGTCTACCTCACCCCAAGTGCCCGTTACCATCTCATAACCACTATCTATGAGTTTCATATCGGCTGGTAGTGCTTTTCCACACAACTTGGAAAACTGGTACGCATCTCGCTTCTTATCCCAACTGAGCCAAAACTCTGCATTATTCTTATGTCTAACTAACTTATACTCATACCCAATTTTTCCATGAGTATCAATATAGCGTATCTTGCCTAAAATCGTATATAGATCCCTTCGGATACGTAACGTCTCACCATAATTAAAAACCATAATCTTCTCTCATATTGAAAACTATATATATAAATGTATATTACTAATTACTATGATTGTACACGGATTGTGAAAACCTGCCAACACTTCTCAGATTTAAAAGGAGAAGATAAACTCATTAAATGTATTTTAATATCAAAATAACGAAAAAAAGACCTACAGAAAACTGTAGGTCTTTTGCGCTGGTGCGGTTGGCGGGACTTGAACCCGCACGAGCGTTAGCTCACCACCCCCTCAAGATGGCGTGTCTGCCATTCCACCACAACCGCATGGAATACAAATGGTGCCTCAGGACAGAATCGAACTGTCGACACACGGATTTTCAGTCCGTTGCTCTACCAACTGAGCTACCGAGGCATGATTTTTTGTAAAAAAAAATGGCGACCCCGATCAGATTTGAACTGACGATCTTCGCCGTGACAGGGCGACATGTTAACCGCTACACCACGGGGCCGCGTATCAACTCGCGTTGACTACTTGTACATAATATCATGGATTTTAGAGCAATGCAACTATTTTTTTAAAAAATATTATTACAAATCTATGAAAATAATTGATTATATTTGATAATCGTTATTTTATAGCTTTTATAAAAGTATCTCTATATTATATTACAGGAATCCACCCTTTATCGTCATAATTCGTCAGTTTTCGTAATAGTACAATTTTCTCTCTAAGCTATAATAGGTATATCCTTTACTAGAAATCATCCTATTCTTTACTCAATATGCTACAATATGTATATATTCAGTATGAAAATGCCTCTATAGAAACATGAAAGGATTCGCTGTGAATAAGTTCAATTCAAAAGGTGTTATTATCGCTCTTATCATAGCTATTGTAGGAGCGATGGCCGCAGCATGGTATTTCTTATGGTATGTACCACATACACCAGCCTACACATTAAAAATCATTCACCAAGCAGTACAAGATAAAGATGCAGACGAAGCATTACGCCACATAGATATAAAATCCATTGTAAAAAACATTGTAGAACGAGAAGGCAATAAATATGTCGATACATCTACCCCACTTGGTAAAGCTACAATAGCAGCTACCAAAACATTTGGACCAGCTCTTATCGAAGACGTAATACGAACATATATCGAAGATCCTGACAGCTTTAAATCTGAATCACCTACCAATAATACCACTACAGCAAATGATGATAATAAGTCTATGGTAGATCGTCTTGTAGAAGGTCGCCTATTTAAGGAACATGATGTAGAGGTTAAAAACCTAAAGTCAGAAGATAATGGTGATACGGCTACTGTAACTGTAACAATACAAAATAATAAAAAGAATATGACAAAAGATATAAGAGTTTTGATGCGTCATTTAGGAGATGGAACATGGGTAATTTACGATATTCCTGATATTGAAGACCTATATACTATCACTAGAAAATAAATATCTTTGTCTTTTCTAACATTTTAAATTGCAGATCTTAGAAAACGTAAAAAAGAGCTATGTCGTTTTTCTAGATGAGCCATTTACATTGTAAAACTAACAAAGGACAGTATCTACTGAAAAGTATATACTGTCCTTTTATTATCCTATGGTCTTAACAATCGTAAGTTCTCATGTAGGACGAAATTATACACAACTTAATTAGCAAATATAACTAAATCCATTGAAATGAGATTTTATCTATCAAAATCTACAATAGCCAAGGTTACAGTCACTTGTGAGATAAGACGTTGTGCATCATCTATCATATCAAAGCGCCATACGTGGGATGTTTTGCCTTTCACTAGTAGTGTTCCTAAGGCTGTTAAAGTTCCTTCGCATGTTACAGGACGCAAGTGATTCGCAGTTATAGACTGACCTACTCCAAATTTATGAGAGCCTACCAGCTCATTGCTCATCATACCTGCAATAATTTCTGCAAAAGCTAATGTAGCACCACCATTTAAATAGCCTTGCGGTTGTTTATGAAATTCATTTAAATTCATTTTTGCAATACATGTAGTATCGCTCGTCATACGAGGTACATCGATTTGTAAGGATTCAATTAGATTCATAGTGTTCGTTTCTCCATACAATAAGTTTCTAGCCGGTCATCAAAAACTGTTACACCTAGTCCATCACCATCAGGGACCTGCATAACACCCTCATTAAAGGTTAAATCTGGGAAAATAAGATCTTGTTCAAAATATCGATTTGAATCGGACAAATCCCCTGCCATATAAGAATCTCCTAAAGCGGCTAGCTGAACATGAAGCATTTTAGAAACCCCTGACTCTACCATGCTACCAATCCAATATGGAATATGACGTTCTCTACATAGATTAATAGCTGCTTTTGTTGGAATAAGCCCCCCCATGCGCCCTACTTTTATATTAAGCACATCAATCAAACCATATTCGATAGCATAGGACAAATCATCATATCCTAAAATGGACTCATCCAAACAAATTGGCGTATAGATTTTCCAATCACCATGATTAAGACGCTCCCACTTCCAATCTTTATAAGATTGAAGGTTTGCCATCGCAAAGGGCTCTTCAATACAAGCTAGACCTAAATCATCATACTGACGGACCTTATCTATTTCTTGATATGAATAGCTTCGATTTGCATCAGCCGCTAAGACCAAATCCGGATAATGTTTGCGAACTAAAGCTACGCGTTCATAACCATCTATAGGATTTACCTTTAATTTAATCCGCTTACAACCATTTACTACATGATGCGCTACAACATCAAGTAATTGGTCTATTGGCACATCACCGACGACGATACCACTTTCAATTGTCTCTTGTAAAGGTTGATCCATAATGTAGGAAACAGAATTTACACCTATCCGTTCACAATGAAGATGAATAAGCGCATTTTCTAGAGCCGCAATAGCCATAGGCATATTGTCTCGATTGCGCCAAAATTGTAATTGTCGTACATAGGTCATCAGTGGTTTAGGCCGCATCAAGCGCAAATTAAAGATATAATCGTCTACCATAGCTTTCCAACAGGTTTCTACGGTCTCAAATGTATAGAATGGCTCTGTGAAAGCTACGCATTCCCCATATCCTACATACCCTTGTTGGTCTTCAATGCGAACGACGATAGTCTCTCTTTCTTTCACCTCGCCCTTGGCAGTCTTAAAATTGAACTTCAGCGGCAATTTAAGGCGATATGTAGTTATACTTTTAAAGTTTAAAATATCATTCATAGGCGCCTCAATTTTCTAATTTCAATTCATTACGCAATATTTTGCCAGTTCCATTTCGAGGCAATGCGGTTAATACTTTTACATATTTCGGAATCTTATATTTTGCTAAAAAGTCTGTCATAAAGGCTAGAATATTCTCTGGTGGCAGACTTTTACCATCATGAAAGGCCACAAAGAGGGCTGGCACTTGTCCCCATTTAGTATCAGGTACAGGCACAACGGCGCATTCCTTTACCGATGGCAACGTATAGACCAAATCCTCTAGTTCCTTAGGGTATATATTTTCACCCCCAGAAATGATGAGATCCTTACGACGATTCAAAATATAAACGAAACCGTCCTCATCGATGTAACCAATATCATCTGTATTAAAGTCTCCATCAATAGGTTCCTTGTTGATGTAACCAGTCATAACCATAGGGCCCATCAAATGAATTTCGCCTACCCCATCTGTATCAGGATTATCGATACGAACCTGCATGCCAGGCAATGGCTTACCTACAGATTCTCGTTTATGAGGATAATCCAATATCGAGAAGGTCACGCTTTGACTAAAGGTTTCCGTCATACCGTAAGTCTTATAGATAGGCAGAGATTTCTTTTCACAAGCATCGATGAGCGCCATGGGAATGAATTCTCCACCGAGCAAGATAACGCGTAACGTATGATGTGTAATATGTGGCTCTAATTGAGTCAAAATGGTAGGCACTAAAGACATCATATTAATATTTTCAGATTCTATAAGTTTAAGAACTTGAGCTTCATCATATTTAGGCAAAATAGTGACAGCCGTCCCGTTGAAAAGAGACCTCATCAAAATAGATAAACCACTCACATGGAATAAAGGCAGTACCATAAGCCAATTATCCTGCTCTGTTTTTCCTAGTACCTCTTGGGAGGCTTGTACATGAGCTTTAATTTGTCCCCATCTAAGCGGCACAGACTTAAATTGCCCCGTAGTAGCGCTCGTATTCATGATAGCAGCAATGTCTGCATCCGTAAATATCCAATCAAAGAAGTCCTCGACCGATAAATCTGATAGAATACTTTCTAGAGTTTCAAACTCAATTGCAACAACTGAATTAGAGGCCTTCGAATCAACGAAATGAGATAATTGATTACGTCGTTCTTTACTATGTAATACGGTGGTAACACCTAGTTGATCCAATTGGTTTTCTATTTCCTTTGGCTTAAGATGTACATTAAGTAAAAGTACCTCTTTATGAACTAGCATAGCAGCCAACACATACATTGCCATGGTCACAGAGTTATCGGATAAGATAGCCACTCGAGATGCGTCTAAAGGCAGTAAATTACGAGCCACATGGAGTACACCACAGTATATATCGTTATAGGTATATTCATTTATACATTTACGATTAGGATAGTGCTGTGCACCATAACGTAACCACTCCATCATCTCACCTCGTATCTAAACCTAATCACTAATACGTAATCACTAATTACCAATTACCAATAAATAGTAAATTATAAGTAATAACTAAAAAAATAATAATTGAAATATGATAAATAAAGAGATATTACAAGAAAGGCGCCTCCTATAGAGGCGCACTTGTTGTTTTAACCGTTAATATAGTCCGTTATATAGGACTGTATCGACTTCCGATTAAGGGAATTTAGGGAATTGTTTGAAGTTAGGTTTCCGTTTTTCTTTGAACGCGTCACGACCTTCTTTCGCTTCATCAATTGTATAGTACATCAATGTAGCGTCCCCTGCGAATTGTTGTAAACCTGCAAGGCCATCTGTGTCGGCATTGAAAGCGCCTTTCAACATGCGCAAAGCCATTGGAGATAATTCAAGGATTTCGCTACACCATTGAACTGTTTCTTCTTCCAATTTGTCAAATGGTACCACAGTATTAACCATGCCCATTTCATACGCTTGAGCTGCTGTGTATTGACGGCACAAGAACCATACTTCGCGAGCGCGTTTGTGACCGATCATACGAGCCAAGTAACCTGCGCCATAACCAGCGTCGAAGGAGCCTACACGAGGACCAGTTTGACCGAACTTAGCATTTTCAGAAGCGATTGTAAGGTCACATACGATGTGCAATACATGACCGCCACCGATAGCATAACCATTAACCATTGCAATAACAGGTTTAGGGATGACGCGAATTAAGCGTTGTAAATCGAGAACGTTCAAGCGAGGCACATTATCTTCACCTACATAACCACCGTGACCACGTACGCTTTGGTCACCGCCGGAGCAGAATGCCTCTTTATCTTCGCCCTTACCGTGGTTAGCACCAGTCAATACGATTACGCCTACTTCGTTATCTTCACGAGCTACTGTGAAAGCATCAATTAACTCCATTACCGTTTTAGGACGGAATGCGTTGCGCACTTCTGGACGGTTAATGGTAATCTTTGCAATGCCATTATATGTCTCGTAAATTACATCTTCATAATTACGATCCAATACTTTCCAATCAAATTTGCTCATGGACTTAACCTTTCTTCTGTAAAAAATCCAATACCGCTTGTTCAAAAATCTGCGGTTTTTCTATATGTACATTATGCCCCGCCCCGTCGACGATGACATGATTAAAACTTGGCAACTTGCCAAATACGTCTCTTCCTATTGTAGTATATTTTGTATCTAATGCGCCACTCACATATAAACCTTTAACAGAGAAATTTTTTAATTTATCCCCTACATAAGGCATTACGCCTTGCCCTGAGCCACGCAACGTACAAGCTAAGGCATATGGGCTATTATTGGAACGGCGTAAGTATATTAATTCTTCTACCCCCTCTGAAAGCTGTTTTTGACTCTCAAAAATAGGTGCTTCCGCCCATCGTGCAGCAAACCAAGCACCATCATGCTCTTCGATATGAACTGCTAAGTCTTCATCCGCCTTGCGGCGTGCTGCTCGCTCAGCGTCAGAAGCGATGCCTACCGAGCCACTTTCAAGAATAAGACCTTTGATTTCACGTTCATACTCCAACGCATAGGAAAGTGCAATACGAGCCCCCATAGAATAGCCCATGAGGTAATAGCTTTCACCAACCATATGATAGATAACTGTATGCAAGTCCTTTATCATTTGAGGAATGGTGTAGGCCTTATCCTCATCAGGAATATCTGAATCACCATGTCCGATCAAATCGATACGGACCACGCGATACCCCGGCAGATTAATAGCATCCCAAGTGTAGCTTGATTCAGAAAAACCGTGAAAACACACGATGGGATCCCCTTCGCCAACCACTGTTAAACCGTAGCGGTACTCGCCCAAGTCAAAATACATACGTTGAGCAGGATTACACAAAGCATTATCTACAATACTGCAAAAATACTGACTCATAGTAATGCCTCCATATCAACTGAAACGTTTGTATATTTCCTATGTAACTGTCGACTATATTCCCGGTCTGTAGGTATTTCAATGATATGAACGCCAGATCCCTTGCTAACTTTAGCTAATACAGTGCTCAATTCATCAGGACTAGAGATTTTAGTGTACCCACAGCCATAGAGTTTAGCGGCCCCACTATAATCTAAACCTTGTGACGTAGAGAACAAATAATCAAAATGCTTCGTTCCCTTTTGCGGTAAATATTCAAAAATACCGCCTCCATCGTTATTATGCAAAATAATCGTCAAATTTAGATTGTGCGTTTTAGCAACCGCTAAACCATTTAGATCATGGAATAAAGACAAATCACCCGTTACGAGATATGTAGGCTGACCATTTGTGGCAAGACCTAGTGCAGTTGAAATGGTGCCATCGATACCATTAACACCACGATTACCGTAAAGAATAGCATCGGATTCACCAGAGAACCAGAAATAATCAAAGTCGCGAATGGTCATACTATTCGCCACTAGCACTTGGCTATTGTCAGGGATATGTTGTTGCAACTCGCGTATCGTGCGCCCTTCAAAACAACTTGGTTCTTCTACGGCTGTACTTAGTTGAGCTTTGCCAGCTACTTCTAAACGTTGCCATCTATTAAGATATGCATTAGATTCGTTCTTTACAGCGTACAAATGCGTAAACATATCGATGTTTGCATGCATGTGTATGGTGGTTTTCCCCGTTGGATTCATGGAGTCCATTGTGGGATTTACCTCAATATACTCCACATTATCCCAACTTGCCACCATTTGCTGTACCCGTTTCGATACAACGATTTGGCCAAACTGAATCACGCAATCTGGCTTTAGTACAGGCCATAGGTCTTTATCCGCTAAAAACGCATCATACGTAGAAATGACAACATTAGAGAAATGTTTTTTCTGAATCATATCTGTATCATTGTTACGATTGCTAGCAACTTCATGATTGGCATCAATAGACTTAGCCTTATAGCACCGTCTTACATTGGACAATGGATCCGCCAAGATAGGAGCTTGTAAATTCCCCGCAAAGGAATGAATAGACTCAACTTCATCTACATCAATTTGTGGACCAGCTAAAATAAGGGCTCTCTTATACTGTGCAAGCAATAGACTTCTATTCTGATAGCTAAACACATCACCGTAATTAGGTTTAAATACTTTGTAAGGGCTACGTCCCGCTTCAAAATGCTTACGGTCCCGTTCAGGCACTAATGGCTCAAAGAGGGGTACATTGATATGCACTGGCCCCTTTTTGATATCCATAGCTTTCATATATGCCTTGCGAGCTACTTGTCGTGGATATGTGTAATAATGTTCCTTTTGAGGCACCGCTAATTCTTCATAATAGTTTACAGCTGTACCAAAGATTTTTTGTTGATCTACTGTTTGTGGAGCCCCTGTATGTAGCAAGGTATAAGGTCTATCGGCAGACAATACGATAAGAGGTACCCCACTATATTGAGCCTCTAAAATAGCGGGCAAATAATGAGCCACTGCGGAACCGGATGTACAAACTAGCACAGTTGGTTCTTTATGAGCCTTTGCAATGCCAAGTGCCATAAAGCTAGCAGAGCGCTCATCTATATTCATATATGTTTCAAAGCCTTCATACTCCGTGAAAAGCATAGCCATCGTCGTAGAACGAGAACCAGGGCTAAACACAGCATGCCGGACGCCGAGTTGGTAAAACTCATCTACCAAGGCAGCAATATATTCGTTCATTATATTCCCTTTCAACAACTCCTAAGGGTTTGGAAATTTATTATAATGCATCCAAAATGGTGCGCATTTTATTATTAGTTTCTGCGTACTCTTCATCCGCATCAGAATCGGCTACGACGCCACATCCTGCATAGGCATAAAGAACATTATCCATAATGAGGGCAGATCGAATAGCAACGATGACAATGCCGTCCCCCATATCTTTCATAAAGCCAAAAGGTGCTGCATACATGCCGCGCTCATGAGTTTCGTACTTTTGTAACAATGTCAACGCCTTTTCTCGCGGTTCACCACCGAGAGCTGGTGTAGGATGGAGCAACTTTGCCCATTCCACGAGGGATTTTGTGCTATCCTTTGCAGTAATAATGGTGCGCAAATGATATAGATGCGCCAGCTCCATGATACCCGTTTCACCTATTATAACCTCCGGAGTAATAGATTTCATGATATCCACAATACGGTCACGGACGATATTATGTTCAAAGAGATTTTTCTTATCTGTTAACAGTTGTTCCTTAGTCCACGCATTTGGTCCATGTTTAGGCGCTGTCCCCGCCAAGGCATAGCTGAGAATTTCACTACCTCGATGGCGAACTAGAATCTCTGGCGATGCACCCACAAAGGTGCGTCCATCCTTTTCGTAACCAAAGATAAAGCAATTTGGATTATTATCTACTAAATTTGCTAAAATACTTGCCACATTGTATGGTGTTTCACTAGTAAACTGTACCTCTCGAGAAGAAACGACCTTCGTCATTTCACCACTACTAATACCATCAGCGATAGCGTTCATCAAACTATCCCAAGCCGCCTTATCATCACTGGTTTCCTTGTAGTTATGGCGAACTCGAGGCACCTCGAAATCCGTAATAGGGACGCTTTCACCAGCGTGCAAGTAGAAAGACTCCCCATTTTCTACGATGTAATAATGGGTGAAAGCAATCATTTCATGACCCATGCCAGCCCATTTAGGGTCCTTAGAGTTCTCAAAAAAAGTATCTCCATAAAACACGTAAGCGTAATTATGGCGATCTTCATCATCTTTGACCGTCGCCAAACGTTTAGCGCCTACAACGATGCGGTCACTTTGACGATCCACCCAGAATACGCGTTCTTCGTTGGGAAAATTCAGCCAAAAGGCTACCGGACTATTCAGTTCTAACGGTTCTTTATTATATATCATAGTTGTATATCACTATTAAGAAATAAAATAGACTATAGTAAAAACACCTAACGTGTAGAAGATTTACTTCTACACGTCAGGCGTCATCAATAAGTTTCCAAATTTTTGAGATGAGCCTAACGCCATCACACGTCGATGGGCCCTCTTTATATCTAATTTATTATATCATAGGTAACAGTTAAAAGGTAGAAAATAAAACCTCTACACCGCATGCGTCGTACATGAATGTAGAGGTTTTCATTATATTCAAAATGTTGTTACTTTATTTAAAAGCCTTAGCCCCAATATCTGTACGATATTGCATGCCTTCAAAGTCGATATGCTCTATACGTTCATAGGCTCTATCAAGTGCCGTTCTAAGGTCTTTGCCAAGTCCGACAACACCAAGCACACGACCGCCATTAGTGACATAATTTTCACCAACAAGCTTTGTACCAGAGTGGAATACAATGGTTGTGTCATATTGTTTAATATCCCCACTGATGACATCGCCCTTAGATGAAGTTTCAGGATAGCCCTTAGAAGCAAGGATAACGCAAGCCGCTGAGGAATCTTTCCATTTCACCATATTAGAGGTTAATGTGCCCTTAGCACAGGCCATCATAATCTCACCTAAATCACTATCCAGTAGCGGCAATACAACTTGTGTTTCAGGATCACCAAAGCGCGCATTGAATTCTACCACCTTAGGACCTTCGTCAGTAATCATAAGCCCCGCGTAAAGGCAGCCTACATACGGCATGCCTTCTTTTTCCACAGCCGCTACCATAGGTTCTAAGATGGTTTTCATCGCTGCGTCCCGCAATGCATCTGTAAGAACGGGGGCCGGTGCATAGGTCCCCATGCCACCTGTATTAGGCCCTTTATCACCATCAAAGATGCGTTTATGATCTTGAGAGGCAATCATAGGAACTACGGTCTTGCCATCTACAAAGGCTAATAAACTAGCCTCTTCGCCTTCCATAAACTCTTCGATAACAACGGTGCTGCCTGCATCACCGAATCGATTACCACTGAGCATATCTTCTACGGCTACATTCGCTTCATCGATGGTCATGGCTACTACAACACCCTTCCCTGCTGCCAAGCCGTCAGCTTTAACAACGATAGGAGCTCCTGTTTGAGCAATAAAAGCTTTCGCTTCATCTACCTTATGGAATACACCATACGCAGCAGTGGGAATATTGTATTTTTTCATGAGGTCTTTAGCAAACACCTTTGATCCCTCTAGTTGAGCTGCTGCTTTGGATGGACCAAAAACTGGAATCCCCGCCTTATTAAGTACATCTGCTAAGCCCGCTACTAAAGGAGCCTCAGGCCCAACAACAACTAAATCAACTTGATTATCTTTCAAAAAGCTAATTAAATGATTGCTTTGTTGCCAATCGATGCCAACTAGCTCTGCACAATCTGACATAGCCGCGCTACCAGGAATAGCATATACCTTTGTTACGCTAGGGCTGATGGACAATCGCCACGCCAATGCATGTTCACGGCCGCCGCTACCGATTACACATACTTTCATAAGTCCTCCATCGGCGCCTAAACGCCATCAAATTCATAATAGTATAAACACATAACGGAGCCACTCCAAACATCAATAATTGTTGACCGTTCAATAGATATTTTGCCCTAATCGTGTTTAACAATCCGCTAAAAATTCTTAACTAGTTAATGTTTAAAGTGACGAATATTTGTAAATATCATAGCGATGCCCGCTTCATCAGCCGCTTTGATGGACTCTTCGTCGCGAATAGAGCCACCTGGTTGAATAATAGCTGCAATGCCATGCTTTGCCGCTGTTTCTACGGTATCGCCAAATGGGAAGAATGCATCGGATGCTAATACAGCGCCTTTAGCGGCTTCCCCGGCTTGTTCAAGAGCAATTTTTGCAGAACCTACGCGATTCATTTGACCGGCCCCAACTCCAAGAGTACGCTTTTCATTAGAAATCAAAATCGCATTGGATTTTACATGTTTTACGAGTTTCCATGCAAATTCAAGAGCTTTCCATTGTTCCTCTGTTGGTTGTACCTTCGTAACAACTTTATAATTGGCGCGGTCTTCTAGGATATCGTCTTCTGTTTGCACTAATAAACCACCAGACACCTTTTTCACTGTCACTTGGCCAGATTCCGGCTTAGATAGCTCGATGAGGCGAATATTCTTCTTAGCTTCAAGGATTTCTAATGCTTCTTTTGTGAAAGCAGGTGCCATAATAACTTCTAAGAAAATTTTGCTCATTTCCTCCGCTGTACTTGCATCTACTTCACGGTTTAAGGCTACGATGCCACCAAAGGCGGATACGGAATCAGCTTCGTAAGCATTTACATAGGCATCATGTAATGTAGCTGCAGTAGCGGCACCACATGGGTTCGTATGCTTAATGATGCATGCAGCTGGCTCAGTAAACTCCCATACCATATTCCATGCCGCTTCCATGTCTACAATATTATTATAGGAAAGCTCTTTGCCATGTAATTGTTTCAAGGCCCCCATGCCATGAGCTGTACCAATTTCTTTATAGAATGCGGCTTGTTGATGCGGATTTTCCCCATATCTAAGATCTGTTACCTTCTCATAAGCACTCAAATATTCTGGAGGTGTAGGGCCTTCATTCAAGATTCCACTCATATAATTAGCGATGGCCACATCGTAAGCCGCCGTATGAGCAAAGGCTTCTTTGGCAAGTCCAAAGCGATATTCCTTAGTCAATTCACCTTGATCCTTGAGCATCTCTAAGATTTCATCGTAATGATTTGGATTTACTACGATACCCACAAAGGCATGATTCTTTGCTGCAGAACGAACCATCGTAGGACCACCAATATCGATATTTTCGATGGCCTCTTCTAAGGATACATTAGGTTTTGCAATGGTTTCGCGGAACGGGTAAAGATTGACTACAACAAGGTCGATTGGTTCAATACCATGTTCTGCCATAGCTTGTTGATGCTCCGCATTATCACGGATCGCCAAAATACCACCATGCACCTTAGGATGTAATGTCTTTACGCGGCCATCCATCATTTCAGGAAAATCAGTCAAAGACTCTACCGATTTTGCCGGAATACCTGCTTCGGTTATGGCTTTAAGGGTCCCACCTGTGGAATAAATGGTTACCCCTAAATCAACTAAACCTTTCGCAAAGTCTACAATACCTGTTTTATCAGAAACACTAAGTAATGCATTTTTAATCATCTAACGTCTTCCTTTGCTTACACATCAATCTTCAATATATACAACACGACCTTTTATAGTGAGCTTATCCTCACAAAATAGTCGTAATACCTCTTTATATGTTTTATGTTCAATAGGCAATAATCTATCACTCAGAGTATCCTCTGTATCCTCCGGTAATAAAGGAACCGTATTCTGCATAATGATAGGCCCCGTATCCATTCCGGCATCAACAAAGTGTACCGTACAACCGGTTACCTTTACGCCCGCATCAATAGCTTGTTGATGTCCATGTAGTCCCGGAAAGGATGGCAACAAGGCAGGATGGATATTTAAAATTCTATGCTCATAGTGCTCAATCAATGGAGCCCCTACAATGCGCATATATCCAGCCAAAACGATACCATCTACCTTATAGGGCTCTAACGCATCTAACTGGGCTTGTTCAAAGCTAGCTTTAGAATCATAGTCGCTACGCTCGATGACAATGAGTGGAATATTCCAAGGTTTAGAACGTTCAACAATCCCTGCATCACCGTGATCTGTAATGATAACTACAAACTCACCATTAATATATCCTTCTTGCATGGCTTTATAAAGGGCTTCCCCATTGGAGCCTCTACCACTTGCAAATAGAGCTAGACGCTTTTTAGCTACGGAACTAGTCATTAAATACCGCCCCTTTTACAACAACTGGACCTTCACCGCTAACGATATGACCAATTTCATATACCGCTTCATTACGACTTTCAAGATTTGCCTTTACTCGATCCACATCCGCAGCATCCACTATAAGAATCATGCCGATACCCATGTTAAAAGTACGGTACATTTCATGCCAATCTACATTGCCCCATTCTTGTATTTGTTCGAATACAGGAAGGCGAGGCCATGTGTCACAATCGACCTCTGCCGTTACTCCCGTCGGTAAGACGCGAGGAATATTTTCATAGAAGCCCCCTCCCGTAATATGAACCATACCTTTAATTAGATTTTCTTTAATCAAAGGCAAAACAGCCTTAGGGTATAAGCGCGTTGGTGTTAATAATTCTTCTCCCAGTGTTTTGCCAAATTCAGGAATATCTTGATCAATGGAAAAACCTTTGTGATCAAATACGATTTTACGAACTAAGGAGAAACCGTTAGAGTGAACCCCAGAAGAGGGTAACCCAAGAATAACATCGCCACCCTTGATACTTTCACCAGTAATCAATTTAGGACGATCTACGATACCAACGGCAAAACCAGCTACATCATAATCCTCATCATCGTAGAAGCCTGCCATCTCAGCAGTTTCACCACCTAGTAAGGCGCAGCCAGATTCTTCACAAGCCTCAGCCACACCGCGTACGATATCCGCCACTTTTACAGGTTCTAGTTTGCCAACCGCAATATAATCGAGGAAGAATAAAGGCGTAGCCCCTTGTACGAGGATATCATTAACACTCATAGCTACGCAGTCTTGGCCGATAGTATCATGTTTATCCATCATAATAGCGAGACGTAATTTGGTGCCCACCCCATCTGTACCAGATACGAGCATAGGATCAGACATAGCATGACCAGCTAAGGAATAGAGTCCCCCAAAACCACCTAAATCACCAACAACACCCGGTGTATACGTGCGTTTAACAGATTCTTTCATCAGTTCTACGGCGCGATTACCTGCATCGATATCAACACCTGCATCACGATAGGTTAAACTAGTTTTATTCGAGCACATATTTGACCCCTTCCTCTTGGTCCGCAGGAACCGCTACACTATAATCACCATTGAAACATGCAAAACATAAATCATCTGGCTTTACATCAGATACAGCACGACATAGGCCTTCACGAGACAAGTAATGTAATTTATCAGCCTTGATAAAATCTCTAATTTCATCCACTGTATGAGTAGCTGCTATAAGTTCTTTACGCACCGATGTATCAATGCCATAGTGACAGGAATACTCAATAGTTGGAGAACTAATACACATATAAATCTCTTTAGCACCAGCCTCTTTTAGCATTTTTACAATGATACCACTCGTAGTACCGCGCACAATAGAATCATCAATAAGGACGATACGCTTACCTCCAACAATATGTGGCAATGCATTTAGCTTCATACGAACAGCTAATTCTCGTTCCTCTTGATTTGGTTTAATAAAGGTACGACCGCTATAACGGTTCTTAACTAAACCTTCTGCAAAAGGGATACCCGATGCACGAGCATAACCTAATGCAGCTGTTGTACCGGAATCCGGAATGGACATTACGATGTCCGCATCATACTTAGTTTCGTTATATAGTTCGCGGCCCATATTTAGCCGAGATTGATATACGGATTGACCATCGATATGACTATCGCCACGTGCAAAATAGATGTATTCAAAGACGCAAAGTTTTTTATCGATTTTTTCTGGTTCCGCATAGATAGTACTACGCACACCAGAGTCATCGATGATAACCATTTCACCAGGATCTATATGACGAATAAACTCTGCCTTAATCGCATCAAAAGCACAGCTTTCACTAGAGAGCACATAACCATTTTCAGTTTTACCTAAACAAAGCGGTCTAAATCCTTGAGGGTCTCGTACACCTACTAAAGAGTCGTTCGTAGTAATGACTAGAGAGAACGCCCCTTCAATTTGACGCGCCGCATCGGCAATCCGTTCCGCTTGTGTTTCTGCTTTAGAACGGGCTATCAAGTTTACGATAACCTCAGAATCCATCGTCGTTTGAAAGATGGAACCATCGGCTTCGAGGCGTTTTCGAATAGATAAGGCATTCGTTAAGTTTCCATTGTGAGCCACCGCAATTTGACCGCCTTGGTAGTGAATAACCAAAGGCTGGATATTACGCGGATTATTGGACCCGGTCGTAGAGTACCGCACATGACCAGTCCCCATATAGCTTGGCAAAGATGGTAATTCTTTGATAGCCTCGGTCAACAAGCCCATGCCTTTTTTCAGTTCTACATCATGACCATCGGTAACAGCAATGCCCGCACTTTCTTGACCACGATGTTGGAGAGCAAATAGTCCCCAATATACATAGCGTGCTACATCAACGGTCCTATCATAGATGCCGAACACACCACACTCTTCGTGCCATTTATCAAAAACAGAATCGTAGTTCATCTTCCCCCCTATTAGGCACGCTCACCTGTAAGACGGAATAACATTTCCTTATATGCTTCTTCAATATTACCAAGATCTCGACGGAAACGGTCTTTGTCGAGTTTTTCACCAGTTGTAGCATCCCAGAAACGGCATGTATCAGGAGAAATTTCATCACCCAATAAAACTTCACCATTATGGGTACCAAATTCTACCTTGAAATCTACAAGGGTCACATTTTTAGTAGCCAAAAATTTCTTCAATATATCATTTACCTTTAAAGTAATTGTAGAAATTACATCAAGTTGTTCTTGAGTAGCCCAACCAAGTGCTGTGATTTGGAATTCATTGGCAAATGGATCGCCTAATTCATCATTTTTGTAGCAGAATTCAAGGATTGGATGTTTAAGTGGTGTACCTTCTTCAATGCCAAAGCGTTTAGCCATCGAACCTGCCGCAATATTACGAACAATAACTTCAAGAGGAACTATTTTCAATGCAAGTACTGTTTGGTTGCGATCATCTTCACGACGAACGAAATGAGTTGGTACGCCTTCTTTTTTCAACAATTCAAAGAAGAAAGAGGAAATTTTGTTATTCAACACGCCTTTACCAAGGATGGTGTCATGTTTTTCACCATTAAATGCAGTGGCATCATCTTTATAATGAACGATGTACTCATCTTTGTTATCTGTTGCATATACTTGTTTTGCTTTGCCTTCGTACAATAATGTTAATTTTTCCAAATCGATGTTAGCCATGATCTTTCTCCTTTATCATAAATTAATGATACAAACTATGTAATAGATATCTAAATAAACTGTTTTTCTTAACCAATATTTAATCGCCGATGATTTATATGATTAAATATGAATAGCACCTTGTAATTCTGCATTGTCTGCTAAGACTTTTTCAGCCATATCTTTACGATATTGTTGATATTGTTCTTTCAGGTCTTTATTGAAAGCTGCTCCAATTTGTACTGCAAAGAGCGCTGCATTTTTAGCACCATCTACAGCCATAGTTGCTACAGGCATGCCAGATGGCATTTGTACAATAGCAAGTAGAGAATCAATACCTTTTAATGCGGTTGCATTAAGTGGGATGCCGATAACAGGTAGTGTAGTGAAGCTCGCCACCACACCAGGTAGGTGAGCCGCTGCGCCTGCACCAGCAATAAAAGCAATAGCTCCTTCACCTTCAAGTCGTGTAACAAAATTCTTTACAGCCTCTGGGGTACGATGAGCTGAGGCAATAACCATTTCATAGGGAATGTTAAATTCATCAAGTACGGTAGATGCTTTTTTCATTGTGTCTAGGTCAGACTTGCTGCCCATGATAATACCGACCTTCATAGATCCTCCTAATAAAAAAGCCCAGCCGAAACAGACTGGGACAAATGCGCACAAGTAGCCTCCGTAGACTTGCTTTGAATTTGTTGATTTGCATAGTTCACGGCGCTACCTCCTTCTTGTACTCAAATTGTAACACCTAACATTTACAAAATCAATACTATTTTCGAATATTTTTTTATTAAATATTTTTATTATTCGTTATATTCCGAACTATTATAAAAAGGTAGATTGCATCATATAAATTAAGCTTAAATAAATCTGCAAAATAGAATACTGTCTTTGCAATCTTATAACAGCATAAATTTATTCTATCAATCATAATATTTGTATGGTTTTGCTTATCCATATAAAAAAGAGGATAACCCATTTATAAACAGGTTATCCTCTTTTCATAATTCCGAACATTAGATCACTTAACTTGTATCTATTATTGATTAGTGAGTACCACTTTCAAAGGCAGCTTTCAATTCACCTACAGATTCTGGAATATAATCTACGATAGAAGACATCAACGCATACATCAATGCAGGCTCGAACGCATCATCACCACACATATATACGCAATCCAAGTATAGGCTAGAATCTTGTTCATCAATATATAGTTTATAATTTTTATATGTCGCATTGTCACGATTAATTAATGCATTCAAAGCATTCATATTTTGTGCTGTTACCTTTTCAGGTCCTAACACTAAACGAACTACACTATAAATACTGTTATCGAGAATGACGAATAAAGGCATATCCCATAAAGGAGACTTGATATAAGAACGATATACTACTGTACCGTCTTCATCATCAAAATCCTTGCGTTCAAAAGATATGATTTCTTCTTCTTTCAAGAACTTGTCAAATAATAAGGATTTAGGATTCATAACAACCTCTATTAAGCTAAACCAGCTACTTTAAGAATATCTTTATGTACAGCATCTAAATGCGGTTGAATTACTTCGAGCAAAAGATTTACTACTACAGTAGGATCAAATTGTTCATTTAAACATGGCATAGACACATCCATATAAATATTATTGTCTTCAACGCTCACATAATATTTTGACACTTTATAATCTTGATTTAACGTGTTAAGCTCTTTCAACACGGCAGGAATCACTTTTTCATCAACAGATGTTGTTGTGATAGCAATGCGTGCATAAGTGAACGCGGAGTCGTCTACAACGATGAACACAGGTAGGCTATGGTCATGAACATCCAAACGACCATGATATACAACTGTATTAAGATCGTCTGTCATTTCTTCCTTAGTAAACCAAGTGTTGCCGCCTTTATTAAGGTCAGCAACGAGTAAGTCGAATTTTTCTGCTTTTTTATTCATAATTCCCTCTAACAATAATCAGACTAATTAGTCTTCGATAAACACACAACCATTATCTTTGAATTCTTTAATGCGAACTAAAGACTCTACACGGTAGCCCGCATTTTCCAAGCGTTCACGACCAGGTTGGAAGGACTTTTCGATAGCAATCGCCATGCCAACTACTTCATCACCTGCGTCTTGAACCAACTTAGCAAGGCCCATAGCCGCCTCGCCAGACGCCAAGAAATCGTCGATAATCAACACTTTTTCGCCAGCTGGTAAGAATTTTTTAGAAATAGTGATATCATAATTCTCTTCTTTTGTATAAGAGTACACAACACTATGATATACATCATCTACCATAAGGATGGATTTTTTCTTACGCGCAAATACCAATGGCACGTCTAGTTCAAGCGCGGCCATCAACGCCAACGCAATACCAGATGCTTCGATGGTAACAATACGTTGTACACCTGCATCACGGTAACGATCCGCGATTTCTTTACCAATCGCCTTAAACAATTGTGGATCGATTTGATGGTTTAAGAACCCATCTACTTTCAGCACTCGATTATTGAGGACAATCCCTTCTTCACGAATGCGTTCTTTTAATAATTCCATGTGCTCATACCTCCGCATAACTATCTTTAAATTTTAACGTAAACAACCCCTTAGGGTCAACCTATATCTAGTAAAAGTCTTATAATATAACCCATAAATGTCATTGCAAATAAGACTTAAATATTTTGTATATGAATTATATAACTCAACTGCTTTATAAGAATATAATATAGCACGGCAAAACTTACACTAATATATAAAAAGACACACTTTAAGAAAGTTTCCTAAAGTATGTCTTTAAACATGCCTTTTTCTTATAAAATTTTATCTCGAGTACTTTCACGATTAACTAGCAAGGAAGTAAATCTCGCAGCCCCTTCAGATTGAGGAACCAAGCGTGAGCGCACAAGCACAATGTCCCGTGTTGGTACCGGAATATCTGTATCGATGCGCACAATCGTCCCTTCTTGCATTTTTTGTTGCACCACATGATTAGGCAACATGGAAATACCCATATTGATTTCTACAAGGTCTAGTAATACATCAACGCTACCTAATTCAAAGCGAGGTTTACGACACGCGCCATGAGTCACATCGTCAAAGAATGTACGACTAGCAGAGCCTTTATGCAAAAGCAAGATAGGCTCGTTAAGAAGGCGCCCTTGATCAAAGAAGCCCGCCCCTTTATAGTCAGGACCGCCAACAAAGACGTCTTGAATTGTAGCTAGCGTAGTTACCTCTAACTGAGGATTATCTCTCAATCCCTCATAATCATTAACCACGGCTAATTGAGCCTCTTTATTGAGTACCAATTCTACACAATCAGGAGATGGACGATTGATGATATGTAATCCAATTTCACTTTCTTGTAATTGCCATTTATGGAAATAAGGCAATAAGAAATGGCGACACAAAGTATCTGTGGCAGCCAAATTTAAACTTTCATAAGCTTGGCTAACGCGTTCTTGTAATTGGGTAACACCATTATCAAGAATGGAGAAAGCTTTAGCTACCGTATCAAACAATTCTTTGCCTTCTGGCGTGAACCCTACAGATTTTGTAGTACGCACGAAGAGAGGCATATTAAGTTCCCCTTCTAATTGTTTAATACTCTGACTAATGGCGGATTGGGACACGCCTAATTCTTTTGCGGCACGAGAAAAGGATAAATATAAGCCTACCCCTAAAAAGGTTCTATATAAATCTGCAGATACTGCCATTTTATTCACCTCTATTATATACTATAGTAACGTCTTACTTTTAAATATACATATCATTACTCTATTATAACTATAGACTCTCAATATATAATGAATATGTAGAAATCTTCATGAAAGTTAGGTCTTATGACCTTCATGAACCTTTCATATTTATTAGTACTTCTAATCTTTTCATTAGTAAGATTATCTTTACTTATAAGTCTAGACCGACTATACTTAATTTGTCAATATCCCATAGGGAATTATATACATTACAGGAGGCTACAATGGCTATACAACGATTATTCGTAACAAAACGAGAATCTTTCAACCAAGAAGCACAACGCATGTTACATATCTTACAACAGGAATTATCTATGCCTGCTACAAGTGTAACTATCTATGAACGATACGACATTGAACATTTAGATGCAAAAGATTTAGAGTCTGCAAAAAATCTAATTTTCTCTGAACCTCCTGTAGATACAGTATTAGAAGAAATCCCAAGTGTTCAAGGCTTTATATTTGCTGTTGAATATGTGCCAGGTCAATACGACCAACGTGCTGACAGTGCAGAGCAATGTATTTCTATGCTCACCCTTACATCTGGCCATATCGTACGTTGCGCTCGCGTATACGCTATCGAAGGTACTTTCACCAAAGAACAGGAAAATGCCATCAAAGCATACTACATTAACGCTGTTGATTCCCGCGAAGCGAGCCTTGATATACCAAATACATTAGCGCTCGATTTAGAAGATCCAAAGCCAGTAGCAACAATCGTTGGCTTTACTACAATGAGCGATACTGATTTAGAAGCGCTCATCAAAAAATACGGCCTTGCTATGACATTAGCAGACCTTCAAATGATTAGACAACAATACGCAGAGGTGGAGCACCGCGATCCTACGATTACAGAAATTCGCCTCTTCGATACATATTGGTCTGACCATTGCCGTCACACTACCTTTATGACTGAGTTAACAGATATTACCATTGAAGACAGCCGCTTCACAGGCTCTATAAAGGAAGCCCTCGAAGAATATATGGATGGCCGTACCGAGCTCTACAAGACTAAGAAAAAAGCTCGCTCCCTCATGGACATGGCTACATTGGCTGTAAAAGAATTACGCCACGCTGGTGGCCTAACAAATCTCGATGAATCCGATGAAATCAATGCATGTACCATCATCGTACCTGTCGATGTAAACGGCAAAACCGAAGAATGGTTGTTATTGTTCAAAAACGAAACCCATAACCACCCTACCGAAATCGAACCATTTGGTGGCGCAGCTACCTGTTTAGGTGGCTGTATTCGCGACCCATTGAGTGGCCGCGCTTACGTATACCAAGCTATGCGCATCACAGGCTCTGGCGATCCACATACAAGTCTTGAAGATACGTTAGAAGGAAAACTACCACAAAAGAAAATCACCCAAGAAGCGGCTCGTGGCTATTCCTCTTACGGCAACCAAATTGGCCTTGCTACAGGTGAAGTAAAAGAATATTACCATCCTGGCTACGTAGCGAAACGCATGGAAATTGGTGCTGTTATCGGTGCCGCACCTCGCAACCAAGTTCGCCGCGAAGAGCCGACTGCCGGTGATGTTGTAGTATTACTGGGCGGTAAAACTGGTCGTGATGGCTGTGGCGGCGCTACAGGTTCCTCTAAAGAACATACCGTTGATTCTCTATCCACATGCGGTGCAGAGGTTCAAAAAGGCAACGCCCTCACAGAACGAAAAATTCAACGTTTATTCCGTCGTGGCGAAGTAACGACACTTATCAAACGTTGTAATGACTTCGGTGCAGGCGGTGTATCTGTCGCCATCGGTGAATTAACTGACGGTTTATCAATCAATCTTGACTTAGTTCCTAAAAAATACGCTGGCCTCGACGGTACAGAGTTAGCCATTTCTGAATCACAAGAGCGCATGGCCTGTGTCATCGCCGCTTCTGATGTAGAAGCGTTCAAAGCATACTGCGACGAAGAAAACTTGGAATGCACAGTTGTAGCTAAGGTAACTGATACAAATCGCCTTGTTATGAACTGGAATGGCAAAACAATTGTAGATATTAGCCGCGACTTTTTAAATACAAATGGTGCTAGCCAACAACAAGAAGCTATCGTAAAAGCTCCAGCAGATCGCTCCTACTTCTTACGCGGTTCTGCTAATGCAGATAACTTCAAAGAAAAATGGCTCGCAGCTGTATCCGATTTAAATGCAGCCTCTCAACAAGGCTTAGCAGAACGCTTTGACAGCACTGTGGGTGCTAATACGGTGCTCATGCCATTCGGTGGTAAGTTCCAAAAAACACCTACCCAAGGCATGGTGGCTAAATTACCTGTTCTAAACGGTGAAACTACAACGGCTAGTATCATGACTCATGGCTTTGTACCCGAGTTATCTGCATGGAGTCCTTATCATGGTGCACAATATGCAGTGCTTTTATCTGTAGCAAAATTAGTAGCTCTTGGCGGTCGCCGTGAAGATGCATACTTAACATTACAAGAATATTTTGAACGCCTCAACTCTAAAGAATCTTGGGGTAAACCAGTAGCTGCACTTCTCGGTGCTTATAAGGCACAAAAAGAACTTGAAATCGGTGCTATCGGCGGCAAAGACTCTATGAGCGGTACATTTATGGACCTTACGGTTCCGCCTACCCTTGTATCCTTTGCGGTTGGTACAGCTCATGTAGATAATATTGTGAGCCAAGACCTTAAAGGCGTAGATCACCGTCTCGTATTCTTCGATGTACCTCGTAAATACGATGACACCCCTGATTGGGATCGATTCAAAGAAAACTGCGATACACTACAAGAACAAATTGAAAAAGGTCGTGTTTACTCTGCCTATGTAGTTGATCAAGGCGGCATTCCTGAAGCAGTCACTAAAATGGCCCTTGGCAACAATATTGGTGTTAAATTCGATAAATACGCTGAACGTGGTATCTTCCAACCAGCTCTCGGTTCCTTCATCGTTGAAGTAGATATTACGGCTGTTAATTATCTTTTAGAGTTACCTGATGTGAAAGTTATCGGTGTAACCCAAGCCACACCTGTTATCGAATGGGAGGGACAATCTGTTTCTCTCAAAGAAATACAAGATGCTTATGAAGCACCTCTAAACGATATCTTCCCTATGCATGCACCAAACGGCTTTGGTGAAGCAGTCGCTTATATTCATGATCAACACGCTAAACCTCGCAGCGCCTCCCTAGGTGCCAAACCAAAAGTTCTCATCCCAGTATTCCCTGGTACAAACTGTGAATTTGACTCTGCTCGCGCCTTTGAACGGGCTGGTGCAGAAACAGATATCGTGCTTATCCGCAACCAAACTCCAGAACAATTAAAAGAATCTATCGACGTAATCAAAGCTAAATTAGCAGAGTCTCAAATTCTTATGTTCCCAGGAGGTTTCAGTGCTGGTGATGAGCCAGATGGTTCTGGTAAATTCATAGCCACCCTCTTCCGCAACCCATACCTTGCAGAAGGTTTAGAAAACCTCTTGTACAAACAAGATGGCCTTGTATTAGGTATTTGTAACGGCTTCCAAGCGCTCATCAAGTTAGGCTTATTACCTGGTGGACATATTGAAACCTTAACTGCAGATCATCCTACATTGACATACAATACCATTGGTCGTCACTTATCTCGCATGGTTAATACGAAAGTTATTTCCACTAAATCTCCTTGGATGAGCGATGCCAAGGCAGGTGAAATTTACACGGTACCAATTTCCCACGGCGAAGGTCGCTTTATAGCTTCTCCTCAACAAGTATTAGAGTTCAATAAAACTGGCCAAATCGCTACACAATATGTAGACTTTGATGGTATTGCCTCCATGGATAGTCTCTTCAATCCAAATCAATCTGTAGCTGCTATCGAAGGTATTTATAGCCCTGATGGTCGCGTATTCGGCAAAATGGCACACTCCGAACGCTGTGGTGCAGGCATTAGCAAAAATATTCCTGGACAACTAGAAATGCCAATTTTTACATCTGGTGTAAAATACTTCAAATAATTGATTACTATGAACTTTCTTGTGAAAGCCTACTTCTTCAAGTAGGCTTTTTCAATATTGATTTTTTTCGAAAATATTAGTATTATAAATTGATACTATATTTACAAACATGAGTTCTCATGTAAAGCTATACATACCTAGTGTGGGTTAAGAAAGGATTTTATTATGCATTGTGCTCAGAAAATGACTCATAATATCTACTGGATTGGTAGTAATGACTGGACAACAGAACGTTTCGAAAACTTATTTCCTATTCCAAATGGTGTTAGCTATAACAGCTATTTCATCGACGATGAAAAGACTTGTGTCGTAGACTCTGTAGATGCTGAAATTCGTGAAGAGTACTTCGACAACTTGACTCACCTCTTAAATGGTCGTGAACTCGATTACATCGTCGTAAACCATATGGAACCTGATCATTGCCAAACATTATTGGAAACATTGGAACGGTATCCAAATTGTAAAATGGTAGGTAATGCTACAACATTCCGCATGTTTGAGCAATTCTATAACACTCCAAAACCAGAACAATACCATCAAATTAAAGAAGGCGATGAAATCTGTTTAGGTAAACATACATTGGTTTCTTACACTATGCCTATGGTTCACTGGCCTGAAGTAACTTGTACATACGAAAAATCTACAGGTACATTGTTCTCTGCAGATGCTTTTGGTACATTCGGTACAGTTAATGGTAATATCTTTGCTGACCAAACCGATTTCGTAGCTACATACGAAGAAGAAGCTCGCCGTTACTATACAAATATCGTTGGTAAATACGGACCACAAGTACAAAATGCGCTTCGCAAAATTTCTAGCCTTGATATCAAACGCATTGCTCCACTTCATGGTCCAATCTGGCGCACCCCTGAATCTATCCAATATATCACGCACAAATACTTACATTGGTCCAGCTATACAGCCGAACAAAAAGGTGTTGTTATCGCTTTTGGTTCCATGTACGGAAATACTCGTGCTATTGCTCAACAATTGGCTAAACAACTCTCCAAACGTGGCGTTACAGATATCAAAATTTACGATGTTTCCAAAACTAATGCTTCCTACATCATCTCCGATGCTTGGAAATATACTAACTTGGTAACTATCGCACCTACATATAACTTGAATCTATACCTTACTATGGAAAACTTTATCCATGAATTAAAAGCCCTTAACTTCCAAAACCATAAAGTATCCATCATCGGTAACCACTCTTGGGCTTCCGCTGCGATGAAAACAATGGTTTCCCATTTCGAAAATGATTTCAAAGACATTGAAATCGTTTCCGAACCACTAGATATCAAATCCTCTTTGAAAGAAGAAGATCTTCCATTAATTGAAAAAATGGCAGACGATATCAAAGCGTCCATTGAAGCTGCTGAAATTAAAGACGTATTCTAATACAAGAGCCGCCTATTTAGGCGGCTTTTTCTGTTTATATACCAATTTTACACAATCGAAATTAGGTCTTAACCTTCAATCATTCCCCTTCATTGCATTCAAATACTATATTTTAAAAGCCTTGTAAATATGCAATAATTCTACTATTTTTTGCTTGACATAAATCTAACTTTTTCATATACTATACAAGTACCTGTTACACAACAGAATACATGGAGAGGTGTCCGAGCGGCTGAAGGAGCATGATTGGAAATCATGTGTGCGGTTATCCCGTACCCAGGGTTCAAATCCCTGTCTCTCCGCCATAGTAAAAGCAGTGCTTTCGCACTGCTTTTTTATTTGCATATAAAGAAAAAGCTATTCGAATTATACTCGAATAGCTTTTTGTATATCACACTATATTAGTTGTGAATTTTCTTTGCAATATCACCGATAATTTCAGGTGTTGTTCTACAACAGCCACCGATGATTTCAGCTCCAGCTTTTCTCCATACATCAACGTAGTCTACAAATGATGCAGCATCGCCATACCAAGTTTTAGTTTTACTATCATAACTTTCACCAAGATTAGGATATACAGCAATCGGTTTATCCGTCACAGATCGGATGTCTTTTATCAAGGATTCTACATATTCCGGTTTACTACAATTAATGCCAATTCCCGTAATAGGATGCACCTTGTCGATCATTTGTGCACATTTAATAATGGTTTCGCCACTAGAAACATGGTGCCCATCCTTACAGGAAAAAGCAATCCATGCAGGAATACCTTTGGATGTAAACGGATCAGACATAGCTCTCGCAATAGCGATCGCTTCAGCATAAGACGGTATGGTTTCAAAGGATAATATATCTGGATTTTCTTCACAGAATAACGCTAATCGAGGAATATGGAATACCTCTAGATATTCTGTTTGTACATCAGGATACCCACGGTATTCAGAACCATCCGCCAAAAAAGCGCCATAAGGACCTACAGAGGCTGCCACCAACGGTTTAGGTAAAGCACCTTCAGAAAAATATTTAACCCCCTCAGGAGTCTCTTCACCGAGCTTAATACCACGCAATGTAAGCGCCCCATTCGCCTTTGCTTCTAAAAACTCATTACGAGCTTGCACGGCTAAATGAACAGATAGTTTAACGAGCTCTATCGCTTCTTCCGTGCCATAACCTAAACCTTTAAAGCCTGCTACTGTCGCTTGATAGCCAGAGCTTTGAATGATATCGGCACCCGCAGCTAAATAAGAAATATGTATTTTCTTAATGATATCTGGCTGATCCATGAGAACTTTAGCAGACCACAACTTATGTTGAATATCACAGCCATAACGCTCTAATTCGGTCCCTAAAGCTCCATCTAAGACGAGGGCGCCCTTTTCCTTAATAATATCTAAAAATGCACTTCGTTTAGCCATCATATCACCCATTCTATACATACCTCATATAACACGAGGCTTACCTAGCATATTATATCAAATAATACATTCTGGTACTATCTACAAACTATTTTAATACCTCTGCTGGAGGCTCCTTACCAAACCATTTCTTATAAATTTCTGCGTATTTACCGTTTGCTTTGATCTTAGCCAAACCATCATTGATTTTGTTAAGCAACTCTGTATTACCTTTTTTCACAGCAATACCTAGTGGTGCCGCATCATAGTCCTCTCCAGTAACCTTTGCGATACCTTTGCCCTTACCATTAACATAATATTCGTTTACTGGTGTATCGTTGATAACTACATCGACGCCTTTATTTTGCAATTCTAAGAACGCATCGACAATAATATTAAACTGACGTACATCGGCATTGGGAATCTTGCTGGCAATCTCTGCGCCAGTAGAGCCGATGGATACACCAATGCGCTTACCTTCTAAATCCTTAAAACTATTAATATTGGTGTTATCAATGTTCACAACGAGACCATTACCTGCAATATAGTACGGTTTACTAAAATCAACGGATTTTGCTCGTTCTTCAGAAATAGTCATATCCGAAATAGCGATGTCGATGGTATTACTTTGTAATGCTGGTAAAAGCGCATCAAAGTTTAGATTTTGAATATCTGCTTCTATGCCCTCTTCGTTTGCAATCGCATTGATAATATCAATATCAAATCCAGCTAATTTACCACTATCTTTATCTTTAAAACCAAATGGTGCATAAGTCGCATCAGTACCAACGCGCCATACCTTTTGGCTATTACCCGCATTACCACAGCCTGCGATTAATAAACTACTAGCAATGGTGAAAGCCCCTAATAGAGCTGCTATTTTCTTAAATTTCATATTATTACCCTTACTTCTCTCCGTTCTATCTAGAAACAGAGTTCTTCTTAATCAACTAATATATTTATACTTACACTTATGAGCATAATAAAAATAATACCTCTAAAGGTATTATAGTTTTATGATAACATTCGATATAGTAAGGGTCAATAAATCCAACTATACCAATAGGTATTGAATTGATATAGTTTTTAGCTATATCGAAAATAACATTCCTAAGTATATAAAAAGACCGCCTTCACCAAGCATAGATGAAACTTGATAAAGGCGGTCATCCCCAAAATGGAGGATTCCTGGTTATTTATAGAATAAATAAGCTATTCAATTCATTTAGGATATATAGTATGTAATTTATTTAGCATGTTTAGCTTTTATATACATAGCTACCTTGTACAAGAACGTACAGAGTAATAAATACATTACGATACTGAGGTATGTCGCTTCAGGTGTTTCTACCCAAGCTTGAGCAAATACATCAACACCTGCAATGCGAAGCACCGCACTGAACAAGGAGCCAATAGCACCACCAGCTACGAGACCAGAGGCAATTGTACTACCTTTGGAGAAGCGAAGATCTGCCAATTCTTTGTCTTTTGTACTATTTTGTACAAGATACGCAATCAAACCTCCGATAAGTAATGGTGTATTAATTTCCATTGGCAAATATGTACCCAAGGCAAATGCCAACGGTGGAACTCTTACCATCCACAAGATGATTGCAAATAATGCGCCAGCCATGTATAGAGGCCATTGAGCACTACCACCAGTCATCATTGGCTCAATGATGGCAGCCATAGCGTTCGCTTGAGGTGCATTTAATGCATGATCTCCTACAAATCCATAAGCATCGTTCAAAAGAATCATAACACCTACAGAAAGTACGGCACAAAGAATAGTACCAACGATTTGCCATTGTTCCATTTTCTTAGGTGTAGCACCTGTCATATGTGCCACCTTAAGCTCAGACATAAAGTTACCAGCCATCCCAATAGTAGTACCGATAAAGGATGCCATCATGAGGACTGCAATCATACCGACCTTACCAGTCATACCTGCTGCGGTTAAGCATACAGCGGAGATGATAATCATAAAGATTGTCATACCTGAAACTGGTTCTGTACCTGTATAAGCGATGGAGCTAATCCCCACTACAGACAATAGGAAGGACATAATAAGAACGATTAAGAACGCTACAATTGTTTGTCCGAAGCTTTCAGCATACATAAAATGGAAATATGCTGCAAATAAAACTGTACATAACAAGATGCCAGCACCAATCCAAGATGTAGGTACGTCACGTTGTGTACGAAGCAAATTAACATCTACAGTTTTAGAACTAAAGATGTCAAGCACTGCATTTTTAACAACATTTGCTACCACTTTAGACATTGTAATTAGACCGATGATGCCTGCCATAGCGAGCATGCCGATACCAATATGACGAACATAATCAAGGAATACCTTACGAATTGGGGCCTCCCCTAATGGAACTGCATGGCCGCCAATTTGCATGATATGTTCAGGCGCTAAATAGTACACAATCGGAATACATACAAACCAAGAGAAGAAGGAACCGGCTGCAATGATAGCCGCATAGCGAAGGCCCGTGAAATAACCAAGGCCAAGCAATGCTGCATCAGTATCTACCGCTGCGGTTAGCTTAGTTTGATCTGCAAGGGCTGCCCCCCACTTAAAGGTAGCAGTGCGAATAACCTCTTGCCACCACCCTAAACTATTAAGAATAAAGTCATACACGAGAGCAATTAAACCAGAGCCAAGCATAAGTTTTGCTTTGCTCCCCTCATTACTCATCAATACTTCCGCTGCAGCACGACCACTTGGGAACGGATACACATAGTGCATTTCCTCAACGAAATAGCGACGGAACATAACGCATAATAAAACACCTAAAACGCCGCCAAGAATGATAGGAATCGCCATTTGTACAAAGGATACATCTGTTACATTCCAGATGTAAAGAGCTGGCAAGAAGAACATAGCCCCTGCTAATGTGTTCGTACTAGAACTAGCGATAGCTTGAATGTGTACCGTTTCGGCAAAAGCATTTTGCCGCTTTAAAATAACTGCTGTACCCATAGCAAGTACAGATACTGGCGCAAAGGCATCTACTGTTTGACCGATTTTCAAACATAAATAGCCAACAGCCAGTGTGAAAACTGCCGCATAGAACAAGCCCCAGAAGACTACATATGAGTTAATCTCTACGTAATCTTTCTTAGGATCTAACACCGGTTCTATGGGTGGAATGGAACGAACCTCGTCCGACATAGTAAAACCTCCTCACAGAAAAAGTACAAACGTATAACTATTCACCTTTATACTAACACGGTACTACACATGGTTCAATGGTTTTCTATGCAATATGCGAATAAAACAACACACCCCCTATAAATAATTATTTTGCATTTTTGGCGTCCCTGTTCTACAATGAAAGTATATTAAGAATCTCTATTATTATGTAACGGTATCGTATACTGCCCTGTATAACATGTATGTTTACTTACGAGGAGGCTCATTATGGAATCAATGGTCGAACGTTTTGTACGCTATACGAGCATAAATACACGGTCTAATGAGGAAAGTACAACTATTCCTAGTACTCAAACTCAAGTAGACTTTGCTACGAATGTGCTCGTTCCCGATTTAAAGGCAATAGGTTTAGATGAGGTTATTTATAATCGTGAAAATGGTTTTGTCATCGGCACATTACATGCTAACACTGATGAGAAAGCTCCTTCCATCGGCTTCATTGCCCATATGGATACAGCTGATTATAATGCAGAAAATATTAAACCTCGTATCGTAGAAAACTATGATGGTAGTGATATTTGCCTCAATAAAGAACACCAAATCTTCACCCGACGTGCAGATTTCCCAAATCTAAAAAATTACATTGGCAAGTCCTTAGTTGTAACCGACGGTTTAACACTCCTCGGTGGTGACGACAAGGCTGGTATCTGTGAAATCATGGAAGCTCTCACCTACCTCGTAGCTCATCCAGAAATCAAACATGGTAAAATCATGTGTGCTTTCGGTCCAGACGAAGAAATTGGTACTGGTGCAGACCACTTCGATGTTAAACAATTCCCTGTAGACTATGCTTACACTATTGATGGTGAAAGTTTAGGTCAACTCGAATACGAAACCTTTAATGCAGCTGGCGGTACCGTTATCCTTAAAGGTGTTTCTGTTCACACCGGCACAGCCAAGGGCATTATGATCAACTGTGCTAAACTAGCTATGCAATTTGACGCTTTATTACCAGGAGCAGCTGTTCCTGAGCACACCTGTGGGCGCCAAGGTTTCTTTATGCTCATGAGCATGGAAACACAAGTAGATACCGGTAAAATGAACTACATTATCCGCGACCATGACAAGGAACTGTTCGAAGCAAAAAAAGCATTCTTCTTACAAGCAGGTCAAACATTGAACGAAATATATGGTCGTGAAGTATGTGAAGTATCTGTAAAAGACCAATACTACAACATGTACGATGTCATCAAAGATAATATGGAATGTGTAAATGTAGCCAAAGCAGCAATGGAAAAAGCTGGGATTACACCTATTTGTGATCCTATTCGCGGTGGCACAGATGGATCCAAAATCTCCTTCATGGGCATTCCTACACCAAATATTTTTACAGGCGTAGAAAACCTACATGGCCGTCATGAATTCGCATGTATCGATGATATGAAAAAAGCTGTTGAAGTTATCGTTAATATTGTAAATATCGAAAAATAATAGCATTAGCAAAGCAGTAGTAGATAACAAAAAGGACTATACGAGCCTAGGCTCGTATAGTCCTTTTAATTTACATATTACGCAAGCTTATTATTACGCTTACGATTTCTAATTTCTTCCTCTTCAGCGCGAGCTTTTAAAGAAAGATCTCTTTCAGTCCCCACATAACGACCATATAATAAATAATAAGCAACCAGCGCAAGGAGCGCCACAACAACGGTTACATGGAACATACTAGTATAACCTACAACCTCTTTAACAGCGCCTAAAATATAGGGGCCAAAGCCTAGCCCCATGTCCAAGGCAATGAAGTATGTGGATGTGGCAACACCAATACGATGAACAGGTACTATTTTAACAGTAACAGCTTGTCCGTTGGACATAAATGTACCATATCCAAGGCCAACAAACACAGCCGATAAAAGCACAAGCCATGTAGAGTGGGCGATGGATAATAAGAAAATACCAAGTGCTAAGGATACAAAACAAGGATAAAGAACGAAGTTTTCACCTTTCATATCAAACACAATACCAAGCAATGGTCTTGTTATAGTAATAACTACAGCATATACAACAAAGAAGAAGGTACCTGCCATAATAAGATCTAGGTCTTTTGTGTAGGCTGCCATAAAGCCAATAACACCAGAGTAGGCAAAGCCGACTAGAATAGAAACAAGACTGATTGAATTCATCCGTGGTTCAATGTAGTCCGAGATTCTAATACCCTTATGTGCTTCTGATTCGATACCAAGTTTAGGTTCATTAAATTTCATGATGACAGAGCCAATACCGCAAAGGATGATAAGTGCAACACAGAATGCGATGATAAAATCATAACCAAGACTATGAAGCATCAAGATACCTAAGAATGGCCCTACTGCAGCGGCAAGAGAGGTAGATAAGCCATAATAGTTAATCCCTTCCCCACGGCGTGACGTAGGAATAATAGCAGCTATGATAGTACTTGTAGCAGTAGATGTAATACCATAAGCAAAACCATTTAAGAAACGAACACTATCAAGCATTAGTAAATTAGGTGTGTAGAAATACATAGCCGTTGAAATCAAGTAAATCAATAACCCTAAATAGAGCATCTTGCGACACCCTAGGATACTGATAAACCGCCCTGCCAACAAACGGGCTACAACGGTGCCAATAATATATATACCAACAGCAAGTCCCGCTTGACTAGCCGTAGCATGAAGATTATCTTTTGCTACAACCGCAATAATAACGATTAATAAATAATAAATTAAAAATACTAAGAAATTAATCAAAGTATCAAGGACAAAGGATTTTGTCCACAAGGCCTCCTTAGCCTTATCCATATTATCAACTCCATTTTTTAAATTATTGTCAACCAGTTTACGACAACGGTTAATTATAAACCTCTCATTATAAAAAACAAGAATTAAAATATTATATATCTCATCAATTTTATTTATAACAAACTACATTCTAACAATAAATATGCATTAAATCCCATTTTAATATCTCATATATTTTTACGATATAAAAACACCTTCAATAGCGACAGATGAGACCAAAAGACCCAAAGCCAACTATTAAAGGTGCTACTTTAAATATTTATTTTGTTTTTAGACCACAAGCTTTGAAGAAATTCTTATACGCTTCAGCCTTTTTCGGTAGGCTCAACGGATAGGCACGTGATGTAGATGGCAAACGTGTCAATGTCAATTCCCGACCATTAAATACAAAAGGAATTGTTTCACCAGTTTTAGGTAATTTAACCTTTTCTGGTAAAAGGCTCAATAAAATCTCCGTAGCCTTGCCGCCTGTTGTACCAATATGCTTACAGTCAGGGATTTGCTCCAGTACGTCCGCAAGTGGAACTGGTTCAAAGACCTTAAGAAATGCATCAGATGCATTCCCCTTTTCGCGAATAGCTTTCAAAACAGTAGGACAAGATGCAATTCCAGCTTCAGACAAAAAGGCTTTAATCTTCTCAGGATCCATCGCTTTTTCCTCACCATTTCTAAAATGATCCTTTTCATCAAAGAATACGAGGCCAAAAACACGCCACATATCATTTTGGAAATTTGGATAATGGAATTCCATAGCACGTTTTGATTGTTCTGGAGGAAATGTGCCCATCATCATGACTGTTGCCTTCTTTGGTAAGAATGGAGGGAATGGTCTTGTTTCAATTGTTTCTGCCATATAGCATCAACTCCTTTCACATTCTAATATGAACTTAATTTTCAATACAATATATGAGATATATCACACATTATAATCCAATTAGCTCCTAGGTGAAAGCAACTAAAGAACTTATTAAAATATATCAATAGACTTACATTATCTATTATTGGCCAATTGGTTGAGAAACTAAGGTATTAATATGATCAAAACCAACTGGTGTCGGAGATACGAGATACAAGCAAATTACAGCAGCCACGGCAAAACCGATTGCCAAATAAGAGAAACTGCCATTCCGAGGAAATTCATACATACCAAAGAGGCGTATCCCTATAGCAGCACCAATAGCTGTAATCAAAGACGGTATAGAAAAAATGTTATAAAAGCCGAATACTACCATAAGGCCTGCATAGCCACCTACTACAGTAACCATAGGCAACATGCGATCCATTGGATTTGGAATGGATCGCGTTAGTGCAGCTGGATAATATGAAGCCTCTACGCCAAACATGCCTAAGAATATATTAAAACCAGCCCAAATGCTATCCCATGCGCTTCTAAAAGCATCTCTATGCTTGCCGGCATACCATGCAAAGTCCGTAACGATTAAAATGGCTAAGCCTACACAGACAAAGTAGAATTCACTAGGAATTTTAGGGCCTATATACGCGCCTACAGCTGTTACAATGGCACTCAAAATCGATGCCACTATTACGCGCTGTAAACGAGGCCGTTTATTTTCAGGAATGCGTTTATACACAGTAGCCAATAACTCTAAAACAAAGCAAGCCATAAAAACAGCAATGCCTGCAGCAGGAACAAAGAAGGCGCTTACCAAACTCAAAATAAAGGGAATGCACAAGCGCCATTTAGGGAATAAGACAAGATCTTTATAATCTAAACGAATATCTTGTGTTTCCATAGTGAAGTTGTTGTACACCACAAAAAGCAACATAAAGGCGATTACGTCAACCGCAGTGGCACCCCAAATCAATAAGGTTGGTACTACAACCATTGATAAGGCTACCCCAGAAAGGCGAGATAAGCCAGCAGCCACTAAGCCCAGTAATAAAAACGGTGTTAAAGCAGATATAATTTCGAGCATAATATTCCTCCCATCATTGTATAAATTTAAGTATATAGTATCTACCACACTACATCAAGGAGAGATATATTTTTTCATAGCTAGACGCTTTCGCACAGCAGAGGTAGAGCATCCCATCACCTGTGCAATCTTTGCAACTCCATAACCTTGTGCACGGAGTTTTTTAATCTTATTTTCGTCTAGATCAAGAGTATTTGCCCTTATTTCTATACCTTGCTCTCGCAAATACATTGCCACTGTAGAACCACGTATCCCATAAGCCAATCCAATGTCATCTGTACTCATGTGATGATGAATATATAAATAAGCCATCTCCTCTACGCGCATAGGCTTTCGCGCTTTAGGAAGTAAGCAATTTCCCATATGCCGCAATACATGGTGAACTTTCCATCGCGATATACCATACATACGAGCAATGGCATCTGTACTATTTCCACTTTTATAAGCTCTACATATACGTACTACATCTATAGAGACGTTTTTATTTGATTGCTGACAAGCCAATCCATATTCCTTCAAGCGATTCGCCATCGTCGTAATAGACACATCATAACGCTTTGCTAATGAATGGAGCGACCACTTCCCGGTCTCATACAAAGCTTGTACATGAACCATATTGATTTCTTTCTTCAGAGGCCTCCGTTCGATATCGTACGCTTTCATACGGCGCATGATGGTATCAACACTACATTGAAAATAATCCGCCACATCGCGAACGCTCCATTGTTTCTCTATATATAATTGCTGCAACAGCTGTTTTGGTATAACACGCACATTTCGATACATAATTTTGCCCTTCCTTATGAACGAACTCCTTCCCCTATTATTGTGAAAGTTTCACTAAGAAAAAACAATAAAAAAGAGGTTCCTAATAGTCACATAGGTGACCAATAGGAACCTCTTTCAATATGTAATTATATGCCCCACATTATGATATGTGACAGTATGGTTGCTATACCACATCAGTGCACAATCCGTTATTATTTATGTTCTAATAAAACCATAATTAGTTTATACGCTTATAAATAGATTGCTTCATTAGCGGTATCTACGTTCAAGAGCTTTAGGTTTACTTAAAATGATCGACCATTTCATGCCCTCTTTTAAAGCATGATTAGATTTACGCCCACGAGTTGAAGTCGCAGCTAGAGCAGTAGGCGCAGTTGTAATACCTACATTTTCAACAAGAACTTGTCCCTCTTTAGCTGCTTTATCTCGTTTAAACTCAGCTAGTCTTTCACTTAAGGTCGGCCCCGTAACAGCTTCTCTATCTAAGCGAGTCTTACTGGTAGTATAACTCGGATTGCTACTGGAACTTTTCATTGATAAGGCTTCAATATCTCGTTGAGTTGCTGCAGCCTCTTCATTGAAATGTATGTCCTCCATAGTTTGCGATGGAGCTTCTGGTTGCTGAGTTACAATCGGTTTATCTTCATAAGAATCCCGATAAAAGTCATCAACCTTAGACAAATCACCCGTAGACGGTTCATCTACCTTGCGTTCTATAGAGATGCCATATTCGCGCTCCATATCTTCCCAAGTTCCGCCACCAGAGCTTTCATACTCATCATATTCTTCAGACTCTTCAGTATTCTTATTTTTTATAATGGAAAAAGCAATGTACGCGATGATACCTAAAACAAAGATTGGATTATGCGAAAAGATGGATAGCACTGAAGACAAAATAGAGTCCATAGCTACTCCTATTCACCATCTGCTAAGTTTTCACGCATTTTAGTGTCTGCAATAATATTGTTCATATTATAGTAATCCATAACACCTAGATTACCGTTTCTGAAAGCTTCTGCCAATGCTTTAGGAACTTCAGCTTGTGCTTCCACAACCTTAGCTTGCATGTCTTGTGTTTTAGCACGCATTTCTTGTTCTGTCGCAACCGCCATTGCACGGCGTTCTTCGGCACGAGCTTGAGCAATTTTCTTATCTGCTTCCGCTTGGTCAGTTTGCAATTGAGCACCGATGTTACGTCCCACATCTACGTCAGCAATATCGATGGACAAGATTTCGAATGCAGTACCCGCATCAAGGCCTTTACCCAATACAGTACGGGAAATGTGATCTGGATTTTCCAATACATCTGTATGTTCTTCAGAGGAACCTACAGTCGTTACGATACCTTCACCTACGCGGGCAATAATTGTGGCTTCACCAGCACCACCAACGAGGCGATCGATATTCGCACGTACAGTAACACGAGCACGAACTTTCAATTCGATACCATTTTTTGCTACCGCAGAAATAATTGGAGTTTCAATCACTTTAGGATTAACGGACATTTGAACCGCTTCCAATACATCACGACCGGCAAGGTCAATAGCTGCAGAACGTTCAAAGGTCAACGGAATGGATGCCCGTTCAGCGGCAATCAAAGCATCTACAACGCGGTCAACGTCACCACCTGCAAGATAATGCGCTTCCAACTGATTTACATTCACATCAAGCCCCGCTTTATTAGCTTTAATCAACGGCATTACAATTTGAGACGGATTTACGCGACGTAAGCGCATACCTACAAGTGTAAAAATACCAACATTAACGCCCGCTGCTAAAGCAGATACCCAAAGGCCTAATGGCACAACATATAAGAATACCATAATACCAATCAGCAGAATGGGAATCAAAATTAAAATACCTACATCCATAATAACCTCCATGATTTACGACGATGTTGTGAAAGCTTAATCTCGCTTTCTAACAATATTGCGGCCACCTACAACTCGAAGGACCACAATAGGTGAACCGGCATCGATGAAGTCACCTTCGGTTACAACATCTACCAAATTACCATTAATCTTAGCAATACCTGCAGGGCGTAGTGTTGTATGAGCTACACCTTCCTTGCCAGCCAAATCTTCTAATACATCATTAGATACATAACCGGCTTTTGTCGTAGACCGTTGCCCTAAGGTAAACAATTTGCCTATCCAAGTCTTCTCAAAGTGATTAAAGAACACAATGATAATGACAATTAACAAGGCTGTTAATCCTAGCACGGCATACAATGCTACCGTACCTTCCCCAAGAGCTACATAAACGCCCCATAGGAATGCGCAATAACCGATAAGACCTAAAATACCGCCTGGTACTACAAGTTCTACAGCCATCAAAGAAACACCGATAGCCATCCATATTAAAAACTCCATAGGCCCTCCTCTCTAAAATTAATTTTATACAACTTATATGTTTATTATACAATATTGAAGATAAATTATAAAGATACTAAACAAAAACGACTACTTTTACAGATACAATCTGATTCAGTAGTCGTTTATTATATTGAATACAAGTCAATTCACCTTAATCTCAAGGTTCTATGCCAAGAGCTTAAAGTCGTATAAAGTTATACTTCTGTTTTTTTCAATTGGTCATTGCCAACGCCTGTTTTTTGAAGGATCAACAAACAAATGCTCATCGCCATACCTACTACAGTAGCAAGACCCATCCCTTTTAACACTACAGGACCAACCGCAAGTTCTGCGCCGCTAAGACCTACCACAAGGATAACGGATGTAAGAATCATATTAACAGGGTTTGTATAATCCACCTTACGTTCTACAAGCATACGCAACCCAGATGCTGCGATAATGCCGAACAAGAGAATAGAAACCCCACCCATAACAGGTACTGGGATAGCATGAATAAGTGCTGCCACTTTACCAACAAAGGATATAATCATCGCAAGAACTGCAGCACCACCAATTACCCATACGCTAAAACAACGAGTAATTGCAAGTACACCGATGTTTTCACCATACGTCGTATTTGGTGTAGCACCAAAGAAACCAGAAAGAATATTTGCAAGGCCATCACCAAGCAAGGATCTTTGTAGACCAGGCTCTTTCATCAAGTCTTTAGCGACGATATTACTAGTAACAACTAAATGACCAACATGCTCTGCAAATACTACGAAGAGCGCCGGCATAATCATGATAATCGCATTGATATCAAATACAGGCATACCATAGAACTGAGGCAATGAAAGCCAAGGAGCAGCTTCTACACCAGAGAAGTCAACAACTCCCATCACAGCAGACAATACATAACCGGAAACAACACCGATAAGAACAGGAATAACAGCTAAGAAACCACGGAAAACAACAGTGCCAAGCAAGGTAACAACTAAGGAAAACATAGAGATAATAACAGCTTGGCTATGGCTCATGCCTAAATCTTGATTACCGATAAGGCCAGACATACTCATCGCTACTGGCGCTAATTCTAAGCCGATAATCGCTACGATAGCACCCATTGCCGCTGGTGGGAATAATTTATCAATCCAACGTGTACCAATATAACGTACGAGAACAGATAAAATTACAAAAGATAGACCAAATACAACGAAAGCCCCTTTTGCCGCTTCATAACCAAGACCAGCAGATAACACACCTGCTACAGGCGCAATAAAGGCAAAGCTAGAACCAAGATATGCAGGAATCTTACCCTTACACACAAATAAGTACAATAATGTACCAATACCATTCATAAACAATGCTGTTGCAGGGTCTACTTTTAATAAATACGGTACCAATACAGTAGAGCCAAACATGGCAAATAAATGTTGAAAACTAAGTGGTAACATTCGGCCCCATGATGGGCGTTCTTGAATATCAATATAATCTTTCATCGTTTCTCCTCACACACAATATAACGATGCTAAGTTCATATAGTACAGTCCTTAAATATACTCTATGAATTTACACAAACAGATTCATCTTATGATACATACGTTAGATATTAACGTTCAAATTTAATCTATCTACGAGTCGACTTTTTAGAAGGCCGTGGTTTAAACGGTCCAGGCATATTTGTCTTATTAGTACGCGTCGTAGCAGAAGGCTTGAAACGACTTTGTGTTTCTTCACGCAAAGATGGTAATGGTTCAGCTGTACCAACTTGTTTTACCCCTTCTACATTACGACGACCAATGCTTGCCAACAACCCAATAGCCATGAAATTCATCAATAATGAAGAGCCCCCATAACTAACAAACGGTAATGGTACCCCTGTTACAGGCATGATACCGCATACCATGGCGATGTTAAACAAGGCCTGACCACTGATAAGCAATGTTATGCCCATTGCTAACCATTTCCCGAATTCATCACGAGCCTTATTAGAAATGCGGAACCCAAAATAGGTAAAAGCTGCAATCAGAACGACAACAAACACTGCACCAATGAAACCCATTTCTTGGGCCCATACAGCAAAAGCAAAGTCTGTATGTGCTTCTGGTAAGTAAAAATACTTTGATGTACCTTGCATAAAGCCTTCGCCTAAAATACCGCCAGAACCTACGGCCAACAGCCCTTGAACTGTTTGATACCCCATATCCTGCGCATGAGGCCAAGGATCAAACCAAGATTGAATACGTTCCCAGCGATATGGCGACATACGAGCTACAATAAAGCCAAGAAATCCAGCTATCACAAAAGCTCCGCCAAAGAATTTTCCATCAAAGCCCGCTAAGTAAATGAGCACAAAGGAAAAACCAAAAATCAATACGGTCGTACCCATATCTGGTTGCAAGATTGTTAAGCCTGCAAATATAATTGGCCATATTAACATTGGCAACATATAACTTATACGTTCACTAAAATAACCTTGTAAATTAATGAGAGGGTTAGTATGCTTTGGTTTTCCCCATTTCCGCATGGTACTCAATTTAGCGGACGTCCATATCAAGGCAGCCAATTTCGCAAATTCTGAAGGTTGAATCGATACAGGCCCAATAACAATCCAACGACGTGCACCATTAATGACTGCACCAATCACAAGAACCAAAATCATACCAATTAGTGTAGCAATCATAATTCTTTGCAACATGTGAGGCTTCTGTAACTGACGGTAATCGTAACGATACAATATAACACCTGCCGCCATAGACAAAAACAAGAATGTCATATGTTTTAAAAAGTATCCTAATAATCCCGTATTTTCATAGATAGAGCTGATATACGTAGCACTAAAGATATTTACACTGCCTATAATTGTAATGAGAAGAATAGGTAAGAGCATACCTTGTAAATCATTTTTAAAAAGTGAGCCCCACCGACTATCCCCCTTATTCGGTGTTTGCATGTTAAGCCTCCTTTTGAACTTTTGGCTTAATTGCTTCTAAGCGAAAAATAGGTTGTCCTTTTTTACTAAATTTCTCTTCATACTCAGTTTTTACATTTGGAAGGTCTGTGCTATGTAAATCATACGTTACATTTTTAAGCTCCCAACCACACGCTTTAAACTCTTCAAGAGAGAACATGAACAACCCTTCATTATCTGTCTTAAAGTGAACTTCTCCACCATCTTTTAAAAGGCGGGCATAACGATCGAGGAATGTGTGATATGTAAGGCGGCGTTTTGCATGTTTAGCCTTAGGCCAAGGATCACAGAAGTTAATATAGAAACGATCAACTTCTCCAGGTGCCACTATCTCTTCGATACCTGCGATATCAAATAGAGAGACCTTTGCATTGTTTCGCTCTTCTTCAAAGATTTTTTGTGCTGCATAATAGATAACACCCATTTGTACTTCAAAACCTACGAAGTTAGCATTTGGATACGCTTCAGACATCCCCGCAATAAAGCGACCTTTCCCCGTCCCTAGTTCCATATATAATGGGTACTCAGGATGTTCAAATAATTCACGCCACTTGCCCTTAAACTCTTCTTGTCCAGACAAAATGATGTGAGAGTCATATTCGTGGATAGCTTCATCAATCCATGGTTTTCTACGAAGGCGCATACTTTCTCCTTACATCTATTTTTAATAATATATTTATATTTGTTTATATTTATTATTACAGGTCATATACCTATCTTATTAATTATAGAAAAGGGGACCTTAAACGTCAATTACATTCTATGGATTTAATCCTAATCATTAAAACTGTGAAAGTAGAAGCCATAAAAAAAGACCTACTTCCGAAAGAAGTAGGTCTACATTTTATTGGAAAATCATAGCTTCTAAATTTTCAATTTGATATTGACTTAGGCCAAGTTCAGATAAACTCTTTTCAGCTGCAGTAAAAAGATTATTTTTACCAACTCGAGTACCTAGTGCTGCCGCAGCGACCAATTCACGGTCCAATTTACCTAAACGTGAACGATTACGATTTTGAGGTTTTGGTTTTTTCATACGGAACGTATTATATTGAACCCCCTCTTTTGTTTCCTCAGCTTTCGGCTTTGTTAAAGGTGCCCCATTAGTGCCATTCCCCAATAAAGCACTAAGTCCTGTTTGCTTTGGAACCAATTTTTCGTACTCATCGCCAAACTCAGGGCGTTCATCACGTAATTGATCAAATGTAGCTAAAGCAGCATTCATTTGTTTCAAGCCAGCAGCAGAGTAAAGTTGACGAATGGCAATACTCACCTCTTGTGGCGTCAACGTGCCTCGCTCAATAGCAGATGCAATTACACTCTTTAATGCACCTTGATCACCAGACGCAGTATAGCGGCCGATTTCAACCAAGTCTTTCTGACGTGCATTAAGCTCTTTTGGCGTATATATATTTATCTCAGATATAGATGGTGCCTGTTTAGAAGGTTGTTCTCCCGCCCCATTAGCCTCAAACATATAGCCACCGGCAACGATGGCCACGGCTAATGTTAAGGTTAATACTCTTTTCAAAGTCTTACAATCTCCCTTATCATTAATACTAATTGTATAATACTGCAATAGTAGCGTATATTATCAATGGATTTATTTTACTGTTCTACTGTAATACATACTGTAGATATTATTATATAATACTTCATCTAATTTTTATAGTCCTATTCGAAAAAAATCTATAATCTTTTAATAAATTATATATATTTATCTATAAAAATTATATATTTATAAACCACGCTTAATTATAGAATGAAATTGAACAAATAAAAAAATAACACAGTAGAAATCTACCAATTCCAGATTTCTACTGTATTTACAGAGAATTATTTATTTAATATTTTATCAAACTAAACTGATAACACTTGTTTTGCATCCGCCACAATCTGATCTAGAGAAACGCCATTTTCTCGTAACAATTCAGTTGCATCATAACGATCTTGGAATTCTTTAGCAATACCATAATTTTTAACACGCATATTAGATGGACCATAGAAGCTAGCTACACGCTGACCCCAACCGCCTTCAACTACACCATCTTCCAATGTAAATACTACGGAATGATTTGCTTTCAATTTTTCCAGTAATGCTTCATCAAGACCAGAAGCAAATTTAGGATTTACTACGGTTGCGTTAATGCCGTCTTTAGCCAATTCATCAGCCACTTGGTTAGCTAGATGATAGAAATTACCAAGCCCTAATAAGGCAATGTGTTCACCACGACGAGTCACTTCAGATTTATTTAAAACACTGTAATCAGTCGTATCGGCTACACCAGTAGATGTAAATTCACCTACAGGAACACGAATAGCCACAGGATACTCGTGTTGATGCACTGCATATTCGGTCATAGCCAATAGCTCTTCATTATTAGTAGGTGCTAAGTATACTAAATTAGGAATGCTAGTAAGCATAGGTATATCAAAGAACCCTAAATGCGTGACATCGTTCATTCCATATACAGATGCCATATGATTGATGATGACTGCACTGTTATTATTGACGCAAAGATCTTGAACCAATTGGTCATAAGCGCGTTGTAGGAAGGTACTATATACATTAAATACTGGTTTACCACCATTTTTAGCGATACCAGAATTCATTGCGATGGCGTGTTCTTCTGCAATACCTACATCGATGTATTGTTTGCCTGCCGCCTTGCGCCATTCAGGAGTAAAACCAAAACCTCCTGGTGTACCCGCATTAATAGCTACTACCGTTGGGTCTACCTTAATTTGTTCCATCAAATAGTCCGCAATTGTACCAGCATAGGTCGGACCATGATGTTCCTTTTTGAGTTTACCTGTTTCTAAATCAAAAGGCATTGTCCAGTGGAAGGCTTCTTTATTTTGCTCTGCAATGGCATAACCCTTACCCTTTTGAGTAACAATATGTAAAACGATTGGATGATCAATGTCTTTTACATCCTTGAATACATTGATCAATGTTTCTAAATCATTACCTTCTGCTACAAAACGATAGTCTAAACCAAGGGCCTTAAAAATATTATTAGAGCTTTCACCATTAGACTCGCGTAATTCACGAAGGCCACGATACAAACCACCATGGTTTTCTGCAATGGATTGGTCATTATCATTGACGATAATAATCATATTGCTATCTAATGTGGCCGCATAATCTAGACCTTCAAAGGCTTCCCCACCAGATAAAGAACCATCACCAATAATAGCGATAATATTTTCAGAGTCGCCCTTTAAATTTCGAGCAGTAGCCAGGCCAGATGCTAAGGAGATAGATGTGGATGTATGACCAATGTTAAAGAAATCATGGTCACTTTCAGTAGGATCTGTATAGCCCGTTACATCATCATAATGATCGTGATCTAAGAACGCCAATGCACGACCTGTAACCATCTTATGTACATAGGATTGATGAGATACGTCATATACAATCTTATCTACAGGAGAGTTAAATACATAGTGCAAGGCCATGATCATTTCTGCTACGCCCATAGGTGGACCAAAATGGCCGCCGTGCTCAGATACCTTTGTCATGAGAGCTTGTCGAGCTTGTGCTGTTAAGTCTGTTAATTCAGAGATGGATAAGCCTTTTAAATCGGCTGGAGATTTTACATCAATTAAGTTCATGGTAATCCTTTCAATACAAATTATAATTACTTCAACTACAATCACTATACATAAAATAGTATAAAGATTATAAAGATTGTCACTAAAAATAACTAGTTTTATACTTCAAGTATGTACCAAGTATAAAACTTAAAGTTAGGTTTAAGTCAATACACCTTACATTTACAATTTTTATATCCATCTATAAATGCCATATATATTAGGAGATTCAATGACATATACTGTTGGCGAAATCGCAAGAAAAACTAAATATAGCACCTTCTGCTTTGCGTTATTACGACAAGGAGGGCTTATTGCCCTTCGTAGAACGTTCTAGTGGAGGTATCCGTATATTCCGCGAAGAAGATATGGATTGGCTAGAATTAATCGAATGTATGAAACGTACGGGTATGCCTATAAAAGAAATCAAACATTTTATCGACTGCTGCGTTGAAGGCGATAGCCGCATCAACGATCGATTATCTATTATTAAAAATCAACGAGATCGTGTGCTAGCAGAAATTGAGCACCTACAAGCTCGCTTATCTATGCTAGAGTTTAAAACCTGGTTCTATGAAGAAGCACAACGTCGAGGCACTTGCAGCTTTTATGAAACAGCAACCCCTAATGATATCCCACTTGAGTATCATAAATATTTCGAACGCAAGTGGCGCGCCGATAAAGAAGCCGCCGAAAATGGTGAACCACCTAAAAAATATAAAGCTGTATAACAAAGAGGAGCTATCCAACGGATAGCTTCTTTTTTTGTATAGCAAAAAGGCGGCACAACCAAATGGTTGTACCGCCTTGATTCATCAATTATTCAGCAGTGAATGGCAATAAAGCAATTGCACGTGCACGTTTGATAGATGTAGTCAATTTGCGTTGATGTTTTGCGCAAGTACCGGAAATACGACGAGGTAAGATTTTACCGCGTTCAGTCGTAAAACGACGAAGTTTAGCAACATCTTTATAGTCGATTTGATCGATATGGTCTGCACAGAAAACGCATACTTTTCTTCTTGGCTTTCTGCCTCTATCTCTTCTCATTGCGAATCCTCCTTTTCGAATTAGTAGGAGTCCCTGACACTAGAACGGGATGTTTTCGTCATCGCCGCCTGTACTGAAACTATCAAAATTGGACCCACCTTCGAAAGAATTAGTATTCATATCAAGGGATTGGCCCACAAAGTTCGCTACCACTTCAGTAACGTACCGTTTTTGACCGTCCTGAGTCTCGTAAGAACGAGTTTGCAAACGACCTTCTACAAAGCAACGACTGCCTTTACGAAGATTGCCTGCCGCTTCACCAAGTTTACCCCAAGCAACGCAGTTGATGAAAGCAGTTTGTTCTTTCGTCTCATTTGTTGTGGAATCAATATAGGTATTTGTGGCAGCTACTGTGAAAGTTGCTACCGCACGACCAGTTTTGGTATAGCGTACTTCAGGATCACGAGCTAAATTACCTAGAATTTGTACAGAGTTCATGTTTTCCTCCAGGCTTTAATTATGCTTCGTGTTTAACAATTAGATGTCTTAGGACTTCATCGTTGATTTTCAATACACGATCGATTTCTTTGATTTCAGCAGGTGCTGCTTCAAAGTTGATCAATACATAGAAACCGTCAGTGAATTTCTTCACCGCGTAAGCAAGACGACGCTTGCCCCAACGATCTACCTTTTCTACTGTGCCGCCTACACGAGCAATTAAAGCTTCTACTTTTTCAATAACAGCGTTAGTTGCTTCCTCTTCAGCTGGTTTCACAATAAACATGACTTCGTATTTGTTCATACAAAATCACCTCCTCTTTCGGACTAATGCCCCTATCGACACATAGGGGTAGGAAGTGCTTACCATCAATAAGCCTTACTATTATAACCTAAAAAAATAATGAAAGCAAGGACTCAATTTAAGCCCTTGCTTTCACAAATATTATATACGATTATATTTTTCATCCTCAGGAAAGGCAATAATAGCACAGATAATTACAAATATGGCTATTACCCCCATCATAGGATAGGCCGTATCATTTGGTAAGAAGGTAAGTATCAACGATGACACAATACCACTACCATATTGCATGGCGCCTAATAGTGCCGCCCCAGATCCAGCCATTCTACCTGCTCTATCTAAAGCTAATGCATTAGTTACAGCGGCAATGATACCATTCATGGAGAAGAATAAAAAACAGCCAATAACGATTAACCACAATGAATGGTAACCTAAGAACATCAAGCCCATAACAATGGATACACAAATAGCAGCAAATAGTGTGGCATATTTCAATAGTCTATCGAGACGTATAGCACTAACAATACGACGATTAATAGCACTTAACAACATAACACCAATAATATTGACAGAAAAGAGATAACCAAAATATTCTTTAGGCACTTCATACACATCTATATATACATAAGGCGATCCCGTTAAAAACGCATAAATGGCAATATAAAATGAGCTAACACATAGGGTATATTTCATAAAACCTTTGTTGCGCAATAAAATCCAATAATTATTATAGGTATGACCTATAGACTTTTTACTACGCTTTTCTAAGGGATGTGTCTCAGGAATCACCAATACGGCAACGAGCATTAAAATACCGATAGCAACAAGCAACCAAAATATGGAATGCCATGTATACCATACGAGTAAATGCCCTGCTAACATTGGCCCTGCTATAGGAGCTATGGCCATGACAATAGCTAATGTAGATAACATTTTAGCCGCCTCAGTCCGACCATATAAATCCCGAATCATAGCCCGCGACAGCATCGGTCCTACACAGGCACCAAATGCCTGAAACACACGCCAAGCCAATAACTCCATCATAGAGGAACTCAAGGCACAGCCTACAGAACCAATAATAAATAAAACTATCCCTATAATAAGTGGCTTCTTACGACCAATTTTATCGCTAACGGCGCCCCAAAAAAGCTGAGCTAGCGCAAAGCCAATTAAGAATCCTGTCAACGTAAGCTCCGCATCACCATTGAGATCACGCCCCATCTCAGGCATAGCTGGCAAATAGATATCCGTTGACAACGATGTAAACGCCATCAAAGCACTTAATATAGACGTAAAAAGCCATCCCTTATTGCTAATCGTCAGCATAAAGACACCACTTTCATATAAAACCACACTATAATATGTATTTATTTAGATTATATCAAAAACAATGTTAATGCTATATAGTTTTGATATACTTTCATCAAAAAAGCATAGTAAAATACTATGCCCAAAGTAGAGTAAAGATAAAAGCCTAACGCAACAGAGTATTCAAAATACTCGCACGCTAGGCAATCCTAAAAAATGTTTATAAGATGAGCCTAACGCAACCACACGTTGATGGCTCTCTTTTTACTTATTATACAACATAAACAGAAATTCTTCGAAAATTTATATGATAAATGGCTCATTATCATTAACAACATACACATTTCTATGAGGAACTAATTTCTCTAATCTCTCAGGATTATCAGTATGAACCGGAATAATAGCGTCGGGATTAACTAGTTCTATAAACTTAGTCAAATCATCTTTAGACACATGACCACTGGCATGACATATATAGGTTGGGTAGGTCTCTAACAAAGTTTTCAACGCTAGGTTTTCTTCAATATATCCTGTCCACATAGAATATATAATACGTACATCATCCTTAGGAAACTCTTTAATATGAGAAATAAAATATTCTGTTCCTCTTACTAAGGATACAAACCCATGATCCACATAATATTTAGGATACGATCCTTTATTAAGAACTAGTGGGCTATCATGTCTACGATACAAAGAGCTTTCATAATATACATTATTAATCACAGTATCTAATATTCTTTTCTGATAAGCATCACAAATTAAAACTTTATCACTTGGCATATTCTGCCAAATTCCCATAATACGGTCAATATTCGTAGATGAACATATAACGAAAACATATTTTCCATCTTGGATATACGAATAAATATCCTCTAACACAGCAGCTTCAGATATACCATCATTAACACCACGAGATACTAATGTTCCCTCTGTAATTAATACATCAACCTCGCCTATATAGGTTTTAACTAATTTCTCTACTATATGACTACGCAACCCATGCATCCGGAAATCACCTGTATATAAGACACGTTTACCTTCTGCTTCAATGACAAACATATAACTATCCACAGCACTATGGTCGATAACCAAAGGTCTAATATGTATATTTCCAATAGTGAAGGCTTCGCCTCCACGAAATGTATTTGCACCTAACAAACGTAAATATAAATCTTTATCTTGATGTTCAGTTGCTATCATAGCCACTTCCTTACTCAGTTTCCCCATATATAATGGTATTTCTGGTAATGCAGAGGTTAGTTGTCCTAAGTGATCCATATGATAATGAGAAATCACAATACCGTCACAATCCGACAGCCCTTTTGTAACACCGTCTATATCTAAATTTATAGGTATGTACTTTTCATCTAAACTTAATTCATTACCAAAATCTAGTATAATGCGGGTAGATGCTGTACTAATTTCTATGGCACTACCACCAATCTGATGAGTGCCACGATGGATTTTTATCTTCATATTTAATCGATAATAAATTGATCTTGAATATAATACTTGCCAATGTGCCAATCAAAATCTACAGGTATGGTTTTATCTTTATCATCCATAAATTCAACAACTTCAAATTTTTCATTAGTACTATCCGCTGAACGTGCTAATTTACAAAATCTGAAAACAATACCTTCTTTATTCGCAATCGCTTTACAGAGATTATATAAGAAAACTTGACCTAAATTCTCTTTCATCTGCATAAACTCAATAAATTGTCGTGAATAATCAGAGTGGCTAGGTTGATAAATTTCTAATGGCAACAAAGGGATTTCTTCACCAGTTGTATAGTCAGAAACATCTTTAGCACCAACATCAAACAAAATTATAAGTTCAAACTTAGCATCAGAGTCAAAAGCTAATTCATCTCTATTAGATGCATGTCCTTTTAAGTTATTCGGATAATTCTCAATAAAATCGACTTTAAATCGATCTTTATCTAAAAATTTATAATATGTATAAAGCTCTAATACGCATCTAAGTAAAGTTTCCTGACTTCCAATAGGGTGATACTTCAACTCAATCAACGAAAATCTCCTATTTTGTTCTGAGTATCCCACTAAATCAATTTTACCTATTTTATCAGACTGTTTTCCTTTTAAAGGAACCTGGTAGTCAATAATATTTCCCAAACCAGGAATAAAATCATTTAAATATAATAACTTAGCAAGATTTTCTTCGTTTCTACTACCTATTTTTCCTGAGTATAATTCAAAATATTTTTTCTTATTATGATCAGCTGTAAAATAGGTCTTATTTCTTAAGGGTTTTATTCCCTCCCAAAAATCAATAGGACGTTTATACTCGTTTTGCTCGTTAGTCTTAATAGGATAAAGAAGTTGTGCAGCTAACCATTCAGTCATCGGCAATGGCTTCTCACCAATTGCACTATCCCCTAAAGAATTTAAAATGGAAGTACTATAAAATCCCTCCGGTCCATTCTCATAAAAAGGCTTCCACATATCAATCGATGCTGATGCCCCATTAACGCTTTCCAAAAAATACTCAAAACCTCCAAAAACATCATCTACCCATTCCGAAAATAAATTTTGTCTCATGATAGTCTCCTTACAAAACACACTAAAACACACTAAAACTTTCATTATTTCTTCATTTATATTATATCAAACATTATGAGTATTTTTTGCTACATAATAATATTTTTTATTAATTAAAGATTTACATAAATGACTGCCTCTTTTAAATTCTATAGAAAGTCCTTGCGTCATTATTCTATATAATTTACTATATATAGAGAAATCTGATTATAAAAAGGAGTCATCATGGCTAATATCAATGAAAACTACTTAAACCTTCAAGGTTCTTATTTATTTGCTAATATTGCTAAAAAGGTAAATGAATACCAAACTGCTCATCCAGATGCAGATATTATTCGTCTTGGTATCGGCGATGTTACATTACCTCTTGCTCCAGCAATTATCGATGCTATGAGCAAGGCTGTCCAAGAAATGGGCAAAGCAGAAACATTCCGCGGTTACGGCCCTGAACAGGGATATGATTTCTTACGTCAGGCTATTGTTGATGGCGATTACAAACCATTAGGCGTAGATATTGCTATTGACGAAGTGTTCGTTTCCGATGGTGCAAAATCTGACGTTGGTAATATCCAAGAGTTATTCAGCGAAGATAACATCATTGCCATCACTGATCCAGTGTACCCAGTATACCTTGACTCCAATGTTATGGGCGGTCGTACTGGCGAAGCTATAGATGGTATCTTCCAAAAGGTTGTATATCTCCCTACTTATGCAGAAAACAACTTCTCTCCAGAATTTCCGTCTGAACGAGTAGACATTGTATACCTTTGCTCACCTAACAATCCAACCGGTACTGTTTTGAGCCGTGCTCGTTTAGCAGAATGGATCAAATGGTGTAAAGATAATGATGCCATTTTGATGTTTGACTCCGCTTACGAAGCTTTCATCAGCACAGAAGACACTGTAAAATCTATTTACGAAATCGAAGGCGCTCGCGAAGTGGCTATCGAGTTTCGTTCCTTCTCTAAAACTGCAGGATTCACTGGTACACGTTGTGCTTACGCAGTTGTGCCTAAAGAGGTAACTGGCAAAACTAAATCTGGTGAACGCCAACCGCTAAACCCTATGTGGAACCGTCGTCAATGCACTAAATTCAATGGTGTTCCTTACATCATCCAACGCGGTGCTGAAGCAGTATACACAAAAGAAGGTCGTGAACAAACACGTGCAAACATTGCATACTACAAAGAAAATGCTCGCATCATCAAAGAGGGTCTTGAATCTATCGGCCTTACTGTATATGGCGGTGTGGACGCTCCATATATTTGGCTTAAAACGCCTGGTAATATGACTAGTTGGGAATTATTCGATGTCTTGCTCGAACAAGTTCAAATCGTATCTACACCAGGCTCTGGCTTTGGACCTCACGGCGAAGGGTACCTTCGTTTAACAGCATTCGGTAGCCGTGAAAATACAATTCGTGCCGTTGAAAGAATCAAAACGTTACAATTCTAATTTAGCTATATCTATATTTAGAGTTACTTTTAGACTCATATTTAGATTACAATGAATTTGTAATGTCTAATTAAATAGTGTTTATACATTAGACCAAAAGACCGATTACAGTCCTTCAATAGGAATGTAATCGGTCTTTTTTATATACCCTTACATATATAAATATTTAATTCTAGTATTCCTTAACACCATAGTACTAACAAATAACATCCCCATATTATTTGTCTCTACTATATTTACTATTACCTAAAAGTTATGCCGAATCCCTGCGTCAATGCGATAGGAATTGTCTACGGTAGCACCAAAGTTTTTAGTGAAAGTCCCATAAATATATGTATTAGGACGTACGCTCCATGAGCCACCTAGTTCAAGATCAAGCCATGTGTCTTTCAAATTCACTTCACTACCTGTAGTTGGCTCACCGGCCATGCTATAAGTAGCTTTCATTTTACCAGAGAATTCATGCGCTAATGCTGCTTTGAGGAAAAGGTTGCTGTTCTTACTTTCCTTGCCAATGCCTACACCAATACGACCAATAACGGAATTTACCGCATCAGAGTTAATGTGTACTATGCTGCCCGTATTTGTACGAGCATCAAAATTTACACCAGACAATCGACTAAGCGTCAATTCTGCGTTAGGATCGATGTAGAAACCATTGTCTTTCTTGATTCGTTTACCATATTCAACGCTCAAAGAGGTACCTGTATTGCGGTAATCTCCGTTCAAGCTTGTACCCAAGCTATTGCGTACAGTGAAATCATTTTTCAAACGACTTACTTTACCAATCACATCTAAATAACGACCATCATTATATTGTTTTGCACCGTATAATGCTAAACCCGCAGTTTTACCAGAGCCAGAACCTAGTGCGTAATCACTACTGCTTGTACCGTATAGTAAGGCACCACCTATAGTCCAATCGCCACGCAATGTGTCATAGCCTACTTGCGCCATGTTATAGGTTTGGTTTACATAGGCGCTGTCTGTAATTTTAGATTTACCACCGATGTATTTCCCCCATACACCATGCTTATTGGAGTTGAGTCGCACATCACCAAGGCGACGTTGTAAATCATTCGTATCGGCTCTCATTTGCATCACAGAGGAGGCTAACGCACTCTTAGCACCAGAAACAACTTCGCTTTCACGAGCTGTCACAACCGCTTGGTCAGTAATACTAGGTTTCCCATCAACAGTAAAGCTATCTGTACCAAGCTTAGTAGCAAATGCAGGACTAATAAGGCCTGAATCGACTTGAACATTTACATCTAAATTACGCTCACCCTTAGTAAAGCCAGCATATGTTAATTTATTAGCCAACTGCTGCAAAGTGCCTCGTGGGTTGTCTATATTTGCATACCCTTTAAGTGCATCTGCCGAACTGCGCATAGTCACAGAAGAACCCTTATCAGCATGATTGATAACGACTTCACCCTTACCTTGTGCAACTGCAGGAGTGCCCTTTTCGTAATCAATAGCGGTATGACCTGCATAATTTTTAATAGTAATTGGTCGTGGGTCTACGGCTTGGATAATACCTTGACTATTTATATCTTTACCACCAATAAAATGTTCTACACGACTACCAGTATATAAATAGTTTGCATTATTAGGACGACCTTGTGTAGGATATACGCGCTCAGCTCCTAGCCATTCATTGCGCCAAGTCGCACCATTTTGTAAGTACAATCGCAAACCACCATGGTACGGATTGTTGTTGCTTTCATCAAATTCATTCAGCACACCACCTACCAATTTAGAATTTGGTGTTGTTAAACCTAAAGAAATTTCAGATCCATGGTTATGTGGATTCTTGTCGATACCATAGTTTTTATCTAAAAATCCTATATTACCATACATCTTCGCATCATTCGTTCCCGGATGTAAGCCATCCATACCCGTATTTACATAAACAAAACCTTCTTCAGATAATGCAGAATAGGTATCAGAGGTATCTAAAGGATATGTTTTTATATCAGCCCCACCTAGTATGCGAATATATCCATCTTTATTAGCTTGCAAACCAACGCCAACAGCATCGACTTTAGCATTACCCTTTACGGTAATTCGAGTATCATCGTTATTTCCATCATTAGTAAGTCCACCATAACCAGCATAGATACCGCTCATGTAATAATGTGCCAAATCAGGTCTACGTTTCGCGCCACTTTCTGCTGGTGCTGGATTTTTAACTGTTACAGTTACATTTTTATCGATAGCGACTTGTGTCCCATCAAGGGCGTAAATACCTGTAACATTATTATGATATTTTGTTCCATTTACACCTAAACCTGATACATTAACAGTTAAGTCATCTGTATAATGTCTCTTTTCCCCCCACAAATTAAGGCCAATGGATTTTCCATCTGTATGACTTTCCACAGTTGTGGCTGATACCATGGCAAAAGCATTAGCACCTGTTACGATTAATGCAGCAATAACAGCAGCTTTTACATTTCTTCGCATGTTATACCTCCTTAACACTTCAACTATGAACATAACTAACTAACATAACCAATTTAATTGTATCTAGATTCAGGGTATATGTGTCAATTTCTACTCATATGATTTTTTATTTGTCCCCTATAACAACACGCTATGTATCGATATAATTGTGCACAAATTACTTGTTTAAATTAGATATTAATTATTTTCTATACCATCTAATAAATTCTATAGAAAAATATTAAAAGCTATTAATTTTATGCTATAATAAATATGTTAATTATTAAATTTCAACTTATATAGGAGGCTAATATGAATATTCGTATTGGTATCGTTGGTTACGGCAACTTAGCTCGTGGCGTAGAAGCATCTGTTCAGTTACAACCTGATATGGAGCTCATCGGCGTATTTTCTCGCCGTCAAGGTATTGAAACTGTATCTGGTGTACCTACTTACACGATGGAAGATATTCCTAACTTTAAAGGCAAAATCGATGTAATGGTTCTTTGCGGTGGTTCTGCAACAGATCTTATCGAACAAACACCAATGGTAACAAAATACTTTAACTGTATCGATTCCTTCGATACACATGCACGTATCCCTGAACACTTCGCTAATGTAGACAAAGTAGCTAAAGAAGCCAAAACGGCTACATTAATTTCTTGTGGTTGGGATCCAGGCATGTTCTCTTTGCAACGCGTTTACGCGGAAGCAATCTTACCAAAAGGTAAATCCTACACATTCTGGGGTCGTGGTGTATCCCAAGGTCATTCCGATGCCATCCGTCGTATCGATGGTGTTCTTGACGCTCGTCAATACACTGTTCCTAAAGAACAATACCTAGAAGCTATCCGTAACGGCGAAACTCCAGATGTTGATGGCTATAAAGGCCACCTTCGTGAATGCTATGTAGTAGCTGCTCCTGATGCGGACAAAGCTAAAATCGAAAATGAAATCAAAACTATGGAAAACTACTTCGTAGGCTATGAAACTGTAGTCAACTTCATTTCCCAAGAAGAACTTGATCGCGACCACAAAGGCATTCCACATGGTGGCTTCGTTCTTCGCTCTGGTGAAAGTACAAAAGGCACACGTCACGTTATCGAGTACTCTTTGAAACTTGACTCTAACCCTGAATTCACAGGCTCTGCACTTGTTGCTTACGCTCGTGGTCTCTACCGACTTGCTAAACACGGCGGCACAGGTTGCTATACAGTATTCGACATTCCACCAGCTTGGATTTCCACACAATCTGCTGAAGAATTAAGAGCACATTCTCTATAATAGAGCGAGGTCCTCATCGACTTAATAGATGAGGGCCTTTTTTATACCAAAAAATACTATCAGAAACTCTATTACCGGATATTTTCTACATATTTTAACTTTATAATATTCTTCTATATGTACATAAAAATTAGGAATTAGAAGTTTATTTTTTTTAATGCTAGGATAAGTTTATTTAATTTATATCCATCATGGAGGTGCCGTATGAAACTGAAAAATTTTATACACAATAGTCTTATAGCAGGATTATTAATATGTCCTCTACTATTTGCCGGTTGTACTAATTCTGTTGGTCCAAACGATAAACCCAACGATAATATAAAAGTCGTTACAGATTTAACCGGTACAGACGTATCTATGAAGAAAGAAATTAATCGTATCGCTATCGTCCCTATCCCTTGGGCCTCTATTGTATATGCAGTTGATGGTAGCGATAAAAAAATAGTAGGTATCCATCCATCAGCTAAAAAGTCATATGAAGCCAGTATATTTAAGACGTTAGCGCCTGATTTAGAAAATGTTAATTCATCATTTGTAGACAACAATTTCAATGTTAATTTTGAAGAAGTTGCTAAGTTAAAGCCTGATGTCGTCATCATTTGGGATTATCAACCAGAGGTAGCAAAAAAACTTAAAGAGCTAGGTATACCTGCTGTATCCATAAAGTATGGAACATTGGATGATATTCAAAACGGAATTCGTCTGTTAGGCAAGATTCTAGATAAACCAGAACAAGCTGAAGCCTTAATCTCATACCATAAAGATTCAGAAGCATATTTTAAACAAAAAAATGCTTCTGCGTTACCAAATAAGCCAAAAGTATTATATTTGCAAAATAAGAATCTAACTGTTGCAGGTAACGAATCAGTCAATCAACTCATGATTACTATGACAGGTGGTGAAAATGCCGCAAAAGATACAAAAGGTAGCTGGACTAAAGTCTCAATGGAAGAAATCATGACCTGGAATCCAGATATAATTATATTAAGCAACTTTGATTCTATTACACCTGATGATATTTATCAGGATAAGCTTGAAGGTCAAAATTGGAGTAACATAAAAGCTGTAAAAAACCATCGAGTTTATAAAGCACCTATGGGAATCTATCGTTGGGATGCACCTAATGTGGAAACACCATTAATGATGAAATGGATGGGACAACTCATTCAACCAGATACTTTTAATGACTATATATTACGTGACGATTTAAAACAGTTTTACAATACCTTCTACCATTACAGTCTCACGGATAGTGAAATTAATACCATCTTAAATATTTCTATAAATAACACTCCCACATTTTAACTAAGGAGTAATTATGAAATCTCAAAATAAATATCTAGTTATATTTTTCTGCCTTTTAGTATTTCTCGCTCTTACTGTATTAATATCCTTAATGACTGGGCGATATATGCTAATGCCCACACAAGTTATAAATATTTTATCAAACGGAAACTCTGCAGCTGCATTTGATATGGAATCAGCCGTAATTTGGAATCTTCGTATTCCTCGAATTTTACTAAACATACTTGTCGGTGGAGCTCTTGCAATAGCTGGAACCGTTTTTCAAGGTATTTTCAGAAATCCATTAGTCAGTCCGGATATATTAGGTGTCAGTTCTGGTGCAGCCTTCGGCGCTGCACTGGGAATATTAATTTCCGGTATAAATATATACGCTACGGGATTTGCACTTATCTTTGGTATTGCCAGTGTTTGCCTCACATATAGTCTAGCTCGCCTAAGAAATCAAATCACATCATTATCACTGGTTTTATCAGGAATGATTGTTTCTGCTATTTTCGGAGCATTGATAGCTTTAATTAAATATATAGCTGATCCATATGACAAATTACCGGCAATCACATATTGGTTAATGGGTAGTTTTTCTACAGCTTCCTACGAAAATGTTTCACTCGTCTCTATTCCTATCATCTTTGGATGCGCTGTGCTATACTTTTTACGTTGGAAAATCAACATTCTCTCTATGGGAGATGAGGAAGCTACAGCACTTGGGGTGAACCCTTTTAAGTTACGCCTAATTATCATTGCTATGGCCACGTTAATAACTGCAGCCTGCGTAACTATCACAGGAATTATCGGTTGGGTAGGACTTGTCATTCCACATATTTGTCGCATGTTAATAGGTGTAGATCATCAGAAACTACTTCCTATCTCCATCATTGTCGGAGCTTTTTTCATGATTATCGTGGATTTAATCGCACGCTCAGCTATTGCTGCAGAAATACCAATAGGAATAATCACCGCCTTAGTAGGGGCCCCATTCTTTGCTTGTCTTTTTTACCGAACACGAGGTGATTGGAAATGATTTTTGAATTGAGAAACGGCTCATTTGCTTATAATAAAAAAGATTATATTTTCAAAGACATTTCTTTCACAATAAAATCGGGCGAAATATTGACTATTTTAGGCAGGAACGGGATTGGAAAAACAACATTAGTAAAATGTATCTCCCGTATACAGCAGTTGCAAGAAGGCAACATATACATAAATAATAAACTAGTTAGTCCACATGATAATGCTCCTATTGGCTATGTTCCGCAAGCAAGAGAATTATCATTTCCTTATACGGTAGAAGAAATCGTATTAATGGGACGCAGTAGACATATTGGTATGTTTTCTGTACCTACAGATAAAGACTATGAAATAGTCCACTCTGTCCTAAAAAGAATAGGTATTTCCTCACTCGCTTCCAAAACAGCATCAAGCTTAAGTGGAGGTCAGTTGCAATTGGCATTTATTGCCAGAGCACTAGCGAGTGAACCGCAACTGCTCATTATGGACGAACCAGAATCACATTTAGATTTTAAAAATCAGTATACCATGCTTTCACTTATTCGAAACATCGTAGATGAATCTAATCTTGCTTGCATTATGAACACACATTATCCTGATCATGCACTTCAAATATCTGATAAAACTTTAATGCTAAAACCTAATAACTATATTTTAGGTACCACCAAGAATACTGTAACAGAAAATAATCTGAATGATTTCTTTGATGTTCGTACCAAAATCATTGTAGGAAAAGAGGATAATAAATCCTATTCAGGGTTTATAGTACTTGGCACTAAAGAATGATAAAGTTCTTTTACAATTATATATGATATTCATTCAATAAAATTTTTAACGAAACTTACAGAACGTGCTTTCGATAATCTACAAATATAAAATAGTTACAATGCCGCTAATTAAAAGAGACCATCTTAAGATGGTCTCTTTTTTGTCCTATAAGTCTATTTTTACTCTTACTTAATACCAACGTGTTAACGGCAGCTCGTTCGTAACACCTTTTGTCATCAGAATTTGATGCAAGTCCATATTACCGATGTAGAAACCTGCCGCACATCCACAAAGATACAGATCCCACATGCGTACGAATTCACTGCCTCGTTTCGCTTCTACTCGCTCACGGACGCCTTGGAAATTGTTATACCAATGCATTAGAGTCTTATAATAGTGATACCGTAAACTTTCAATATCAATGACATTCATATCATAGTCATAAGCGAGGCTGACCATTTCGCGGAGGGACGGCAAACATCCGCCCGGGAAGATATATTTACGAATCCAAGCACTTGTTTCCTTTTCAGAGGGATCACTAATATAGTGAAGCAGGAACAAACCTCCGTCTTTAAGCATATCCGATGCGTCCTCCATATACAGAGGAAAATTAGGCCGACCTACATGTTCAAGCATGCCGATGCTGACAATACGGTCAAAGGTACGTCCGGAAGCTGCTACGTCGCGATAATCTATAAGTTCAATCTCAACTTGTCCTTCAAGACCATATTCTTTAATGCGTTCCTGTCCTTTTTTCCATTGTTCTTCGGAAAGAGTACACCCATAGCCCTTAACCCCATATTTACGAGCCGCTTCAATGAGAAGGAATCCCCATCCACAACCGATATCAAGTAAAGTCATCCCTTCCTTTAAATATAATTTATCAAGAATATGATGTACCTTTTGATATTGCGCATCTTTGAGACTATCATTCTCATGCTTAAAATACGCACAGGAATAGCTCATGGTTTCATCGAGCCACAATTTATAGAATTCATTACCTAAATCATAATGGGAAGATACTTGTTGTTTTTGATCTTTCTTTTTAAGACCCGCATTAAAGAGCGAGCTAAGTACCTTACGATTGATAGAGTCCTTACCTACATGACCAAGGACTACACAAAGGGCTTTAAACAAATCCCCTTCAATTTCGATATCTTTACGCATATACGCTTCACCGAGGGCGAGTTCCGCAGATACTAACAAATCCTTCTTGGGAATATCGCGATTAACGATGACGGTAAACTCGGATTCTCCGTCACCGATTGTATATTCATTATCTCCAATTTTTACGGTAAAACAATGATCATTGAAGCGTTCTAAATAATGGACTAAGAAACTATCAAATAGCTTGGAAAACATACTGAACTTCCTTTCCTATTAGCTTTCACTATATAGGTTTAAAAATATATACATTAACATGATTGGATACATTCCATACCCTATTAATATATACACCTATAAATTATATCAATATAGTTACGGCGAATAAAAATCTATATTAATCCTATATTTTAATATGAACTTATCACATTAATTTAATTAATATATTTAACTCTATTTATATTATAGCACTTTGAAATAATTTATTTTATATTTATAAAGTAACTCCATCCTATTAGTATGGTATAATATTTATTTGATAAGGTTTATAACAAACTATTGCTATAAACTTTCACAAAGAACGAAATCAATTTGTTAATAAAAGGTGGTACCATGAGCACAAATTTAGAAGTAGGCATCGTAGGCCTTCCAAATGTTGGTAAAAGTACATTATTCAACGCTATCACAAAAGCGGGCGCTGAAGCTGCCAATTATCCATTCTGTACAATTGAACCTAACGTAGGTGTCGTTGACGTTCCAGATAATCGTTTAGCCGTATTGGCTGAAATGTTCGGTTCCAAACGCATCCTCCCTGCTGCTATGCGCTTCGTAGATATTGCTGGCCTCGTAGAAGGTGCATCCAAGGGTGAAGGTTTGGGTAATAAATTCCTTAGCCATATCCGCCAAGTAGATGCGATAGCACAAGTTATTCGTTGTTTCGATGACCCTAACATCACTCACGTTTCTGGCTCTATTGACCCAATCCGTGACATCGAAATCATAAATACTGAGCTCTGCCTTGCTGATCTTGAATCCGTAGAAAAACGAAAACAACGCATCGAAAAAATCGCCAAATCTGGCGACAAAGACGCTCGTGCTGAACTGCCATTATTAGAACGTATCATCGAAGGTCTTGGCGAAGCGAAACCTGTTCGTGCACAAGGTCTTGATGAAGACGAATTGGAAATAATCAAAGAGTTGACATTGCTTACAGCTAAACCATCTCTTTATGTAGCCAACATTTCCGAAGATGAAGTATCTGATTATTCTGCCAACGAATATGTAAAACGCGTAGAGGAATATGCGAAAAACGAAGGCGCTGGTATCGTTGTTGTGTCCGCACGTATCGAGTCCGAAATTGCAGAGTTATCCGAAGAAGAATCCGCTGCATTCCTTGAAGATCTTGGCCTTGAAGAGTCTGGCTTAACTAAACTTATCAAAGCAAGTTATGCACTTTTAGGTCTTATCAATTACTTCACAGCTGGTGAAATGGAAGCTCGTGCTTGGACAATCGTAAATGGCACAAAAGCACCTCAAGCTGCTGGTAAAATTCACTCGGATATTGAAAAAGGCTTTATCCGCGCTGAAATTGTATCCTTTGATGACTTACAAGCTTGTGGTAGCCAAAATGCAGCTAAAGAAAAAGGCCTTGTACGCCTTGAAGGTAAAGACTACGTTATGAAAGATGGAGACGTAACCCACTTCCGCTTTAACGTATAAACAAACTTATATAACAAAAACCAGTAAATCTCAGGATTTACTGGTTTTTTATTACTAATTATAACCTTTATATAATATTATTTATCGTCTTTATGAAGAACATTTTTGACGCCACTAATCGCACCATCTACAGCATCTTTAACATCTTCAGCTGCTTTTTTGAGATCTTCAGCAACATCATGTGCAGCATCTTTAACTTTTGCAGCTGTATTTTCTACAGCACCTTCTGCTTCCAATTTTTTGTCACCAGTTAATTTACCGGCATTTTCTTTTAATGCACCTTTAGCTTGATTTAATTTATCTTCTAATGCCATAATTATGAATCCTTTCATATGAAATCATTTTTAGTTATGTTAGCTATATATGTTAGCTATACTTTTAAAAATAGATTACTATCCCTTTTTCCCGAAGAAAAACGAAACAACAGCAACAACAATTACAGCGCCAAGAACAGAAGGAATTAATGCCATGCCAGCTAAGCTAGGACCCCATGTGCCAAATATTGCTTGACCCACGGACGAACCAACTAAACCAGCAACAACATTGGCAATAACGCCCATTGCTCCACCTTTGTTAGTGATGGCTCCCGCAAGAAAACCGATAAAACCACCAACAATAATTGACCATAACATACGATCACTCCTTCCTATTTAATCAATATATTTATAATATCCTACCAAATTATACGGGCTTTATAAATATAATAAATAATGTGTATATTTATAATATACCATTCATTTCTAAAGATTAGATGAAGAAATTCGATATGGTTATAAAAGTCGCAATCGATTAAACTACTGTAACAATTTCATCCATTGTGCGACGTGTTTTATTGCGATGCGGTTCTTCATCGCGATAACCAAAAGCAGCCATAACGGCAATACCAAAATGTTTTGTATCAAAGAGCCCTAGTTCATCACCTAAAAAAGCTGTCATCTTATCTTGATTAAAGCCTTCCAATGCACAGGAATCAAGACCTTCATAAGCAGCCATAGTCATCATGTTAGCCATTACAATATACGCTTGCTTAGAAGACCAATCAAAGGCAGCACGATCAGACTCAAATGTTTTATAGTCTTCAGTTGTGAACTGAGCATATTTTTCTTTATAAATAGCATCGACTTCAGCAGGTAATTGTTTCACCTCTTCTTGAATGTAGCGTACATAAGGGGAATCAAATTCCAAATCCACCTTTTTACGTGTTAAAAACACTACGAAATGACTCGCTTCAAGACCAGCTTGAATCCCCCAACCATAAGCTTTCATCTTTTCACGGATTTCAGGATTTTGAATAACTAATAATTGGTAAGCTTCAAAACCTAAGGAGGTTGGAGACAAGCGCGCCGCCGTTAAAATACCTTGCCAATCTTCATCAGAAATCTTTTCAGCGCTATCAAATTTCTTACATGCATAGCGATATGTCATAGCATATTCTAAATCTTTACGATCAAATTTAGGGGCTGTTAATTTTACATTTTCTATTTCATATTTACTCATATATACCTCCATAATTAATATCTGTAATTGATAAAATATATCATGTTTCTATAGTACCACACTCATCGTTCAAGTTATATGAAGATGGACACTAAAGTAAAAAAAGCCTAGACAACGTCTAGACTTTATACGGTACGGCTAGCTCTCCTTTTTCATACCAAAAGAAGCCAGACATACTAATTTTATGTTCTTTTAAAATGGTCTTTACTTGATCCACTATACTTGAGTCTATTGCAATAGATAAACCGCACATATCGTAAAGTTCTGGGGGTGTGGCCATCAACTGATGAGGCACATCTAACTCGGTTAATACTTTATCCGCTTTATCACCAAAATAATAGGATGTAAAAACGACAAGTAATTTTTTATTTTCCAATGCCTCACCTCCTACCAAAGTAGATACGATTAAATGTCTTTCATCTCAATGATTCATTCTAGAAATAAGAAATCTACTTTAAATCAGTAGCTCTAAATCGATATATCAAAATAAAATACTAATATTATAGCTTAACAATATTATCTCCAAGGATTGCATCTGTAATAGCGTACATATTAGTAATACTGCCTACGCCCAGCTTATCTTTTACACCGAAATAATCAAGACAAATGCCGCATGCTGCAATTTCTACACCAAGCTCAGCTAATTTCTTGATATTTTCCAAATGAACCGAATCATTGACTACCATCTTAACACTGCTATTGATGAAATAAATCTTAGAAGGCTTTACGTCAGCTTCAAGCATACATACCCAGAAGGTTTTCATCAAATTTCGGCCAAGCTCTTCACTACCTTCACCAAGATAATCCTTCGTCATCAAAATGACGCGATTTCCATAGTTCATAGGTTCACAACTTACTTCCGTTACCGAATTTGCATTTGGTGTCATAGTAAGATAAAAATCCTTGCCATCTTGGCGAATACCTACACCATAACCACGAGACTTACCAAACTTCTCTACATTATCGCGGCTCACTTCATTATCTACAATTGTAATAATAACAGCATTTGGATTCGCATCACTTACCTTCTTAGTTTCAATAACAGGTTTTGGACACAAGCTACCGCGCACATCTACCGTTAATTCCTTTGTATTGCTCATCATACACCTCTATATACATTATATAATTTGTGAAAGTATCAGCTATCAGCTATCAGCTATCAGCTATCAGCTATCAGCTATCAGCTATCAGCTATCAGCTAATAATAATTTAATTAAATATCTATCCTCAATAGTATAGACCTGATTTTTATAATTTTATTCTGTAACGCGTACCGCTAAACCACTGAAGCTTTCAACAGTACCCACAATAGCAGCACAGTCAATACCCGCCTTATGAAAGGCCTGAACAAGCGGCTCACCTTCGCTAGCAGGAACAGAGAATAGTAACCCACCAGAGGTTTGAGGATCAAATACAATATCCGACCATATAGGATCCAAGTCCTCATCAACTTGTACTTCAGTTATAGCCTTGCGATTACCATAAGATGCAGCCGGAATTAACCCCATTTGAGCCGCCTCGATGACATCATCAAAAAGAGGGATGTCGTAAACTTTAATATGAATCGTCACATTAGAAGCACTCGCCATTTCTACGGAGTGTCCCATGAGGCTAAAGCCTGTAACATCTGTACAAGCATGAACTGTAAAGTTATGCGCCACCTCAGCCGCTACACGATTTAAAGTACTCATACTAGTGACGGCCTGTTCCGTGCCTACAGGGAATAAATCTGCTTTCAACGCATTATTCATAATACCTGTACCAATGCGTTTTGTTAGCACCAACACGTCCCCTACTTGAGCACCTTTATTTTTCCAAATCTGATGGGGATTTACTTGACCAGTCACAGACATCCCAAAGATAGGTTCCTTATTTTCAATGCTGTGTCCACCTACGATGGCTGCACCAGCCTCGGCTACAATCGAACCAGCCCCATTTAACACATCCGTCAAAACACCTTGCTCGACGAGAGGAACCGGAAAGCCTACGATATTCATCGCTGTTAAAGGAGTTCCACCCATAGCATACACATCGCTTAGCGCATTAGCAGCTGCAATTTTACCGAATAAACCAGGATCATTAACCATAGGTGTAAAGAAATCTAAGGTTTGCACCAATGCAAAGGTATCCGAGATTTGATATACACCTGCATCATCGGCACCAGTCATATCTGCGAGAACATGTTCGTTAGTAACGGGTGTTACAGCTTTCAGCACACGGTTTAATATATGAGGCCCAATCTTACACGCGCAGCCTCCACTTGTCACATAATCAGTAAGTCGTACCATAATTTCTCCCTACTCATTTTCCGACAATCGAGAGACGATTTTCTTAACAGCCTTTTCAAATTTAGGGCGTGGCATCAAGAGTTGATGACCACATCCATTACATACGATGAGAAAGTCTGTACCAATTCGCTTAACTTCCCACTCATCACTGCCGCAAGGATGTGATTTTTTCATCTTCACTACATCGCCTACGTAATATCTAACAAATGCCATAGCGCCTCCTTTAACTTCTGTCAGTATTTATATATTTATTATACATAAAATAGTTGATTCTATAAATATATCCTGATTCTATAGTTCAATCGTCTATTACATAACCATAAAATTTTCGCCCTAAATATATAATGTACAGATTTGATATGTCTGCTGTTCTTATAATTAAAACCATAACACAAGAAAAATAGTATTATATAATCACCAAAAGATCACAAAAATGTTTATCTTAATCATTATATTTTATAGGGAAATATTAGTGCATCTAAAGAAATCAACATTAATAACTAAACAATAATGATTTTTCATTTAGTTATCATTCTCAATATCAAAATAAAGATTTTTTATAAATCCCATACTATTCAATCTTTATAAACCCACATTTTTACTACATTGATAATATTTATCATTTAGAAAATTTTCGAAATAAATTTTACAAAAAGACTTGCATTTCTCATTTAGTATGTTACAATATAGTCAACAATGATTATTCGTTAAGTATACGGATAACACATTGTATATAAAACTGTTAAGACGGCAAGTGCCGAAACACACAAATAAGTAAGTACTATTTTAAGAGTTAAGCAAGTGTCTATTTAATCTAAGAATAAGTTTTCTTACTAAGGCGAAGTCGCCCTCGAAATTGATAGAATAAGTATTCTATTCCATTGCATTCACAACCAAGTGGTTATGAATATATACGTTAAGTAACAATTTTGAAAATTATCGTAAGTACAAAGGAGTATTAAAATGGCAGAATTAAAAGGTTCTAACACTGAAAAAAATCTTCAAGCAGCTTTTGCTGGCGAATCCCAAGCATTCCAAAAATATACATTCTACGCTAGTGCAGCTCGTAAAGCTGGCATGAACGAAATCGCTGACTATTTCGAAGAAACAGCTCATAACGAATCTGCACATGCTAAATTGTGGTTCAAAGCTCTTCATGGTGGCGATATTTCCGCTGATATCGAAGCTAACCTTCGCGATGCAGCAGCTGGTGAAAACTACGAACATACTACAATGTACAAAGAATTCGCTGACGAAGCTGAAAAAGAAGGCTTTGCTAAAATCGCTTTCCAAATGCGCGAAGTTGGTAAAATCGAAGCTCGTCATGAAGCTCGTTACCTTGCATTAGCAGCTCAAGTATCCGGTAACAAAGTATTCCACAATGACGAACCAGTAGCTTGGATCTGTGCTAACTGCGGTTACGTACATGTTGGTGAAGAGGCTCCAAAAATTTGCCCTGTATGTGCACATCCACAAGCTTTCTTCCACCGTTTCGTTGAATCCATCTAATCTGTAAGTACGACACTAACTAGATTAATAACCTGTAAGTACAGATTTTAATAAAACTATACCTGTAAGTACAATCTAAACTTACAGTAAGTACTGACAACTTCCTTAACAAAAAGACGATGACATATGTCATCGTCTTTTTTTGCATTCTTTTGCTAGATTTTTATTTTATCTACTAAATTTTTAAATTCTTCTGCTGCTTCATATGGATTATCTGCATGAGCAATAGCAGATATTACGGCTACTCCACTGGCACCAGCTTGCAAAACAGGCGTTGCGTTATCTAAGGTAATACCCCCAATACCAACGCACGGTAATGTTAGACCTTCTGCTCGTAACTTAGTAATACGATCTGGTCCGCATGGCTCTTGAGCATCAGGTTTGCTACTTGTAGCATACATAGGACCTACACCGACACAATCTGCATACACTACATCAGTCTTATGAAGTTCCTCCACAGAATGAATGGATATACCAACAACCTTATTTCCTACAAGATTACGAACGTCTTCTAAACGCATATCCTCTTGTCCTACGTGAACACCATCAGCATTAACAGCCACTGCTAAGTCTACATCGTCATTAATAATATAAAGCACATTATACATAGCACAAATTTCTTTTAACTGCTGAGCTAATTCTAGTTTCTGTTGTCCTTCTAATGTTCCTGTGCCCTTCTCTCTAAACTGAAAGCATGTCACGCCACCCCGACAAGCAGCTTCAACAGTGTCCAATAAATGTCTTTCATTAAATCCTACATCCTGTGTGCCACTAATAAAATATACCTTTAATTGATCGGGTACAACTACGGGCCGTATTCTATTTCCAGATAAAAGCATCGCATCATCGAATTCATATAAGGCATCCATAAATGCCACACTAAAGCTGCCAGGTTTTACACCGCTCACCTTAACCGCACTTTCACCAGCAAGTCCATAGTAAGCCAGTGCATACGCAAGAAACTCACCGATAGACATGTTATGCATGAATGGATAATAGGAACTAAAGAATGCAGCTAAGACAGCCCCTAATAGACAGCCGGTCCCTGTTACCGCTGTCATGATTGGATGACCATGAGGAACTGCAAATACACGAGTTCCATCAGAAACGTAGTCCTCTTCGCCCGTTGCGACAACAGGACAATTAATTTGGCGTGCAAGACGATACGTTATAATTGCGCTATCCTCAACTTGTGCCCCATCTACGCCCTTACCAGAGAGAGAACTGTCAATCTTATGATTTGTATTAAGAGCATCATAGATGGCTTTAATTTCACTTTGGTTCCCTCGTAGCAACGAAATAGCACCGGTTTTAATCAAGTCTAAAACAACAGATAATCGATAAGCCCCAGCGTGACAGCCCACAGGGTCTAGCACAATAGGTACCTCATGAGCCTTCGCTAATTTAACAGCCTCTTTGTAGTAAGTAACCTTATCTGGTGTAACGGTCCCAATATTGATGAGCAGTGCAGAAGCATGAACGATAAGGTCTTTTAAGTCTTCGCTACACTCACTCATCACGGGTGATGCACCGATGGCTAGCAAACCGTTAGCTGTAAAGGTCCGCACCACATCATTGGTAATACAAATAACAAGAGGATTTTTTTTGCGTAGAGACTCTAATATATTCAGTTCGGACCAATTTGAACCATTTATATTTGGATTGTTGTAGGTCATATAACTATCTCCTCTAGTCATTTTTCAAAAGTTCATCCATCGTTTGAGGGCCATTTACCAATAACCCATAAGCCATATGATTAACAGGTCCACAGCCATTTCCAAGTGCTGGATTATGCTTAATCGCAAGGGAAATATAGTTCTTTGCAATGCCAATTGCATCCATTACATCACGCCCTTTGGCGAGCTCTGCCGTAATAACCGCCGAGAAGGTGCAACCCGTACCGTGAGTATGAACAGTATCATATTTAGGACTTGTCCACGTACGCACATCTCCATCTTTGGTGAAAGCATAATCCGTAGCATCATCTCCAATATGGCCGCCTTTTATAATAACCACTCGAGGTCCTAATTCATGTAAAATACGCTTAGCTGCTGTTGTAATGTCACTTTCACAAGAGATAGACATATCCGCTAACACCTCTGCCTCGCTACGATTAGGTGTAATAACTGTAGCGACCGGAATGAGTTTAGATTTTAAGAAATCGACGGCCTCATCCGATACAAGTCGATCACCGCTGGTGGCAATCATAACTGGATCCATCACATAAGGGATGTTCTTACTCACATAAGGATAGATGAGATCCATCATCTCTGGTAAAGCAATCATACCTGTCTTAACGGCTTGAGGAAGAATATCTGAATATACATCGTGTAACTGTTTTTCTATGCTTTCTAGCGATAGGTGTTCTACGTGGTGAACCCCTGTTGTATTTTGGGCTACTACGGAGGTAACCACTGCCATACCATATACATGGCGGCTTTGGAATGATTTTAGATCGGCCATAATGCCAGCGCCACCACTAGGGTCGGTACCGGCAATTGTTAATGCTGTATGTAGTTTCATTATGCCTCCTTATGTAACAAATTACGTCGAGATAAGATTTGTAATACCACGAAGCCAATACAAGCTCCGCTAATAGAACTCATGGAGAAAGAGGTAATCAAGGTCAACAAGGCCAATGGTTTGCCTAGTAGAAAGTTAGCAATTGGATAGCTAATAAAAGCCCCGAGAATACCTGTACCTATGATTTCTCCTAGAGCCGCCGCCCATATGGAATTGTATTTCTTATATAAATAAGCAGATAACCAAGCCCCAATCATGCTACCAGGAAAGGCTAGCGGAGAGCCTAGTGCTAGTACATTACGTAAGCAAGAGGTACTAAAGGCTGCGCCTACGGAGAATCTCGCCCCAACTATAACGGCTAAGATCACATTTATCATATGTTGAAATGGAAAAATTCGGGCCGGGCCAATGGGAATCGACGTAGTCGATAAGACGACACCTAAGGCTACACATATACTAGCAATAATCAGTTTTTTCATAATACCTCCAACTAAATAAAAAATGAGACCACCTCAAATGGAATGGTCTCGTAATAGTTTGGTATTATGTTTCATTCCACTTCCCTACGCCAGTATTATCTGGATCAGGTCTAGGGTTTTGAATGATCAATCTCAGCAAAAGCACCCCTAGTGGCCATATATTTTTATACTCTAGTTATAACATCATTATACAATCTATGCAACAAAAGAATTGACGGTTCTCCCACCACCTCGTATAATGAAGCCATAACGGGGTGCTCACACGAGTGGGCTGAGAGTAAGCTAATGCTTTAACCCATAACCTGATTTGGATAATGCCAACGTAGGGAACATAGAGGATTAAAAGCCGAGTTCCCATGAGCTCGGCTTTTTCTATGACTTCCTGGCAAGGAGGACGTATGACAAATACACACATTACACAACCACAGTTCGCCATGATATGGTTTGGTGCCGCCCTATCTATAGCGGAGATTATGACCGGCACCTATCTGGCACCCTTAGGCCTCACTCAAGGACTATATGCCATCATCTTAGGCCATATCATCGGCGGTATTCTGCTCTTTGGAGCAGGACTCATCGGTGGCCGTTTGCGGCAAGGCAGTATGAACACGACAGCCTTTAGCTTTGGTCCCTTAGGGGCAAAGGGCTTTGCCTTTTTAAATATGATCCAACTAATCGGTTGGACTAGTATCATGATTTACGATGCTATGCTTGCCTTACAAGAGCTGGCGCCCCTATCTCCTATGATTTGGACTATTGCTATTGGGGCGCTCGTCATTTTATGGCTCTTCATCGGTCTCCACAATACAGGCTATATTCAAGCTATCGTATCTGTTTTATTACTAGGCCTCACACTCTACATGGGAGTTCACATGATTTCTCAATGGCCTAGTGACAGTAGCTTCATGACTAATGGCAATATGAGCTTTATAGCAGCCCTTGAGCTATCAATCGCTATGCCACTGTCTTGGCTACCTCTCATCAGTGATTATACTCGTGAAAGCAAAAGCCCTTTCTCCGCATCACTAACAAGTGCTACCATCTACACCGTAACGAGTGTCGCCATGTACACCTTGGGCCTTAGCGCGGCGATCTTCGGCGGTGGGGACTCTATCATTACTATTATGATGAACGCAGGCCTTGGTCTTGCAGGACTCATCGTCATTATCTTCTCCACTGTAACTACGACCTTCATGGACGCTTACTCAGCTGGCGTATCTAGTACGACTATCTATAATGGAGCATCTAGTAAAGGCGTAGCTGTTATCGTAACCATTGTCGGCGCCATTGCAGCCATCCTATATCCGATGGACGATATTACAGAATTCCTATATCTCATCGGATCCGTCTTTGCTCCAATGATTGCCATCTTGTTGGCAGACTATTTTGTCAATCGCCAACAAGTGCAAACGCTATCGGCTTATCTAGTTCGCGGGTTGATTTGGGCTATAGCCGTAGGTTTATACCATTATATGTTGCATAGTGAAAGCTCCATAGGTGCAACACTACCAGCCTTTACAATAGCATTTATCGTAACATCCATCGTTGGATTCATAAGTAAAACTGCTAACACCTTACTATAAGCCCATCTTCACAGGTCCAGTGCCGATTTCCAACCATTTCGGCTTCGCTTTCATCATGGGTAACCCATACACATGGCACATCCCATTCGCGAATAATGGAAACAAGATCCTCTCGAACATGCTTACGTAAATTCCAGTCTAGTGCAGATAATGGTTCATCAAGAAGCAAGATGGTTGGTTTAGAGTAAAGAGCACGCCCCAATGCAACGCGTTGCTGCTCACCACCAGACAAGCTACCTGCTTTCGTTTTACGATATTTCTCAAGGCCTAAGCGTTTTAATAAGCTGTCACACATCTCTGACGTGCCTCGTTTACTATAGGTAATATTATGTTCCACCGATAAATGTGGAAATACGATATTACCTTGTGGCATATAGCCAACTTGACGTTCTTGAGCAGGTACCCAGATTTTTTTGTCGCGATCAACCCATATAGTTTCATCATATTGAATGCTACCTGTAGTCGGTTTCACAAGACCTGCAATGCACTTAATAAATGTACTTTTACCACTGCCAGATTGGCCTGTTAACACGGTAATACCAGAAGAAAGTACCCCATCGGCTTTCACAGTCACAGAAGGTCTAGCTATGGTAAAGGAAAATGTAATCATCGGACCTCCTAATTATTATCAATGTGATGGAACAAGGACCCCTTTGTGATGAAGTGAATTCCACTCAACAATGCCAATGTGAGCACACAAATATAGATAACTAATTCAAAAGCATCCATGTACTGCCCTGCCTCTACGTAAGAGTAGATAGCAAGTGGCATGGTGCGCGTTACCTTTGGAATATTGCCTGCAATCAAAATGGTAGCACCGAACTCGCCCATAGCACGACAGAAGGCCAAGATACTGCCCGTCAAAATGCCTTTCCAAGCGAGTGGTACGGAGATAGTAAAAAAGATACGTAACTCTGAAGCACCTAATGTACGCGCTACGTCCTCCATATTATGATCGACGGATTGCAATGCTGAACGCACCGTTTGATAAAACAGCGGAAATGCAATTACAGAGGAGGCTATCACGGCACCGGATGCAGCAAAAACAACACTCATACCATGAGCTTCAAGCCAAGCACCAAACGCATAACCTGGAGTAAATACCATAAGTAACGCAAAACCAACAACTACCGGAGGCAGTACAAGTGGCAAGGTAATAAGTGCATCAAGAATGGCAATACCACCCCACTTACAACGGTTCATCCAGTAACAAGTCCCTAAGCCACTTAAAATAACTATGATAAGAGCTATACTTGCTACCCATAATGATAGCCAGAATGGACTCATGTCACGCCCCCTTTCTATACACAACAAATTTAAAATATTTGCGGTATCCATTATTTCTAAAATATTTTTCAAATAAGATTTATGTCCTAAATCATATGCTAGATTATTAATCAGTCCCCACTCCTCACTACAAATGAGTAAAAAAGAGCATACAGTTAGAAATAATCTTATTAGTAATACCGATAATATCTCTATTGTATCATAAGAAAACGCTAGCCCTGAAAGCTAGCGTTTTACTCTTATTTAGAAGTAGAGAAACCGTATTTCTCTAATACTTTTTGGCCTTCTGGGCTCATTACGTATTGGTAGAAGTCTTTTGCCAATGCGTTGTCATATTTTTTGATAATACCAATTGGATAGATAACTGGATCATGGGAATCAGCCGGTGTTACTGCAGAGATTTCAACTGCATCGCCCGCTGCGATAGCATCAGTTTTATAGATGAAACCAGCATCTCCAGCACCTTGGCTAATGGAAGCTGTTACAGCTTTTACGTCTTTAGCGTATACTACATTAGGTTCAACTTGTTCCCAAACGCCTAGTTTTGTTAATACCTGTTTACCATAGTTACCAGCTGGTACTGTTTCAGGATTGCCCAAAACGATACGCTTTACTGTACCGATTTGATTTAGCTCAACCTTAGGTTGGCCCTTTGGAACTACGAGAACGAGTTCATTAGTTACGAATGGTTTTACATCAGTTACCAAATCTTTTTCTTGTAACATTTTCATATTTTTCTCGTCAGCAGAGATAAATAAGCTAGCAGGTGCACCTTGTTCAATTTGTTGACGCAATGTACCAGAACCAGCAAAGTTAATAGCAATTTGATCATCTGCTAAATTATGGCTTTTTTTGTAAGCATCAGCCAATTCAGTAAGAGCACCTTTAAGGCTTGCTGCAGCTTGTACAGTAATCTTTTCAGATGTACTTGGTTTAGCCGACTCAGTTGGTTTACTTGCATCATTACCACATCCTACTAAAAAGGCAAACATGAAAACGCTCATTAACACTAATAAAATTCGTTTCATAATTCCTCCTGTGTATCCCTTAAAACGCCACACTGTAAAAGCTATGGTAACACCTAGAGACACCTCGTGTACTAACAAATTAAAATATACAATATATTCATATTATACTATAAATCGATAGCTAAAGTCGTATATCCAAAAACACATATTGCATAGATATTTCTGATGATTATGATAAGTAATCATAATCAATAATTTTTTAAATCCCAAAAAATACATACTATGGTATGATAATATTATAAAGAATAAGCACATTTCGTAACGCTTATTCACTTTTAACTTATATAAAGTAACTGTATATTTGCTATATAGTTATACGATACATTAAAACTATGCCTTATATATTAACTAATATATTAAAGAAAAACTCTAGGTGAGATGATGAATCTATTCGAATTAGTAGGCCATATTTTTATGAATTCTATGGTCCCTATCTTAGTACTTATAGGCGTGGGATTTATATTAGATAGAAAATTTAAACTCGATCTATATACGCTGAGTAAACTAAACTTTTATATATTGTTACCTACCTTTATATTTCGAGCGATGTATGAAGCTAAACTTAACTCAGGTACTTTGGAGATTGTATTCTGTGCGCTCTGTGTACTCATACTAAACTCCATCCTTTCAAATGTGGTAGGTAAGATGCAAGGATATGATGTGGCTAAGATTGCAACCTTAAAAAACTGCGTTATGTTTAATAACGTTGGGAATATGGGTGTCGCCCTTGCTATCTTTGTATTTACTAACATTCCATACGTCATCGATGGTGCTACCCCCTATGCTAATCTAGGTTTAGTGAGTGTTGTATCTATCATGATCATACAAACTATTAGCAGTAATACCTACGGTTTCTACCAAGCGGGAGCAGGACGATTAACCCCTCGGGATGCACTAAAAGTCGTATTCCACATGCCCATGGTATATGCTATCCCACTAGCACTACTTTGCCACCTACTCCCTTTCGATTTACACGGTCTCTTCTTCTTTGCACCGCTCAATATATTTGCCAATGCTTTCGTTGGCGTCGCTATGATTGCCTTGGGTGTTCAAATTAATAGAACACCGCTAAACTTCTTTAAGATGGATGTCATGCTTGCTACCACATTACGGCTCGTTGTAAGTCCACTCATAGCAGCTGGTATTACTATATTATTCATTATGTTCTATGGACCTATGCATCCAATAGCGGCGCAAACTATCATTATAACCTATAGCGTTCCAACGGCTATTAATATGTCTCTTATTGCTATTGAAATGAAGAATAATCCAGAATATGCTACACAAATTGTAATGGGCACAACTATTTTATCCGCTATAACTATGCCACTGTTTATTACTATAGCCTATTATCTATTCCCATTATATTAAAATAAAAAATCATAGTTATAAAAAATCACTCATAGCCATATGACTATGAGTGATTTTTTATGCCTTAGCATTTAGCCTTGTTAAACAAGTTACACAAGCTGTAACAATTATAGCACCAATAATTTCATTCAAGGCTAAATTATGATTAAGAATAACTACATCTAAAGCTAAAGTAACTATTGGTCCCATTGCACTAATAACGGCTGCAAGAGATGCATTAATTCTTTTAAGACCAAAAGACATCAAGTATGAAGGAATGATAGAACAAAAAATGGCCAAAAATACTAAATAAATCATAGTATGTGTTTGGAGTGTTGAAAATGTAGTAAAATTTTTGCTATCAATTATAAAGCCGAGAAGTAAAAGTACTGTAGTTATACACATATAAGTACTGGTAAAAATAGTAGAACTAATATTCGAAACAGCCCTCTTACTATAAATAATAAACAACGCCCAAAAGATTGCAGAAAGCAAGACTAGTGAAATGCCTATTAAAGTATCTGTAAGGTGGTTATCAACGGTAGGATTAAACATAATTGCTAATCCTAGCACAGTAGATACAATTAAAACTACTTTTGAAAATGTAATGCGTGATAAATCTGATGATAACAGAAAAACGTAAATTGGAAATGTAAATAGAACAGCACGTTCTAATGAGGCAGATATATATAATAATCCTATAAAGTCCGTTATAGATGAAGATACATAAAGAATAGCTCCAAAAAATGAGTATTTAAAAACCTTACTTTTATTCACGCTATTCCAATCAAAACGAATCATTGGTATAAGAAAAAAAGGTAATGATAAAACAGCCCTACACACAAGAACATTCACGGGGCTCAGTGAATCTAAATAAATTAGTTTTGCCCATATAGATTTTGTTGATAGGAATACAGTAGCTAAAAATACCACTAATATTCCTATATTTTTCATTAACAGATTCACTTTATATACTTCTCCATAATCAAATACAACTCAAATAAAATATATAAAATATAAAAACACATTTCATCCTAAGTAGGACGAAATGTGTTCATTATAAAAAATTTAAATTATTGATGAGCTACGTGTTCCATCCCCATGCGAACTAAACATTCAACATGATCATCGTTTAGAGAATAATATGCTGTTTTCCCATCTTTACGATATGTAACAAGGCGCGCTTGGCGCAATACACGCAATTGATGAGAAATAGCAGATTGTCCCATCTCCATGGTTTCTGCAATGTGATTAACACACATTTCATTTTCTAGTAATAGCTCTACTATTTTAAGGCGTGTAGGATCACCCAAGATTTTAAACAGTTCTGCTAGCTTCAGCAATGATTCTTGTTTGTCGGTCATATAATCCCCCTTTTTTAATCCTATCCATTCTTTTTTGTAGCTCTTCTATGTCACTAATCGATACGTCTTAACGTATAACACCAATATGTATGGCATACATATAGACATTATATCATTTTTAACATAAAAAAGAGACTTTGAGAAACCAAAGTCTCTTTTTTTATCATATCTATATAAGATATAAGATATAAATTATTTAATGATCAATACAGGGCAAGTGGAGTGGCTAGTTACATAGCTACTTACGCTACCCATGAATAAGCCTTTCAAAGGGCCAAGACCACGGCTACCCATTACGATGAGATCAGCATTATATTTTTTTGCCACTGCAAGTAGTGCAGGTCCAGGGGAGCCAACTTCAAATACGCTTTTAACTTTTACGCCTGCAGGAATTTCTTTCACTACATCATTAAGAATTTCCTTACCAGTTTCTTCCATATCCTCAGCAATTTGCTCAGATACATATCCACCAGAAATTGGTGTTTGATCAAAATTGGAAATAGCAGACACAATATTTGCAACGTGAACAACAATCAATTCAGCTTGGTTGCGATCCGCTACAGCGAGAGCATGTTCCAACGCACGTTTAGCATTTTCAGAACCATCAGTAGGTACGACAATAGTTTTGTAGGTAACCATAATAACCCCTCCTATTCCTAATCCCTCAAAGGGGATATGATCAAATATCGTTTAGCCTATACTAATATATTCTAGACCATCAAGGAAAACTCCTCTTTTTTCTGAGGATTTATTACATTATAGCACAAATCGTACAGAATTATACAAATAAAAGAATATTATGCGTATATTAAAGAACCTGAGACGATTGATTTGTATTAAGTGTAGTAGTCAATTTAAAACCATCTAATATATCTATAAGTTCCTGAGTAGCAAGATTGCTAGTGGATGGACCAATCATTCGAGCTACTGCTACATTACCTTCATTGCCAAGAATAATTGTTGCACCAAAGGATACTGGTTCCGCTACAGATGTATCAGATGTATTTGGATTTTTCATATGGCCCGCCAAATAGAACATCACATTACCGTCAATGATATGCGTTTCATAACGAGTAATCGTGGCCTTGTTCACATCAACCAATTGTTTAAGATAATAATCACCAAGCATCTGCTTAGCCATCATAGTTGGCATACCGGAGCTGACAGCTTGTACAGGGATTGTAAAAGACTCAATATCAAGGCGTATATTATGTTTGGTAAAAGCAATCTTGCCCTTTTCATTAAGACGGGTGAAGCCTTTTGGATAAGCAAACTTGATGCCCTCAGCTACACTGATATCGCTTGTGCCGGTTAATATTTTTTTTACCCCTTTAATAGCATTAGAACCGCGCTTATTGATCAATTCAAAGGATGGAATTGTATGCTCCATCAAACCTAGCTCCATAAACTCTGCACGAACAGGTGCATACGTACTAGACAAATTGTACCGATGAGTTGGATCTTTCTCCATGATAAATTCTGCTTCAAATACAGACTGAACCGGCTCTGTAGATGTCATATCTGCATAAGATTTTGGTGTACTCTTATCCCAGCGTGCGGAAACTGCACCTTTCTTAGCAAAGAACCCACCAACAATATCATTATGCTCAAAGTTATTGCTATGTTGGCGCCAGATATTTAAATACTCCTCATTAGACATGCCCTTAATAGGTACACCATACCAAGTTGTATTCCATTCTTTTTGAGATATTCCTTCTTGTGGTGTATTATTGCGCTTAGTAAAAGATACTGTATAGGAATCCTCTTGCGTAGGGCCCGCTAAATTGAAGGAATACCCTTGAATATGTTCGCTTTCACTACGCACGTCCATATCTAACATAACGCCATCAGCTACACGCCAAGGAATCGAGAACATATAACCATTTTTGTAATCCTTCACCACCGTGTTCATCTTAGTAGCATAGGATTTGTATTGTTCTGGCAAAATAGATGCGGAATCCTTCTGAGATTCCACAATAGATAAAGGTATATCAGGCGTCTTCTGTAAACCTTCCGCCATAATAGAAGTCGTTCCCAAAGCCATGACAGCTAAGGTTGCCGCAAATAAACGTAACTTCATAGAACCTCCTATAACATATTATCCAAGAACGCTTTCGTTCTTTCGTTCTGCGGATGACTAAAAATTTGTTCTGGTGTTCCTTCTTCTTGAATAACACCATCAGCCATAAAGATAACACGATCCGATACTTCACGAGCAAAGTTCATTTCATGAGTTACGATAATCATCGTCATGTGATCGTCTGCCAATTGTTTAATCGTCTTAAGAACCTCACCAGTAAGCTCTGGGTCGAGAGCTGATGTAGGTTCATCAAAGAGCATGATTTCAGGATTCATCGCTAGCGCACGGGCAATAGCTACACGCTGTTGCTGACCACCAGACAAGCGAGATGGATACATATTACGCTTTTCCCATAACCCTACTTTATTGAGTAATTGCTCTGCAATGGGTGAGATATCATCATCTTTCATACCTTTTACCATACGTGGAGCAATCATAATATTATCTAATACCGTCATATGCGGGAACAAGTTGAAAGATTGGAATACCATCCCCATACGAAGCAATAATTCATGCTGAGTTTGAGGAGACGCGTATTTTACAACCCCATTTTCAGTACTAGCAAGAACCGTACCATCAACGGTAATAGAGCCTCCATCAATCGTTTCTAACTGCCCCAAGCAGCGTAAAAATGTGGATTTACCTGAACCAGAAGGTCCAATAATAGAAACGATTTCTCCTCTATTCATTTTGAGCGACACATCGCGCAATACTGATTGATTATTAAAGCGTTTTTCAATACGCTCCATATTTACAAATGTCATAAGTACCTCTTACGTCGTCATATTAAGTATATAACTAGCACCTCAAGTAAAGATATCTCATCTACAAAATCGCATCTATAGACATCAAATAAAAGTATCTCACCTATAAAACTAGCTATATCATTACATACGACAAACTATCATAGAATTAGATTAATCTTCGTATACGGCAAATCTTCGTTCTAAGTAGTTGAAGATATTCGTTAAAATAAATGTAAAGATTAAGTAGAATAATGCTGCCACGAGGAATGCAGAAATATCAAAGTCACGTTGTACGATAGATTTTGTAATACGCAAAATATCATTCATCGCCAATACATACACGAGAGATGTATCTTTCAATAAGTTAATCGTCTCATTCGCAAGTGGTGGCAATACGCGTTTAAACATTTGTGGCAAGATGATTTTACGCATCGTTTGAGCATAGGTAAAACCAAGAACCTTTGCCCCTTCATACTGACCACGAGAGATAGATTGAATACCACCGCGGAATATTTCACATAAATACGCTGCGTAGTTTAATACGAAGGTAAGAACTGCAGCTGTAGCATCATCCATTTGAATGGCACCGTCTGTGATGATTGGCAATGCATAATAAACGAATAAAATTTGTAGCATCAACGGTGTGCCCCGCATTAAATATACGAACGCATCAACAAGCTTATCTACTAAAGGCAATTTAGATAGGCGTAACATAGCCATTAAAATGCCCCCAGGAATAGATAAAATCCATACAATACAGAATAGCGATACGGTTACCTTTAAACCATCAGCGATGGTTGGGATAATCTGCAATAAATAATCTAACATGAAAGACTCCTTCAAAACACGACTAGAGAAGGGCCATCTGGCCGCTTCTCTAGTGTACATTTCGTTCTTTAATTATCAGTTGTACCTACTGACCATAGTACTATTAGTATATCACGAATTGTACTATTTAGCATCGCTCTTATCTAAGTCTGCGCCTGAGCCTAACCATTTTTCAGCAATTTTATCAGCAGTACCGTCTTTTTTCATTTCAGCTAAGATACCATTAATTTTGTCACGCAAAGCAGTATCATCTTTGCGGAAACCAACAGCAAAATTATCAACGCCGTAGTCAGTACCTTCTACGATTTTGTATTTACCAGGTTCTTTTGTCATAAGATAACGAGCGATTACACCGTCAGCAATAACCGCATCAACACGACCAATACCAAGATCCATAAATGCACTTACAAAATCCGCATAGGATTTTGTCTCTTTAACAGTCTTACCGCTTGGATCGTTTTGCAATGCTGCTTCACCAGTACTAGCTTGTTGCACGCCTACTACCTTACCAGCTAAATCGGCTTTACCTTTAATGGAATCATCGTCATTACGAACAATGACATATTGTTTATCCTTCATATATGTATTGGAGAACAAAATATTTTTCTCGCGCTCAGGAGAGACTGTTAAGCCATTCCACAACGCATCAATTTTTTTAGATTTTAGTTCCGCTTCTTTACTAGACCAGTCGATAGCTTTGAACTCTACATCCATGCCAGCACGTTTAGCTGCTTCTTTAGCCATGTCGATATCAAAGCCAACAATTTCACCTTTTTCATCTTTAAAGCCCATAGGAGGGAAACTATCATCTAAACCGATAACAACTTTCTTAGGCAATTCTGTATTAGCTTTTTTAGCATCGCCACCACAACCTGTTACAAATGCCATCATAGACACGGCTGCAAGGCCAACGGCCATCATCTTTTTCCAATTCATAACTATCCTCCACGGCGATTATCGCCTATTTACTACTTAATAATATATTCAATACAGATTTAGATTCCGTACTTAATGATTGTATTATACTTTAGTTCATTAAAGTTGTAAATAGTTAATTCGATGAATTTTATATTTTTTATTTTAAAGACTCTCCACATATATAGTTTATGATTCTAGATTCATTTGCTTTATATTTTTGTAGTCCTATATTTATATTTCTGTATGCCTATATTATATAACGCTTCATACTCGTACTTTATGACTGCGTATGTTTATGAATGGCCTCAATCATCGCCATTTTATCCTTGTACGCCACCTGATGCAGATCAAGTGGTATCACATAGATCCCACCATGACCATTCATTGCTTGCAACTCGCGCCATTCCTCAGTGAATCCAATAATATGCTCATAATCAACAAAGACGAAATATTCATCCCCATAGAATAAACTGTGAAAGTATTCTTTCACAGAAAAAGGCCTACGTTTTAACACGAGGCCCTTTTCACAGATAAAAGCTTGACTTTCACCTAATCTATGAAGGGTCCATAATATCACGAGCAACAACAGATAATACCATACACGTTCCGCCCAGTCTGAGGGCATATATTTTACAATCAACGCACACGCAACTAGACCGATGATGCGACCGGTCCACTGTATACCGCGATGTATTTCTAAGCTCTGTTGTACGGCACCTGATGAAAAGCGTTCCATCGCCTCTTGTTTCGTCATGGTTTACCTCACAAATTGAAAGTCTACTATATGATTTTATTTACGGCACAAGCCCATAGCTTGTTCTACCTTACGATACATTGCACTTGCTTTAGCATGCGCCTTAGCAGCACCTTCATCGAGGATTACATCCAATTCAGGACTTGTAATCAATTCATTGTAACGTTGTTGAATTGGTTCAAGGGTTGCTACTAATAGATCAGCAATATCGGATTTAAATACACCGTAACCTTTGCCAGCGTACATTTCTTCGATAGTTTCATAGCTGTCTTTTGTGATGGCACGGTAAATGCCCATCAAGTTAGAAATGCCAGGTTTATTTTCTTTATCGTAACGCACTGCATTATCAGAATCAGTTTGAGCTCGTTTCAACTTTTTCACGATTAAATCTGGTGCATCCAAAAGACGAATGGTAGCATTTTGGTTATCATCAGATTTACTCATTTTCTTAGTTGGTTCTTGCAAGCTCATAACGCGAGCGCCACCTTCTCCTACCTTGATATCAGGTACTACGAAAGTTTCACCGAATCTACGGTTAAAACGCTCTGCCAAATTACGAGTCAACTCGAGATGTTGCTTTTGGTCTTCCCCTACAGGAACATAATTCGTACCATATAGCAGAATATCTGCCGCCATCAATGGTGGATACGTAAGCAACGCTGTAGGAATAGAGTCACCTTGCTTTTGAGACTTATCTTTGTACTGAGTCATACGCTCTAATTCGCCAACATAGCTAATAGATTGCATAACCCAACCGAGCTTAACATGCTCAGGCACTTCGGATTGTACGAACAATGTTACCTTTTTAGGATTGAGACCAACAGCGAGGTACAACGCAGCCAAATTACGAGTATTTTGGAATAACTCTTTTGGATCTTGCGGTACAGTAATCGCATGTTGGTTAACGATGCAATAGTAACACTCATCAGTATCTTGATAGTCTAAAAAATTACGTAAAGCCCCCAAATAGTTACCAAGTGTTAACTCCCCACTTGGTTGGATGCCGGAAAATATAACTGCCATAATAGTCTCCCTATATTGAAATAAACCAACAGTGCCGAAGCACTGTTGGTTATATATATTATTCTACGGTTACAGATTTAGCCAAGTTACGTGGCTTGTCTACGTCTGCACCACGAGTAATCGCTGCGTAGTACGCCAATAATTGCAATGGTACAACCGCTAAGATTGGAGCGATGAATTTATTTGCACGAGGCACATAGATTGTGTGGTCAACGTGTTTAGATAATTCTTCGTCACCTTTCATACCGATGCCGATTACGATAGCTTCACGCGCTTTTACTTCGCGGATGTTGCTGATCATCTTATCGTAAACATCCTCTTGTGTAGCCAATGCGATAACAGGTACGCCCTCTTCGATAAGAGCCAATGTACCATGTTTCAATTCGCCACCAGCATATGCTTCAGCGTGGATGTAAGAAATTTCTTTCAATTTCAAAGCACCTTCCATCGCTACTGCATAGTCGATAGCACGGCCCAAGAAGAATGCATCAGATTTGAAGCCATAATGTTTAGCAAAGGCTTTCATATCTTCGTCTACTTCAAAGATTTCATGAATCAAGGATGGTAAGTTTTTAACGCCCCTAAGAATTTCTTCGGCTAAGGCTGGATTTAATTTACCATTTAATTGACCTAGGTATACGGCGAACAACAAGCCGGCTACTAATTGAGTAGTATACGCTTTTGTGGACGCTACAGAAATTTCAGGGCCAGCCCATGTGTAAACTTTGTTATCTGCTTCACGAGAAATGCTGGAACCAACAACATTGGTAATGGCCAAGGATTTGGCACCAAGGCGTTTAGCTTCTTTCAAAGCCGCCAATGTATCGGATGTTTCACCAGATTGACTAATAACGATACATAATGTTTTATCATCAGTCAACGGGTTGCTGTAACGGTATTCAGATGCTATTTCCACATCAACTGGAATACGCGCCAAGTTTTCAATATATTGTTTTGTTACAAGACCTGCATGGTATGCAGTACCGCATGCAACGATGAGAATTTTATTGAAAGCTGCCACATCTTCAGCAGTCCAATTCAACTCATCAAAGATAGCTGTCTTACCGTCTTCAGAAATATGTGTACCAAATGTATCACGAACAGCCTTAGGTTGGTCATGAATTTCTTTCAACATAAAATGTTCATAACCGCCTTTTTCTGCTGCTTCAGCGTTCCAATTTACATGGAATACCTCTTTATCAACAGGTTTGCCTTCACGGTCAAATACGGATACATTATCGCGAGTTACGATAGCTAATTCACCATCGCTCAAGATGTATGTATCGCGTGTGTAGTTAATGATAGCTGGAATATCGGATGCTACAAAGTTTTCACCTTTGCCAAGACCGATAACCAATGGGTTTTCTTTTTTAGTACAGATGATTTTATCTGGCTCATCGGAGCAGATGATTTCAAGAGCATACGCACCATCAACACGAGCTAGCATGCGGCGTACTGTGCCCACGAAATCGCCATCGTACATATCCTCTAACAAATGAGCTACAACTTCTGTATCAGTTTCAGATTTGAAATGGTACCCTTTTGCAATAAGCTCTTCTTTTAAAGGCATGTAGTTTTCAATAATGCCGTTGTGTACAACAGCAAATTTACCATCTTCAGATGCATGAGGGTGGGCGTTCATGTCGGATGGACGACCATGTGTAGCCCAACGTGTATGACCAATACCTACAGTTCCCTCATTAGGATCTGCTTTCACAACTGCCTCAAGATTAGCAAGACGGCCAACCTTCTTTTGAATTTTAATTACATTTTCAGGGCCGATAACAGCAATACCTGCAGAGTCATAACCACGGTATTCTAACTTTGCCATACCGTCCAACAAGAAATCAGATGCTTGATTAAAGCCAATGTATCCTACGATACCGCACATACGTATATCCTCCTATAACTGGGGGTATTTCTAGCCCCAGCAAAAACTAAGGCTAACTAATTAATGTTCTAGATTAATATTCTATTTAATGTATTAAATATTAGTTCAATACAATTCATTCAGATATACTTTGTCCCCATCGTTACCGATGGGCTTTTTAATACCTGTTACGACATGAATATGCCGGAAGAGCATCCGCTGATGACTCGATCACTCTTCACCTCGTCTACCCTAACGACTGCCTTCGCGGGTACTTGCGCTATTCGCCTTTACGAATTTGGAATTCCTTTCTGTGATATATGGCAGAATCAGTACAAAATAAAATATGTACTGAGGTATATTATACTAAAAAAATCGATAAAAAGTAAACCACCTCAGATAATTCAAAAGGAATAAAAAAGATTGTTTCTATGCTTCACGTCCTTTTCATTGTAAGAAATTATACTTCTATCATTCTAAATTTTACACAATTAGATTTTGTTGTATTTTCAAAATGTATGTATATAATTTGGGAGATATTAATCATGAATAAAACAACGATTAAAAAGAAACATAAAAATAGAAAAAATAGTTTGTCCTATAGAAAGTTACGCCGTTGGGTATTACCTGCGGTCCTTGGTGCAGCTCTATCGACATTAGCGGTTATCCCAACATTAGCCGCAGAGACTCAAACTAGTACCAACGTAGCAGTTGTAACCACAACAGAACAAACCAAAACAGCACCATCCGCACAAGGAAGCACATCTCCAAACGGTGCACCTCACGGCAAACCACCTGCAGGTCAATCACCTACAGGCACGTCTAACCAAATACCTCCAAATGGAAATCCTCCTTCTGGCACTCCTAACGGTATGCCTCCAATGGCTATGCAGAATGGAGCCCCTAATGGAGTGGCACCACAAGTTGAAGTAGATCCTAGTACTTTTAAAGGCACAACTATCGTTACAGAAAACAAATCCATTGCTCACGAATTGATGACAAACACAACGGCTGATCAGAATGCTTTCATCGGTAAAAATAAAGCGGTAATTGATATTGAAAATAGCGTTTTCGATAAAACAGGCGACACTACAAGCGATGACAACAGCAATTTCCGTGGTCAAAATGCAGTAGTCCTCGGTATCGACGGCAGTCAAATCAACATCAAGGGTAGCAATATTACATCTAACTCTAAAGGTTCTAATGCAGTCTTTGCCACTGGCGAAGGCTCGGTTATCAACGTAGAAAATACTAATATTCACACCAAAAGCGATTCCTCTCGTGGTTTAGATGCTACTTACAAAGGTACTGTAAATGGCAAAAACCTAACTATCACTACTGAAGGGGCTCACTCCGCTACACTTGCTACAGATCGCGGAGAAGGCACTATCACCGCAGAAGCAGCAAAACTCACCACATCTGGCGAAGGCAGTCCTGTTATCTACTCCACGGGTAATATTATGGTAAACAATGTCAACGGCATAGCGAATAACAGTGAAATTGGCGTCGTAGAAGGTAAAAACTCCATAACCCTTACAAACTCCAATGTAACAGGCTACAAAGATAATGGCTTCATGCTATATCAAAGCTTCTCTGGTGATGCTGAAAGCGGTATTGCTCGTCTGAAAGCAGAGAATAACACACTCACAACTCACGCTACAGGTGCGTTCCTCTATGTAAACAACACCACTGCTGAAGTAGACCTTTCTAACAATGCAATCTCTATGCCGAACACATCTACCCTAGTGAAAGCAGCTGCTGACTCCCGTTGAGGAAAAACTGGTGAGAACGGCGGTCACCTCACACTCCGCACATCTAATCAAGAACTAAGCGGTAATATTATGGCCGATTCAATCAGTACCATCGCTCTTGACATGACAAATGGATCTAGCCTTGTAGGTGCTGTAAACACAGACAATACGGCTAAAGAAGTCACAGTGAAACTCAGCAAAGACTCCAATTGGATACTCACTGGCGACAGCTATGTAAAATCCTTGAGCAACGAAGACACAACCGGCAGTAACATTCAATTGAATGGATATAAACTTGTTGTGGCTGATAAATAATATCAAAAGCACTACTCTGAATAATTGCAATTCAAAGTAGTGCTTTTAATTTGTTAAACTTACTTGTATATCAGTTTAAATATATAAATCATCTTTATATAAATCTACCAATAAGCAGATTAAAAATTATGAGTTAAACAGTCTATTAAATAGCAACCATATATTGGCCATAGTTTTAGTTCAACTGTAGGTTTAAAGTTTTCATCTTTAATTTTATGTTCCAACAAATTTAGATTTTCTAAATCATCTTCCCAACTATTGATATATTCCTGCTTCTCTTCTTCACTATCAAAGTCTTCGTCCATTTTTGCATCTTCAATGCATGTCAATATTTCATTTCGCTGCTTGTCCACTTCACGATGGAACATATCATGTTGATTCATAATCCAAAGACCAAAGTAATAAGGGCTATCACTTAAATCACAGTGCTCTTTAGCCTTTTCACATTCGTCTAAGAATAGGCTGTACTCATCTAATATAAAATAGACGTCAATGATATCAAACTCAAAAACTTCATCGTTACTTAAATGATATGCTACATCACCTCCAAGCTTAATTTGCTTCAAACGATCGAGGGCTTGCTTTTTATTACCTAAATACACATCACAATAAACAATACAAACTAGTAATTTCATTCTATTGGGATAGCTTTTTAATAACTCTTCAAAAATGGCCTTTGCTTTCTCATATTTCTTAAGCTCAAACAAACACACTGCATAGCCAAAGTTCATTTCATAATCGTTGGATACTATTCTTCCCTTTTCAAAGGCACATAAACTTTTCTTCAACGCCTCTATTGAACCCTTATCTGCATAAGAGGAAAAATGATATAAAGCCAGCCCTCTGTAAGTCTCTATATATGGAGAATCTAACTTTACAGCTGCTGATAGATAGTCATATTCTTTTATACTCCCCTCATCGTTATAATAAAAAGCCAAATTAGTGTAAATTCTCGCTTTATCAGTATCACTAAGTTCATTAGTATAAGCTTCAAGGAACCCTTCCAATAGTTCTATTGAATTTTTCTCATCCCTCAACACCTGTTCAACAGTTGCTAAAGTACAGGCCACATCCACATCATTAGAATACTCACACATCAAAGTAATTAAATACGTTCTAAAACGCTCTGCGTATTGCTTTAGCACATCATAATCACTAAATATAGACGCATTATATGTAACTTCATATTCTACTTTAAGATTTTCCCAATACTCTTTTATAGCAAACTTCATATTACACCTTTTCTATCGAATATATTTCAGACTATATGGCTATAATAACACAAATTACTTCCTATATACGTGCCTATAGTAACTCCTCTCATATAAATTCAAACCATGCTAAAAAATTTCCTTTAGTCTCTAGCTAGTTCTAATTGCATAAAAACAACCCCCTATTAGATATTCTAAAAATGAATAAAAATATCTAATAGAGGGTTATGTTATTTAAACAAAAATAAAAGCTAACTATATTATGCTCTACCAATAGAAATCAACGCCGCATTTTTTGCATGTATCAATGTAGTATCAAATAACGGTATATCTGTATCATCCTGTTTAATAAGTAGTCCGATTTCAGTACAGCCTAAAATAACACCTTGTACACCAGATTTTACCAAATCACCAATAATATCTAAGTATTGTTGTTTAGATTCATTAGAAATAACACCTAAACACAATTCATTGTATATAATACTATTCACAAGTTCAACTTGATCTTCGTTAGGGATAACAACATGAATCCCCCGATTTTCCAAGATACATTTATAAAAATCTTGTTGCATCGTGTACTTGGTACCGAGTAGACCTACCTTTGTAATACCTGATTTTTCTAACTCTACTGCAGTCATTTCCGCAATATGAAGAAGAGGTATGTGAATATGTCTTTCTATTCCATCCGCTACTTTATGCATTGTATTCGTGCATATAACAATATAATCAGCACCAGCCTTTTCAAGAGATTGAGCCGCATCGGATAAAATTTCAGCGCTTCTATCCCAATCGCCATTTGCCTGACACTTTTCTATTTCTTCAAAATCAACGCTATATAAAATACATTTTGCTGAATGTAAGCCGCCCAAAACTTGCTTAATAGTTTCATTCAAGACTTGGTAATACGTAATCGTACTTTCCCAGCTCATTCCTCCAATTAAACCTATTGTTTTCATAATTTCACCCTCTAAGCTTAGAATAAACCAAAATAAAAAGATTATTCATTATGATTATTCAATTTTAAAAATCACTTATCTCTAAACCTCCTATATATGTTCCTGCAGCGACTTTACGTAGGACGGAGCAAAGGGACATATATAGGAGGGTATACCTTTGATATAAAAATTGTAGAATGAATTCACAATTATTAAAATCCATAGGATTAATCTCAGTAAAAATGGTTCCTCGCTGTGGATTTTGCTTTCCGAAATCTTACGCTCGGAACAAAGTGATGTGTGGGCTTCATCGTCGCAAGCTCCTCTGCCGCCTCACACCCTACTTTTATTCAGCCAACCCTTGTTCTCTACCGATAATATCAGCAATTTCTTGGCACAGGGATTGTAGTTCTTCTTGATTAGGACCTTCAGCCATGACACGAATGAGTGGTTCTGTCCCGGATGCACGTACCAAGACGCGACCTTCGTCACCAAGTTCTCCTTCAGCTGTTACGATAGCAGCTTTGATGAGGTCATTGTCTTCCCAGCCAGTTTTTGTAGCTACACGAACATTTACAAGAACTTGTGGGTATTTTGTCATAATGCCGGCCAATTCAGAAAGAGGTTGCTTTTTCTCCTTCATAAGAGCTGCCACTTGAACAGCTGTTAACATGCCGTCACCCGTGGTATTGTGATCTAAAAAGATTACGTGACCAGATTGTTCACCACCAACGGAAAGATTATGTTCACGCATGTATTCCAATACATATCGATCACCAACAGCAGTGGAAACTGTTTTCATACCAAGTTCTTCTGCTGCTTTATGGAATCCGATATTACTCATAACGGTACCAACTATGGTATCACCTTTAAGTTTGCCTTCTTCTTTCAACTTAAGAGCGCATAACAACATAATTTGATCGCCATCGAGAACTTGACCTTTTTCATCAACCAATAAACAGCGGTCAGCATCGCCATCATTAGCAATACCAAGGTCTGCATTATGTTGTTGCACAGCTACTTGCAATCCTTCGATATGCGTAGAACCACAGTGATGATTGATGTTCAAGCCATCTGGATTCACATTAATATTGATGACTTTAGCCCCTAGTCCAGACAAAATTTCTGGACCTACACTAGACGCGGCACCATTGGCACCATCATAAACGATAGTCAACCCTTCAAGGGACGTATCAATTGTGTGACGTACAAAGTGAGCATATAAATGAGCCAAGTTACTATTAAACTCAATTTTACCTATACCATCCCCTGTAGGACGTGCTAATTCATTATCTGCACTTTGACGAACATATTTTTCCAATTCATCTTCCACTTCATCAGGTAATTTATAGCCATTGCTATCAAAGAATTTAATGCCATTATCTGGATATGGATTGTGAGATGCAGAAATAACAGCACCCGCATCAAACCCTTGTTGACGTACAAGGTACGCTACTGCTGGAGTTGGGATAACGCCTGCAATCACTACATTACCGCCAACAGAACAAATGCCCGCTGCTAATGCACTTTCAAGCATAGAACCAGAAATTCGCGTATCGCGACCAATCAAGAACGTAGGATGTTCCTTTTCCTTACCAAAATGCGTTCCTGCCGCACGACCTAAGTGATAGGCTAATTCTGGCGTTAAAAACTCATTAACAACACCACGTACACCATCTGTACCAAATAAACGAGCCATAATTATCCTCCTCTAAGGATTTGTGAAAGTTTCACAAGTCTATATATCTACCGTGTGTATCATTTCAATAATTACTGTTGTGTATTATATCACAATATAGAAAACATACCTACTATAAAGTCACATCTATATTACATAAATAATATGAATCTATACTGTAATTCAATTCAACAGTATAATTCCCCACTAATTAGGTTTAACGTATTTTGCCATACATAAAATGGCTGTTTCCGCGCCATCAAGGGCAGCACTCATAATTCCCCCTGCATAGCCAGCCCCTTCACCCATAGGATAGAAGCCTCCTACAGTAGGAGAAATACGTTCTTCATTGCGTCCCATACGAAGCGGTGCAGAGGTGCGCGTTTCAACGCCTGTCATACACACCGCAGGATTATCGAATCCACGGATACGACGGCCCCAGTATGGCAAGGCCCGCTCTAATACGGATGTGACGAACGGTGGCAAGCAATCATGTAAATCGCAATTCACGACACCTGGCTCGTAGCTATATATACTATTTTGTACACTAGGTGCTTGTGAAAGCCCTAAAAACTGCCCTACTGTTTGCGCAGGTGCATGGAAGTTAGATCCGCCCAATTCATAAGCCTTACGTTCCCATTCTCGTTGGAATGCAACGCCATCTAATGGATGAGTACCAAAATCATCTGGACCTACGTTAACCACGATAGCACTATTAGCAACACCGCTGTTCCGAGCGTATAAGCTCATGCCATTTACAACAACGCCACCTTCTTCAGAGGCAGATGCTACTACTTGACCTCCTGGGCACATACAGAAGCTATACGCAGTACGGCCTGTTTCTTTATCATGGTACACGAGGGAGTATTCTGCTGCACCGAGGCCCAAGCTAGATGGTTCCACGCCATATTGGGACTCATCGATTACAGCTTGATCATGTTCAATACGAACACCGATAGCAAAGGGTTTTGCCGTCATTTCCACATTGCGTTTATAAAGCATTTCGTATGTGTCACGCGCACTATGGCCTACACCAGACAAAACAACAGTCGTATCAATACGCTCACTACCATTAACTTCAACGCCTACGATACGGTCATTTTCAATAAACAAATCCGTTACCTTTGAACCAAAGCGAACTTCACCACCCCATTCGATGATGCGCTCACGCATGGCTTTTACCATAGTACGCAATTTATCTGTACCTACGTGAGGTTTATGTTTATATAATATTTCTTCAGGCGCACCAAACTCAACAAAGTATTTAGATATCTCATGTAAACGCGGATGGGTAATGCGAGTTGTCAACTTACCATCGGAAAAAGTTCCTGCGCCACCTTCCCCAAATTGTACGTTGGATTCAGGTTTAAATATGCCCTTTTTCCAAAATGTTTCTACATCATGACTACGTGTATCTACATCTTGACCGCGTTCAAGCACGATTGGGCGATAGCCTTCACGAGCTAGGTAAAAGGCTGCCAGCATCCCCGCAGGACCAAAGCCCATAACTACAGGACGATGAGCTAATGGTACGGACCCAAAAACAATAGGTTCTGGATCTTCTGCAGCAAATACAGATACATCCTTTTCTTTACCGAGTTTTTTCATGATTTGAGCTTCGTTATGAACCTCAACAAACAAGGTATATACAAAAACAATATTGGGCTTCTTACGAGCATCTACGGCACGTCGAACAACGTGAATCGTTTCAATAGCACCACGTAATGGGGGATATTTCTTTTCTACAATATCTTTGATATCCGACTTAACCGTAACAGCCACGCGGAGATTTATTATTCTAATCATATCTTTCCTATTAAAGCCTCCCTTTTAGGCGAGCCTACTTCTTTAATCTTTGACCAAAATTCTTTACCACTTGATCTGTAAGAAAATAATTATACATCATTATTATACAACACTACTATAAAAGCTAATATATAAATCATAAAAAGGCCCTAATAGAGAAATATTCACTCTATTAGGGTCTTTGTCGCAAGATTTCAAAGCCTCATAAAAACTTATCATCCATTAAGTACTTTCTTTTGTATTTCTACTTTCACCCGTACCGTTGTGGTATTGCTATTAACACCATTCGGTAATACTAAATTATAGTTACCCTGTACAGTTTCAGTAGCACCCGACACATCAATAGGTTCTGTTTGTATTTCTGTAACGGAATCAATCATTTCTTCACGACCAGTAACCGTTAGTTGCGTTGGTGTAGCAGACGTGGATTTAACTTCATAACCCTCTGCTACTGTACCAACAGTCGGAACAGTAATAGGAACCGCCTTTTCTTTACGTAATAAGTTAAGTTCATATTGTGCTTGACCTTGGTTTGGATTAATATGTACATCCAGTACATTACCTGCCGTATCCCAAGCTTCTAAAGTACTAACAGCGCTAAAGTTCTTCGTTTGACCAGCCACATTGACTTTCATGACAACCTTGCTCACTGCATTAACTTGTTGCTTACGACCAGAAACAGTTACCTCTTTCGGCACAATCGTTACCGATTTCAAAGCAATATCATCAGAGAACTTACCGATTGGAACTATTTCAACAGGAATCGTTTTCTCTGCATATTCGTCAACATTGATGGTGATGGTATCTGGTTTAACCTCCACAAGATTCATTCCTGCAGGAGGAGTAAAATTAATAGTTACATTATTTTGACCTGGTTTTACACCGGATGCATCAATATAAGCTCGTAAATTATCTGATTTCATAGACATAATGGTATCTCGTGGACCAGCCAGAACAACACGGACCACATCTGGTGCGTCTTCTATGATATAGCCAGAATTGAGATTTTGAACCTGTACAGGTATTGTGTAGGTTACTTCCATCACAGGATTCTGATCACGCATAATAAAGAACCACATGACGATAGCTGCTAACAAGGATAATAATTTAGCAGGCCAATTGCGTTTCAAATGAATCATCATTTATTTGCCCTCCATTTCCACATACTAGTAATGGTTTGACGAGGGCGTTCCATAAAGGTGCGCAATGCCTCTTTAATTTGATCCTCTGGTAAATGGCGATAAATATGACCGCCATATGTATAAGAAATGGTCCCTGTTTCCTCACTGACAACGATTACAACAGCGTCAGTTTGCTCAGACAAGCCAATAGCTGCACGGTGACGTGTACCTAGTTCAGTACTCAATGTGCGGTCCTCAGTCAACGGCAACAAACAGCCTGCTGCACGAATTCGCCCATCACGAATAATCAAGGCCCCATCATGAAGCGGTGTACTAGGAACAAAGATATTTTTAATCAACTCGCGGCTCAATACAGCATCGATAAGAATACCAGTATCTACAAAGTCATTGAGACCTACTTCACGTTCAAAAACGATAAGTGCCCCTGTATGTTCGCGAGACATAACGCGAGCCGCAGCCATCACTTCATTAATGGCCATATCCATTTCTTCTTCGTTTACATTTTGTGCCTTGCTGAAGATTCGTCCACGCCCCAATTGTTCTAGAGCACGACGCAATTCTGGTTGGAATACAACGGGTAACGCAAAGAGAAGAACGGTCATACTTTGTTGCAAAATCCAGTTGATAACGTATAGATTTAACAGATGACTCAATAAATTTAAAATTGCCAACATAACGAGACCTTTTAAAAGAGAAACGGCCCGTGTATCTTTAAGCAATTTATATAAATAGTAAATACCAATAGCAACGATTATGATATCAACAATATCAAGAAGCCTAAAGGTATGTATAAGTGCGTCAATATGCATAAAAATAGCTCCTTATACAAAATAATAAGGTACAATCAATTCTTTGACTGTACCTTATATTTTAACTCATTTTGAGAGTACTGTAAATTTATAAACAAACGCTGAATGAGATTTTTATTAGATGTTTTGTGTTTCAATCCAAACATCCATTTGGCCCCCACAAACCATGCCTTCTTTAACAGCTACGTCATCATCGAGATGAACATCGATACGACGGTGAGCTTCTTTTTTATTCAAAGAGTCCACCGCACTTAAGCGGATTTCATTTTCCGCACGTCCGCCGCCGATAGTACCAAAAATAGATCCATCAGGAAATACAACCATAGATGTACCAGCTTTACGAGGTGTGGATCCACAAGTATATAAAATAGTGGCTACTGCTAAGGTTTCGTTTTTACGTTCACTAAGGTATTCAATAAACTCACGATTCATGGATCACTCTACCTTTCCGCAATGAGCCGCCTTTTTTACCACGTACCACTGCCAAATATTCACTAACGATAGATAATGCAATTTCCTCAGGCGTTTGAGCTCCTAAATCTAGCCCAATAGGCGCATATACCATATCTAACTCATCTTGAGTCCATCCCTGCTCACGCAACACTTCAAAGGCGTGATGGATGCGTTTTTGGCTACCCATAACGCCCATATAGGTAGGCAAGTACCCTCGTAATTGTTCTAAGCATATATTATCGTACTCATGAGCACGTGTCACAATGATAAAACCAGTATATTCATCAAGAGGTAAATCGTTCTTGAAGTTTTCTAAAGGTAAGCATTTACGTATGACACGTTCATCAAAGAATTCAGGAACTACATATTCTGGACGGTCATCTACGACTGTAACACGACATCCAATAAACAACAGCAAATCTGTAATAGCTCGGCTAACATGACCTGCGCCTAATACGAGAACTGACGGATCATTTTCTACAGGTTGTACGAAACACTCCATTTCGCCTACCATGCATAGAGAATTTAGCTTTGCTTTATCTACAGTAAACCCTTCAATAGGAGTTCCGTATAGAACCCTTCCATCTTCAGCATAAATAGTCTTATCCCCTTGACGAGGACCGGATAGAACAGTAACCATCACAGTAGTTTCAGTAACCTGTAGACGATCTTTCATCACATCATAAATTGTTTCCATCTAGATTCCTTTCATAATCCCAAGCGGTAACAGCCTCTAATACACCTCCACCGACAGCAAGGGATTTATCTGAAATACTATAGCAATGAGACTCTTCACAACGAGCATCCACATCAGCCAACTTAAAATGATCTGATACGATGAGCCCACTTTTTAAAATGCCTCGTAGAATACCTGTAATTTTCGCTCTTACTGGTTCTTCATCAACATAACCAATTACTTCATTAGCTTGTACAGAATCCCCAATATGACGTTTTGCTGTAAATAGTCCAGCCTTTGGAGAATGAATAACACGCTCATGAGTGTAGCCACCTACATTTCCAGGGATACCCGTATTAGGTTGAGCTGGTCCATCATAGATACAGCGACCTAATGAATGACCACGCATCGTTTCAATGACTACATCTACATCTTCTCCAGCAATAAATCCAGGGCCCACACCGATAACGAGATCTGCATCATCCCGTTTTGTACCAAGATTCTTTTTACTCAAAATAGCATCGACTACAATCTCTGGTTTTAAAGTGTCCAATAATTCCTCATATGAGCTAGTGACAACGGGGATGATTTCCTGTGCCAATGTATCCTTCACTTCACTAAGAGACACATGACGAGCAACAAAACGTTCCAAAATCATTTCTCCACGATGAACCGCATTACCGTAACATACTTCGCGGCGAATCATGGTAGGAATCGCTATTTCACTAATTACAACGGGATAGCCCGCCCGTCTCAATCTATATACAGCGCCGGAAGCAATGTCTCCGCCTCCACGCATGAGTACCAATGGTTTCATAATGCCTCACTTTCACGATGTTTCAAACGCTCAAAATCATCGGGTGTATCGATATCGTCGCCAATATCATCACTAATCCATAATTTCACGACATGGGCTTTACCATCACCATGAATAATGGTCTTCCCCCCTTGATCCCCTTGAATCTGTTGTAAATAATCAAACCAATGAGAACCAAAGAGAACGGGATTTCCCGAGTGATAATTTGCCCCATAATGTGGAACGACGATAGTTTTCGGATGAAAGTTTTCATTAAACGCACGAATGACCTCGTGTACAACAGCACTCGTCAAAAGTGGTTGATCTCCTACTGAACAGAGAATACCGTCTAGCGGTATAGGCGCCGTATTCACCAAATGATGTACTCCCAACGCTATGGATACGCCTTGCCCCAGTTCAGGATGGTCATTTCGAAGGGCTTCAAAACCATAGCTTGTGACAATAGGTTCTAGTTTCTCATGATCATCACCAGTAACTGCCACAAAAGGTAGCTTACACGATACAGTAGAAGCTACCTGTCCACCCCATCCACCTTGAAGAGCCCCACAGACCGCATCTAGAACAGTCTTGCCACGCCAGGGTAAGAGCTGCTTATTACATCCCATACGCTTGGATTGCCCTCCCACAAGGAGGACAATGCCAATATGCAAAGGATGACGGTCTATGGGGTCTCTCATGGGACTAAAAGCGGTGTTACAATTTGCTTTCACATTAGTCATGAGTACCTACCGACATTGAATAATGCGACGGATTTCACAACTTGCTTTGTATCCATCAGCCAAAATGATAGCCGAAATATCGCTATCAACAATATGATCAATAAAATCATCGATAATGCGATGTTGCACTGTTTCATAACCAGTACAGAATAGTATTTTCTTACCTTTACTGTATTGGAATAAACCTTGCCTATGCAAAACAAGATCAGCCAACATACGAGGAGTTACAATAGCCCCCATATCGCGTTTTACAATATCTTGAACCAGCTCGATATTATGTACGTGTTCATCATCTAACGGGGCCCCTAGCATTTGTAGATTCACGAGGCCAATCGTAGTCTTTGTAAGAGATGGAATGACAGGTTCGGTCGTCTTAGGTGCCTTGAGCCATTTTTCCTTCGCCCCATCTGCTTCTACAACAATTTGCCAATTGGGATGTAACTTGGATAAACCATCGATAAGATCACAATCTAAGGAGTCTACTTTTGTTCCTGTAATTCCAGCGAACCACGCACCACAATAGCCATGTAAAAGTCGGTCAGTACAATACTCATCAGCTTCATTAATATTATGAGTATAAATCGGTTCATAATGAGCCACCTGAGACTCATAAAGTCGAGTCGTAGTCGTAACTACGATGGGCTGACCTTTCAGCCGTCCATATTCTACTAGTTTTGAAAGCACAGTCGTTTTACCGCCTGCCCCAACAAGGGCAACGATTCCCGGCTGAATCAATCGATTCCAATAGGATGTTTGTGATGTCATAGAACCAGGCCTCCTTAGAAAGTAAAAAGAACTAGAAATCTCTATACTTTATATTTCTCGTCCATAGCCATAAATACCTTCTCAGGTGTCATAGGTAATGTACGAATATCCGCACCAACTGCATTTTTAATGGCATGTTGAATAGCAGGGCACCCCGTATTGATGACAACCTCACCAATAGATTTTGCTCCGAAACCACCTGTAGGCTCGTAAGATTCTACAAAGTCTGTATGTAATTCACCAATATCCTGACGGGTTGGGATTTTATAAGTCATAAGATTGTTTGTTTCCAAACGACCATTGTTGGAATAGCGTACATCTTCATATAAAGCCATGCCGATAGCTTGTACCACACCACCCTCAACTTGAACGCGAGCCAATTTAGGGTTGATAACCGTACCACAATCAACACAAGAATAGAAATGAAGAGGAATAACCTTACCTGTTTGTTTATCTACCTTCACCTCAGCAATAGATGCCATAAATGGAGGTGGGGACGTATGACTGCCCCATGTAGCAAAACCAGACAATTGCTCCGCATTAACACCAACTAATAATTTTGGTGCCAATTGATGGATATCCATTGTTTTAGCACCATCTTTTGTGGTAGCTACAACGCCGTCAAAGTCAACGTTTTCAACGTCGGTTTCAAAGAATTGAGCGAATTTAGCAATAATCTTAGTGCGCAATTCTTCTGCTGCCATCTTAGCAGCAGTACCTGTTACATAGGTTGTACTAGATGCGTAGGACCCTGGATCGAATGGTACGATATCTGTATCTGATTCAATAACAGTCATATATTCCATAGGACAGCCGATTACTTCACAGGCCATTTGAGTCAATACGGTATTAGACCCCATGCCCATATCAGAAGACCCAGTATACAATGTATAATTACCATCGTCACCAAGGCGAATTTCAACAGACGCCACATCGATATTTGCGACACCAGAGCCTTGTAATGCTAAAGCCATGCCAAGTCCACCGCGATAGCGCTCATCGATATCCCAAGAATGAGGGCGTTCATCCCAACGAGCCATTTCTTTTACGCGATTTACGGTATCTTGGAAAAGACCAGAATCAAGATATTCATCTGGAGCATATACTAAGCTTTGTTCACCTTCCGCTATTAAGTTCTTCTGACGTAATTCAGCTGGATCAATCCCCATCTTATCAGCTAACTGGTTTACTGCACATTCTAATGGCCACAATGCTTCTGTTGCACCATATCCACGGAAAGCACCACCCGGAGTTTGATTAGTATACACACCCTCTGTACCATAATGAACAGCAGTCGCTTTGTTGTACAAAGGTACAGATTTATGTTCGCCAGCCGTTGTAGTAGTGAAGCAATGAGTTGCATGTGCACCAGCGGCTGTAATGGAGTCCATATCAATAACTTTAATAATGCCATCTTTTGTAGCACCTACACGGATTTTCCATTCACGAGCATGACGTGTAGTAGAGCAAGTTTGTGCTTCTGTACGATCGTATAAGAGATAACAAGGTTTTTTCAATGTCCACGCTACAAAGGCCGTCATAATTTCTGTACAAGCCGTTTGTTTAGAGCCGAAACCGCCGCCGATACGAGGTTTAATAACACGGACTTTTGTGGCCGGAATACCGAGTGCACGAGCGATGTGACGGCGTACATGGAATACGATTTGCGTAGAGGATACGATAACTACACGACCTAGCGCATCTATATATCCAAAGCTTTGGAATGGTTCCATCGCTGTTTGGCGTGTGGCCTGGTCAAAGTATGTACCTTCTGCCACGTAATCACATTTAGCAAGTTCTGCCTCCACATCTCCTACCCGTTTGTGATAGGATACGCAAATATTGCGTTTGTAATCTTGTCCTACAGGGATATTATTATGAATATCATCTTCAGGATGTACTATAGTTTCATGGTCGATAGCAGCATGCATATCAAGTACAGGTTTCTGTACTTCGTATTCAACCTTGATAAGCGGCATTGCTTTAAGCGCTGTAGCTTCATCTTTTGCTACGATAAGAGCTACTTCGTCTCCGACATAGCGAACTACAGGGTCCAAGATGAGTGCATCATAAGCGGATGGCTCTGGATATGTTTGACCTGCTAATGTGAATCGCGTATTAGGCACATCTTCATAAGTAAAAATAGCTTCTACGCCAGGAATCAATTTGGCTTTAGATGTATCAATAGATTTGATGCGCGCCTGGGCATGAGGGCTACGAAGAGCCTTAATAACGAGCGCATCTTTGGGAACAAAATCGCCAGTATAAGACGGTTTACCAGACAAAATACCTTTGGAGTCAACTTTGTCATAGGACTTACCAATATGCTTGTTCATCATTATAGGCCTCCTTCTAAGAATTTACGAACTCCTCGAAGTTGTGATTCATAACCAGTACAGCGACATAAGTTACCTATGAGGTATTCGCGAATCTCATCATCGCTAGCCTTTGGATTTTTGCGTTTCAAATTAATAGCACTCATCATCATGCCAGTTGTACAAAAACCACACTGATCTGCGCCTTCACTTGCGATACAAGCCGCTAATAATTCAGCTTCCTCTTGTAAACCTTCTAATGTAGTAATTTTATGTCCTGGCGCACGAAATGTAGGGTAGGCACAGGACAAAATAATTTCGTCATCCACCCATATAGTGCAAAGGCCACAGTTTGTAGTATCACAGCCACAGCGAACACTGTAATAGCCAAGATTACGCAATGTGTCTAGCAACATCTCATCAGTTGGCACATTAACAGTTACATTTTTGTTATTAATATTAAGTACGACTTCCATTATTGTGCCACCTCCTTAGCTAAGCGTTGAACCATTGCTTTTACCATTTCCATGCGATATTCTTTAGACGCATGAGAGTTAGATTGATACACTAGTTCTTCAGATGCCAATTGACCTGCCTCTTTTGTGGCAGATAATCCTTTTTCTGAAAGCAAAGCACTTGCTTTAACAGCTAATTGAGGTACACCAGGTCTTGTACCGATATACAATTCAACCCCTTTTTCATCATGGCGAAGAGCACCTGTCAATAACGGGAAATCACCACGAGAGATGCGAAGAGCTTCAACAGATACAGGTACATCTACTTTAGGGATGCGAATCTCCACGAGAATATCACGTTCTCTATATGTCATATAATCTTGCATGGACATACGACCGCCTTTAAAGGTAACGATGTCTGCATGCACTGCCAATAGCGCAGGGATGATATCAGAGAAGCCAAACTTACTTGCTACAGAACCGCCCATGGTAGCAGTATTTCTAAATTGAACGCCAAGAATCTCCTTAACGCCTTTAACTACGGCACCGCCGCAGAATTGTTGTAAAGGCTCAAAGCGTTCCACATCTCCTTGTGTCGCCATAGCGCCAATTACAAACTCCTTATCTTCTTCACGAACATAACGCAAATCAAGACTCGCCATATCAATCACTGATGGCCAAGTTCGTCGTCCTAGACGCAGCCAACAGCCGCCTGCTAGCATAGGAGCAGTTTTGTTCTTTATGGCTAATTCATAAGCCTCTTCCACCGTCTTCGGTTGTAATACTTTCATAAATGCTAACATAATCTGTCCTCTCAATGGTATACTAATACTAACAGAATTACGGTGCTAACTATAAAAATACAGTTCTCACCAAACTACAAACTTAACAAAAAACTATAGAATCTCGTGCATTTCTTACACTTTTATTTTACCAATTATTTACCACTAAATCTACGATGAAAGATATAAATTTACAGGAAATTTGCAAAGAATTACATATTTATGAATTTGGAATTGCCTCATGGCCACTACCTGAACAGGCCAAAACTATTTTATTTGAAAGCAACCCCTGCCCCTTCACTACGGCAGATGTGGAGGCAAGACTACTAGGAACGACTCAGTTTATGCCCAAAAGTGCCATCGTTTGTCTATTCCCGTACCATGTACAACACAAAGGCCATGCCAATCTATCTCGCTATACATGGTCAACAGATTATCACCTGGTCATTAATGAATATTTAGAACGTCTTATTGAAAGATTACAAATAATTGATGACTCGGCTCAGTTCTCCATTCATTGCGACACCTCTCCTTTAGCAGATCGGTACATGGCCTACTTAGCAGGCCTTGGCTTTTACGGAAAGAACAACTGTTTTATCAGCCCTAAATGGGGTTCTTATGTCGTTATTGGTACGATTTTAACAACACTAGAACTCAAACCAAATACCCCTCTTAAGCAGTCCTGTATAGGATGCAATCGTTGTATTACAGCATGCTTAGGCCAATGTTTGGGCCATGACGAATTTAAATTCGCGACTTGTAAAAGCTACTTAACTCAGAAAAAAGGAGAACTCACCGATGAAGAGGAGCAGATTCTCGCTAAAACACCACTCGTATTTGGTTGTGATGTGTGCCAAGAGGTGTGTCCTCACAACAAAGATATTCCAACTACGCCCATCCCAGAATTCCAACAGATAGAACCGTATATTAATATAGACGAACTAGAAACACTAACGAACAAAGAATTCAAAGCAAAATACGGTCATCGAGCCTTCTCGTGGCGAGGTAAAAAAATACTAATGAGAAATCAAGAGATTATAGATAGAAAAAATAAACTATAATTATTACACGATATGCTGCTAATGGTCACACAAGTAGATTGTCATTAATACTCACATAAGCAAACTGTTACTAATAGGCACATAAGTAGAAGAATCTATAATTACATAAAACTAAAAAAGACGACCTCTGGTCGTCTCTTTTAGTAATTATTTAATTTCGTAATAGTTCAACTCATCCAAACTCTTACCAAGAGCAGGGATATATATTTCAAGAAACATATCTACCTCAGGCATATTTAGATTTTTCAACTTAGCTAAGATAGAGTCATGTGCCTCTTTAAACTCATCATTCCCTGCCTTGAGCTCTTTGACGCATTTCATATAGGCTGAAATTATATCGGCAGCCTTAACGAGAGGCCATTCTGGACTAGCCTCTGCATCAACAAGTATAGGCTTATAAACAGATTGTAACCGATCTGGCAAGGTTGATAGCATTTTTTCTTGCGCCAAAGTTTCAACCTCACCATACAGTTCACGCAACTTTGGATCAAAATACTTGATTGGTGTCGGCATATCTCCTGTAAAGATTTCGCTCACCTCATGATACATGGCTATGACAGCTACCTTATTAATATCTACATTTCCTCCAAAGTATTCATTTTTTATAGCTCCCAAGTTGTGTGCTACCATAGCCACTTCAAGGCTATGTTCTTGAATATTTTCTATTTCCGTATTTCGCATGAGGCTCCATCGATTGATAAAGCGCATGCGTTTTAAAAATGCAAAAAATGAACTCATATGTCCCCCATTACACAATAGGTCCTTAAATTACCCCACGGAGTTTAAATCCATAATCAAGGAATTGTACAGCTTCTTCCCAACGATTATCATCATTAAGTATAACTACAATCATAGTATGGCCCTTCCGTGTGGCAGACGCAATCAAACATTCTCCTGCTGCATTTGTAAAACCTGTTTTCAAGCCATTCGCACCTGGATATTTATTGCGAATAAAATGGTTTGTAGTACGAATTGTTTCTGGTGCACGGTTTTGATACGGCACCTTGTAATAATCATTAGCAACCTTGTCACGGAACATTTGGTATTTCATGCCGTACGCTGCAATCATCGCTAAATCACGAGCCGTAGAATGGTGACCCTTTTGTGTTAATCCATGAGGGTTCAAGAACACACTATTCTTTGCACCCGCTTTTGCAGCAATGCGAGTCATATCCTTAGCAAATTTATCTACAGAACCACTTACATTTTCGGCTACTACAACGGCCGCATCATTGCCACTAGCAACCATCATACCTTCAAGAACACCTTCCAATGTAATCTGATCGCCTACGCGAACCCCAAGGTTTGATTCTTCCATGCTCGTTGCATAGCTACTTATCGTAGCTAATTCATCAAGCTGTGTGCCCTTTAGTTCTAAAGCAGTTAACAAGGTAACCATTTTCGTAGTACTAGCTGGATGCATCCACTTATCTGGATTCTTTGCAAATAAAATTTCTTTTGTATCTGCATCAATAAGGACTACGGCCTCACCAACAGTAGAAGGAGGTGTAATGTATGCAGCTTGAGCAACACCAGCACCTATAAATACGATTCCTATAAAAGTTATGGCCAATACCAATTTCTTATAAAACATATGAATATTCGTCGTTAAAAGTGTCATCACTCTCGTTCTACCTTCCAGTATCCTAACTTTCAAGACTATTATCTATTTCTACATTTGTAGTAGTTGCTTTTTTCTTTGTTCCTTTAATTTCACCTGTCGATGTATCTACATTTTGAATATATACTACACGTTGAGGATATGGAATGTCGATGCCATATTTATCAAAGGCATCTTTTACATCAGACATAATGCTGTATTGAACATCCAGGAAATCGTTCGACTTAACACGAGCATAAGCAGCAATTCGTACAGAATTATCTCCAAATTCAGAAATACCTATTTCCATATTCTTCGGATTAAGGACACGTTTATCTGCTGCAAAAATATTTTTTAAGATTTTTATTGCCTCATGATGATCATTATTATAACCAATGTCAAACGTAAATGGGATAACCCGTTCTGTAGTATAAACAATGTTAGTTACAGCTTGTGATGTAAGAAGAGAGTTAGGTATGTATACATTCTTTTGATCTTTTGTAGTAATAACTGTATACATAAATTGGATTGATTTAACACTGCCGACTACATCACCCACCTGAATAACGTGACCCGCTCTAAAAGGCTTGAAAATAAGAATTAATAAACCAGATGCTAAATTAGAAAGGTTATTCTGTAAGGCGAGACCAATACCTAAACCAAAAGCACCAAAAGCAGCTATAAAAGATGTTGTAGGAACACCGATTTGGTTTAAGCAAATCAATACTAACCCTACTAGCAAGGCGTAATTAATAATTTGAGTGATAAAGCTCATTGCTGCTGAGTCATAGGAAGCTTTTGTCATAATGCGAACTGCAAAAGCTTTTACCCATTTAATAGCATATCGCCCTATCCAAAATAAAATTAACGCTAATAAGATATTTCCAGCTTGTGCAAAGAACCAGTCTCTTATTTGAATTAATATATTAGCATCTTTAAAAAGAAATTCAGAAACAGCACTTAAGAAATTAGCCATAATAACCATCCATAATATAAATCTATACAATAACAAATATACGTCTCAACATAATGTAAATATAATAACAGTAAACATATATGCTATAATTTTACATATGCATTCGCAATACGATAATAAAGATATTATATCGTTATATTCCATATATAACAATCATAAAACTAGGGAGACTTACATGTTCAAAAATCTATACGAAGCACCCCAAGAACTCGCTACTGGAGGCTATGTAACTAGAGAGTTACACTCCGTCACGGTACACTTTGACGATATCCACTATTCTCTTTCGAGCGGACAATTAAATGGTGGCTATCACCATACTCTAGCCGTACGTAATCAACAGCTAACATATCAAATCGAAACAGAAAAAGATTTACCCGGTGGCTCTGTAGCCGATTATTTAGCTCAAGAATTTGAGCACATTGATACACCTGTTCATTTTAGTACAGCCCTCCTCACGTCTGCCACAATGCATCTACACGCCTATGCCAAAGTCGAAGAACATGATACTATCGTAGAAACTATTGTGACTGCAGGCTATGAAAAAACGGCACATCGCGCAGGTACAGGTTATTGTTATGAAGAGCGTGATGGAAACTTCATAGTACCAGGCACAATTAATATCCTCGTATTTACAAATAAAGCTTTAACAGATAGCGCTATGGTAAAAGCTATCATGACGATTACCGAGGCTAAAACCGCAGCCCTACAAGATTGGAATGTTGAAAGTGTACGCCTCCATCCGTTTATTAACGAAGACATTCCTGACGCAATTACGAAAGAACGCAAAACATCTGCCACAGGTACCTCTACAGATGGTATCGTTCTCACCATCGATACAAATGGAGATATCTTAACCGATGCTGGCTCCTTCTCACTATTTGGAGACACTTTAGCCAAGGCCGTCTATGTAGGCGTACAAAGAGCACTAGAAAATGCTATTGGAGCTGAATAATCCTATCTTGTGATATCCAAAAACATCTAGAATGTCCCCAAATTATCATTCAACACCCCACTCATATATGAAAAATATAATACAAATGAAAAACCGCACATCCTAGGCGATCGGAATGTGCGGTTTATTGCATATAAAACTGTTACATGTAGTATAATTCTTGAAAATGAATATCAAATTAAATTTTGAGATATTTTCTCAACTTTTATTAAATTAATTATTAGATCAAAGAATCATTATGTTCCATGAATATTATGTGCTTTTAATAATCATAGAAGAATTGTTGTAACTTTTTAAGATTTTTAGTTTTTGTAAGCCCTAGCATCAATAAAATACGCGCTTTTTGTGGACTTAAAGTATCACATACGAGATAGTTTGCCAGTGCATCTTGTGGCACTGCAGATACCATGCCACTACCGGTACGAGAAGCACGTACCGTTGGAAACTTTGTATTCTGTGTGATTTGACGTACATTTTGTGGGATTGTACCATGACCAAGCCCTGTTAAGATCAAACCGTCGGGATTTGTAGCCACTACACTCATAGGCACCATATCATCCATACCACCGTAGCAAGTCATTATAACTACACGAGGCAACTCAGCTAATTTACTCACATCAAATACGGAGTCTTGCGTATGGCGGCGAGTCGACGTTTTATAATAGTGGGCAACACCATCTTGTACAATACCAAGATGCCCCACTAATGGGCTATCAAAGGTCGCTACATTAGTAGTATTGCATTTAGATACATCCCTTGCCCCATCAATGTAGCCATTTAATACGACTACCACACCTTTACCTACAGACGATGGCGTTCTCGCTACTTGGATTGCTTGCAATAAATTAATTGGCCCATCTGCACTAATAGCACCTGCAGGTCTCATAGATCCAGTAATAACAATTGGCTTGTCTGTATGAACTGTCAGATTCAGAAAATACGCTGTCTCCTCCATGCTATCTGTGCCGTGAGTAATGACAACACCACCGATATCATCTCGATTAACCAATTTTTGCACCAACTTAGAAAGTTCTAACCAGTGATTTACGGTAATATCGGAGCTTTCAATATTACTAAACTGAGCATATGTATAAGGACCATACGGTTTTGTGCCAGGTACAGAGGCTAAAATTTCGTCAAGGCCTAACACCCCTGCCGTATAACCTGTTAAATCCGTATTTGAAGTACCTTTTCCAGCAATAGTTCCTCCAGTACCAATCAAAGCGATTTTTGTCTCCATATTGCCTCCACTATAAATCAAGATTTTCACCCTATCAATTAAAGGTTTGGGTCAAATGACGGCATCAACTCTAATTTATGCTTATTAATTCGATTCAGATGGTCGATTCGCTCTTTTGTTGCTTGATCTTCAATTTCCCCAGTTCTAATATAATGATCCAATACAGCATAGGTAAATCCTAATTTATCCTCATCGGACTGACCGCTGAGACCATCACTTGGCACCTTATCAACTAGGTGCAATGGAATATCAAGAAGTTTTCCTATTTGACGAACTTCTTCTACTACGAGTTGTGCGAGAGGGCTAAAATCACCTGCACTATCTCCGTATTTTGTAGAGTATCCTACGTAGTCTTCAGATCCATTACAAGTATTTGCTACACGAGCACCATTTGGTAAATTTTGTCCTACTGCATAGAGAGTTGCCATCCGGAGACGAGGCGGGGTATTAATGGCAGCATCTTTAGATAAATCGGTTCTCCCCGTTACAACATCATACCCCTTAGCCTGAACGATAGCATGAGTTAGCGCCTCATAGGCAGCACCAATATTGACCGTCATGTGCGGAATTCCTAAATGATTTACCACTGCCTGAGCATCATCAATATCCGATTGCACTCCATTTGGCATAAGAACACCAACTACGCGATCTGCACCGAGAGCTTCTTTGCAAAGAGCTGCCACGATAGTCGAGTCCTTACCACCTGAAATACCAACTACAGCACTACAGTTAGGACCATTTTTACCAAAATAATCTCGAATCCATTGAATGAGGGCATCCTTTGTAGCTTGTGGATTTTCTAACATAGGCCCTCCTACTTTTTCCGATAAATACGGTTCAATAAATCCATCTTCAATTGATAGTAGCTAGGACTCATATCAAGGTAGTGACGATGTGGATTTTCAAAGCGTTGCTCTTCAGGCCAAATTTCATTAGCTAATTGATCTTGCACATATGCTCGAATTTCCTCTAGTGTTGGTAAGTCCACAACTAATTTACCATCCTTGATAATAAGCTGCTTCATCTCTTTAAAAGTACAATTTTCAAAATATAATTCACGCCAAGGTTGCTCAGGATCGATATAACGATATGGTTCCTCTGTATCAGGTACCTCTCTCAACAATGTTAATAGATCTGCAATCGCACGACCTTTATCATTATAAACACGATATACCTTTTTAAGACCTGGATTAGTAATTTTTTCTACACTTTCAGAAATCTTGATACGAGGTTCCCACATACCATCTTTCTCGATGCTAGCAATTTTATATACCGCACCAAATACGGGGTCACTCTTAGAGGTAATGAGGCGTTCCCCTACACCAAAAATATCAATAGGGCCACCTTGTATGAGCAAAGATGTGATTGTATACTCATCTAGACTATTAGATGCCATAATTTTACAATCTTCTAAGCCTGCATCATCTAGCATGCGCCGCGCTTTTTTCGCCAAATACGCAAGGTCACCAGAATCTAGGCGAATTCCTTTTAAGCGTTTCCCCATTGGCTCTAATACATCCTTTGCTACCTTAATAGCATTGGGCACGCCAGAGTTTAACACATCATAAGTATCAACAAGGAATACTGCATTATCTGGATACACTTCAGCATAGGCTTTGAAAGCATCGTATTCAGAGCCATAGTACATGACCCAACTATGCGCCATAGTACCGCTGACAGGAATGCCAAATTGTTGCCCTGCTAAAACGGTTGCAGTGGACTGAACACCACCAATATAAGCGGCTCTTGCACCGTATACGGCTGCGTCTACATTATGTGCACGACGAGCACCAAAGTCAGCCACAATACGCCCATCCGCAGCGCGAACGATGCGATTAGCTTTTGTGGCGATAAGAGATTGATGGTTCATCATAGTAAGCACTGCAGTTTCTACGATTTGTGCATCTATGAGAGGCGCCACAATTGTAATTACAGGTTCATTAGGATAGATGATAGAACCTTCTGGGAAGGCATATACATCACCGGTGAAAGAGAAATCTTTTAGATATGCTAAAAATTCTTCACTAAAAATACCCTGACTCCGTAAATAAGAGATATCACTTTCATCAAAGTGTAAATTTAAAATGTACTCAACGATTTGTTCGAGACCACCAAAAATAGCAAAACCGCCCTTGTCTGGATTACGTCTAAAGAAAACATCAAATGCGACGCGATCCACATTTTTTAATTTTGTAAAGTAGCCATGTGCCATAGTCATCTCATAAAAATCCATAAGCATGCTAATATTGCGGCTTTCATGTTGCATTGGTTCACCAACCTTCTAAGATCTATAGAAATTTAGTTAATTGTTATTCGTTATTCGTATACCCTCATTATACAATATTATTCCTATATAGCTAGCACCTAGCATAAGCTATCCTAATAATCTTTATTGTGATATAACTATATATATACAATAATAATTTATATAGTTCGTATGTATGAAAGGACCTAGTCTAGACTGTAAAACAAGCGACCATTACGCTATAATATTTTATTTTATATTGTTTTAAAAGCTTTCAATAATACATACATGTCTATTTTACATGAGAATGAAAGGTACCATTATGGAAACAATCGTTCAAGCAAAACGCGTATTAGAAATTTTTAAAGAAATGAGCCAAATTCCTCGTGAGTCCGGCAATGAAAAAGGCATCAGCGATTACATCGTGAACTTTGCTAAAAATTTAGGTCTTGAAGTTCATCAAGACGAAATCTTTAATGTAGTTATCAAAAAAGCTGCATCTCCAGGTTATGAAAACCGTCCATCCATCATTTTACAAGGTCATATTGATATGGTTTGTGTTAAAGACCATGACTCTAACCACGACTTCTCTAAAGATCCAATCGCTAATATCATCGAAGGCGAATGGATGCACGCAGACCATACAACATTAGGTGCCGATAATGGCATGGGTGCTGCTATGATGCTTGCTCTCCTTGAAGATGAAAGCCAACAACATGGACCAATGCAATTATTATTCACTACCAACGAAGAAACTGGTATGGATGGTGCCTTTGCCATTAAAGAAGGTCAAGTAACTGGTGACTACTTACTCAACCTAGATACAGAAGTAGAACATGACTTCACCGTTAGTTGTGCTGGCGGTTGCCACGTACATGTAAAAATTCCATTGTTACGCGATAACAATCAACCAGGCTATGATGCGGGCTTATCCATTACAGTAACCGGTCTTAAAGGGGGGCACTCCGGCATCGAAATCAACGAGCAACGAGCTAATGCAAACCAAGTACTAACCCGTGTACTCTATGATATTCAACAACAATATCCTATTAGCTTAGCGTCTTTCGAAGGTGGCGTAAAACATAATGCAATCCCGTCTAAGGCAGTAGCTGTACTATCCGTACGCTCTGAAGATGTGGCAGCCATTAAAACATTGCTCGCATACCAAGAAAAACAATACCAACACGAATATAGCGTACAGGATCCAGGCCTTACATTTGTAGTTGAAGATGTTCCTACTCCTGAAATAGTATATGCAGAAGACACAACAGAAGCACTTATTACATATATCTATCTTGCACAAGATGGGGTTCATTCTGTAAGTAAGTCTATCCCAAACCTTGTAGAAACATCTAATAATATTGCTATCGTACGTGAAAATCAACATACCATTGAAATACTCATTTCTATTCGTAGTTCCAATAGCAATAGTCTTGAATTCTTAACGAAAAAAATGATGCTTCTTGCAAAAGCACTTGGCGTAGCTGCAGAGCGTACAGGTGGATATCCAGCATGGGAATACGACAAAGGCTCAAAATTGGAAGAACAAGCGATTTCCTTGCATAACGAAATGTTCGATACACCAGCTAATGTAAATGCTATTCACGCAGGTCTCGAATGTGGTTTGTTAAAAGGCGTATTGCCAAATACACAAATGATTAGCTTTGGGCCTACTATCGTAAGTCCTCATACACCATCAGAACGCGTTCATTTACCTTCTGTTGAAAATGTATATGTGTACCTCAAAGCATTATTAGCAAAATTACAATAAAATAAATAATTACTATATTTTTGATGTATAATTTGTTATACTATAAGCAAATAACACATCAAGTTACGAGACCCATGTAATAGTGACTCTCCAACCCTCCTACAAGTAATTCAGCCATCTCTCCAACTGAATTATCTTGTAGGAGGGATTTTTTTCATAAAAATTTTTCAACTACATAAATAAATATTTATTCATACAGGAGTATTCTTTCATATATGAACAACATGGAATGCATCGTTTTATTTATAAATAATTATGAATATCAACTACATGTGCCAGTATACTCATATATAGTATATAATCTATAAATTTCAGAGAAGGCTGTTAAACTCTGATAAACTTGCTAGTTTCCATATACCCCATAGAGTATTTTCTGTGTTATCCTATAGGTGTATACTGTGTTTACATTACGCAGGAGGTATATATGATTCCAATAGTTATCATATCCGGATTTCTAGGTTCTGGAAAAACAACATTCTTACAACATATACTAAAAGAACATACATCGAAAGATAAAATTCTTATTATAGAAAACGATTTTGGTGAAACTAGCCTCGATGCTGCTAATCTTGCAAAAACAGGGGCCACAGTCCGTGAAGTAACATCTGGCTGTATTTGCTGTAGCTTACAAGGAAATTTCCAACAAGCACTACTTGATATTCTGCAAAATTACAAAATCGATATGATCTACATCGAGCCATCAGGTGTTAGCAAGCTCAGTGAAATCATCCATACTTGTAACGACGAGGACATTGCAAAATCTGCTTACATTCACGCATCAATAACGACTGTCGATGCTATGCAAGCACCAATGTTTATCAAAAATTTTGGTCTTTTCTTCAAGGATCAAATCACTCATAGTGATGCGATTTTTTTGAGCCATACAGAAGATATTCAACAGACAAGCATTACAAAACGTATGATTCGCGACCTCGCGCCACATACACCAATTCATGAAGAAGCATGGGATACCATTGGTTTGCGTGATTACATCAAGCGCCTGTATCATTGTCATGATGATCACTGCTTACACGATGAACATTTATTTATGAGTCATACCTTTAAGGATTTGCGCACCCTTAGTCTTGCACAATGGAAAACCATTTTAGAAGGCATGCCTGATACAGTGCTTCGTGCCAAAGGGATTGTACCAACCACGGAAGGTCCTCACGAACTCCAATACGGCACTCATTACTGTTCGCTTTCACCTAGTGAAACTAATGACTATAGTTTAGTCGTTATCGGCACAGATTTTAATGTACCAATGGTACATAACGAAGTGTGTCAATCATGATACCAGTTTATATCGTTACAGGGTTTATTGGATCCGGTAAAAGCACGTTCATAAACGAACAATTACAATACCGTAAAAAGCTAGGCGGTACCGCAATAATCAGCGCCGAAGAAGGCAGTGAACCTCTCATCAAAGAGCCCTTACAACTCAATGCGGATGAACTCAGTGCCATTGTTCCTAGCGATATCAAGTCTTACGAATTGATAGCCTGTAAAATCGGGGATTATTTAAAACGACTACAGCCAAAAGAGCTATGGATTGAGTGGAATGGCATGGTAAGCTTTCATCAACTAGAAGCCTTACTATATAGCGATATATTAAGCCACCTATTACAAGTAGAAAAGGTATTGTATATTTGTACCGATCAATTTGTTTCAACCATACTCCCTGGTTTAGGTAATGATGTAATGAGTCAATTGTATAGTGCAGATTGTATTATCACAGAATCCAATACACATCACGCTTTACTACGTACCTACAACGGAGAGGCTAAAATTATAACAGCTCCTACACCAGAAAAAGTAGAACAACTGTGCCGGAATTCCACATGGGGACTCATTCCTAATCTATTAGTTATTGGTATTACAACCTATATACTGTTGGTCACAGCTTTTCGCCATGACATCCCCTATTCCATTCACCAATGCTTCGCCATAATCACGGGCCTCATCATCGAGGCCATTCCATTCCTTTTATTAGGCACGGTAGGCTCAACGATTATTCGCTATTTCGTACCACAACGAGTATTACTAAAACTGTTAGGTGACCATTCTTTGAAAAGCTATGGGGCTGCTATGGTCAGTGGCTTTGCCTTGCCAATTTGTGACTGTGCCATCATCCCCTTATTCAAGGCGCTAATAGATCGAGGCATCCCTTTATCAGTAGCTCTTTTATTTATGCTCGCTAGCCCGATTATCAACCCTATCACCATTCTTTCTACATGGTATGCGTTTCCTGACAATCCCATGCTCTCCGTATGGCGTATCGTTTTAGGACTAGGTGTTGCCTTGTTAGTAGCCCTATCGTTCCGATTTTGGCCTCCAGCCACATCTATTTTGAAAGCAAGAACACCACAGAATCTTAGCTACGAAGAAATCGTTTTAGAAACAACTAAAACTAAACATATCGATAAAAAAAGATTGTTAGTCCATATGGAACGAGAGTTTTCTCAACTCTTATTCTATTTTTCCATGGCGGCAACTGTACTATCTATAGTTCAAGTGTATGGCAAGCCTTGGCTTCTCAACGCAGGATTAACCTTGCCAGAATTTACAGCCATTCCAATTTTGCTGATGTTAGCATTCTTCTTTTCAGTCTGCTCTACATCAGATGCCATCATCGGTAAATCCTTGAGCACCTTATTTCCTATTAGCTCCGTAATGGGCTTTCTCATCTTAGGTCCGATGCTAGATATCAAAAATGTATATATATTAAAACAATATATGCCTGCCTCATTTATCATACGATTAAGTATAACAATTGCCGTTATGTCCTACATAGCAGCATTAGTATTCAAATTTTTTCTTAGCTAATTTACAAATTTTTATAATCATTATCTCAGTTCTTAATTAATTAAAAGGAGATGATTTCATGACATTAGGACTGAAAGATCGCTTTTCTATCGTGAAAGGTCTATTGTATCTCACCTTAGGTATCTGCTGTATTTACCTCATTGTGACAGGTCGTTATTTGAACTATATTGCACCACGTTATGAACTTTTACTAGGTATTAGTGGCGTTGCCCTTATTTTAGGAGGTCTAGCGACGATCATTTGGGCGCCTTCAAAATACTACAAGCATAACTGGAAGTCTATCGTTCCGATTATTATTCCCATTATGTTGCTCATCATTCCTCCCGTTCTTGTACCATCAACAGGCGTTCATGGTGCCGCTCGCGTAAACGATGATACTAACAATTTCGACTTTACAAACGATGCTATTGGAGAGGTTGTCACCGTTAACAGTGAAAGTAAAGAGCCAGGGATTTCCAAGGACAAAAAAGAAATCGTTTTGAACTCAGATAATTTCTATCAAACCATTGTAAAGGTTGGATCTAATGTTGATCAATATAAAGACTACACAGTTTATATGACAGGCTATGTAAACCGCGAAGATAATACATTAAAACCTAACGAATTTACTATTTCTCGTATGGCTATGGCTTGTTGTATTGCTGACGTTGCCCCTATTGGCATGACAGCCTATAAAACAGATGGTGATAGCTTACAAAATGAACAATGGGTATCGATTGAAGGTAAGGTTTCTACCCGAGACTTCCACGGTCGTAAACAACCATATGTAGAGATTACAAAAATCAAATCTGCAGAACCTATATTAGGCTATGTATACCCTTAAGAATTACATAAAAAACGAGGCTTAACGCCTCGTTTTTAATAGGAATGATTCTGTTGAATAAAATAATAACGCATATTTCATAGTTCAATGTCTATATGAATCTACAAAAGATTGATGCTTTATAATAGTTATTATATTTATTCTTGTTATTATAATTATAATAATTATTAAAACGTTCTATTAGTGCTGTAATTCTTTAATAATTCTCTTACCAAGAGATGCTGCTACAGCGCACAAGAAAATATCTGGACCAACGGGGATTAGGAAGCATGTAATAATAACAGCTTCGACACCAATAGGCTTACCTAAATACAGATTCATAATAAAGTATAGGTACACCATGCCAAGACCATATACAATAAATAGATTTAATATGGATCCAGCTAGCAAACGTTTAAACGATAATGTATCCATTGTCTCTGCAATGCGTCCTACTGCATACGCACCAACCATAAAGCCAATTAAATAACCAAAGGTAGGTTGCAAAATATAACTAGGACCACCACCGGACGTAAAAATAGGAACCCCAACAAGACCTAATATAATATAAATGCCAACACTAGCGGCACCTAAACGACTACCTAAAACCATGCCCGCTAATGTAGTAAATAAGATTTGCAATGTAAACGGACAATTCGGTAATGGGACCCGTATGAAAGCACCAACGGCGATTAGCGCAACAAAAAGTGCTGTCATCGTTAACTGACGGGTGGTAATGTGAGTTTGTTTTGATACAGTAGAGCTCATGGTATACCTCCATTCATAACAGACCTAAGCAGGAATTTGTGCTATCAATGGAGAATAAAAATCCAAGATAACACGAAAACAAACTACTAACTATCTAAATTAAAGCACTTGTATTTTTAATTGTCAACTATAATGATTGACTTTTAGTTTACTATATAGTCTAATATTATATATACTATGTTTTTTGTACTTTTTAATTTTGACTATAGCTAATAGTTATTATCAATAGTTCATAATAACTAAAAGATATACTCATCTTCATACAAAAATCATTTAATTTCATCTTATTTTCATATAACAATATTAAATTATACGTAAGTAGATTGAGTAAAATCTACTTTCACAAAATCGTAACTAAACGAAAATTATAATTTGGTATCAGGAGGCATTGCTTATGAAAAATGTTAAGAAAGTATCCAAAGTACTATGTGCATTTGGCGTTAGTACAGTATTATTAGCAGGTGTAGTTGGTGCAGCTAGCAACCATGGTTACAACAACCATAGCAACTGGAATGGTGTTGGTAGCGTTGTTCCATCCGCACAAGCTAACTATTCTGTTGATTATATGGGCGCTATTACAGTATTCCAACAACAATTCCCTGGCGCTACTGTAAAATCTATTTCCTATGACGCAAAACACAATCCTTACTATGAAGTAGAAGGTTATTATGGCAACCGTGAAGTAGAAATTAAAGTAGACGAAGCATCTGGTCAAATCGTTGGTAAAGAAGTAAAAGGTTACTCCAAAGCTTCTAAAACAATTAACGTTCAAAACATCATCATTCCTGAAGTAGCTGAAACAAAAGCTATGGAAAAAGTTGGTTCTGATTTCCAAACTATGGATTGGACTGTTGAACGTGAAAACGGCAGAGTTGTATATGAATTCGATATGACAACTGGCGGCGGTAAAAATGCTGAAGTAAAAGTAGACGCTACATCCGGTAAAGTTATTAGCGCTAAAGTTAAAAACACAAAATACTAAGATTTTTCTTTCATCAAGTGAAACCCTATCCTAACCCACTTAGATGACACACTACACATATAACACACATACTATACACACTGTATCCTTTGGATACACTCTCTAACACACTCTCAGAGAGCCCGTAACACTAACCACGGGTTCCCTAAAATCCTATCTCACACAATAGGAAAACGGTCTGTGCTCACACACCACAGACCAAACGTTACACACACTATACTCCCTTAAAGACCTTGGATCATTGAATCCAAGGTCTTTTTATATATCCATTCTATCAAGGTTGTATTACACCTATACAACTTTTTATTCTTATAAAATTAGCACATACTTACAAAAAGACCTCCCAACGGGAGGTCTTTTGTATAAGTTTTATAGGTTTGATAGTTATGTGTTCTATTTCTTAAGCAAAGTTCAGCTTAAGGATGTCATTTGTAAGTTCTGAAAGTTTGATCTATAGTTTTCAAACTAAAGGTGTGAAAGATTAAGCTTTATCTAAAGCTTGTGCTAAGTCTTCGATGATGTCATCTACATTTTCAAGACCGATAGACAAACGAATCATGTCTGGTGTTACGCCAGCAGATTTTTGTTGTTCTTCGTTAAGTTGTGCATGTGTTGTGGATGCAGGATGGATAACAAGAGATTTAGCATCTGCTACGTTGGCAAGGTTGGAGAAGATTTCCAAGGAGTCAACAAGTTTAATACCTGCTTCTTTACCACCTTTTACGCCGAATGTGAATACAGCACCAACACCTTTAGGGAAGTATTTATCAGCTAATGCTTTGTATTTGCTGTCTTCTAATTCTGGATAGCTTACCCATGCTACCTTAGGATGTTTGCTTAAGAAATCTACTACTTTACGAGTATTTTCAACGTGACGTTCTACGCGCAAAGACAATGTTTCGATACCTTGCAAGATTTGCCAAGATGCAAGCGGTGTAATGCATGCACCAGTATCGCGAAGTAATTGAGCACGAATTTTTACAGTGAATGGGATTGGCAAATCACCAAATACTAATCCATTGTAGTGTTCGTCACCTTCGGAGAAGCCAGGGTATTTACCAGAACCTTTATAGTCGAATTTACCAGATTCTACAACTACGCCAGCCAATGTTGTACCGTGACCACCAAGGTATTTAGTAGCAGAGTGTACAACTACGTCAGCACCATGTTCTAATGGACGGAATAAGTATGGAGATGCAAATGTATTGTCTACAATCAAGATGATATTGTGTTTATGTGCAATATCAGCTATGGCTTGTACATCGATAAGATTAATACCAGGGTTACCAATAGATTCGATATAAACGGCTTTAGTCTTTTCATCGATAGCTGCTTCAAATTCTTCCAAATGATCCGGATTTACGAATTTAGTTTGAATCCCCAAACGAGGCAATGTAGCAGTAAACAAATTATAAGTACCACCATACAATGTGGATGCAGCAACAATATTATCACCAGCATCTGCTACATTTAAAATAGAGTACGTAACCGCTGCAGAACCAGATGCTACTGCAATACCAGCAGCACCGCCTTCAAGTTCTGCCACACGAGCATCCAACACATCTGTAGTAGGATTACCAAGGCGAGAGTAAATACCACCAGGATTAGTCAATGCAAAACGACCCGCTGCTTCCTCAGCATCTTTAAATACGAAAGATGTAGTTTGATAAATCGGTACTGCACGAGAACCTGTTGGATCCACCGTATGACCAGCGTGTAATTGTAATGTTTCAAATCTGTATTGTTTACTCATTATAATAACTCCTTTATATTAACTATATTTTAAGTTCGTTCTTTATGCCTAGTATATTACTATGCTTTAAAAGTTATGTCTACTATTTTTTATATTCTTTTCTCCATAACTTTAAACTATGGTGGACAAAGGAGGATAAAAGCTTTTACCAAAACCGCTAAAGCGAACTAAGTCATTTATGAGAAATAAAATCCCCTAATTACTTGCAAAGAACTAGCTCCCTTGAGAGATGTTAGAAGTAATTAGGGGTACATAGTACTAACAATAGATTAGAAATAAGTACTTACGTTTAGATGTAAGCGCCTAAATTTTTATCCCGTTCAAATTTCATTTTTTGGATTTGTTCAATGATGTACGGTGTTTCTTGGTATACATAGTAGTTTAACCAGTTTGTAAATAAAAGTGTACTTACAGAGCGCCAGCGCACGATTGGACGTTGTTTCGGATCATTATCTGGGAAGTAGTTTTCAGGAACCGCAATATCCATACCTTTTTTGATATCCCGCACGTACTCACGGTTAAGTGTATCCCAATCGTATTCGGCATGACCAAATACAAAGATATGTTTATTATCTAAACTACGAACGATAGCGGCTCCTGTTGGTTCAGACCCAGCCAAGAGTTCCAAGTCACGATTTTCCTTAATTTGTTGCAACGAAACTGTGGTGTGCCGTGAGTGTGGCATCCAAAACTTTTCATCAAATCCACGCATGAGCACTGGTCGATCATTATAAATATCGTGTTCGTAAACACCAAATAATTTCTCATCCATAATCGATTTATTAATGCCAAAGTGATGATATAAGCCAGCTTGAGCACCCCAACAGATATAAAACGTAGAGTAAACATGCTCTTCGCCCCAGTTCATGATTTCTACGAGTTCAGACCAATAGTCTACCTCTTCAAAAGGCATTAACTCTACAGGAGCACCGGTAATAATCATGCCGTCAAAGAACTGGTCTTTTACTTCATCAAAGGTGCGGTAGAAGGTTTCTAAATATTGTTCATCTGTATTTTTAGCCTTACGAGATGCGGTATGCAAAAGAGTCAAATTAACTTGCAATGGGCTATTACTAAGAGCACGTAAAATCTGAGTTTCCGTCACTTCTTTAGTAGGCATCAAATTGACAAGCAAAATTTGCAAGGGTCGGATTTGTTGATTTTCCGCCCGTTCAGTATCCATAACGAAAATATTCTCTTGAGCTAATTTCGTTATGGCCGGTAAATTTTTTATTACTTTAATAGGCATAGTGTCACCTCTACATATTCTACAATTTGATAACCTAATCTAAACAATTTAAATAAGCTAATTAAAAGCCTTTAGCCTCGTAAGCACGTCTCCAAGCTTCGAGCCCTTCTTCTAATACCTTACGAGGGCAAGCGACATTAATACGTTCAAAGTCTTCCCCATCGACACCAAACATAGAACCCGTATCGAGCCATAGCTTAGCATCATTGATGATCCATTCATCTCGCTCTTTAGGGCTAAGCGGCAATTGAGAGCAGTCCAGCCACATGAGATAGGTCCCTTCAGGACGATATGCATGAATCTTTGGCATATATTTTGCTACATAGTCGATGGTGAATTGAATATTGTCTTGAATATATTCTTTCAATTCATCAAGCCAAGGAGCCCCGACTTTGTAGGCTCCTTCACAGCCCACAATCCCCATCGTGTTCAATTGGCTATAACCAGCACGGTCAATTTCTTTTATAAAACGACGACGTAAGGAGTCATTTGGAATAAAGATATTACTTACTTGTAAGCCTGCAATGTTAAAAGTCTTGCTAGGCGCTGTACATACAACGCAGTGTTCTGCATAGCTTTCACCAAGGTCGGCAAAGACCTTGTGCGTATGCCCTTCCCAAACAAAGTCAGCATGGATTTCGTCACTCACGATGAGCACATTGTGTTTAATACAAATGTCGCTGAGGCGTTTCAACTCGTCCTCAGTCCACACGCGCCCTACTGGATTGTGCGGATTACACAAGAGGAATAATGTTACATTCTCCTCAATAATTGCACGCTCGATGCCTTCAAAGTCGATAGTGTATTTTTCGTCGCCTTTGATGAGCGGCACATTGATAAGACAACGATCGTTATCGTCAATAACCATACTAAATGGGTAATACACAGGTTGATTAATGAGCACCCCTTCGCCAACCTCGGTAAAAGCACGAACCGCCATCGCTAAAGCAAATACGATACCAGGCGTTTTAACAAGCCATTTTTGTTCTGGCGTCCAGTTAAAACGCGTAGCAAACCAATTCTTCAACACTTCAAAGTATTCATCGTCAGACTCTGTATAGCCGAAAACACCATGCTTAACACGATCCAATAAGATTTGTTTTAACTCAGGGGAAATTTCAAAATCCATATCCGCTACCCAGAATGGCAACACATCCGCAGGTTTACCGCGCTTTACAGCAAAGTCGTATTTCAATGATTTTGTATGAGTTCTATCTACTATTTGATCAAAATTATATTGTCCCATAGGAACTCCTTTATTTATTAAAAGCCTGTTCCAAGTCCGCAATCAAGTCTTCTGTATCTTCAATACCTACAGATAAACGTAACAAACGACGTGTAATACCTTTGCGTTCTGCATCTTCAGGTTTCAAGTCAGGATGTGTTTGCGTCACAGGATACGTCAACAAGGATTCTGTACCACCAAGGCTTTCAGCGAATTGAATAAGCTCAATACCTTCTAATACTTGTTTAGCCGTTTCTTCGTTATCTACTTCGAAGGATAACATGCCGCCAAAGCCTGTTGTTTGGGCTCTATTGATTTCATAACCTGGATGTTCAGGAAGGCCTGGGAACAAAACTTTAGTTACTTTTGGTTGTTTTTTTAACCATTCGGCAAGAGCAATGGCATTCTTTTGATGTTGCTCCATGCGTAGAGCCAATGTTTTTACGCCGCGAATAACGAGCCAGCTATCCATAGCAGATAAACATGCACCTACGGTTTTGTACGTTAAACGCAATTTTGCGGCGATTTCTTCGTCTTTTACAATAGTAAAACCAGAAATTACATCGTGATGACCACCAATGAATTTGGTACCACTATGAACGACAATATCAGCACCCAAAGTCAATGGCTTTTGGAAATATGGACTTAGGAAAGTATTGTCGATAATCACTAGCGCATTACGTGCATGCGCCAATGCACAGAGTGCACGAATATCGGTAATCTCCATCATAGGATTTGTCGGTGTTTCAATATAAACAGCCTTAGTATTTGGTTTGAAAGCTGCTTTCACCGCATCAAGATCAGAAGTACCAACATATGTAAATTCTATGCCGTTTTTTTCATAAATATTGGTGAACATACGGATAGAACCACCATATAAGTCATCACCTAAGATGATATGGTCTCCAGGGGAGAATAGATGGAATACTGCGTCCACTGCGGCCATACCAGAAGAGAATGCTAATGCATCTGTACCTTCTTCAAGATCTGCTATCAATTGTTCCAAACGGTCCCGCGTCGGATTAGACTCACGCGTATATTGGTAACCTGTGGTATCACCCAACTGCGAGTGAGAAAATGTACTAGACATATAAATTGCAGGGGAAATTGCACCAGTACTATCTGGCTTGCCACTGCCGTGAACACATTTTGTATTAAATTTCATTCCATTCAACTCCTCATATTTGTATACAATATGTTAATTATAAGAGTAGACAATGACTAAGGTCAATAAAAAGGGGCACTCATACATCCTGAGTGCCCCGAAAAAGTCATATCTATTTTGAATGGGTTGTCATAACTCTAAGTTAAGTTAGACTAATTTTTAGTACGTTTTGTAATAAGTAATGCCAAAATAATACCTAAAGAAGATGTTACCAATTGAGGCCAACTAGATACAAAAAGCATGGTATTTACAATCTTTGGTGGAAATTCGAACAAAGAGAAGAACAAGGAATATCCCCCAAAGAGTACGCCGGCTTTTACCAAAGCCGCCACAATAATAAGTAAAAGCTTTGGCTTATGTTGTAACCAATGTGCCACAAATACATACGCTGTCGTGCCAAGAGCCGTAATCAAAATGAACGGCGGTAATGGTAACATGCCTTGTAAATGCGCCACCACTGGTGCAATCCAAGCAATGACTAGACCATTTTTCCAACCATAGCGCCACGTCGCCAAAACAAATGTAGCAGATGTAATGGAACCGATGAGGAACATGCTCACCTGATTAGGAATAAAGGGGAAAATGAGGCGCAAGCTTTGCGCCAATAAGGCAACGGCCAACAATAGGCCTGTGCCCGTAATAGACTTTGTAGACATAAGAACCTCCTACTATACGATATAGATTTTACAAGAGGTACCTACCTCACATTTAAAATTAAGCCTCTACAAAATATAGACGTGCTCGATCATATACCCAATTATAAATATAAGTATAACCTAATATGACTAATGTCATCGTTATATCTGTAGCAAAGGCCATCCAAAAACTCATATGCATCATGTACATAATAATAGGCACTGTGGCAAGCATAAACAAACCTTCAAACAACACTGCATGAACCGTGCGAATGATTGGGCCTCGTGCTAATCGATCACCTGGTACTAGTTTATCAAAAATCCAGTTAAACACAAAATTCCAAACCATCGCCAACAAGGAAAAAATAACCATCAAGACCAAAGGCTGCCCCTCATGCGGAACAAACTGCATCACCAAACAGCCAATCAAAACACAGCCTAGCTCATATAAAATCGACTGTACAACACGCTCTGTAGCAGACATAATAATAAACTACCTCCATCAGAAAACTCAAAAAAAGATATTTACTATCATATCAATATTATATTATATTTATTTTCTTAGATTTGTCGAGTTCTGTCGAGTTTTGCCATTTTCGGATATAAAGGAAGCTACTCGTAGTGTTCTTTAAACTCGACTTGCTACTCCCGAAGTGACTATTGCCATTTTAAGATAAAAAGAAGCCGCATTGTATCTACTAAGCAACTTACCCACTTGAAGTGAGTATTGCCATTTTAAGATAGAAGAAGCCGCCATATGTCTGTCCAGCGACTTGCCCGCCCGAAGTGAGTTATGCCATTTTCGGATATAAGGAAAGCCCCTCGTAGTGTTCTGTAAGCTCGACTTGCTTTTTCCAAAGTGAGTATTGCCATTTCAGGATAAAAAAGCCGCCATATGTCTGTCCAGCGACTTGCAGCGAATGGAGCGCAGAGAGACATATGGCGGCGGAAAGCCTATCCTAAAAGTGGCATTACGAACTGAATCCATGGAATACCCACCACAATAAATATCGCAAGGTAGATAATCCCAAAGATAGCACCTAATTTCCAGAATTCAGGGCCTTTATTATAACCACTAGCAAACCAAATTGGGCTATGACCAGTACCATATGGTGTAAGGATACCCATAATACCCATTGGTACTAAAAGAATCAACATAACTTGAGCTGGATCAACACTAGGAATCTGAAGAATTAGAGTAGCAAATAAGCCTACCATGGCAGTTACATAAGCGGTGCCAGAAGCAAAGAAGTAACGAAGCAAGCAGAATGCTAATAACAAACCAAGAACTGCCATTGTGGGATCTAAGGATACTAAAGAACCACCTGCAGATTTAGCAAGCCACTCCAAAAAGCCTACGTTTTTAAGACCCGCAGCCATAGGTACGAGTGTAGCGAACCAAGTCAAAACATTCCATGCTGGTTTGTTAGCAAGGAAGTCTTGCCATGTCATAATCTTGGTGAAAATCATCAAGATAATAACAATCAAAGCTGTTGTAGTTGGGTTCACTTTAAATGTAGAAGCACCAATCCACAACACAAGAGCCAATACAGAAATCAAGGCCATGAAGATTTCACTGCGTGTCATGGAACCTAATTTCTTATATTCATCCCTTGCCCATGCTGCAATTTCAGGGGACCCTTTTACCTCCGGTTTACAGAATACATAGGTCAATAATGGTGTGATGATAAATAGTATAATACCCACTGGCAAGAATGCTAGGAACCATGTGCCCCAGTTGGCAGCTACGATACCCGACTTTGCAGACAATTCAAGAGCCAATGGATTTGGCGCCGCACCAGTCAAGAAAATAGAGCTAGATACACAAGTTGTTGCCAATGCTACCCAGTTCAAATAGGAACCAATTTTACGAGGATTCTTATCGGGGTAAGAATCGAACATCGGACAAATACTAGATACAATTGGATAAATCGTACCACCAGAACGAGCCGCATTACTTGGAATAAATGGAGCCAACACAAGGTCAGTAATAGCAATAGCATACCCAAGGCCTAAAGAGGACTTTCCAAGCTTGGCTACGAGGAACAATGCAATACGTCGACCAAGACCAGAATTTTCATAACCGATACCGATCATAAATGCTGCGAATATCAACCACACGATGGCATTAGAGAAACCGCTAAGTCCCCAGCTGATAGCTTGGGCATCCGTAATAGCCTTTGCTACACCAGTTGCTTTGTCTATAATAGGTGCTGGACCAACCTTAAATAACATAGATACGGTAACAGCAATGATACCGATGAAAGCTGGTGGCATTGGTTCTAAAATCAACCCCACCACAAGGCCTGCAAAAATACTTACATAAATCCAAGAATTTGCGCTAAGACCTTCAGGAGCACCGATGAGCCATACAAGAATAGCTACTACAAGCGGTGCAAATAATTTCCAATTCAACTTCATTAAGAACACTCCTTACTAAAAATAAAACTGCAAAATTGCTAATACAGTATAGCAGAATTTTTTTAGTGAGAATATAATATTCGTCATAATACTTATTGATTAATACTAAACTTTTAGTAATAGTTTTTACTAGATATTTTTGGTTTTATACAATACAATATAAACATCGAAAATTACTAATATATCGAAAGATATGTCGAAAGGATTGAAATGAAGCTAATTTCTAATTATATAAAACCTTTATGGTTTTCTATTATCATAGTGTCACTTCTTTCGTTACTCAATGTAGCAGGCACTTTATATATACCAACCTTAACGGCTACCATCATCAATGAAGGTGTCCTCCATGGTAATTTAGAGATGATTACTAACTCTAGCGCAACGATGCTTATCGTTGCACTATTAACCGTATTGTCTGCAATCCTAGGTGTTGCTATGAGCGCTCATATTTCAGCCTCTATAGGCAAGGTATTGCGCGACAATTTGGTGAAAGCTATACAAGCCTTTTCACTACGCGACTTTACACACTTTGGTACAGGCACCATACTCATGCGGACCAGTCGAGACGTTGAGAAAATTCAATCAGTTCTAGGAGAAGGTTTAAATATGATTCTCCCTATGCCTCTCATGATATGTATTGGTCTAGGACTAACCTTCTATAAGAGCTGGCAACTAGGTCTCGTCATCCTCGCTGTTATGGCGTTCATGATACTGACCATAATCTTTATTGAAAATCGCGCCTTACCTGTGATTAAGGCTTTGCAACTAAAACTAGATACTATTACCGATATGGTACGTGATCATATTGTGGGCATGCCTGTTATACGAGCGTTCAATAGAAGACATTACGAAAATACTAAAGAAATAGAAATTTTTACAGAAACAGCTCAACTAAATAAAAGATTACGCCAAACCTTTGCTATTGGTTTACCTACTATATTAATTCTCTTTAACATGAGTACCGTTGCTATCCTTTGGCTCGGAGGCTATAACGTAAGCATAAGTTCCCTACAAATAGGTGACATTATGGCCGTTATTGAATACGCTAACCTTATCCTCTTAAGTATGCTCATGGCTATTTTCGTCATCATAGATATACCCGAAGCTATCGTATGTTACACCCGTATTCGAGAATTATTGGAACACGAAAACTCCGATACATTCCCTGACCCATATAATAAAAATACAAATTTAGACACCTATTATATAGTGAACCAAAAAGATAGTAGAAATTTTATAGATTTGGCATCGGCATCGGCATCGGCATCGGCATCGGCATCGGCATCGGCATCGGCATCGGCATCGGCATCGGCAAACGATGATACTCCACTTCTGGAATTTCGCAATGTTACGTTCCGTTACGATAATGCAGAATCGCCGGCTTTAGAAAATATTTCCTTTACCGTTCATCACGGTGAAACATTGGCTATTATGGGTGACATTGGTTCTGGTAAAAGTACGATTACAAACCTAATCCCTCGCCTATTCTCCATTGAGTCTGGAGACATTCTCTTCAAAGGCAAATCCATCTATGAATGGAATGTAGATGACTTACGCTCACGCATCGGTTATGTCCCACAAAAAGCCTACTTATTTACAGGGACTGTAGAAATGAACATCCGTTACGGTGCTGCACCAAGCCAAGATATTTCAGTTCAAGATATAGAAAATGCATGCCGATTATCTAAGGCGGATGAATTTATTAGTCGCCTTGAAGGTGGTTACCAATATATCGTCTCCCAAGGTGGTACTAATCTATCTGGAGGTCAACGCCAACGTCTTGCCATGGCTAGAGCGCTCGTGCGCAAACCTGATTTATTTATATTCGATGATAGTTTCTCTGCTCTCGACGGCACCACAGAGCGTGCCGTTCGCACCGTATTACATGAGGAATTGCAAAAGGACAATCGCCCCGCTCTCATCTCTGTAGAGCAAAAGGTAAGTGCTGCAAAAAAAGCAGACCACATCTTAATCATCAACAGAGGTCAAGTGGCAGGGTATGGCACTCATGATGAGTTAGCTGAAAACTCTACCGTATATAAACAAATTTTAGCATCTCAGGAGGTGACAGAATGAGCCCATTACTTCGTTTCCTAATCGATTCTAAAAGCCAATGGGGTTGGCTATTTCTCCTCATCTTAGCGCTTATCACAGCAGCTATGTTTGAGGTGTCAGCTCCAGTATTACTTGGCAAGGTCGTAGATGCTATTGTTAGCGGATTACAAACAAACCAAGACATTAATACCATATTCGCCTCTATTGATACATTCATCCTCTGGCTTATCGCCATCTATGGAGGCCATGCTTTATTCACGTACTTCGGCGAATACATGATGGCCTCCATTGGATCAAAAACAGTACTCGCCTTGCGTACACGCATGAGTACGCACTTATACTCCTTGCCTATCGAATACTTTCACAATCACCAACGTGGCGATCTTCTAAGCCGTCTAACCTCTGATTTAGATGCTGTCGCAGAAACCATAGGTGAAGGCGTGCCCGGTCTCGTGTCCGCCATTATCGGAATCATCGGCGCCACTGCTATGATGCTTTGGATCAGTCCAATCTTGGGAGCATCCATTATCGTCATCATACTGCTTAGTATCGTATGCTTAACGTGGCTTTCTAAACGAGCCCGTCGCGTGTATCTAAGAAATCAGAATGCATTAGGAGCTTTCAACAGTGGCATAGAAGAAATCGTTGTAGGCAAACCAATTATTCAAACCTTTGGACTGGAAGAGACTACCACGAGCCAAGTAGAATTACTGAACGACAATCTATTTAAAAGTATGCGAAGTGCTGCTTTTACCAGTCAACTTGTAGAACCGCTCGTAAAATTTTTAAATCAATTTACCTATTGCCTCGTCGCTATCCAAGGCGGTCTCATGGTATTGCGTGGTTCTATATCCATCGGTGACATTCAAGCATTCTTCCTCTATGTAGGTCAAGTATCGGATCCCCTATCCCGCAGTTCCTACATTATGACAAAATTCCAAGAAACTGCTGCCGCTTTAGGACGGATTTACGAGGTAATTGATGTACCATCTGAAATTGATGATGGAAAATTGACATTATCTAACAGCTCATCAAAAACTGATACAAAAGCTATTAGTGCTAACACATCTATGACGGCCAATCAACCAAGTAATCAAGCTCATATGGGGACAATCAATTTTGAGCATGTTGATTTTGGTTATACACCGTCCAATGTGTTTATGAAGGATATTAATATTCACATTCCAGCTGGCTCTATGGTAGCCATCGTAGGTCCTACCGGAGCTGGCAAATCTACATTAGTGAATCTCATCATGCGCTTTTATGACATTAAAAATGGGCGCATTACTATTGACGGTGTAGATATTCGGGATTTGTCTCGTGAAAGCTTACATAATACGGTAGGAATGGTATTGCAAGACGCTTGGATTTTCACGGGTACTATCGCCAATAACATTGGCTACGGCAAGCCAAATGCTACACGTGAAGAAATCGAGTATGTCGCAAGGCTTGCCATGGCAGATCACTTTATTCGTACATTACCCAATGGATATGATACGATGCTCAACCGAGGTGGTGATGATCTCTCCCAAGGTCAACGACAATTAATTACCATCGCTCGGGCCTTCTTAGCCGATCCTAGCATTCTCATCCTTGACGAAGCAACGGCTAACGTAGATACCCGAACCGAAGTAGAGGTTCAAAAAGCGATGAACACCCTCCTCAAAGGTCGAACGAGTATCGTTATTGCCCATCGCTTATCCACAATAAAAAATGCCGATTTCTTACTAGTTGTAGAAAACGGCACCATCGTAGAACAAGGAACACATGATGAACTCATGGCACTTAACGGATACTATAAAAAACTATATGAAAACTATACTGTAGGAATGACGGTATAGGGCAAATAAAAAAACGTACACAAGCACGCTTCATTGGTCTAGTTCCATTTTGGATAGTACCAAAGTCGCTGTGCTATGTACGTTTTTTTATATTTAATCTAATCATCTATATTGATTGAAAAGGTATAAAGATCCTAGTATAATAGGCGCCCCTATATAGAGGCCCATATTAGGTATTTCCCCCAATAAGAAGGCTGCTACAATAGCTGCCACTATAGGCGAGATATACATAAAATTAGTTACATCAGAAACCTTTTCAGCATGTTCCAAAGCAAAGCTCCAGAATACAAAGCCTAACGCACTAGATAGGAATGCTAAATAGGCCATAGCAAATTTTGCACTAATCGGTGCCACCACAATCAATTCAATAGCATGTTCCACAAAGGGCAATGCCATAATAGCTCCTGTAAACATAGACCACATGGCAATGGTAATAGGCTTATATCCTTTTAAACTAAGTCCACGATTAAGGATATTATAAACCGCAAAGAGTGTCATTCCTAGCAAGGTCCATAATGCACCTGTAGGAATTGTAAGGGTCGAATTCCAAAGAATGATTATGGCTACACCAATAAAAGCCGTTATTGTAAATACCCATCCTATGGGACGAATTTTATCTTTATAAACAATCATGGCCATCAGTGCCGTCGTCATCGGAGTCAAGGCCATAATAATACTAGATGTAGCCGCTGGAATTGTGCGCAAGCCTTCGTTAAAAACAACTTGGTAAACAAAATTCCCTGTAGCGCCTAACAGAATATATACTCCCCACTCACGCCATGTTGTCGGTATATGTAGCCCTTTTACAACGCCGATTACCAGCATAAGTAAAGCGCCACCCATGACCCTTGCCACAGACAATGTCAATGAATCTACTGACTGTAATGCGATTTTACTGAAAGGAAATGCAGTAGCCCACACAGCAATAGTAGCAGAAGCACCTAAAAGTGCTTTCTTTCGATTTGTCATTACCATCCACCTTTCAACAATAGTCGCTTATACAATCTATTATACCTTTTACCTTCTATGTAGGAAACGGTTTCTTCCTTATTAGTTCTACAAAATGTGTAATAAAGTCGTTGGAACAGGTAATAAAGCTTTATGAAACTATGCTGTAGGAATACCCCTGTAATTAAGGCAACTAGTTGCTTAGCTTAACTATCGTAAGTTCATTATTGATTCCATTGATTTCAATTTGATTTTCTGATTCAGACACAGAAAAATCGTCTACAAGATTTCCACGTTCTTCAAAGAGCAATTTAGTGCGGATACCTTTTTTCACCGCTTTGAACGTATACTCATGAGGGACATACAGACGAGATTTCGCCGATATCTGATTCACATCAATTCGCCCCGTATAATCCGATACATATATTTCCATTGGAGAGTTATTATCCAGCTCTACATGACTGTTACCGCCGGCAATATAAATTTCTTTAGCCGCTCCGTCCAGCTCAAACTTTTCACTAATAATATCAAACAGCTCCAGTTTTTCACAATGGGTCGCTAGCTCCGTATCTCCCATATATTTTTCAGGCAAATTTATAAAAATCGACAAATGTTCTTTTACAAGCTCTTCAGATAAGGATTTGGAACGATTTACATCCACATCGATACGCCTTTTGATATCATCGATTTTTACTTTCACCAGTTCCGTCAAATTTTCAATAGTATCACTGACCAGTTGAACCTTTATCTTCTCACCCTCTCCAGCTCTCATTTTTACGCAATTAACAGAACCCAGTTTAATGTCGAAATGTTTTATCTTATCGATATCGTATTCTACGATACTTTCATAAGGATATCGAGGTTTAACCGCTTCTTCTGAAAGCAATTCATCCACAGAGACATTGAATACACCTGAAAGGGCCTTTAAATTTGAAATATCCGGCATTCCAATATGCGTGCATTTATAAAGACTTACAGGCTAATTCTGTCCAAGATATAAACGGCCTCCGAACAGTACACAAATATAAACTATCCGATCATACTATTGAATAATCCGCCTTCATCCTCTTTAATGAAATTTTTATTTCCTTTATTAATATTGATATGCAATTTCATATTATTATATATACATCAAGTGAGATCACAAAAAGAAAAAAACTTATATAATCCTATATATGCAAGTAAACGTCAACAATTCGGCTTATGGAAATTTATAAGATACTTCACAAAATTGCATAGTATGTATTGAAAATCTATATCATCTATTCATTGTAGAATTGCTACAAACATTGTACACTATAGGCATAGAAATCTATAGTTATATCCTTTTATGGAGGTGCAAAATGCAACATACTGCATGGAAAGATTTTAACACAGGTGTGTGGGATAAAGCCGTTGATGTACGCGACTTTATTCAAAGAAACTATATCCCCTATGAAGGGGACGATTCCTTCCTTGCTGGTCCTACAGAACGAACAACAAAATTGTGGGAACAAGTAATGAAGCTTTATGAAGAAGAACGTGAAAAAGGCGGCATGCTCGATGCTGATACTTCCGTGGCCACACACATTACTGCCCATGCGCCAGGATATATCGACAAAGAACTTGAAACAATCGTTGGTTTGCAAACTGACAAACCTTTAAAACGCGCTATGTTCCCATATGGTGGTTTGCGTACGGCAAAATCCGCTATCGAGGAATATGGATTCAAAATGGATCCGCAAACAGAGGACTTCTTCAAAAAACATCGCAAAACTCACAATGATGGCGTATTTGATGTATATACTCCAGAAATGCGTGCTGCACGTACAGCTCATATTGTAACTGGTTTGCCAGATGCGTACAGCCGCGGTCGTATTATCGGTGACTATCGCCGTATCGCTCTTTACGGTGTTGATTATCTCATTGAAGATAAAAAAGAACAATTTAGCATCACAATGGGTGACATGCTAGAAGATGTCATTCGCGACCGTGAAGAAATACAAGATCAAATCCGTTCTTTGAAAGAATTGAAAGAAATGGCAGCGTCCTATGGCTATGATATTTCCAAACCAGCTAAGGATGTTCGTGAAGCTATGCAATGGATTTACTTCGGCTATCTTGGTGCTATTAAAGAGCAAAACGGTGCTGCTATGTCCATTGGTCGTAACTCCACATTCCTCGATATCTATGCGGAACGAGACCTTCGCAACGGCACATACACAGAGGAACAAATCCAAGAATTCGTAGACCATTTCATTATGAAATTGCGCATGGTTCGTTTCGCACGTATCCACGAATACAACAATTTGTTCACAGGTGACCCTGTTTGGACCACTGAATCCATCGGTGGTATGGGTACTGACGGCCGTACATTAGTTTCCAAGATGTCCTTCCGTTACCTACATACATTGACTAACCTTGGTCCTGCTCCAGAACCAAACCTCACTGTATTGTGGTCCCCTCGCATGCCGATCGGCTTCCGCCGTTTCTGTGCGAAATTATCCATTGAAACATCTTCCATTCAATACGAAAATGACGAATTAATGCGTCCTAACTCTGGTGATGACTACGCCATCGCATGTTGCGTATCACCAATGCGTATTGGTAAAGAAATGCAATTCTTCGGTGCTCGTTCCAACTTGGCGAAATGCTTGCTTTACGCTATCAACGGTGGCGTTGACGAAAAGTTGAAGAAACAAATTGGTCCTAAATACCGCCCTATCACTTCCGAGTACTTAGAATTTGACGAAGTATGGGAAAAATTCGACGACATGATGGAATGGTTGGCAGGCGTATATGTAAATGCCTTGAACATCATTCACTACATGCACGATAAATATGCTTATGAAAAACTAGAAATGGCATTGCATGACCGCAAGGTAACTCGTTGGTTTGCAACTGGTATCGCTGGTTTATCCGTAGTAGCAGACTCCTTATCCGCTATTAAATATGCTAAGGTAAAACCTATCCGTGACGAAAATGGCATCGCTGTTGATTTCGAAATCGAAGGTGACTTCCCTAAATATGGTAACGATGATGACCGTGTAGATAGCTTGGCAGCAAAGGTTGTTTCCACATTTATGAACAAGATTCGTAAACATCCTACATATCGTCAATCCGTTCCTACTATGAGCTTGTTAACAATTACTTCCAACGTAGTATATGGTACTGCTACAGGTTCTACTCCAGATGGCCGTAAAGCTGGCGAAGCTTTCGCTCCTGGCGCGAACCCAATGCACGGTCGTGATTCTCACGGTGCCGTATCCTCGTTGGCATCCGTAGCTAAAATGCCATGGCGTGATTGCTCCGATGGTATTTCTAATACCTTCTCTATCATTCCGGACGCATTGGGTAAATCTGGTGAAACATTTGTTTCCGTCAGCGATTTTGATATTGAGTTAGATCCTTCTCAATTGCCTAACAGCAATACAAACTTCGCATGTAGCGAACCAAATGTTACTATAGAGGAAGATAAGTAAAATCTTCCACAGTATCGAACTGCTTTCACCGGCATCGATACGCGTGTTAGTCTTGGTTGAAAGGAGGTTATACCCATGAGCAACCAACAAGTTGATAACTTGGTAGAGTTATTGGATGGTTATTCCCAAAAGGGCGGCCATCATTTGAACGTTAACGTGTTTACTCGTGAAACATTGTTAGACGCTCAAAAACATCCTGAGTTGTACCCTCAATTGACGATTCGTGTATCCGGCTATGCGGTGCACTTCAACAAATTGACAAAACAACAACAGGACGAAGTTATTTCCCGTACATTCCATCAACGTATCTAATCGAGGTTTCCTATGACTGGACGTATTCATTCGGTTGAAACGATGGGTACGGTTGATGGTCCAGGCATGCGCATGGTGGTATTTCTTCAAGGATGCCCCATGCGCTGTGCTTATTGCCATAATCCTGATACATGGGATGAAACTAGCGATAATGCTAAATTCATGACCGTAAAGGAATTATGGGACCAGTACGAACGTAACCGCCAATTTTATACTAATGGTGGTATCACCGTCACAGGTGGGGAAGCTCTTATGCAAATCGACTTTGTTATTGAGCTTTTCACATATTTCCGTGAAAGAAACGTCCATACCTGTTTAGATACAAGTGGAATTTGTTTTGACCCCCACCAAGAGGTGGCATACCGTAAATTACTCAGTGTAACTAGTCTCGTCATCCTAGACATTAAGGAAATCGATCCAGCCAAGCATTTATGGTTAACGGGTAAACCGTTAGAACCCATTCTCGGGTTTGCTCGATTGACGGCAGACGTGGAAGTTCCGATTTGGGTTCGTCACGTAGTAGTCCCTACGATTACAGATAATGCCGATCGTCACTATCGTCTAGGCTTTTTTCTAGGATCTCTGAAAAATTTACAAGCCGTTGATTGCTTACCTTATCACGTTATGGGTATTGCTAAATATAAGGAGTTAGGTATTCCCTATCGCCTAGAGGGCATCCCAGCTGCGACGAAAGATATTGCAGCTAAAGCGACAAGAACCGTGGTGGAAGGCATCAAGGCCTATAGACGCCATTGGTGGAGTCCCATCAAAACACAACATCAATCATAATCAAGTTTGAGGATAACTACCTCCCTTGATATATATAAATATATATACCAAGACTTGATCTATGATAGCCCTAATCAATAGAGCCGCCCCCATACAACCGGGGACGGCTCTTATTGCATTTAAATAAACTTTCTATCATACAAACGGGCAGCGATGAGGACCACTAAACAAGATCCCACATTATGCACTAATGCACCTGTAGTAGGCGTCAAAACCTCAAGCAATGAGAGAATAATAGCGATACAATTAATGACCATTGATAAAGCAATACTAAATTTTATAGTTTTAATCGTAGCATCTGATAATCGTTTAATATAAGGAATTTTACTAAGGTCATCACTCATCAAAGCAATGTCTGCTGTTTCTATGGCAATATCACTACCAATAGTCCCCATTGCAATACTCACATCAGCAGTCTTCATAGCCGGTGCATCGTTAATTCCATCGCCAACCATACAAACCTTATGATGTTTCCCTTGCAATGATTCGATAATACTTACTTTTTCTCCTGGTAAAAGCTCCGCATGTATTTCGGAAACGCCAGATTTCTTTCCAATATATGTAGCTGCTTCTTCACTATCACCAGTAAGTAATACTGTTGTCATATCTAAGCTTGAGATAGCAGATATCATATTTATCACATCATTTCGCATTGTATCAGATAATGTAATGATACCTATAATATGCTCTTTATCTGCAATAATGACAGATACCTTTCCTTCACTTCGATATACATTAATGGCTTGTTGAATAGACTCACTGACAATAATATTATGCTCTTCAAGGAATCGTTCATTTCCACAATATAATTCTCGACCTTTTATTACGGCTATAATCCCTTTACCTACGAACATCGTAAACGAAGTAGTATCAAGTATTTCTAAATCTTGCTCTATGGCGTGAGAAACGATAGCTTTACCAATAGGATGCTCGCTCTTAGCCTCTGCAGATGCAGCTAATTGAAGAATATCGGTCTCACTATAATCTGTATCAACGGCTAAAATAGATTGAACTGATAACTGACCACGTGTTAATGTGCCGGTTTTATCAAATGCCATAGTATCTACTTTTCCCATAGTTTCAAGAATTTCACCAGATTTAATAATAACTCCATGTTTAGTAGCTTGACCAATAGCAGCCATAACTGCAGTAGGTGTAGCGAGCACCAATGCACAAGGACAAAATACTACCAACACAGTAACACCGACGATGATATTTCCAGTTACTAGATAGCCTATGCAAGCAATCAACAATGCAATAGGAACCAATCGACTAGCAACAATATCAGCTATACGCTGAATCGGAGCCTGTTTCTGTTCCGCATTTTTAATAAGTTGAATCATTTTTTGAATAGAACTATCTTCGCCCACTTTAGTAGCTATAATATCTATGGCACCAAAACAGTTAATCGTTCCGCCAAATACATCATCATCAATTGTTTTATCAACAGGTATAGACTCTCCTGTCATAATGGATTGATCTACCGTTGTTTCACCATTAATAATGCGTCCATCTACAGGGATTGTTTCGCCCGGAAGGATTCGTAAATAATCACCGCTTTGTATAGACTCTACAGGAACCATTATTTCCTTGTTAGCCTGTATTTTACGGCCCTTAACAGGTGCTAATGAAATTAACTTCTTTAACCCTTTTTTTGCTCGCTCTGTAGTTGCTTCTTCAAGGAGAGCGCCTAAAGCCATAATAAAGGCGACCTCACCAGCCGCAAATATATCTCCAATAGCAATGGCCGCAAACATAGCCATGGAAATCAATAAAGCTGATGATATTTTACTAATCCCCTTATTATATATAATCCTTCGTATAGATAAATATACAAGAGGAAAACCACAAATAATAACGGTAATCCAGGAAGGTTCAAAAGGGAATATATTTTGAAATAGTCTCTGTCCACAAAACTCTTCTATCAAATGCGGAATTCCATCAAGCAGTAAAAATAGCCCCGCTAAAATCGTCATATATAAACCAGATAATATATCATGTATTCGATGTACCATATAGCAATCCCCTTATCAGACTTTCCCAATCAATATGAATTGAATTACAACTATACTTACAGTACAATAATCACAATAGCGAACACCTTGTTCATTTTAATTGTATCAACCTATGGTATTAATACAATATATAAAACAGCGTATATGTTCATTATGGAACATATACGCTATTCTGTACTTAAAGAATGACAGGAGTTATTATGGATCGTAGACAGAAAAAAACTCGCAAAGCCATATTTATAGCTTTTAACGAATTATTATCTAATAAGGCGTATGACAAAATCACCGTTCAGGAAATCATTAATGCCGCAGATATTGGGCGCACCACCTTTTATGCTCATTTCGACACAAAAGAAGCATTGCTAGAAGCACTCTGCGAAGACTTATTTTTACATATAAAAGATAGTATTAATCACTTACCGCATGCTCATGGGCTGTATCAACAAAGTATTTATCCAGTCTCAGTATTTGGTCATTTATTACAACATTTACAGCAAAATGAAAATAAAATCCTGGAGCTACTAGCTAGTGATAATAACGAAATCTTTTTGCGCTATTTCAGGGATCATCTAAATGAGTTGGTACAAGGATATTTTATCAACCAAGACCGTAAAGCAAATACAAATCTACCGGATGACTTTATTATTAATCATATATCAGGTAGCTTTGTGGAAATGGTGTTATGGTGGGTAAAAAACGGCATGAAAGAATCGCCTACAGAATTAGACAATTACTTTCATGCCGTTATAGAACCTATTATATAATTATTTAAAATTTATCAAGATACAACATTGATTGGTTCACCCTTAAAGAAGGCTTGTACATTATCTCGAATGATTCCTACCAAGCGTTGACGTGTTTCAAGGCCTTTCCACCCCATGTGCGGAGTAATGATAACATTATCTAGTGTATAGAGAGGACTATCCTCTGCAGGAGGCTCTACCTCCTGTACATCAAGACCGGCTCCAGCAATGCGTTTAGCGGCTAATGCTTCACAAAGATCCTTTTCATTAATGAGAGGTCCACGGCCCGTATTCACAATGACCGCATTAGGCTTCATCTTACCGATTGTTTTTTTATTAATAAGATGTTTAGTTTGGTCATTTAGCGGGCAATGTAAGGAAATATAGTCACTATTTTCTAGCAGTTCATCAAGGCTCACATAACGAATGCCATCACCATCAGCCTTTGGTGTACGTGTATGCACTAAGATGTTCATGCCTAGCGCTTTTGCAACTTTGATGACTTCCATACCGATGTGACCAGCTCCGACAACACCTAATGTTTTACCATTCACTTCTGTATGGCTCACTTGAAGGTATTTCGTGAAATTGCTGCGATCACCTTTAACAAGCATACCAATTTGTTGCTGCATGGTAGAAGCAAAATTGAGGATCATCATGATCACCGTATGTGCTACACGCTCTGTGCTATACGCAGGAATATTGCACACAGTGATGCCCTTTTTCTTTGCTGCATCAAGGTCAATATTATTATAGCCAGTACCTGCTTCTACGATAAGCTCTACAGTATCAGGAAATTGTGAAAGCAATTCGGCACTTACAGGCAATTCTTTTGTAACCACAACACGAGCACCTTGAATCCGTTCAATAAGCTCAGCATTCGTACTATCTTCGTAGACCTGCACATCATTAGATAATATGGAGAAATCCAATGCATGGTCATAATTCATTTTACCTGCATTTACCACTACTACACGTTCACTCATGAGAACCTCCTAAATTGAATAGCCTAAAACATAGGTAATACCACTTCTATATAAATTATACATAAATTATACTATTATTTATATAATTTTATACTAAAATAACTTCTATTATATATCAACTACCTATACCAATTAATATACTTTCACAACTAATTAGTATACTTTCACAATAATTGTATATAATATATGTATAAATCCTATAAAATTCAAAGTAAAACTCATTTTTCTGTATATAACTTTCACAAAAGTATTGTGTAATTCCCCAAAAGTTATAAAATAAAAGTAATGTTATATAGAATTGAGGAATACAATGAGACCTACCTATTTGACCATAAATACAAGTCTCGTTCGCGAGAATTTGCGTAAAATTAAAGATAGTTTACCTGAATGGAGTACGTCTACAGCTGTCATCAAGGCCAATGGCTACGGCCACGGCAGTGTTATGATGGGGCGTATTGCCGTGGAGGAAGGTTACGAATCCTTAGCCGTTGCTATTCCAGAGGAGTCCGTACCACTTCGCAATGCAGGTATTATGGTACCTATTTATTTATTAGGACTCACAAGGCCACAATCCTTTGAACTTGTGGCAGACACTAATTCGATTCCTGCCGTTTGTGAATCTACCGACTTGGAATCACTCAATAAAGTAGCCGATAATCACGACATGATTATTCGCGTTGCTGTTGCCGTTGATACAGGCATGCATCGCATCGGTATCAAGCCTGAGGATGCCATTGAGTTTATCAAACGCATTGAGTCCTACGAAAATTTGGAAATAGACGGATTCTTCTCTCACATGAGCAATGCTGATGCGGCGGATCAATCACACGCCCATAGCCAAACGCAAAAATTTCATCGCATGGTAGATGAAATACGAGCATTCCGTCCAGAAGCAGATTACCGTTTCTCCCTCGCCAACAGTGCAGGTCTTTTATCTGTCAAAGATAGTCTATTCACAGATGCTCGTCCTGGTATTATTCAATACGGTATCATGCCATCTCTTGATGTGCCAAATCGATTGGGCTTAAAACCTGTTTTATCTTTCCATAGTGAAGTTGTTCATGTACAACATATCCCTGCTGGCGAAGGCATTGGATATGGATCTACCTATATCACAACTGAACCAATGACAATTGCTACTATCCCTGTAGGCTATGCGGATGGCTACCCTCGTAGTTTATCCAATCGGGGCACCGTACTGATTCATGGCACTCGTTGTCCCGTAGTAGGTCGTATTTGTATGGATCAATTCATGGTTTCTGTTCCGGATACAATCACGGTAAAGCCTGGCGATAAGGTGGTGCTTCTAGGGTCTCAAGGTCATGAAAGCATTTCTGCTTTAGAAATTGCAGCCCTTGCTTCCACAATTCCTTATGAGATCTTTTGTGGATTCTCAGAGCGCGTACCACGACAATATATTTAACCTATGTAAAATAAAGAAAGCCCGTATCACATGTAGAATTCTACATGTGATACGGGCTTTCTTGCTCTCCTATACCCAGCGTGCTGTAAAGCAGTTACGTTCTTATTGTGAGAGAGAGTATATATACCAAGTATATAATCTTATGATTCGGAGGGAACCACAATTCATAAGGGGCCCTCTGAACGATAGATGGCATAGGAGAGAGTCAATGTTTATCTATCCAATCCAGAGGGCTGTGTGTAATTGTTTATTGTGTGTGTTGTTTATTGTGTGTGTTTTTGTGTGTTTTTGTGTGTTGTGTATGTGTGTGTAAGTGTATTTATGTTATGTGTGTATAGTTTTGAGTGCTTAGTGTTCGTTTTTGAAAGGGTTTGCTTTACAGCGCTATAGAATAGGAGATCAACTTATTTTGCTACCGTCCCTGTTTTAGCATCCAATACAACGGATATCGGTTTATTTTGTGCATCATGGAATTCTATGGTATATAGTGGTTTACCATTTTGATTAGCAAGAGACCACGCATTAATACCAGTCACTACCTTGCCAGACTGTACGAAAGCTGCATTAATTGCCACATGTGGAGGTATTACTGTTCCAGCATCAATAGCACTAGCTTCCATAGATGCATCATATGCTTTAGGAGTACCATCCGTTACATTACCAGTAGCCACATCTAGAGTCATAGAATGAGCACCACTAGTATTAAAACCAGCTACTTCATAGATGGCAGTTTTACCTTGAGTTTTGAAGGATACATTAGTGATTTTGGAGTTTCCAAATTTACTTTCGAATTGGTCAATTAAATAATTAGCACCAACTACGAAAATACTATTTTGGTCTACTACGCCTTCTTGCTGATTGGTTGTGCTAGGTTGTGATTTTCTACTTTTAGAGTTTTTTTTTCCTCTTTAGTAGGCTCTTCTTTATCAGCTTTTTTTTCGTCTTTCACAACTTTTACTTTAGGCGCTTTGTCTACTGCAGCTTTTTTAGTATTTTTAACTTCTTTATCATGCTTTGCTACAGATTCTGATTTTTTATCGCCACCGCGTACTACTCTTGTTTCACTAGGAGCTTTAGCTACAGATGCAGTTTCAATAGTAGGAACTGCTGCTGCAGGATTTTCTGTACTAGGTACTACAGTTTCTTGAGCTACTGGTGTTTTAACATCTTGTGTAGCTGTTGGAACTGGTGTAGTATTACGAACTGCGGTACCTACTTGATTACCGTCTGCTACAGGAGCTACCGGAGTTTTAGGTGCAACTGCAGTAGTAGCCACATCTGGAGCCACCGCTGTAGTAGGAACTACTGGATCAGTAACTGGTTGTGCTGGAGTCGCTGCACTCGCTGTTTCTTGTGTAACAGGCATTGGAGTTACTGGTTCAGCTGCTGTTACAGCTACAGTGGCACCAAATACGCCAGCCACTGCTAAAGCAATACTACTTTTTAAAATAGATTTTTTCATCTTGTCCTCCTTATTAATTCATTTACATGCAACTTTACGCATGTATATTTCCAGTCAACTCAATGTCATCATGTAAGTTCCAAAACATATATCTAGCATGGACTTGTAGATATATAGCTTGGAAATTTCAGATATACTTGAGTTTGTCTTTCGACTGGTACACATACTATCGACAGTCTATGAAGTCAAAATGTAGAAGCATTATTAAAAGCTTATTTTATAGTGAGTTTAGAATGAATTTATATATAATTCCTATGAAATCCTATGGGATTTACTTTATACTTAAAAATTCCATGAAAAACATATCAAAAGCCGTTTATCCCATATATAAGGGATAAACGGCTTCAAAATATACGTATCGATATCTAAAATTTCACATTCATGAGCAAACTTTCACAAAAAATGCCTCAATACTAGTTATTTTTTTAAGAAAAATAGTATTAAGGCATTTAATTATTATATTCAGAATAAAATAACTAGGCACTATTAAGATATAATAACTAGTCAATCATATATTAATCGTCAAATTTAACAGATAGCAATTTACCATTCATTGCATCCATACGCACATGTACCTCTTTATTATCTGCTGTACCAAAGCTAACTTTGTACACGATCTTACCTTTATCATAGCGCACAGCCCATTCATTAAGGCTCACAGCTTTACCTTTTGTTTGGGCGTAAGCAAAGTTCACCACAGCTGCAGGCGGTAAGATTTTCCGAGGATCAAACGATTTTTTCTTTAGTGATTTATGGAAGTCCCCTTCGCGCTTTTCAAAGATTTGATTAGTAGCATAGATATACGTTAACTCATACTTGCCAGATTCATCAAAACCTTCAACATCATACTTAATTTGACCTCCATCCGCATCAAAGGCGATTTCCGTAATTCCTGCATTTGGATGATTTTGGATAAAGGCATTTAATAAACCATTAGCGCCTACAATCGCCGCATGGTTGCCATCAACAACTGCCACAGTTGGCTCTACAGCTACTAAAGGGGCTGCACTTGCATTTGGCATGCCAAATGCCGCTGCCAAGGCCAATACAAGGCTACCTTTTACAAAAAATGATCTCATTGGTTCCTCCATATCTCAAACAGTTATCATAACAATATATATACAATTATACACTAAATCAACGCGGTTTATAATCTTTATTTATATAATTAGTGCATGTACCTACGCCCTATGATACAATGCACATAGATTCATTTTTGTAACTACATGTGAGCTAACTATGATTTCAATTTACCCCACTATATATCACGCATTTCAATGCAAGGCCGATCAATGCGAAAATACATGTTGTCAGCTGTGGACCATCGATATAGATGAGCCTACTGCTAAACGTTACCATGCTATGACTGGCTCTCTTGGTGAAAGCTTACGCCAAGCCATCACTGTTGATGATGAAGGCAGTCATTTTATCTTTTCTAAAGCACAATCTATGTGTCCCTTACTCAATGAAAAAGGTCTATGCAAAGTAGTTCTTGAATTAGGAGAAGAAGGACTTTGTGACACCTGTCATATGCATCCACGCTTTTATAAATACATTGAAGACTTAGAACTATGTGGCGTTGGATTATCTTGTGAAGCATCGGTTGAACTATTAGCCCAACAAGAACCGATGGACTTTCTCCTCTTTACAATTGAAGATGACCATAATGAATTCAACTCTGAGGAGCGATTAACACTCCACAATATTTTTGAATTATTAGCCTTTGATTTAGATCCTAATCTATTCCAATATACGCCAAAGCCCTCAAAGCAGTCTTTCAAAGAACTATTAGACCTATATAAACAAACGGAACCCATCGATGAGAATTGGACAGCACAAGTTAATACATTATCTAGTAAACTAGACCAACTCATCGCATCCGTACAGACCTATATACAGCAAGAGGATATGAGCCTATTTAACAAAGTGTACCAATATATATTGTATCGCCAAATCGATATGCTATCAGATTATTCCTTGGAATCTATCTTAGCCTATGCAAAGGATGGTACTGACTATATACTTATAGCCAGCGCCTTAGAGGGACAACCATTAAAACAAATTGCTAGATGGTCACAACAAATCGAATACGACGAAGATAATGTGGCGCTATTATTACAACACTACGAAGCCCAACTTATTATAGAGTGAACAAAAACCGCAAGAATTTTATCTTGCGGTTTTTTTAAGTCTTATTATAATACATCATTTGAAGAGAGTATGAACAAAGCGAATCCATTGAGGTAATACAGAGACAGATAATAATGCCACAATAAAGATAACAATATAGGTTTTAATGATACCTAATTCAACATAACGTCTCATTAATTGGGCTACAATGAACACGGCATAATACTGGCTGAACATCGTAATAAGATAAGCCATATCCCCTACATATTTTTGAAGAGACAAAGAGAAAAAAATAATCCCTAGTATATGAATTAATACTAAGACAACCGTGCGAAGTGCATTTGTATAAGCTAATCCATATATATAATTGCGCAATACCCCACCATAAGTACCACGACCACCTAATAAAACAAGTAAGCGCCATATAACAAATGAACCGATGATAATTTGAAAAATTAAAAATACAGAACTTGCTAAAATACTAATTACATCAAAATGAGTTAACCCAGTAATCCGTTTAATTCCGAGCATTGGAGATATAACTTTCACCATAAACGGTAAGCTATAGGTCATTATATATAATACAATAGTAGATACGACTAGATTCAGAATGGCTCTTGTATGAGATCCATAATTGATAATATTCTGAAAAGATTGTTCGCTAAGCCTGGTAAATAAATGCAATATATCCTTATTCCATGTCATAAATGCTCCTTTTAGTTTAAAACTAGTAAAAAAGGACGAGCCATGTCTCGTCCTAGATATATCATATGTATTTTATCGAGTCAACATATAAATCCATTCAAACACGTGTGCTACCAAAAGAGCAATCAACATTAGAATCAAACCTTCATAAGGGGTCCCATTAATACATGCTCCCACAATACGTCCCATAGTTTGTAACAATAATACGGTACTTAAAACACATAGCACAATCATACAGAAGCCAATGATTGCTTGCAGTATTAATGGTACCGAAGTTAAAATCAGCATAATCCCTGCTGTAAAAGTAATCAATGCCACAACAAGTTGAGCAAATGACATGATATGCAAAATACCGGTTGTAACAGTTCGAACATAAAATTTACGCTGTTGAGCAACCGCATAAACTATAATGATACATGCCATGAAAATAACTTTTCCGATTACCCATGCAAAGCGACCCATATTCCAAAATTCTCTAGGACTACCCATCTGTTCCAAAAAAAGTTGTATTTCATGTTGACCTACTGGAAGAGATAGCGATTCCCACCTTACTAATAACGAAGAATTGCGTATAAACGCACGTATAGCATCTAAATATACGCCTTCACCTACAATAGTAAATTGATAACATATGAGTGTTAATAGCAGCATTCCTATGAGTTGCCCATAGGCAATATCAAAGTGATACATACGAGGATTATTCTCTTCAATAGGGTTTAATAAACGATAGATAAACTGCATTAAACCCACCATCATAGGTATCACCACCTTTTACACAATATACATACACAACATTTAAGTTTGAATACTATAACATACAACACACAATAAGGAACTATAAAAAATAGTTCCTTTTCATTTTCCGTTCATCATTATAGCACAAAACACATATCTTTTCATACTTTAATTATCCCAATGTAATGGGTCTTTCAAGCCTTTTTCCTTATAAAATACAGAGAAAAGCTATTAGAAGATTATATATAATCAGCTAATAGCTTTTTAGTAGAAAAGGGCTGTTTTATTACAGCCCCTTTCATATTTTTCATGTTATGTAATTATCTGGAACTAGCAAGTACTACCATACCAATCAAGATACCTAAAATGATTACAGGAATTAAACTCGTAATAATAGAAATGCCAAAAGTTGCTAAATGGGATTTATTAATTTGGCGACTCAATAATGTTAAGCATACCCAGAATGTATAGACTGCAAAAGCTATCGTTGCGAATATAATAATAGTTATCCATACAATACTACCTACTGTAGAATCAGGATGAGAGCCTAGTAGCAGCAAAAATGGCAATGATAGTAATAGGAAGCCAATGAAATATACTAAGCCCATAATCTGATTATAAGCTTGTTCGTACCACATGATTTTTAACACAGACTCATATGTAGTATGGGCATCAAATTTATTGGCGACCCAAGAGAAAATCGCAGAATAAATAGCAATACCAATAAAAGCAAATAGCAAGCCAACCGCTAGGCCTAATATACCGGCCCCAGAAAGAGCCGCCGCACCAGTAAGTGCAACACTAAGTTTATCCACAAATATCATACTCAAAAAAGTAGGTAGAATATTTGAAAATACGAATGCCACCAATGCCAAAGCTACTGTAGCATAGAACCCTTTTCGACAAGATCCATGCTCTACAATCTGTGGAATACCGCGTTTAAAGGGAGCTACCACAAGCTGCCAAATATCTGAATACCATTTTGTTTCCATAAAACCTCCAAAACACCTATATTTCTTTAATTGTAACACAAACTATATTTAAACCGTCATGGACAACATTATACCTCCCACACCAAAGATGAAGGATATTATGTAAAAAGAAATTCCCGTTATCCAAAGATTTAGACCAAATTGCTTATAGGTAACTTGCCCCTTCAAAATAATAACTATGGTCAAGCCCTTTCATCAGCAACCCCTGATTTATTAATGATAACCATATTAGGTTTCCTTTTTATTTCATCTATTAATATATTATACTATATAATTCAAATTTTAAGACATTATTCTAACCTATTATAACGCAAAAAAGCAGCCCCACTAGGGGCCGCCTTTTCGTTTATCTTATTGCAAAGATGCTGCAATTTTTGTAAGGTTTTCATCCATACGTTCTAAGTATGTTTTATTATCTTCGTTGCTTTCGATAGTATAAATAGTTTCTACCTTAGCACCTACTTCTTGTGCCAAAGTTTTGGATACTTCTGGGCTAGCCATTTCTTCTGCAAAGATAGTAGTAATATGGTTTTCTTTAGCGTATTCGATGAGTTTAGCCAATTGTGCTGCATTAGGTTCACCTTCAGCAAATACATCTTCCACACTGTTTTGTTCTAAACCAAAATCACGGCATAGGTACGCAAATGCTGCATGGCCTGTAACAAAGTTTTTATGCGGAGCTTTAGCGAATTGCTCTTCATATTTTTTAATCATTGCATCTAATTTAGCAACGTATTCAGTATAATTCTTTTCATAATAATCCTTGTTTGCTGGGTCAACTTTTACAAGGGCATCCTTGATATTTTTCACTTCAATTTTAGCATTTTTCAAAGATAACCATGCATGAGGATCTTCTGCACCATGTTCTTTAATTTCTTCTGGATCAGTATTTTTAATAGCTTCAACGCCTTCAGTAGCTACAACAGATACGAGTTTATCATTCTTAGCTGCTTCGATAGCTTGTTTTGCCCAAGGCTCCATACCAAAACCGTTATACACAAACACTTGAGCTGTTGCTAATTGTTTCATATTTTCAGGTTTCAACTCGAAATCATGTGGTTCTACGCCATCTGGTATAATAGTAGATACCTCTACCTTGTCACCACCAATAGCCTTTGTAAACTCAGCCATTGCATTAAAGCTTGTTACCACTTGGATTTTTTTACCTGCTTGTTCCTTCTGTGCATTCGGTGCATCATTGCCACAACCTGCAAATAAAGCAGCCATCATAATACCTACAACTAACAAAATCAGTTTCTTGATCATCGTAGTCCTCCTTTGTAAAATCCTGATCGCTATGCCAATACAGAATATATTCCATTCTTTAGTTGCAGTTGCGACTCAGTTGCATTTGTAATATAGTTATAGTATAAACTTACTTAGAATTTTGTCAATCAGAAATGTGGTTTTCATATGTTATCTATAGAACATCTTTATTTTTCCTATCAAGGTCAACCGCCTTATGTGTTAAATGACCTTAATTTACATATTCACAGCGGTGATTATATATCCATCGTAGGAGACAATGGGTCTGGTAAAAGTACCTTGCTCCGCCTCATTTTAGGATTTCTTACACCTGTAAAAGGTTCTATCAAGCGAAACACCAATAATATTCGGTATGTATCTCAAAAAAATGACTTCTCTCACGCAGGCTTTCCTATTACGGTAAAAGAAATCCTCGATTCCTACCGAAAACTTTTAAAGATTAAGGATAAGCAAGAAGTCAATCGCGTATTAGAGCTTACCCATATGACGGAATTTAAAGACCGTCTCATCAGCAAACTTTCAGGTGGACAAGCTCAGCGTGTATCTATCGCCCGCGCCCTCATCGGTAAGCCTGACCTCATCATCCTCGATGAGCCTTCAACGGGTATCGACAGAAAAAGCCAAGAGGGCATCTATGCTCTACTTCGCAATTTGAACCAAGAGCACCATATTACGATTATCTCTGTTGAGCACAATATCGAAATGGCTCTCGCCAACTCTACCAATATCTACCATATTGCAAATGGTCAAGGTCACCTTTGCTCCCCTGAGCAATATGCTAGTGAAATCATGCACAGTACAGGTCGCAATCCAATAGATCACGAAAACTGCTCCTGTTTCACAGATGTAACAACAGAGACTCAGGCTCAGGCTCAGGCTCAGGCTCAGGCTCAGGCTCAGGACGATGATACCACAATTGAGGAGGTGCACCATGTTTAATTATGATTTCATGCAAAATGCCTTCTTCGTAGCGATTTGTATTTCTCTTTTATGTCCATGTATTGGTATCTTCATGGTGCTACGCCGTTCCAGTATGATTGGAGACACCATGAGTCATGCATCTCTAGCAGGTATTACGCTAGGTTTATTGACGAATACTAATCCAATTTTAGGGGCTTTTATCTTTACTGCTATCTGCGGTGCACTCATCGAGTTCTTGCGAAAATATTTTTCACACCATCTCGATTTGATTCTTACTATAATCTTATCTCTCAGCATTGGTACAGCTATTACGCTTATTAGCTCAGGCAAACTAAAGGCTAACGCAAATGTATTCTTTTTTGGTAGCATCCTAACGGTAAACGCAACTGATATGATTAGTATTGCTGTGCTTACAATCTTATCTGTACTCACCTTATATTTCCTATACAACTCACTTCTTTACATCGCCTATGATGAAGAGGCCGCTCGTGTAGCAGGTGTTAAGGTAGATTTTATTAACTATATCTTTGCCATCTTAATGGCTGCGGCCGTATCAATTTCTATTAAAATTGTTGGTGTCCTCGTATTGAGTGCCATGATTGCGTTACCTGTAGCATCTGCATTACAATTAGAAAAAGGATTTAAAATAACTTTATTATGCTCCATTGGATTTAGCTTGCTCGCTATGATCATTGGACTCTTTGGATCCTATTTCCTTAACGTAGCTCCTGGTGGCTTCGTATCTCTAACATCGGTAGGTATTTTACTAGTAGTATTAATCATTAAGAATATTCGAGCTATCATACGACGCATGCAGTTTAGCAAATAAACTAAAACAATCATTAATATGTTTAGATATAAACAACATAGCTAGTTAGAATAATATAGCTAGTTAGAGTTGAATAATATAGTTAGTTAAATAAAAAATACAGCTAACTAAATCCGATAGTATATTTGATATATTATTAGCCATATAAATCATCTAACTATACAAGTGTATAACAGTTTTAGTATTAAAACAGAATCGAAAAAGAGTTATGAATACAACAGCTTGGCCGGAAGGCATAAAAAAGACCAAACAGCGCGAAGCCATTTGGTCTGTATTAACAACTACAGATAAACCTATTACAGCCCTTGAAATCGCAGAACGCTTAGGTAATGGTAGCACTACTTGGATGTCTACTATCTACCGTACACTTGAACTATTAGAAACTAAGGGTATCGTTACACGTACCACGCTCATGGGTAGTGAGATGGCATATTATGAAATTACCCCTCATACACATCGGCACTATGCTGTATGTACGAGCTGTGGTGCCATGATACCGCTCCATACCTGTCCCGTCGTAGAAATGCCACAAGAACTTAACGATGCAGGATTTACTGTAACGGAACATCACCTTGAGATCGCAGGGATTTGTAAGAAGTGCAAAAACAAGAAGTAGAAAATAGACAACTAATGTTTAAACAACAAAAAGGACGCAACTGATAGTTACGTCCTTTTTAGTTTTAAAATATATTTTGTATTAACCTTATTTAGCTTTCACCAATTACAGCATCAACGGAGCCACTACGAAACCGAGTGCTACAGAAATGGCGATGGCAAGTACGCCTGGAATAAAGAACGGATGGTTAAATACAAGCTTACCGATTCGCGTAGAGCCCGTATCGTCCATTTGTACAGCCCCCAAAAGTGTTGGATATGTAGGCAATACGAAGAGTGCAGATACAGCTGCGAAGGATGCGATAATAATATAAACAGATCCTGTGTTCTCTGGTGTAATACCGAGAGCTAGAATTACAGCTGGTACCAAAGCTTGTGTAGTTGCCGCTTGGCTATACAACAATGTACTTGCAAAGAAGAAGGCTACCGCCAATAGGAACGGATATGCTGTTACCATGCTAGAAGCGAGTGCTTTAATTTCAGGAATATGACCTTTTACAAAGGTATCGCCCAACCATGCTACACCTAGTACGCAGACACAAGCAGATAAACCGGATTTGAATGTACTTGTATTAACAAGTTCTGCTGTATCAAGCTTACAGAAGAATGTTATAGCAGCCGCAATAATCATCATAAATCCGATGATAGCATCGTTTCGACCAAAAATAACTGGTTTAATAATACCAATATTTTTGGAAATTGCTGTTGCGTAGAATACGATACAAATGATACCAATCAAGAAGATTAATACAGAAGTTTTTGCGCCTGGTTTTAAATGGAAATCAGTGCTTTTTTCACGAGGTGGCGTCACGTGACCTGCCGCCAAACGTTCTTGATATACTGGATCAGAAGATAAATCATTATTCGCAAAGGTAGACATGATAAATGCCGTAATCATAACCCCTACGAATGTTGTGGAAATACAGATGGCAAGCAATGTAGGATAGTTAACACCATATGGTTCAAGGAACCCACTCATAGCAACTACTGCTGCCGATACAGGACTCGCTGTAATACCAATTTGGCTTGCTACAACGGCGATGGATAATGGCACAGATGGCTTAATGTTTTCACTTTTCGCCACCTCTACGATTACTGGAATCATAGAGAATGCTGTATGACCAGTACCCGCTAAAATAGTTAAGAAATACGTAACAGTTGGTGCTAAGTAGTTGATATGCTTAGGATTTTTACGCAAAATACTTTCAGCAATGCGCACTAAATAATCAAGACCGCCGGCTAACTGTAAAGCACAGATGGCTGCGATAGCAGACATGATAATCAGAATTACATCCCATGGAATCTGTCCCGGAAACATCCCCATACCAAGGCTTAACAACACAACCCCAAGGCCGCCAGCGTAACCGATGCCCATGCCACCTAGGCGAACACCGAGGAAGATGGCACCAAATAAAATAATAACTTGCATAATTACATAAATGTCCATACGATGACCTCCTTTATACATATATAGTATCATAGATATGCTAAATAATCATCGAATTTTGGCAATGTATAGTCTATAGTTTAAAATATGACGAAATTTCGATATGCTATACCAAAAAACTACACCCCATTGCCTTAAACTACTAACAAAAGACAATAGGTGTAGCTTTCCAATAATTAATTTAGCATTATAAAATAATTGGGCGCATATCTTCAAGTATCCCCTCTTCCTCAGTTGCGCGTTGGATACTTTCACCCACAATATGAACCATATCCTCTAATTGTTCCACAGTGGATGCCAATGGAGGCATGAGAATAACCACGTCACCGATAGGACGACAGATAAGCCCTTGCTCACGGGCGAGGATTGCCACCTTAGCACCGACCGCATCATTTGGGCGATACGCTTCGTGAGTTGCCACATTTTTTTCAAGTTCAATACCTACGATGAGGCCTCGCTGACGAACCTCTTTAACATGCTTCAATGACTTAATAGGTTCTAAAGCCTTTGTGAAAGCTTCTACTTTAGCAGGCAATTGTTCAATTACCTTTTCATCACGGAATACTTTCAAAGAAGCCAACGCAACGGCACAGGCCAAGGCATTACCGGTATAAGAGTGACCATGATAGAAGGTTTTCTTTTCTTCAAAAGTGCCGAGGAATGCATCGAATACGCGTTTTGTAGTCAATGTTGCTGCTAATGGAAGGTACCCACCAGTGATGCCTTTGGATAAGGTCATAAAATCTGGAGATACGCCTTCATGCTCGCAGGCAAAGAATTTACCAGTCCGACCAAAGCCTGTAGCCACTTCGTCGACGATGAGGAATACATCGTGTTGTTCTGTTAACTCACGAACACGTTTCAAATAGCCGTGAGGCATTACGAGCATACCCGCTGCTGCTTGCACCAATGGTTCCATAACAAGAGCTGTAATTTCATCACCTTCTTCGTTAAGGATACGTTCCAATTCAGTCAACGACTCTTCAAAAGCTTTATCTCGATCTGCCAAATCTCTATACACACCAGGGCTTGGCAATGTTAATGGTTTAAATAATAGATTATGGAATACTTGGTGAAATAATTGAATACCACCTACGGATACCGTGCCTAATGTATCCCCATGATAGCCTGCATTGAGGGCGATAAACTTAGTTTTCTTAGTTTGGCTTACTTGCTGACGATATTGATATGCCATTTTAATAGCCACTTCGATAGCTGTACTGCCATCATCGGACAAAAATACTTTATCGAGGCCTTCTGGAGCAAGCTCTACAAGTTCTTTACACAATTGTGCAGACGGAGGACTTACGAGACCTAATAATGTACTATGTGCGATTTTATCGATTTGATCCTTCAATGCTTGGTTCAATACAGGATGGTTGTGACCATGAATATTAACCCACAAGGAGGATACGCCATCGTAATACTTTTTACCGTTCTCATCGATGAGGTATACCCCCTCACCGCGTTCAATTACTACTGGTTCTTGTGCTAGCCAATCTTGCATTTGTGTAAATGGATGCCATACAAACTCGTGGTCCCATTGTGCTGCTTGTGAAAGCTGTTTCTCTGCCATTTTGTCACCTCATACTTACTAAGTTTTACAAACTATAACTCTCTATGACTATAAATAAACTATAACTATAAATAATGTAAGTTAAATTACTCTATATAATGTAAGTTAAATTACTCTGCATATCTAACTACGCCAAATTGATATATAACTTATGCTAAGTTTCCATCACTAATATATGCTAAAGTATCGCATCTAAACTTTATAGACCTAATACTGTGTTCCATAATTCCTTGGAATCAATAAAGGAGCGAGCCCAACCAAGTTGAACCTTATGAATATCCGGTCCTTCATATGGCGGTACTACAGCTACTACAGGAACACCTGTGTAACGCTCCATATCTGCTACATTTGTTTTCAACAAGAACAGATCTACAGCTGTCGTATCATTTACGATAATAGCTTTCACCTCGATACCATGCAATTTAGCATATTCGCAAGTCAAAACGACACGATTAATAGAGCCAAGCCGACCATCTGCTACAACAATAGCTGGTAATTTGATATCTTTCATAAAATCCGTGAAAGTTTTATCTCCATAGAGAGGGGTCGTGATACCGCCAGCACCTTCTACAAAGGTTATGTCATAGCGACTCACTACTTCTAATGTATGTTCTACAAGACCATCATAGTCAATCTCGATACCAGCCAATTCCGCTGCAAGGCGAGGAGAAAAATCACCGGCAATAGCATAAGGATTCACTTCATGACGACGAGATTCAGGAATACCTGCCGAGCGCATCAAATGTGTCGCATCTTTACTCTCAAGGTCGATATTATAATTATCCTCATCCATCGTCACACATTCAGGGAAAGGCACTGCACTAGAAGACACAGGTTTCACCATCCCAACAGCAAATCCATCGTCTACAGCCATCGCCCCCAATAACCCGGTCACAAACGTCTTACCTACATCTGTATCTGTACCAATTATAGAAATACCTAACTGCTTCATACAAAGCTCCTCTCAAGCGAATACTTACTGCCGCATAGGTTAACTAATTTATATGAGTAAGTTTACAATCTAATTACAATATACAGCGAAAAGGAATATATAGTCAACCTATTATTACTGTTCAAGTTTACGATGCTATGACTCTATGGGGCCCGAATACATCGCTACATTTTAGCTAAAAAGCTGTGTCCCTAACCTCCGCGCTCCATAGTAAACTAAGTCGCACTTCGCTTAGGGACACAGCTTTTTATAACATTATCGCGGTATTAGTCCCATAGAGTCACAGACCGCTACTTTAAATACGATAATAATAGGTTGGCTATATGGGAAAAGAACGATAACTTTTTCGTCCCTTACTCATTTGATACAGTGAATTTTGTTTTATTGATTTATGAATAGACTCGATGGGACGAGTTCACAAATACAGTTATAAAAAGAGTGATGACTAACCGATTAGCGACTTAGCTCGCTTTGGAGCGTAGAGGTTAGTCATCACTCTTTTTTACCTAAATGTAGTTATCTAACGGGGCCCCAACGAGGCCACCACTAAATCTCAATATAACGGAATTCGCCTGTATCAGGATCCATCATACCTCCATAGAAGCCCATTCCTTTTGGAAATAGTGGATGGTGGCGTAGGAAGTTAACTGTATAAATTACATTGTCTTCAGAAATATGAAATCTATCCATCCAATCGATAAGACCTGGTTCGATCATGTGAATAGCATCTTCACTAATACCTTTCGCTTTCATAGATTCCATAAATGTAGTAGCAGAAAAGTCGATCATACCGCAGTTTTCATGACCGATGATTAGCACATCTTCAATTTCCATACCATAGGTAGCAACGAGCAGACTTTGCACGATGTTATCGATAGGTTGTGTTACACTATTGCCTGCAGTTTTAATGACAATTATCTCTCCTCGATGAAAGCCTAGTGCTTCTTCTAGCATACCTACTAAACGGGTATCCATACAGGTTACAATACCTAACTTTTTTGTAGGATGACTTGTTAATCCAGCCTTTGGTAACTCAGGATGATGTTTTACATAGTCTTTATTGGTTTCAATTATTTTTGCAATGTCAATCATAAGGATCCTCACTTTATATACTCTATTTCCACCTGAAATAGATTCTATTCATTATATACACCTTATTCATCATAAAACAAGTTAAATTTATCACTTATAAATAATTTTTACAGCCTATCCAAACCACACAAAGTTCATTACTCAAGTAATAATTCTATACTCATAATCAATATTTATCTTCATAGTCCTCAATATTTTTACATTCACAAGAAATGAATATTCTGTATAATTCTTATATATGTGGTAGATTTAAAAACCCTTCCTATGGTACTATTAACACTATAGAAAGCAAACGCCACATGATACCACATATGACGTGAACTGTATGTACAGTAAGGAGGTTTTATAATGGGTATCAATCAAAAAACGTTGCCAGGCATTTTACTCTGTGCCATTCTCGCTATTCCTTGTTGGTTGCTAGGACAGCAATTTCATCTAGTAGGTAGTCCAATCTTTGCCATTATTTTAGGTATAATTATCGGTTCTATCTTCACATCATGGAAACGGGAAAAAACAGGTGCTGGCATTGGGTTTACATCAAAAAAGATTTTACAATGGGCCGTTATTTTGTTGGGCTTTGGTCTTAACATTACACAGATTCTACATGTAGGTTGGATTTCTTTACCTGTCATCATTTCTACCATCGCTACATCATTAATCGTATCCTATGTTATTTATCGATTAACCCATATTGACTCTAACGCAGCAGTCCTCATCGGTGTCGGTTCATCAATTTGTGGTGGTTCCGCTATTGCTGCGGCGGCACCAGTTATTAAAGCTGAGGATCATGATATTGCACAAGCAATCTCTGTTGTATTCTTCTTCAATGTAGTAGCCGCCTTTGTATTTCCTCAATTAGGTGACGCCATTGGACTCTCTAACATGGGCTTTGGATTGTTCGCTGGTACTGCAGTTAACGATACTTCTTCTGTAACAGCAACAGCTGCTGTATGGGATAGTATGAAAGGTACTGGCACACAAGTTCTGGAATATGCTACTATCGTAAAGCTAACACGTACCCTAGCTATCATTCCTATATGCTTAGGTCTTGCTAGTTATCAAGTATACAAAGCTAAGAAAAATGCCTCTCAAACAGATGGCGCAAATGTTAGTATTGCTAAAATTTTTCCAAGATTTGTTTTATACTTTGTACTTTGCTCCCTTGTCACAACAGCATTATCCTATGCTAATGTAGATATTCAATTCTTGAGTATCTTCAAAACAATTTCCAAATACTTTATTACAATGGCCATGGTAGCAATTGGCCTTAATACAAATATTTTAAAATTATTAAAATCCGGTGGCTCAGCCCTTGCCTTAGGAGCTTGTTGCTGGATTGCTATCTCCGCTGTAAGCCTTATGGCACAACATATGATAGGTTTATGGTAGAAAATATACAGATATTGTATATTATGTTATAATTATATATGAATAGAATAGTAAGGACCCCTCCAGTAATGGAGGGGTTTCGTGCTACTATTCACCTTATTAGTGCTTTATCATACCATAGTCAGGAGGGTTAATATGTACTTCTTACAAGGACTTCTTGTCGGCCTCGCTACGTTTGCCCCTGTTGGCATGCAAAACCTCTTCATTATTAATACGGCCTTGGTGCAACCTGTTCGCCGTATTATATTGACGCTGATCATACTAGCGTTTTTTGACATGAGTTTAAGTGCTGCCGCCTTCTATGGTATTGGTACCGTTCTTGAAATGTGGCCAATCACAAAACTCATAGTTCTCATCTTTGGGGGACTCCTCATTGTATATATGGGTTTTAATATATTTAAAACTCAACCAGACATGCGCAACGTAGACACGCATATTCCAATTAGGAAAATTATCGTCTCAGCCATCGCTGTATCATGGGGCAATCCACAAGCCATTCTAGATGCGACAATGATGCTCGGTGCTTTTCAGGCTAATATTCCAAAAGAAAGCATCTACCACTTCTTCTCTGGTTTCTTGGTAATGACACCTATTTGGTTTGGATCTCTTGCTACCACAATGCATCTTCTAGCTAAAAAAATTAAGATTACTCATATGGCATGGATTAACCGTTTCTGTGGTTCGGTTCTCGTCATTTACGGTATCAAGCTATGTATTGATGGCCTCATGATGTTAAAAGACTTTTTGTAAGGCTATACTCATAGATACAAGAAAAATTTAAATTTCTAATACTATCATAACTATATAAGGAAAATACAAATAGACGATGTACAGAAAAAGAAAAAAGTCGTTAGCAAATTGCTAACGGCTTTTTCATTTATAATCTCATTTATAATTTTTCAAGTACCTGCTGGAACATATCTCTGAGTGCTACAATATATGAATTATTTTGATTTCGTTGAGATATAAAGTAGTAGTGGCGTTCCATAGGTTTACCATGATTCATCAATACCTTACGTTCGATACCTGGCATAGGATCTGTTAAATATTTAAAACAATCTAATAGTAATAGCCCTTGCTGCCCTGCAACCAAGTATCGTGCTTCTTCTAACGTACGAGCATAAGCGAAGGCGCCATTATAACCTATGGCTTTGCGATAGTGTTCTTCTTCAGACAAGGTATATTTCCCACGACACAATAAAATAAGTGGTAAATCATCGATATGCTTTAGTTCTACACAGTCTTCATTAGTATATCCTTGTGGTACCTCAATAAATGTAGTGGCTTTATCAATTAAATGACTTTCAAAATCATCAGATAAAATTTGCCATTGATCATTAAATACTACATCTACACGACGATCACTGAGCATGCCATATAGCTCTTCATGACTGCCGCTGTACATACGAATATCTAAATTTTTATAACGCTTTGCCATGTGAATCACCGTTTGCTGCATAGCAATTCCACTGTAACGATTCAAATAACCAATGCGCAAACTCACACGTGCATCCGTACCGATACGCGTCGTTTCTACCTTAATATCATGAAACCGTTCTAATAGTTTTTTCCCAGATCGATATAAATATTGTCCTGCTGGTGTTAGATGAAAGCTTCGTTTTTCTCGAACCATTAGTTCAACACCAAGACTAGTTTCAAGAGCTTTGATTTGCTGAGATATAGCAGATTGAGATACATATTGCTCTGTTGCAGCTTGTGTAAAACTGTTGTTATCTACTACACACACAAAATACTCTAATTGTTTTAATAACATAACGATGCACTCTCATCTCTCTTACAGATTAGACAGCTCAATATCTTTGAAACATTTCGCAACATACGGCCCCATATTGGAGTTTGCCATACGTTTTCTCTACATAGTATTTATAGATTCTATACATACTACTAAATATATTTAACTATGTCTAAAATGGTGAAAGCAAATCAGCTATGCCGATTGACTTTCACTGGGAATAACTAAACTACGATAAATAAACAGCGCCGCTACAAAGAATATAGCTGCTGTAGACCAAAAGACCGCCCCGTACCCAAAGGCACGAGCAATCATGCCACTAAGGACAGGCCCCAATACATTTCCCATCATGGCCACACTAGACACCGCACCAAACACGATACCTCGCCGCTCAATAGGAACCGCCTTGGATATGAGCGTATTGGCAATCGGTGTAATAAAACCCATGAAGAATCCTGCAATGGCACGGAATATTCCAAGGCCCCATATACTAGGCATTATATATTGAAGTATAAACAAAGTCCCTACAGCCCATGTAGCAGTAAAAACAATACGAGGCATGGTTAAACGTTCTGTTATCTTGCCAATGGAGATTGAAGCTAAAGCACTAAACAAACCGGCGCCAAAGATGATTATACCAACAATAGTGGCTACAAACTCATCATTCATATGCATATAGTGCTTAATGTATAGTGGTAAAATGGGGCCAATACCGGTAATACCAAAATTACATAAGAACAATAGCCCTACCAAGAGGCGAACTCGAGGTATGACCAAAAAGGATTTAATTAGAGACAGCTGCGACTCTCTAGCATCTACCTTATGCTCAAACTGTAGATTAGGCATGAATAGATAAATTCCCAACATACAAAGCCCTGTTAAGGCTGAGAACATAACAAATGGTGCACGATAACCTAATAAGTCCGCCACCAAACCACCCATGAGTGGTCCAAAAACGAGGCCCATAACCATGGAGGCTTGATATAAACCCATTGCCCAAGGTACCTTATTTTCAGGGGTTACGAGAATAATAATAGCCAATCCTATTGGAACATAGCCCCCTACCACACCTTGCAATATACGTAACATTAATAACTGCCATGGTGTTTGTGTAAAAGCACAGGCGCCAACAGTCACCATCAGGGTAAACAAGATGAACATCATCACCTTACGCGGACCAAGCTGATTAGCCTTACGCGACCAATAGGGTGCACTCAGTGCCACCATGCAAGGCGTTACACCTGATACAAGGCCTGCCCACATGGCGGCTTCTCCTGGATCATGAAGACCTAGCTCAGCTAAAAATAACGGAAGAAAGGATAATACACCAATAATTGTTATACCCCCACCAACCTGTATAGTACAGATTAGGTATATAATTCGTTTCCAAGAAGAATCCATAATATCCTTCTTTCTTATATGAAATTACCTATAAAGGTAGTAATATACATATCGATATGAGCTAAAGAATACTATAATACAAAAGAAATGTTTATAGAACAGATTTTTAATCTTACCTCAAAAGAATGCAACAACATATATTTACATAAATCCATAGAATATATACTTATAATTCTATTGTATCGCAAACAACCTAAAAAGACCATCGCTTATACCCATAAGGGTCAGCGATGGTCTTTTTTATCGTGTGATTCTCCTACTTTTACCAAAGAAAGAGATGCCTACGATATATTATTTTTGTTTGAACATCCAATAAATATAGTAAATAACAAGCGCATAAGTCACTACATCAAACACAGGTAAGAATGGCACCATTTTAGATAAACGTCCAAATCCATGAACATGGATATTTGCCGCAATAATAGCAACAAGATTCAAGCGATGAATCCAGATTGCTTTTCTACGAGATACAGATTTTGCCATATTCCCTACCCAAGGTGTTAAGTATAATACCGCAAAGATAAGAGCAATAAACATAGCCACAAGGGAGATATAACCACCCCAGAATCCTAAGAAGGATTTCAAAGCTTTCAAAAAGTACACATACCAGTGTGCACATACGAGAACCACACTAACAATACCTACGATGCGATGAATTTCAAACATTTCTTTTGGATTGTATCGTTTGATAAACCATTTTGGTTTTGTTGCAATGTATGTTAATACAAGCCATGCCACATAAGGAATAAGGCCTAAGTGAACCTTCCAATTGCCGAATGATCTACCACCTGTTACATAACCATATTCCACCATGCCCATAAATATTAAGGATAAAACTGCAATCCAAATTAAAATATGATATTTACTCTTAAACTGTTTTTTTACAACTTCTGCCATAATAAACCTCTCTATGTCTTATACAATCTACAAGTATACATCTAGTTTGGCCTAATGTAGCATGCTAATAAAACACTCTCACCCTATAGCATTCTACTTAGAACTAATTACTGATTAACTTAAAATCCAATCATTAAATTAGAATTTGAAGTTAAGATCCGCACGATAGTAATCATTTACGCGATTGCCTTCTTGTGTTTTAGCATTAAAGCCGTAGTATGCATTAATGCCGATATTTTTCTCTGGTGCGTAGGATGCACCTAATTGCCATGCTTTATAGCCTTCATACCGTGTTTTCTTTAATAAATCATTAGATTCATATTTTTGTGTTTTAAATACAGGTGCATTCTTAGCTTGATCAAAGTAATCTAATCGGATAGCCCAAGAGTTCTTCTTATTAATTTTATAGTCGCCCCATTTAACGCCAACGTTCCAAATATCGGAATCACTCAAGCCAGATGCTTTTACCCACTCGCCATCAATACCGAATTTACCAATATTATACTTAGCATTTAATCCATATACATTATCGAATTCGTTATTTTTCTTGCCATTACCCATACGTACATTTGTTGTACCTACATGAGCAAACATACCACCAAAACCAAAGCGATCATTAACAGCTACATTAGCATTGATAAGACCTACATCACCATTATCAGCTTTACTAGTCTTAGCAAAACGACCTGCTGTCATGTAACCATAAGCGCCATTTAATGTAACTTTATCACCAAGCTTAGCTGTAGCGCCTACCCCATCAAAGTTAGAGCTATAAATCAAGCCACCACCAAATTTTTGAGTATAGCGACCCGCATCGACCACAACATTTTTACCGAATTTGTGCTCTACATATGCTAAATCCCAATTAGCTTGTGCCTCTTTAGAGCTATCACCTAGTTCAATAGAGCCTGTTGTAATACGTGCTTTGACAGAGGTATTTTTATTAACCTTTGCGTCGAGACCTAGACGTACACGAGCTGTGATCTTATCTTCGTAATCATAACCATCGCCACCCTCTTTACCGATGTAATTGATACGAGCATCACCAGTAACTTTTACATTGCCTACGCGGTCTTCCAATTTAGCTACACGCACACCAAGTGTATTCAATTCATTGGAAAAATCATCCGCCAAGCGATTTAACATAGCTTGTTGTTCCGCATTTGCCCGATCTTGATTAGCCATACCTTTCGCAATCATTTGGGCCATTTCATAACGCGTAATATTATTTTGCCCTTTGAAAGTACCATCAGGATATCCATTGATAATACCAGCTGTAGCCAATTGATCTACTGCTTGATAAGCCCAACTATCAGAAGGAACATCGGAAAATGGGTTAACAGCAAAAGCTGTAGCCACACCCATCATGGCAGCCACTGCAAAAGCACTGGTCATTTTACGTTTAATCATACTAAACCTCACACAATAAAAATAACAAGAATAAAAATGAATAGATAATGAATCTGTGAACCTAATTATCATTATCATGTTTAACATACAGATAATAACAATTTTCATTATATGAGTAAAGGGAAAATGTATATCAATCTCACAATTATTTATGACTCAAACTGATAATATCCTATGTTAATTTACTAGAAACTATAAATGTAACGAAAAATCCCTTCTGCATGATACAGAAGGGATTCTAGTAATTCATATTATTTCTTTTTAAATATCAAGTAAATGCAGTAAAGAACGAGACCGTATGTAATGATATCAAACACTTGTAAAAATGGCACCATTTTAGAAATACGATTAAAACCATGAATATGGATATCTGCAGCAACAAGTGCTACAAGATTTAATCGATGTAACCAAATACCTACATTACGACCAGATGGTGTAACCTTTCTAAGTTTTGGAGTTAAAAACGCAAGGCCAGAGATTGTAGCAATACTAAAGGAGGTAAGAGCCACATATCCGCCCCACCAACCAAGGATGGATTTAGCCGCTTTACCAAAATAGAGATATAAATGAAATGCAATAACAGCTACAGTGGCAATACCTAATGCACGGTGTACCTTATACATGTCACCTAAATTATAGCGGCTTGTAAACCATTTAGGGCGAGTCGTTAAATAGGTCATGACGATCCATACACACCATGGCACAAGACCCGTATACACTTTATAGTTACCAAAGGCACGACCACCGGCCATGTAGCCCCACTCTAATAAACCGATCATAACTAAGGAGAAAATAGCAATCCATACAAAGATATGGTAAATACTTTTTTTCTGTTTTGTTTCAACTTGATCCATCATATACCTCTCGAAAATAATACCTAAAAAATTCAATATATACGATATAGTTTATCATTTAAATCGGATTTTGTAGATTACTTATATTAGATACATAGTATATATTATAAGAATAATTCTAAATTAAAATACTTATTATAGTCATTCTAAGCTTATTACAATGAATAAATTTCTTCTCTACAGGGAATACATTGTAATCTACTAATACAGAATCGGTAAATAAAAAGCCCCTCATAGTTGTGAGCATATGCTTTCACCACTACAAGGGGCCATAGATTAATGAATCCTATTATATATAGGCATACAAGTTAATCATCATCCTAATTATTTTTGATCCCGTTTACGATATACGATGAACGGACGTGTTAAGTAGTTGAGTGGAACACTCAAGCAGTGTACCAAACGGCTGAATGGGAAGATAATAGCAACCACCATCCATGCCAACATGTGGAATTTAAACATGAATGGCACGCCTTCCATCAAGGATGGATCAGGCATAAAGGATAATAAGCTACGGAACCATGGGCCGATGGATACACGGTAGTCAAAAAAGCCAGATGCATTAAGCAATGTACCAGCCATACCACTAAAGATAGCTAATGTTAAGAATAAATATAACCATTTATCAAGGCCAGATGTATTTACTTTCATAGCAGGTACAGTAAAGCGACGTTTCATCAAGAGCAAGAAACCAACGATGAAGATGATACCCGCTACAGCACCCATATATAAAGCACCTTCATGGTACATATGGTCATTGATACCCAAAGCTGCAGTCCAAGTTTTAGGCACTAATACACCTACTACGTGACCGCCGATAACGCATAGCAAACCAAAGTGGAACAATGGATTGGCAATACGTAATTGTTTTTTCTCTAAAAATTCACTTGATTTTGTAGTCCAGTTTCTTTCAAAGTAGAAGAAACGAACAAGTGTGCCTACGATTAAGAAGGTAAACGCAATATATGGCAAAGCGCCCCATAAAAATAGATTCATCGTGCACCGTCCTCCAATCCATTTGCAACCGACAATATGATATCAAATAAGAATGCATAGGTCAGTTTTGCTTCGATCAATCGATCCCTAATATATTCTAGCTTTGGTTTACAATAATCATACACTTCACGAGCCTTTTCAGGTTCGATAACAGCGCATAACTCTAGAATAGCTGGAATATAGTCAGGCATCTCCTTTGGTAAATCATAGCCATTTTCTAGGAAGAAGGCTTTATATTTAACGAGTTCCTCTGCTTGTTCCCCTGTACCTTGCAATTCATAAGTTGATAAGTACATCGTTGTATTACGACTGAAGTCAAAGATACGTACGTATTGGTCTTCAAAGGCCTTACGATCCGTTTCTTCAATGTAATCAAAGAACTCTAACAATCCTTGGCGAAGTTGAGGATGCTCAACAGAGCGAGTATCCTCTTTCCATTCACCAAGTTCATTGTACCAAGATTCATCTGGATACCGAAGCAAAAAAGAAGCAATGAGAGCTATTTTTTGTGCATCATCCATTATGGCAACCCCCTGTCGGGCATGCAAAACCACGATTGTGTTGCATTTCTAAGCGACCTTCGCGAGATACATTAACATCAGATGGGATAACAAAACGATCATTATATTTAGACAAGGCTAACAATTTGTACATAGCATACATTTGCTCTTCTGTAAGATCTACTTCATGAGCGATTGCTTCATCACCTGTTTCACGGCGACGCATGTATTCACGCATATCGAGAATGCGTTGTAATACACGAGCTAAAATATCTGTATTACCAGCAGTAAACATATTAGCTAAGTATTGTACAGGCACGCGCATTTCATGTGCATCTGGCAAGTATACATCAGATGTAACACGTTGTAAAATTGGGCTGAGCGGTGGCACATACCAAACCATTGGCAATGTGCGATACTCTGGATGCAATGGCAATGCAACGCCCCATTCTTTTACAAGCTTGTAAACAGGAGATTTTTTAGCTGCTTTCAAGAATGCTTCAGAGATACCTGCTTCGCGAGCGGCTTTAATAACCTCTGGATCATTAGGGTCCAAGATTAAATCTACTGTATTTTGGTAGATGTCTTGTTCATCCTTCGTAGCTGCCATTTCTTGAACTTTGTCCATATCGTATAAGACTACACCAACATAGCGCATACGACCTACACATGTTTCAGCGCATATTTGAGGCAGACCATTTTCCAAACGAGGGTAACAGAATACACATTTTTCAGCTTTATTCGTTTCCCAGTTATAGAAGATTTTTTTGTATGGGCAAGATGGAACGCAATGTCTCCAACCGCGGCATACATCTTGAGAAACAAGTACAACACCATCTTCATCACGCTTGTAGATAGCACCGGATGGGCATGCTGCTACACATGCAGGATTCAAACAGTGGTTACAAAGACGTGGTAAATAACGCATGAATACTTCTTCGTAGTCAAATACGATATCATCACCCATCTTAGCCAAGTTCACATCTTCCCGTGCATGATGACCACCAGCCAAATCATCATCCCAGTTAGGGCCCCATGTTACTTCCATTTTTTGCTTTGTTAACAAAGAACGAGGACGTGCTACAGGTTGATTATTTTTACGACCGGTATGAATCAATGTTTCATAATCGTATGTCCAAGGTTCAAAGTAATCCGTAATTTCTGGTTGTTCTGGATGATAGAACAACTTCATCAATCGAGAGCCTTTAGAGCCTGTGGAAAGCGCCAAATTACCGCTTTTATCGAGAGTCCAGCCACCCTTCCATTTCTCTTGGTTTTCCCAATTACGTGGGTAACCCACGCCAGGTCGGGTTTCCACGTTATTAAAGTACATATATTCCGCGCCTTCGCGGTTCGTCCATGTATTTTTACAAGTAATAGAGCATGTATGACAGCCTAAACACTTGTCCAAATTTAGGACCATGGATACTTGAGCTTTAATCTTCAAGCCAATCCACCTCCTTCAATTTACGAGCCACAATTGTCATATCACGTTGGTTACCAGTTGGGCCATAGTAGTTAAAGCCATAGCTCAATTGACCATAACCGCCGATCATGTGTGTCGGCTTCATGTGAATATGTGTTGGCGCATTGTGTGTACCACCGCGACGATCTTTCTTAACTTGCGTACCAGGAACGTTGATGTGACGGTCTTGGGAGTGATGCATATAAGAAATGCCACGAGGAATACGTGGAGATACAACTGCACGAGCTGCAACTACACCATTTTTATTGAAAGCTTCTACCCAGTCATTATCTTTAACACCAATTTCTGCTGCATCATCTTCGTTGAGCCAAATTGTTTGGCCACCACGGAATAATGTTAACATTTGTTGGCTATCAAAATACATACTATGTGTAGACCACTTATTATGTGGTGTTAAGTATTTCAACGTAATTTCTGGAATACCTTCTTGTTTATAATCACCTTGTACTGGTTTATATGACAATACAGGTTTGTACAATGCCATAGCTTCGCCATAGTCGCGCATCATTTCATGATCACAATAGAACGATTGACGACCTGTTACAGTACGGAATGGTACCTTATCTTCTGTAGATGTTGTAAATGGAGAATAACGACGGTTTTTATCGTTCTTACCAGTACTTGTTACAGAGCTAATGATAAAGCGTGGTTGACGAACCATGTCATCGAAAGTAATCTTTTCTTGTTCGCGACCTTTTGCATTCTTTTCAAGCCCAGAAAGACCTGTTTTTTCTTCCATCGCTTTCCAAGAACGAACCGCTAATTTACCATTTGTACAAGAAGATAATGTTAATACAACATTACAAGCTTCCTTACATTCGTAAATGCTTGGACGGCCATGAGAAATGAAGTCTGGATTATCAATCGTACCATTTTGACCATACAATGTTTGATATTCGTCAGATACATCCCACGCCAAACCGTGAGCACCCATTTTATTTTCGATATTAGGTCCTAAAGCAATGTATTTTTCAAAGATCTGACTGTAATCGCGTTTTACATGAACGAGGTTCGGCATTGTTTTACCAGGGATTGGTTCACATTCGCCTTTACTCCAATCAAGAACTTTACCTTCTGGTTGCGCTACTTCGCCTGGGCTATCATGGCCAAGTGGAGTAGCTACAATATCTTCATATTCTGTAAAGCCAGATTCTTTTGCTACGCGAGATACTGTTTCTGCAAGGGTACGGAATGTATCCCAGTCAGATTTAGTTTCCCATGCGCAATCAACAGCAGCTTGGAATACATGTACATATGGATGCATGTCCGTAGAAGACAAGTCTTCTTTTTCATACCATGTAGCTGCGGGGAACACGATATCAGAATATAAACCTGTAGACGCCATACGGAAGTCGATATCAATTAAGAGATCAAGCTTACCCTCCCCATCTGCTTCGCGCCATTTAATTTCTTCTGGACGTGTAGGAGCATCATCATCTTCCAATACGGCATTTTTTGTGCCTAATAAATGTTTCAAGAAATACTCATGACCTTTAGAAGAGGAGCCAATAAGGTTTGCACGCCATACAAACAGGTTGCGAGGGTGATTTTCCTTAGCCGCTGGATCTTCTACGCAGAATTGTAAATCTTTATTTTTCAAGGCTTGCGCCACATATTGGTTGATTTCTGCTTCTGTACTAGCACCAGCTGCACGAGCATCATTAATCAATTCTTGGCTACCTTTATTGAAAGTAGGATAGGATGGCAACCAACCTAAACGAGCTGCTAATACGTTGTAATCACCAGGATGACGATAGCGCGGTTTAGCCAATTTAGATACGCGGTCTGCCAAGTCGATGCAGTCAGAACGATATTGTTCTGTAGCAAAGTAGAACCAAGATGTACCATTTTGCAAACGAGGAGCCTTACTCCAGTCATTGGCAGTCATGATACCACCCCAACCTTCAACAGGACGAAGTTTTTCTTGACCTACGTAGTGAGCCCAACCACCGCCGTTAACGCCTTCTGTACCACAGAACATGATAAGGTTCAAAATAGTACGGTAAATAACATCGGCATGGTACCAGTGGTTGATACCGCCACCCATGATAATCATGGAACGACCTTTCGTTTTTTCAGCATTATCTGCAAATTCACGTGCTGTAGCAATAGCGATATCCGCTTTTACGCCAGTGATTTTTTCTTGCCATGTAGGTGTATAAGGTGTGTCGTCAGTGTAAGCTGTCGCTACCTCACCACCGATACCGCGGTCAATACCGTAGTTAGCAAGAATGAGATCGTATACAGTAGTCACTTTCACAGGACCATCAACAGTTTGTACTGTAATAGTTGGAATAGCGCGTTCAATAATACCTTCGTGTTCTTCATCACCAAAGTACGGTAACTTAACAACAGTCACGTCTTCACGTTGATCAAATACGGACAAGCGAGGATCAATTTTAGCTCCTGTATCACGATTTTCAAGTCGTAAATTCCATTTTTGTGGGTTCGTGTGACGTTCACCCATTGTACCATTAGGTACAACGATTTCATTTGTTAATTCATCAATCAATACCATTTGGAAGTCAGCGCCTTCCTCTTGGCGACCTAAGTCCTTAGCATTCAAGAAACGGCCTGGTTGAACTGTGCCGTTGATATCTTCAACGCGTACAAGGAATGGCATATCTGTGAACTCTTTTGCATACTCTTTGAAGTATGGAGTTTCTTTGTCGATGTAATATTCTTTTAGGATAACGTGACCCATTGCCATTGCAAGAGCCGCATCGGTACCAGCTTTTACATTGAGCCATGCATCGGAAGAAGTTGTAGATTCCGCATAGTCAGGAGACACGGATACTACTTTAGTACCTTTATAACGAACCTCTGTCAAGAAGTGAGCATCTGGCGTACGGGTCAACGGTACGTTAGAACCCCACGTCATGATGTAACCAGCATTATACCAGTCACCAGATTCAGGTGTATCAGTTTGTTCACCCCAAACTTGAGGGCTGGAAGGTGGCAAATCGGCATACCAGTCATAGAAGGACAATGGTGTGCCACCCATCAAGTTAAGGAAACGAGCCCCTGCTGCATAGGACAACATGGACATCGCAGGAATTACAGAGAAGCCTGCGTTGCGGTCAGGGCCATATGTTTTTGCTGTATATAGTAAGGATGCTGCAGTAATTTCTGTTGCTTCATCCCATGTGGAGCGCACAAAGCCACCCATACCACGGGCTGACTTATATTTTTTCGCTTTTTCAGGATCTTCTACGATAGATTTCCAAGCTTCGATTGGATTCTTAGCATGCTTCTTCGCTTCTCTCCAAAGCTCGACCAATTCGCCACGTACATAAGGATATTTTACGCGCAAAGGGCTATAAAGATACCAAGAGAATGTTGCACCACGAGGGCACCCACGTGGTTCATAATCTGGCATATCATCTGGTGTTTCAGGGTAGTCAATTGCTTGATTTTCCCAGGCTACAACACCGTTTTTGACATAAATATTCCAGCTACAAGAACCAGTACAGTTTACGCCATGCGTTGTGCGGACAACTTTATCGTAAGACCAACGGTCACGATAATAATTTTCCCATTCACGACCTCCATCTTCTGTGATTTGATGGCCGTTTGGAGATACTTCCTTCTTGCGAAGAAACTTAAACTTTTGAGACAACAAGCTCATCTCGTGTCCTCCTTCAAAACTACAAAAAAATCCCTTGTGCTAGATGTGCTAACACAAGGGAGAAAATCCTGTTATTCGATATTACTAATATTAGGGTCAATACTATCAACCTCTAAATCAAGTAATCCGATTAAAGCGTCAAAATCACAGATTACTAGATGGTGTTTGTCATAGGCTACATAGCCTAACTTACGTAACTCACTTAACATGCGATTTAAACTTTCTCTTGATGTGGCAGCAAACTCAGCCAATTCTTGATTTGTTAGGGCAATATCAATAAAGATACCATCCTCGCGCTTTACACCATAACTATTGGCTAAGCGCAACAAGGTAGAATAGAATGCTCCCTTCTTGCCGTAAAGTAGCAAGTCCCGGTATTTTGCCTGTTGACGACGCATATGCAAAGTGTAGATTTTCATCATTGCAATAGCCAATGAATGGTCTTTTGCAATAGCCCCTTCCAACACATCATAGCGTATACAATAAACAGAGCAATCCTCCCGAGCAATGGCGTTGAACACATATGTTCTAGTGTTCTCCTCATACAACGGAACCTCACCAATTACATTATTCGGCCCTACTAAACGCAACGCAAAAATGTGTCCGCTAGCTTCGAACTTCTTAATGCTCATTCTACCTTTTACTACTACGTAAAAGTATTCTGCCTTGTCCCCCTCACGGAAGAGAAAATCACCTTTTTTAAGATGTAGTTCCTCACCCGGCAAAGCAAGCAATTGGTTAATTAATTTTTGATCCATACCATTATCACTCCACAGTACTTTTATAACAAAATCCATTAGTTATACTAATCTATTTATAGTAAAAGTACGTATACTATATACTTTTTCGTATATATATGATTATTATAACTTATTAATTTCAGAATATGTGTGTTTTACATCACATTCACAAAAAAAATTACACTATATAATATATCTGTGATGTAAGACATTGAAAAATATTAATGCTACAATAATTATAACGCAGTTTTGTAAGTAAATCGAATGCTTTCTATGGAAATTCTTTAGATTTTACTATTTATATATATATACTATATATAATCTTATATATTTTTCTTGTCTACGTGTATAGTTGTTACAGTAAGGAGAAGTTCAAAATGAACGAACTAAAAATGCCTCAAGTAGGTGCAAGCCGCAGCGAAATCGTGGCTAATTGGCAACCGGAGAATCCGGAATTTTGGGGTTATATCCACTATTGCCTTAACACTTTCATTCTGTGTTTGGTACTTATGGGCAACCATTGCGGCTCAGCTAAATAGCGCTGGATTTAACTTTACTACTGATCAATTATTTACATTGGCTGCCTTACCAGGCCTAGTAGGTGCCACATTGCGATTTGTATACACATACATGCCAGCACTGTTAGGCGGTAAAAACTGGACATTTATTTCCACAATTATCTTATTAGTTCCTGTTGTGTGGCTCGGCTTTGCTGTACAAGATACAACAACTTCTTATGCGACATTTATGATTTTAACAGCCCTCATCGGTTTAGCGGGTGGCAACTTCTCGTCCTCCATGGCGTACATTGGCAACTTCTTCCCTAAATCCGAAAAAGGTACTGCTCTTGGTATCAACATGGGTTCTGCTGCATTAGGTAGCGTATTTGGTGTAACACCAGCTATCATCAAAGGTAACGCAGTATACCTTGCCAATGCGGCTTTCATGTGGATTGTACCACTTGTTGTTATCCTTGCACTTATGACACGTTTCATGGATAACTTACCACTAGAAAAACCAAATCCTAAAAATCTTGTACAAATCTTTGGGAACAAACACACTTGGGCACTTACATTGCTATACACTTGTTCCTTCGGTGCTTTCTCTGGTTATGCGGCAGCACTTGGCTTATTAGTAGGTAAAGAATTCCCTGAAGTTCCATTTGCGTCTATCGCATTTGTTGGTCCTCTTGTATCAGGTGCCCTTCGTCCTGTAGGCGGTTGGTTAGCAGATAAGATCAATAGCGGTACAAAAGTTACCTTTGTAAGCCTTCTCGGTCTATGTGCAACAACAGCGCTAATTGCAGTTGGCGTAGATATGCACAACTTCCCATTCTTCTTTGCTATGTCCGTGTTGACATTCGTATGCTGTGGCTTCGCAACTGGTGCTACATTCCGTATGATTCCTCACGTATTTGGCAATCCATTGCTTTCCTCTTTAATTACAGGTTTCGTTGCTGCCGTAGCTGCATACGGTGCCTTCATTACACCTAAAATCTTCGGTTTTGTATATTCCATGTTTGGCAATATTCACCCAGCCTTTGCTGTATTATTAGCCTTCAACATCGTAACTGTAGCAGTATGCTACTGGTTCTATGTGCGTAAAAGCGCAAACATGAACGTATAATTTTCTGGAAACAGAAAATTTACGTTCACTGGACGGTACAACAAAATATAATTCACTTTTCTAAACTAAGTGATAAAAGAAACCCCGCATCTCTCCTCCATACGTATCAGGTCTGCGGCCTAGGGCCTTGACCTCGTAAGTCGGATAGATGCGGGGTTCTCTTTTATGAGAATATAGTTGCGAGTGCGATACTCATATATTGTGAATTATATTTTACGAAGTATAGTGCATATATTAACTTTTCTCCCCTCAAAATTATAGCCTTCATTTTGAGGGGAGAAAAAAGAGCCTGCAAAAGCAGGCTCTTTTGTTATCCAAAGATTTCTTCTAGTAGTGCGTCGTCGATGATGGTACCAACGTAGAAGTCGCTGAAGATGCCATATTTTGCACTGGCTACTTCAAAGCGCATATCGTATACGATTTTTTTGAATTGGATATCGTCGTTACTGAAGATGGTAATACCCCATTCCCAGTCATCTAAGCCACAGCCACCTGTAGTGAATTCAGATAAAACATCCAAGTATGTTTTGCCAAGGTCACCGTGAGCTTTCATCAAAGCACCGCGTTCTTGCGGTGGTAGCATGAACCAATTATCATCACCTTCGCGTTTTTTACTCATATTATAGAAACAGATATATTTATCGCGAGGTACGTGAGGATATAATTTTTGGTTAACTTCCTCTGTATCGAGCTTAGCCTTAACATAGGTGCTTACTTCTGTTACAGATGTATAAGAGTATGTTTGTACTAATACGCTTGCAATGGCAAGGCGGCGGAATTTACGTTCTACTTGAGCCAAGTATTCAAGGGATGGGCCGAGAATCCATAGAATTAAATCCCCTTTTGCTCCATTACAATCATAGAATGCATAGCTACCTTCTTTAGCTTGATGTTTAGCTTCAAGGTCGGCTAAGAATGCTTTTAATTCATTGCGCGCTGCCGCTTTTTCATCCTCTGTGAAACAGTTCCATGCGCTGAAATCCATAGCGAATACCATGTGTTGGCTATGCCAACCTTCTACTGTAGGGATTGCTTTTCCCATTATGATCACTCCTATCTACGGTGATTATATCAAAATAATAATGTATCTATATAACTAAGGAAATCAAAAGACTCCACTTACTATTATAGCATATAGAGTCTTTTCAATTTAGTTTCTATTGAGTTTTTTTATTAGTATATTCTTTAGTTAAGCCTAAAATACTGCTTTTATGCTGAGGATAATCCTATGTGCTCTTAATACTATACTAACTCTTTTAAGCAAGTCACTATTTTACTTGTCATTCACAAGTTTTTCTACCAGTTCTTTTGCTTGTTTTACACCATCAGGAATACCAATACCGTCAAATGGCGTACCGATGAGGTGTAAATTCGGATAATGCTCTGCCACATGTTCACGAACGGCTTTAATACCTGCGCGATGGCCTACATTATATTGAGGCATACAGTGAATGAGGCGATTGATGCGCACCCACTCTGGTTTGACAGAGAAACCCATGATATGTTGAATTTCTTTGACTGCCAATTCTGAAAGTTCCTCTTCGCTGAGTCGTTCTACCACGTCATTACCAGGCTTACCGATAAAGACGCGTAACACCACCTTATCATCTGGCGTTGTTTGAGGCCATTTTTGATTAAGAATAGTACACGCTGTAAGAGGTGTATCCGTGTTACGAGTAATGAGAAGACCTGAGCCCTTTAAATCACCATCAAAGGTACTTTTATCAAAAGACATGATAGCAATGGCACAGCTAGATTGCTCCATGGAACGCAAGAAGTCAAAACCCTGATCATCCTTAAACCATTGTCTATACGTTGCCGGTGGCGTACTAATAATCACATGATCTGCCATAGATTGACGACCACAAGAATCGTTATACTGATTGACCACGTCGATTAAGTACATACCATCAACATATCGAATATCAGAAACCAGTGTACCTGTATGCAGGTGTACATTACTAGGCATAGCCTCAACGATAGCGGTAATCACGCTTTCAAGGCCGCCTGTCAATTGACGAAACATACCGGATTGAGCCGCTGTTCCCTTCCGACTTTCCATATCCGTTTGCGCCTTAGCAGACTGATGATTTGAACTAGTCTTTGTTACATGGTTAGAACTGCTTGCACGATTACTAGCAAAATTAGCTTGACTAGACTTTGCTTCGTGGCTTTCAAATTGACGGTCTGTCATAGTACCTTTACCAGCACGAGGCACATCGCCTTCTGCTACAGCATCTTTAGCTGCTTTAGAGACACCTGCTTTGGAATGACTCATCTTAGCGGCCATCATACCTTTTACCATGTTCCCATATTTTTGTTCTACTTGAATAAAATGAGGGAATGTCGACAATAGACTAATTTTATAAATATCCCCACCATAGATACCCGCTAATAAGGGCTCGATGAGTTTATCCATCATTTCTTGACCTAAATGGTATTTGAAGAAATGACCAATGGATACATCACCATTTTCATCGAGTTGGTATGGTTTCTTAAAATAGTCTAAGCCAGCGCGCAATTTACCAGACCAAGAAATGAGCGTTGCTTTCACAAAGGGCATCATTTCCGTAGGAATGCCCATGATGGAGCCGCCTGGAATTGGGTGGATAGAACCCTTATCATATACAAAGGCTTGGCCTGTTTCATTAGACACAAGGGTATCCCCTAGTCCAAGATCATGCACGAGATCTGTCATTTCTGTTTTACGACCCAAATAGGAGTCAGGACCGAGTTCCACTACGAAGTCATCCACATGTTGCGTTTGTATTTTCCCACCAAATCGTGGGGCTTGTTCGTAAAGAGTAATGGTCCATTCTGGCTTTGCATGACCTAGATAATAAGCCGCTGTTAGCCCTGTTAAGCCACCGCCCACAATTGTTACGTTCACGAATGAATCCTTTCTATTATTGCACTCGCCATTGCTTGTAAAAATGTTTCATTACAATTTGGCATGGGTGCACGCATATATGTTGCACCCTCTGCTTCAACGAGTTCTTTACACTCCACATCATTATCATACAATACTTCAACGTGATTGCTTACAAATCCAAATGGTACAAAAACAATGCGATTAGCACCAGTTTGTAAGGCTTCGTTGATAGCATCCTCTACAGTAGGGCCCAACCATTGCCCATGAGGAGCTGCACTTTGCCACGCCACAGTCCATTTCAGTAATTTACAATGTTCAGCAATCTCTTTGGCGCTTTCCTCTAAAGCTAACGCATACGAATCTCCACCATGATTATTGATAAGAGGTATACTGTGCGCACTAAAAATAACGAATACATCTTTACAGTCCGTATCTACAACTGCGCACTCTGATTTTACACTATCTACATACACTGATTTAACACTATTCACACAATCAGCGTTAACACTATCTATACATTCTAATTTATCATTATTTACACACTCTGAAACTGTTTTTACCCAGTATTCCTTGAAAGTTGGTTGGTCCCACCAGGAACGGATAAAGTCGAATGTCACATTATCATAATTTGAAATAGCTGCTTGTACTTGTTTTTCATAAGCTCCAGTACCGAGAGCGGTGAAGAATGGAGCTGTTACAATAGCGATAATATGCTCCACTCCTTGCTGAACTAAGGAGTCAACTGCATCTGCAATGGACGGTTTCATGTGTAAAAAACCAATAGCGGAAGGCATAGTCGGCAACAGAGTAAGCAAGGTTCTATATTGGCACTCTGCCATAGTTTGAAGTTCAACATTTTCCCATTGACCGATTGTATCATAACGCTTAGTAAGATTAACAATCTCTTCTTTCGTTGGTACACGGCCACGACGAATACTCGTCATATAGGGTACTAAATCATCCTTACTTAAAGGGCTACCATAAGACAGGAATAATAATCCTTTTTTTTCTACTTTCACTAATTTACCTCTCTTGAGCCCAAATTTCACGACTACGTTCATGCACATAGTCCGTTAGCCAATGGAGTTTTTGAGGATCTGCCTCGGGGAATACGCCATGACCTAAATTAAAGATATGGCGACCATAGCGAACTCCTTCGAGCAAAATACGATCTACTTCGTGAGCCAATGTTTTTTCGTCTCCGAACAGATACGCTGGATCCAAGTTACCTTGCACGGTTTGCGTTACACCCCGTTCATTCGCCATAACAATAGAACTACGCCAATCAAGGGCAATGACGTCTAATGGCAAATGAGACCAAATAGACACCAAATGGTCAGTGCCAACGCCATTCATCGCTATAGGTAAATGAGGATATTTAGCTTTCACAGTCTTGATGATCCGTTCCATATGAGGGTAAATCCCTTGTTTATACTGATCTGCATTAACAGCCCCTACCCAAGAGTCGAAGATTTGAAGTGCATTGGCACCCGCTTCGGCTTGCATGGATAAGTACGCAATGGACATGTCCGCCAGTTTAGTCATCAATGCATTCCACACATGAGGAGCACCGATGAGCATGCCACGAGTCTTATTGTAGTTCTTCGTTGGTCCCCCTTCGATAAGGTAGGATGCAATCGTAAACGGCGCACCGCAAAAACCAATGAGTGGCACGTCGAGTATGCCAGATGTTAAGAGTGTAATCGTTTTACCGATATACTCTACCTTGGTAGGATCAAAGGAATCTAGAGCCTCTACATCAGCCATAGAACGGATAGGCGTGCTAAACACAGGACCCACACCGGCCTTCAGCTCAACATTTACATTCATAGCCACCATTGGGCTCATGATGTCTTTGTAGAGAATCGCCGCATCAACGCCGTATTCCTTAACAGGTAATTCTGTAACACGAGCACATAGCTCAGGCTCTTTTGTAATTTCAAATAAAGTATATTTTTCTTTGATTTTGCGGTATTCCGCTTGGCTACGGCCCGCTTGACGCATATACCACACAGGCGTTACACCAGGGTTCTTCCCTTGGATCATGTCCAAATAAGCTGTGTTCAAGTACTCAACCCCTTTCGTTCTAAATGTATACTAACACACTATGGTAACTAAAACAGTTACTTTGGTTACAATCACACACAACAATGCCATTAATATTCCCTGTGAAAGCTTGCGGCGACCACAGGGATTATTTCATTACCTCGTTGATATCTATTTAATCTAATTAGTCTTTAATTCAAGTCCGAAATTAATTTAGCTACGACTTAGTCTATGGCAATCGATGCCCATAATAGATTGAGCCATATCATATACAGAGCGTTGACAGGTAAAGAGCCAAATCTGTTGATTCTTCCCAAGCTCGGCCAACAATTCCAAGGCACTACGTTGACGGTTTTCGTCAAAACGCACCAAAATATCATCCAAAATAATCGGCAAGGATTCTACTTGATAAGAGAATACCTTTGCTAGGGCAAGACGCAATGCCAAGTATACTTGGTCAGCTAGACCACTAGACCAGAATTTAAGTTCTAGTCGTTCCCCATTGTTGTTGATAAGTGCTACCCCTTTATTGATACCTAGAATATCAAGTGTATACCTCTCACCAGTTAGTCTTTCAACATAAGAGGATGCAAGTTCTAACATATGAGGTTGTTTTTCTTGTTCATATGATTGTTGAGCCTTATCCATACAATGGCTTATCAATACTTGAGTAGCCCAATCTTCAAGAGCAGACTCTAATTCACTTTGTAGAGCCTCTCGTTCTTGCAACATCTGGTGTTGTTCCTGGTCAGATCCAAGTGTACGCATGGCTTCAACGATTTGACCGCGACGCTCGTACAAGGTAGCCAATTTATCTTCGATAGAGGCTATTTCACGCTCAGAATGAGCCAATTCATCCAACCAGTTATCCTTGTTGCCTTCACGCAAACGACGGTAGAACAAGTCTTTATTCTCCGCGTCAGGAGCAAGCAAATCAAGCTGCACTTGACTTTGCTTGTAGATGGTTTGCCACTGTTTATATTGGTCCTCATCGATAAGATGTTGACGATACTCGTTGGAACTTTCCATACCCGCTTTATGGAGCAGTTCTTGTTGACGAAGGAGTAGCTCTTTTTCCTTACGATGCCAATTATCATATTCATTACGGAAGCTTTTACGTTGTGCTTCCTTTTGTTCCCATACAATCTTATTTTGTTGGAAGTTCTTATATTGGTTATAAATGCGTTTTAGCTCTGTTGGAGATACTGGTGCCTCTATCCCAAGGTTATACCACAAAGCCATCGCTTGGTCTTCAATAATACGTAGACCTTCTTTATGCTCCGCTAAACGCTTTTCATAGCCTTCTATAGTACGTAGTTGCTCATGATATTGATCATATTCATGTTTGAGGCCAAAGAAATCATCTTCATCGAGACTCTTAGCCGCCCCTTGCGGTAACCAGTTTTGCCATGCTGCGAGGGCTTCATCGTAAATGCCTTGTAATGTATGACCTTCTTGAATCCAACGTTCAAGATGTGCCGCCCCTTCTAAGGATGGTACAGGACTCACTGTAGGTGTAGCAGCCTTGATCAAAGCCTCTAGCTGATGCTCTACATCAGATTTATGGGAGGATAAAATTTGTAACTCATAGTTTAATTTAGATACATCCGAGTTACCATTATGAAGCCTCCAGGTAGCATACCAGAATAGCCCCATAGATAGAATCAAGAAAATAAAGCCACCTATAGTATATAATGCCGATTCAAGAACCAACAGGCCTGCTAATACTACCAATACAGCTATAACAGCACCTATACCACTAATGCGTTGTAGCCATTTTGGCAGAATTGTAGGCTGTGCAGCTGAACCAGAACTATTCCGTCTAGCCTCTACTCGATCTATATCCATTAAGATACGATCTAATTCACGTTCTAAATATTCTTTTTTAGCTAATTCTTCTTCACTAAAGTTAGGTAAGGATGCCCCTTCAAGGTTCGCTTTCGGCACCTCATCGATAGCCTCTGCAGGTTTGCGGTCTTGCCAATGTAAAAGTTGTTCTTTTGCGGTGCGCAAACGACTTGCCAAACGTTCCCCATCAAACCAATTGATGTCTTCTGCCATTGGCTCATCGTGACGCCACGCAGAATGTAAGGTGCGTGAAAACTCTAATTGTTCTCTAACCTTACGGATGTACGCATCGCCTTCTTCACACTCACGGCGTAATTGCTCCCATTTAGCACCTTGTTGAATAAGATCTTCAATATCTTGGCCGTAAGTTCCAAATGGGCTATCAGGACTAAAGTTAGCGGGCATCAATGCCGCTTCCTTTTCCTGCCATAATTGCATATTGTCACGAGCCCGTTTTATTTCTTCATCAAGACGTAGGAACTCATCACGACTCAAGGCGAGCTCACTATTATACTGCTGCATGTGCATACGCGCCTCTTCACTGCGACGATATGTATCCCACGCACGCAATACTACATCGATACCATCCCGATATTCCTTCCATTCTTTCAACTGATTTTGCAATTCCATTTCGGTTTGCTCCGTACTGTGAAAGACGGTTTGTAATTCCACATATTGCGCTTCATGCTCCGCCAACTGACTCAACTTTTGACGGTTTTCTTTAAGCTCATCCATCAATACATTGATGCGACGTTTACCATTCGAGGATGCTACAAGTAGGTCTGTAGCCCCTTTTTCAACATCCTTAACAGCTCCACCTAAGTGTTCTCCCCCTTCGGCGCCAAAGAATCGAGAACGAACCTCTACCTCTTGTAATACATCAAGGCCTTGTAGATCGTCTAATGTTAACGCAAATATGCGGTTATATGTTTTTTTATCGATGCCATGCCACCAATGTTGAGCCGGCTCTTCATGGATGGCAGGATGACCAGGGTTGTAAAAGTCTAACTGCTTACCCTTACGACCGATATAGTAGCTTTCACCATTACGGTCCACATCAAGGGCCCCCGTCATAGGGCCATAAGCCTTATGAGTACCGCCAAATAACAAGGTGCGCATCCCTTCGAGCAAGGATGTTTTACCACTTTCATTAGGGCCATACATGAGTTGAACCCCATTGTCACCCGTGGTGAAAAACCAGTCGCGATACGGGCCAAATTCATCAAATCGTATGCGTTTAATGTTCATCATTAGCCCCCATCAATACAGTAACACCTTCAATTTCACAACGTTTCAAAGCTCGTGCCAATAATTCATCACTCAATAAATCGGCATATGCGCCTAAGCGCTTAAATTCAGGACGATCAGCCATGATTTGACGCGCAATCTGTATCACATCTCCATCTACCATATCGTCATAAGCACGCAAGTAATCACCTACTACATCTGTTAATAAACGTCGTTCAACTAGATTAATACTAGGTCGTGTATTAGAAATAATACGGTAAGGCATAACGAATACAGATTTGCCTTTCTCTTCATTTTGAGACTCTTGCAACCATAGTTTTCGAATCCCCTCTTGCGTACATAGGCGATGTAGAGGTCCCGTTCCGGACAAAACGAGGGACAACAATATGTTTTTCTTATGTTGCTTTCGCAAGTTTTCTTTTTTACGCCGCAAAATCTCTAAGAAATCTGTTTCATTTTGCATGCCAGCAATATCGATTTTGATTTCCTCAAATCGAACAGCACAGGTGTCGATAAATCGCAAATCACAATGACCATTATGAGATACGGATACAAGATAACACCCCTTAGGTCCATGTTCTTTACGATGCAATCCTTGCGAATTACCCGCATAAACTACGAGAGGTTCCTCGCTAAGAACTTGAGATTTATGAATATGACCCAATGCCCAATAATCCATGGCAGCCTCTGTTAAATCAGTTAAGTTACAAGGTCCTGTTACATTATGATTTTCAGAGCCTACACTAGAACCTACAGTACCATGCATGACAGCAAGGGAAAACTCATCCCGTTCAAAAGCTCTGTATTGACGAGCATAGTTGTCGCTTTCATTACCATGACCACAACTAATGCCATATACGCCACCAATTTCTATATTATTAACGATGAGCGGGAAACGCTGTACCTGTTCGCTAGAAAATATATGGACATTATCTGGCATCTGCAGTTGCGCTTTCCAGCTTTCAGCAGGATCATGATTACCTTGTACCATATAAACATCAATACGATGCTCAGCCAAGCGATACATGGCGCGCACAAAACGGACTTGAGCCTCTAAATTATGGTCTTCACTATTATAAATATCTCCAGCTATTACGACAGCATGCACATGTTCTGTAATAGCAGTATCAATAATTTTATCTAAGGCTACATAGGTTGCTTCACTTACGGCGCGATCAACAGCATTGCTAATACCTGTAGCATATTGAAAGGGTGCCCCTAAATGCAGATCACCACAGTGTATAAATCGAAACGGCTGCATCTATATCCACTCCTCCATTAATATTTTTATTATAGTTATATATAGTAATTACAATAGTTTATTATACTACAAAACCTTAAAGATAAGTTAAAAATAACTATCATTTAGCATCAAAAAGATATAGTTAAACTAAACTTCTCTTAACTATTAATAAATATAAATTATAAGATAAGCTCATATTCTCTCATCATAAGATATGAACCATAACATGTTATTATTTTTGTTAACCAATTCATGTATTAAGTTGACAATTTATACATGAACGTTTACAATCAAATTGTCAATATTTTATGTTTTTATTAAGTTAACAATTTCCCGGAGGCTATTATGGCTTTGCCTATAGATCAACAACCATCCCAAGTGGGTACATACGAAAAAATTCTTACCATTGCAAACCGCATCATGAACGGCGGCGAAATTACAAAAGAAGAAGCAATCGAGCTGATTCATACTTCAGATGATGATACCATGATTCTACTCGCTATGGCTGATAAAATTCGCCAACATTTCAATGATAATTCTGTGGATGTATGTGCCATTGTTAATGCTCGGTCCGGCAAATGTCCTGAAAACTGTAAATTCTGTGCTCAATCCGCACACCACAACACAGGCGTTCAGGAGTATCCTTTCATGGATGAAGAAAGCATTCTCCAAGCAGCACGTAAAGCTAAAGAGGCTGGTGCAATTCGTTTTTCCATCGTAACAAGTGGTCGTAATACTAATAACCCTGACGAATTTGATCAAATCATCCATGTATTAGGCCGTATCAAAAATGAAATTGGTCTTGAAATCTGCTGTTCCCTTGGGTTGTTAACTTACGAACAAGCACTCAAATTAAAAGAAGTTGGCGTTACTCGATACCACTCCAATATCGAAACGGCACCTAGTCACTTCCCAGATATTTGTACTACACATTCCTACGAAGACAAAATGTTTACCATAGATAATGCACAAAAAGCAGGCATCCGTGTTTGCTCTGGCGGCATTCTTGGTCTTAACGAAACATTAGAACAACGCGTTGAAATGGCGTTCGAACTTAAACGTTTACATATTGACTCCGTGCCATTAAACATTTTGAATCCTGTTAAAGGGACTCCATTTGAAAGCAACGAAGCTTTACGTCCATTAGATATCTTACGTACCTTCGCCGTATTCCGTTTCATCTTGCCAAACGCATTGATACGAACTGCAGGTGGCCGCGAAGTAAATCTACGAGACTTACAAGCTTATGCTCTAAAAGGTGGCCTAAACGGTATCATGGTTGGTGGCTACTTAACTACTGGCGGTCGTTCACCTCAAGACGATCTCCAAATGATTCAAGACTTGGAGTTGACTCGCAATACAGCTCAAGTCTAAAAACCTCATATATACCATTCTCTACATCTAGAGGATGTAGTATATAAAATATTCCCTAATGCTTTATAAATATTTTACACATAAAAAGAACCATCTAGTTTGCTGTACTAGATGGTTCTTTTATTTCCATAATAAAATATAAATGGCTTGACCATTTGTGTTCCCTGCAATGGGCTCAGGATTCTCATTAAATTCTACATTCTCATACGGCGTCCCGTCTGACATGTACGCATCTACCTTCAATGTTTCCATGGTTCGATTATATCTACTGATATAAACTTTATATCGCAATTCGTCGCCACCCAGTTCATTAACTCGCAGCCACAAAAGCGCATCGTAATCACTCTTCTGTACACTGTCATTGTCAATAAATAATTGGTTTCCTGATGCATCTGGTCCAACATAGTACCAGTCCGTTGCGTTAGTAGTCCCCCCTATACTGAGTAGCCACAAAAGTGTTAATATGGTGAATATTTTACTCATATGACTGCCCCTCTCATGCTATCGAGCTGTATATTTTATAAAAGCTTAATGTGGATAAACCTTTATAAAATATACAACTTCTCCTTTATATAATACCAAAATTGTCCCATATTTATCAACAATAATTAAAATTAATTACCATGTTTTTTACAAATATAAGAATTTTAAAGAAATTTATTAAATTTCTTCATTTTTAACTCATTTACCATTCCTATAATGATAATGTCAAATGATAGATAGAGGTAACAATTCCCTGGTTGCCGTACGTGTATTTATCTCCCGACAAGTAATACTAACCCCAAACCTACTACTTGTTTAAATACATGTTTCATTTGATATTAATACTAACACTCCCCTTACATGAAAAAAGGACTCCCAATGGAGTCCTTTTTTCGTTGTCTAAATAAAATTATAAGATATAAAAATACATGAGTATACATACTATTTACTTTGTAACCCACGATAAGCAAATTCGAAAATAATACGCTGAGCTTCTAACCACTGATCACTCTGAGACCACTTATATTGTTTATTAACAGCATATAGTCCGTGTACTAAAAACAAAAAAATAGATACGCCCACATCAAATGAAACCCCAAGTGCTTCTGCCATAACGAGCCCTTGTCGATCCTTTTCACACTGTATAATGCGTTGTAATACATATTCTGAAATTTGTTCATCCAAAAATAAAGGTAAATATTTTTTTCGTCGTATAATACGCTGACATAACGGTAGTCTATCAAAAATAGAATCGTATGCTTCTCTCAATGACACAGAATCAGAAGCAGCTGATAAGGTTCTAGCTATAGTTTGTAAATTGTTGTTATCTACCATTCCTGGCTTTGAATAAGCGATTGCATCATCCACTAAATCATCAACAATTTCCATGATATTACTATAGTGTAAATAAAAAGTAGAACGAGTTATACCTGACGTTTTACACAACAATGTTACTGTTATAGACTCAAAAGAATGGTTCTTTAAACAACTAAGCAACCCTTCTTTTAACAACATACGTGTCATTTCTTTTCGAGTTATCATAAAACCTCCAATATAGACACTTTTATACAATATGTCTATTAATAAACAGAGTGTTAATTATTGTTGAGACTAGTATAACAAAACAAGGTACACTAATTCTAGAGATTACAAATAATAATCTATTCAATTAAATCAATAATAATTCAATTAAGGAGATAACTATGACACAATATACTCACATTCGAAATGCAACGGGAAAATTAACAATAAAAAACACAACATTTCTTATTGATCCATTCTTAGCACCAAAAGATACTTATCCTGGCTTTGAAGGTACATTTAACTACCAGCAAAGAATGCCTATAATTGATTTGCCTGTATCAATGGATGAGCTATTAAACGATGTAACAGCAGTAGTAGTTACACATACACATCTTGATCATTGGGATGATACGGCAATTAAATCTATTCCAAAATCACTTCCAATTTTTGTACAAAATACAGCAGATAAAGAACTTATTACTACCCAAGGCTTTAATGATGTACGCATCATTTTTGAAAGTCTGGAGTTTAATGGTATCACATTAAGAAAAACAGGTGGCTCTCATGGTACTGTAGAAATGTATGCAAACCCAATTCTCGCACCATTAGCAGGTGATGCGATGGGTGTTATTTTTGAAGCACAAGATGAGCCAACAGTTTACCTTGTAGGTGATACAGTTTGGACAAGTGATGTAGAGAAGGCCCTCCTTCGTTTTGACCCTAAAGTTATTATTATGAACACGGGATATGCTCAAATTTTAGGCTTTGAAGATAGTATTATTATGGGCACAAAAGATATTGGTCGCATGGTAGCACGCAAACCAGAGGCTAAAATCATTGCGGTTCACATGGATACAGTTAATCATACTGCAACAAGTCGTAAGGATGTGCGCAAATTTATCAAAGGCACCAACATTGAAAGCCATGTAGCAGTGCCTGAAGATGGTGAAACCATCACACTTTAATAGGTCTAAAACAATTAGTACATTATACTACGGCTAATACAAGACTAGTAAAAAATCTATCCACAAACAATAAAAAACACCCTCTTAATTCTAATAGTCATAATAACTATAAGATCTATAGAGGGTGTTTTTATACTTAACTACAAATTATAATCTATCAAAAGATAAACTATTTTACTTCAGCCCAACCTAAAGCAGCACGTTTTTCATCGATATCTGCCAAGATTTTCTCAGCTACTTTAGCAGGGTCAGTATTTACATACATAACGGAACCTAAGAGATCTTTAGTGTCTTCTTTAAGCCATTTTGTAACAGCATCAGAGCCTTGTGTAGGTGGTTCAACGCAATGGTAAGAGTTAATCCCCATCAATCGGAAACCGAGGGATGCACCAACACCTTTTTCGTTTGACCATTCAGGACTAGACATAGCAAATGGTAATTGAGGCAAGTTAACGCCTAATTCTGCTGCGATACCACCGAAGATACCAGAGGAACGCGCATTATCTACACATTCGCCAACATGCCATACTGGTGGTTGATCATCGCCCAAGAACTCCTGCAATGCAGGGCTACATTTCTTAATAGCATCTGTATTACAATAGCCAAGTTTCATCAATGGGAAGGATGCGCAACCATTAGTTAAGATAAGGCAGCCATTTTTAATAAGTGTATCAACAACATCTACAGTTGCTTTTTCATAGATAACACGAGGATTGGAACAACCTACTACGTTAACGATACCGCGAATTTTACCAGATTTTAATGCCTCTGCCAATGGTTTGAAGGAACCATAATGTTTAACAGTAGATTCTGGAGAGAAACCAACTTCTGCAGTAATTTCATATGGCGGAATGAATACAGGCATACCCTTGCGCAATTCATGAGCTTCAAGAGCGCGATCCAAGATTTTGCGAGCCAATTCTTTTGTTTCAGCCAAGTTAGTGTGATGGTGGTCGTAGCCGATATGTTCTGCACCTGGTAAACGAGCTGCATCAGATGTAGTGATAACTTTTGTGTTGAAGCAACGTGCTACGTCCATAATAGCAGGGTAAACGTCTTGAACGTCAGCTACCCAGCAATCGAGTGCACCAGTACCAAGTACAAGTTCCGCACCGATAGCATTACACAATGGAATAACGTTTTCGTAGCGGTACATGCTGGACAAACCAGAGCAACAAATACCATAGAATTGGATGCCTTTGGCACCGATAGCTTTTGCTTTTTCTAAATATTCTTCAGAGGCACCAATTGTACAAATTTGAGATACCAATGTTGGCAAGTGACCATGAACAGCGATGTTAACATACCCTTTTTTCAAGGCACCAATGTTAACTTTGGAAGTACGACGACCACCTTGCCCGAACAATGCGTCTGTTGCGATATCCGCTGCCACTACGCCAGTGAATGTGAAAGCAAGGCCACAACGTAAGAATTGCTTCATGTTGCTTTCCCAATCGCCATCTGTACCTACGCATGTACGATGATATGCATCGAAGGCTTCATTGTATGCAGAAATAGGTAAGATATCCAAGTTTTTCCAAACTTCGCGGCGTTCAGCAGGAGCCATCGCAGTAATTGTTTTATATTCGCCAGGTAATGCACGGCTCAAATCTTCTAATAGAACATCTGCCAAGTCATTTGCCACTTCTTTTAAGGAACGACCTTCTTCAGGGATATTGAAAGCTTTACATACAGTACGGATTTTTTCTTCCCCCAAAATTGGAATATCCAATTGGTCATTAGCAGCCGCTTTCAAAGAAATCAAGATTTCACGAGCATGCGCACCATGTTGAGTCAAACCACCTGCAGCAGCACGTGTCATATTACGAGCTACGATAAGATCAGCATCGGCACCACAGACACCACGAGGGCTCTTAGGTGTAATTTTACATGGACCCATGAAGCAGATACGACAACATACACCGGCAATACCAAATGTACATTGTGGTTGTTGTTTATCAAAACGGTCAAATACTGTATCGCAACCGATTTGCTCCATGCGAAGAATCATTTCGCGTACCGCAGGATCTGGTGTTTGTTCAATAACATCTTGTTTTGTAGGCCATGTTTTACGATACTCAGCAACGGCTTTCATATAGTCATTTACGCCATGTTCATGAGGTACCCCTGGTTCATGAGTGTGTGGCACCCATTTATCCGTCGGAAGAACCTTTGCATGACTATGGTCGTGATTGTGGTCATGTTGATGATCGTGGTCGTGACCATGATGATCATGACCACCACAGTGGCAATGATGATCATGATTATGATTGTGACCATGATCATGTTGTTCACCATGATTATGGTCATGGATATTTTTGTTTTCCACATCTTTACTCATTTGAAACCTCCTAGGGGCCTACATAGGCCAACCAATAATAACAAAAAACATATTCTACTTTTAATTCTTTTTAAATCCACTATAATGATGGGTTTTAAATCCTATCTCCTAAATATGTTTTAAACTACTATAAGTATATTTTCTGAAAGGACATTTGTCAATTAAAATTTGAGAAATTTTTTACGCATCTATATCTAATAATATGATAATTACTATATTTATTTAATTCGATTTTTTCAGTTTCTTTTCATAAATAAAAAGAGACTAATTCCTAAATTTTACAGGAATTAGTCTCTTTATCTTATTGATTAATTGATTGATTGATTTACGTATTAATTTATGTATTAATTATTAATTTATTAATATGATCCACCCCTCAGGATATGCCACCTAAATATCTTTATACCTATACACTACAAAAATTGCTGCATGATATGTGCTACTTCAGATAAATGGAAACGTTTTGCCCTATCAGACCTCGCCACAAGAACTAATTGACGGAAACAAAGTTTCGATGCAAGAGGATAAAATTTAACCTTATCGTCATCCCCCTTGCTATTAAGAGTATTCGGTAAGAATGTAATACCATAATCATCTTCTACCAAGGACCGGCATGAATCTAAAGTTTCAGCGCCAATTACGGCTTTTGGCACAAAGGATTCCGCTTGACATAGACGGTTTACCAACGTCCGCAATTTGAGTCCTTCTCTTAACAAAATAAACGGAAATGCTCCAAAGGGTGCAATTTCTCGAATTCCATCATTAGTCATGAGAGAATCTGCAATATCTATGGCCTTCTTGTTTTCCACACTAATGGCCAATAAAATCTGCTCATCTAAAACGGGATAACTTTCAAGATCCTGAGAATAAATCGGCGTTGGGAATAATCCTACATCTACTAAGCCATCACAAATTTGCTGTTCCAAAAAATGAGATTCTCCCTCTACAACATGGAACTCCCAAGTAGGTTCAATCTGTTGAAAGCTTTTCAATGTTTTCCCAAGCATATGATGTCCATAGAATTGAGACAAGCCGATACGCACATGATAGGCTACATCTGTGCCTTGATTAATGATAGATTGCGTTAAAGCCTCCACCTTTAAAACTAACGGCATGCCCTCTTTTGCAACTTGTAACGCCGCAGCAGTTGGCACGACTTTTGTGCGATCACGAACAAACAACGTAACTCCTAGCTCTGCTTCAATACGACGAATCCCCTGACTCAACGCCGGCTGAGAAATATATAATTTTTTAGATGCCTTTGAAAATGATGCCATCTCAACGATGGTACTAATATATTTAATGTCTTTTATGTCCATATAGAAGTCCTTATAACTATGTCCGTATACAAGTCTTATAATAAAACATTATTTCTATTATAGCCATACATTACTAAAATATATGTTACATATACATGGGGAAAAATAAAAATACCAAGAAATTTAGTGTCTTACAAAGCTAAATTTCTTGGTATGTCTTATAAGGTAAACGAACTACATATTGGATGCGATAGAGCCGCATTCTATTACAGCCCTTTTTAATTTTTAGATCACATTAAGGATTTAAGTACATCCAATACTTCTTGAGGTAATTCGTTTTTATGACCTTTAAGTTTTTCCACATAGTCATAACGGAATTCAAAAGCTTGGTGCAATTGGTGATGGTATTCACGTACTTCGAATGGAGGTTCAAAACCTGGTACCTCTACATAGGAAAGATTTTCGTATTCACAGAATGGTTTGAATTCCAATGTACCTTCCACCAAACGTTCCAACAAATCAAGAGTAACTTCTTTAGGAATTTTATTTTCCAAGAAGAAGCCTGTATTCATGATGTAGCATTCAACGCCACATTCGCAGAACAGTTTTTTATAGCTTTCATAGTCACGAACCAATGGATATGTACGGAATGGATTTGCGTAAGGTTCGATAACAAGTGCATTTGGATCGACGTGAGCATCAAGTTTTTCCGCTGTAGAACGGCGTGTAGCGAGTGTAGCACCCATAGTAGATGCCAATACTGGATCATCAATTTTAAGAATAGGTGGCAAAGTTTTATCTTTCATAAGCCATACTATGGCATTAACCGGTTCACCAACGTAGTTTACGCGATTGTCTGTCCAGAATTGAGATTTGATAGCACGACCATTGCTATTACGCACATCTTCTGCCAATACAACCTTGCGACCATCTTCATCCATTGTTACGCCTACGTTTTGTAGTGTTAACAAGAATTCATTAGCAGGATGTTCCACAGGATAATCTTGCATTTTATCGAAGTATGTAGGTTCAAGAGCAATAGAACTCAAATCGTTTGTATTGATAACATACGCGTCGTCATGCAAGATAGAAATATCATAACGACCATCATGTTTTTCATGAGTTAACGTAGATTTACCGGAGCCGGACAAACCGAACACACCGATAGTATATGTTTTACCACCTTCAAGGTTGTAACGTTTCATACCGCCGTGGCATGCAACATAGTCGAAGCGGTTCGCCAAGGACCACGCAAGTGTAAGCGTACCTTTTTTATGCTCGCCGAAGTAGCGCATACCAAGAATCATGGCACAGTTATGAGCAGGGTCAAAAATAGCAAGACCACCTGGATGACCTGGCACAACATAATCAGGATCAGAGTAAATATAGATATCGCCTTCCGGAATGTCCACACTATCGTTGTAGAACTCTTTTACAGCCGCATCAAAGAACTTAAAGTTCATAAGCCAAGAATACAAAATAGACGCGTGATCTTTTGGAATCATTAAATGAGCACGAGCTGTGAATTTTTTATCAAGACCAACGATAGATTCCGCAGAAATCCACTCTTTATTGCGGCTATCATATACTGCATCGCGTGCAATGTTAGCGAGTTCAACTTCATCTATGCCTTCATCGCCAATAATACGGCGAGCTTTAGCATAACGGCCAGTAGTTTTACCATCATTTGTAACAAGAACCTTTGCATCAGCTGGCAAGCCTTGCTCTAATGGTTTAAATACTGGCATATCGAGGATGATAACACCTGGCTCTTCAGAGGCTAATTGATACGCTTGTGCCACAGATGTTACAGGAGTTACATTGTTCCCATAGAATGCAGTTTCAATTGTACTGCGCATCATAGAAAATAATGGGTTTGTTTTGATTTCACTTTGCTTCCAAACGCGTCTTGTAGACATAGTATCTAGATCCTCACCTTTAAATATATTAGTAATTTCTCTTGTAGAAGTAATTTTGTATATGAAAACACTGCTTAGGCAAATACTTTCATTATTTTCTATTTTACCCTTTTCAATCAAATTTGTATACATAAAACAGATGATTTATAGAAAATTAATGTATGTTTATTTTGAATTAGTGCAACACATTTGTAATGTAATAAATTAATACCTAGCTGCATAAAACCATTAGTATTCAATAGAACACCTTAAAAAAATAAACATAGTTACAAAGTAACTAGTTTTATTTACAAATCAACTAGTCAAATAGCAAAACGAAAAAGAGGCAAGGTCCTAAGCACTTGCCTCTTTCACGTTTAAAAAATACAATTATTTCTTATCTTTATTGATAAATGCATCGATTTTACTAATTAGATCATCTACCTCAAAATCACCGCGCTCTGCAATCATCTTGATTGTTGCTACCTTAGCCATTACTTTTACCATAGGTGTTTTTAATTTCTCGAATTTAGGATTTAAAGAAATCAAATGATCTACAATATCTGGGCATTGTTTAATTAGATTAGATAATGTTGTTTTTGCATCGATATGGAATCGACCATTTGCATCAGTTGTTAATGGTTCTTCTTCTACCTCTTCTGCTGCCTCTTGAGCCAAGGATTTTTCTTTACCACCATCGCCTACAAAATCAGTTTTATCCCAAGTCAACAATGTACGGGAACCCTCAAGTTCACGGATATGAGTACAATCTTGCATCATTTCCAATACGCCACGGAATTTACCATTTTCATCGCGTACTGCGGTGTAGATAACGTAGATGAACAAGCCTGGTTTATTAATCCAGAATTCCGCTTGGCTTTGTTCGCCAGAACGGAACTTCTCTACGATTTCCTCTACTATATGAACAGATTTTGCGGGGTGACAATTCTTCACCTCACGACCGATAACGTTCGCACTGCGAGGGAAAATACGATGTGCCGTATCGCTATAAAACTTAACTAGTTCATTTTCATCTACATAGGATAAATCTACCGGTAAATGACGGAACAACAAATTAATTTGCTCTAATGTCAATTTACCTGTGGCTACATCGAGAACTGCATCCTTACCAACGGGTGCGCCACCAACAGGGCCTACATATTTAGATAACAAGCCGGCTAAATCATTTAAGAATTCGTTAGATACAGCACCACCTTGAGCTGAATTATTACCATTCAATTGCGCCGCAGAATCATTAATACCTGGCACTACATATAAACCTGGCGCATTGATAATAGCATAACCAATTTCATGGTCATTTTTACTCATCCGAACAAACTCTTCGTCACTCAACAATTTATAAGACGTTGGCAATAAGACTTCTAGTTCTTTAGAATTCAAATCCCGTAATTTCGCCAAAGTTTCTGGCACAGACGCTAGGAATTCTTCATACTTATCTTCCCGAAGCAATGCATAGGATGCAGAGATAGCATCGCGCACAGCATCATCAAAGGTCCACATAATGCGCGTTGGGCGGTCAAAACCGTGGTCCTCAAGCATTGGATACAGTTGATTTTGCTTACGAGACAGATGCGTTCTCCACTCTGCTAAGGAATCAAAAACGCCAAGCCACGGATTTTTTATAAACTTCTCTTGTTTTAACAATTTGTCTGCTTCAAGGGCTACCTTTTCAACAGCGTTGATTTCTTCCAAGTATGCCCACAACGGATGGTTTTCAGGGTATTCATTTTCGGCACGTACTAAAACGCCGTCAAATAAATCTAAAAGATCATCCATTTTCTCTAGGATTTCTTCGTCCTTGTAAACACCTTTCAAGCTTTGCTCTGCATAAGCAAACTCATCAGGTGTACAAGTACCTAGTTTCTCTTTTAAAATGCGGTTGCCCTCTTCTAAGGACAATTTACCATCTAAATAATCTTCTTTAATGGACACAATAATTCTGTAACGTTCATTGTTAATATCTAGTTTTTGTTTTAATGGATTCATATGCTTATACCTCCACGGGCTAATCTATAATTATATTTTCATTATATCATTTTGAAAGTAATTTTCAGTTGCTACAGATACAATTTTGATTTATTTTTAAAATTTACGAATCAAATATTATGAAAATAAATAACTTTACTTTATTTTTAAGAATATTTTAGCATACAAAAACTGCACCTCAAAAGTTGTGTCCAAGTTTTAGGGTGCAGTTCTCTATAAGTGTCTTTAATTAGTTTTTAAAATCAATATATTCAGTTTTAGAAGATGCTACAGGTTTACCATTAGAATCTGTGGCAGGGCTAAATCTCCATTTAGAAATAGTATCAACAATGGCTGCATCAAGAGCACTAGAGCCACTAGATGAGACAACTTCAACGTCCCCTACAGAACCATCTTCCTTGATGGTAAAACGTATATCTGCACCATGAGCAGCTTCACCATAGGCCGCGAGCAATGCTCGGTCAATAGGTGGTGTAGCTATAGCTACTGGTGGATCATATGGAGCTGCCAACACAGAAGCTACCATACTCATTACAAACAATGAGCTTAATATAATACAACGCAACACTTTATTCATCGTTTTCTCCTTATTTAGCTTTCACAGCTTGCTTAGGCAGAGTAATTGTCATCCCAATAATGGATTCGTGTGCCTTTTGATCTGTGCCAATAGCAGGGGTAAACTTCCACTGCAAAATTGCTTTTTTTACTGCTTCATCAACGGGAGCATATCCAGAAGAGCGCTCTACGAAAACATTTTTAACATTACCTTTTTTATCAATCAAGAAGCGTACGCGCATATCAGGCGCTACCATAGCGGTTTGAGGAATCTCAGGCAACTCAGGTTTTACAATAGTAACCTCTCTTGGAGATTCTAAAAACTTCGCTGCATCAGCTGTATAATCACTTAACATGCCAAAAGATGCAACGAGTACTGCTGCAGCAGCGTATCGGAATAATTTATTCATAAGAAGCCTCCTTATTAACCTTTTACCTATGCATAATATCATACTAAATAAAGATGAATATTAAAAGAATAAATTATTATTGATAAAATTTCTCATTTATGATATATTGAATTCAAGATAACTGTCCGGACTCACATATCTAGTTGATATGACAAAAAACTACACAAAGGAGGTTCATCATGAGACGTAGAAAGCGTATTCAAATGAAGGTCATGATGGTACTTGGTATCGTTGCCCTCGTTGGGCCTAGCCATCTACAAGCACTTATTCCCTAGATTATTTTGACCTTAGCAGAAGACTGTATAACTGCCACTAGCCGCTACGTTAGTAGCGGCTATTTTTCCGTTTAAATTCAGAGAGATATTCTCCTTCTTCAAATTATTTCATTATTAGAACAAAATATTTCTCTCAAACAAAGTCATTAATGTTTTTAAATTTAGTATCTATAAAAAAGGAGGCTTATTATGAAATTTAATCGAATTTTATTAGTCGTCGTATCATTAGCACTTATAGTATTTGCCCTTGCAGGCTGCGGAAAGGACACAGCCCAAGATAGTCAGAAAAAACTTAATGTCGTAGCTACAACGACGATGTTAACGGATTTAGTAAAAGAAATCGGCGGTGACCATGTAACCGTTCAAGGTCTCATGGGACCTGGTGTAGACCCTCACTTATATCAAGCTAGCGCAGGCGATGTAACAGCTATGTCTAAGGCGGATGTTGTAGTATACAACGGCATTCACTTGGAAGGTAAAATGGGCTCCATTTTTGATAATCTAACAAAGCAAAATAAAGCGACCATCCGCGTATCTGATGCCATTGATCCAGCTACATTGCTCGACTTTGACGAAGAAGATGGTGTAAAAACAAAAGACCCTCATATTTGGTTTGACGTTGCTAACTGGAAGCTGGCAGCAAAAGCAGTATACGAAGGTCTTGCTAAAGCCGATCCGGCTCATAAAGAAGATTACCAAAAACGCTATGACGCATACCTTACTAAATTAGATGAAACTGATGCGTACGTTAAAGCTCAAGCAGAATCTATTCCAAAAGAATCTCGCGTACTTGTAACAGCTCACGATGCATTCCAATACTTTGCTCGTGCGTACGGTTTTGAAGTAAAAGGTTTGCAAGGTGTAAGCACTGCCACAGAAGCAGGTACACAAGATATGAATAACCTCGTTCAATTCATCGTAGACCACAAGATTAAAGCCATCTTCGTAGAGTCTTCTGTACCACACAAAACAATTGAAGCCGTTCAAGAGGCATCCAAAGCTAAAGGTTGGAACGTATCCATCGGCGGCGAATTATACTCTGACTCTCTCGGCTCCGAAGGTACTGAGGGTGGCACATATATCGGTATGGTGAAAGCTAATATTGATACAATTACCAAAGCACTTAAATAATCATTTATTAGAATTTCTTAATTGAATACAACAAAGTAAATTTACTTATACTAAATTAGATTGACTTAAGTTTACTTTATTATTGTAAGTACAAGTGCTACTAGCAACTTTCTGCTAGTGGCACTCATTAATACAAGGAGGTTTCCATGGAATGGGCCGTTGAAGTTGAAGATATGACCGTAGCATATACAACAAAACCCGTATTATGGGACGTAGATATGAAGGTACCCATCGGTTCCTTAGCGGCCATTGTCGGCCCTAATGGTGCCGGTAAGTCCACATTATTAAAGGCCATGCTCGGCCTACTAACAGTTATCTCAGGAAGTGTAAAATTTTATATCGATCACCACTTAGCAATGGACAAAAATGATTACAAGAAAATCGCCTACGTTCCTCAAAGTGGTAGCGTAGACTGGGACTTTCCCACTACCGTACTAGATGTAGTACTCATGGGTCGTTATGGTCATCTAGGTTGGTTCAAGCGACCTAACAAAAAGGATAAGGAACTCGCCCTCTCTATGATTGAAAAAATGGGTATGAGCGACTATGTGAACAGACAAATTCGCCAGCTTTCAGGGGGACAACAACAACGCGTCTTCCTCGCAAGAGCCCTCGTCCAAGAGGCAGATATTTACCTCATGGACGAACCATTCAAGGGCGTCGATAAAACCACAGAGCATGCTATTATTTCGCTTTTACAAGAAATGAAAGCTCGCGGCAAAACGGTTATCGTCGTCCACCACGATTTAAATACGGTGCCCCAATATTTCGATTGGGTAACGATGGTAAACAAACAAACTGTCGCCTATGGCCCTGTAGCAGATACGTTTACAGACGAAGCTATTGAGCGCACCTATGGCAAGGGGAGGATTGTATGACCATACTCCAATCCTATACGACGCAAATGGTACTGCTCGGCACGGCGTTATTAGGCCTCGCTAGCGGTATCGCTGGTACCTTTGCGGTACTTCGCAAGGAAAGCCTCATCGGTGACGGCCTATCTCATGCGGCACTACCCGGTGTGGTCATTGCCTTCTTGCTGACGGGCATCAAGGACATCGAAGTTCTCATCGCAGGTGCTGCCCTATCCTCTATCACTGCGGCTTGGCTCATTACCATCACCGTAGAAAACAGCAAAATCAAATTTGATGGCGCTTTAGCGACCATACTCTCCGCTTTCTTTGGGCTTGGTATGGTATTGCTCACCTATGTACAAAGCTTAAACAATGCTGGTCAAGCAGGGCTTTCAAAATTTATATTTGGACAGGCAGCCACCATATTAGCGCGCGATGTGTACATCACATCTGCAGCGGCGCTCATCATCATCGTATTAACCGCATTATTCTGGAAGGAGTTAAAGCTCATCTCCTTCGATGTGGAATACGCCAAAACACTACAAATTCCCGTCACTTTCACCCTTATTTTATATCGTTCATTATTGATCATGACCATCATCATCGGTATTCAATCGGTAGGGGCTATCTTGATTAGCTCTCTCCTCATTGCACCCGCCGTTGGGGCAAGACAGTGGACGAATAAACTGGGCACCATGTGTATATTAGCAGGATTTTTCGGCATGATATCTGCCATCGGCGGTACTATCTGGAGTACATCGATCCCAAAATTACCGACAGGTCCAGCTATCATCGTCATTTTATCGATTCTCGTATTATTGAGTCTCATCTTTGCTCCTAACAGAGGTATGCTCTGGCAGTTCCGTAAAAATAGACAGTCAAAGCACGCATTATTGTTAGAAACCACAAGGGCTCCCAAATCCAATGCACAGCAAAGTATTTACGTAGCAGAGGACGCACAACCTCACATAGGAGGTGCCCCATGACAGTTCATACAGAGATATTGCTCATTGCCATTGCGGTATCCATCGCATGTGCCATCCCTGGGGTCTTCCTCGTATTGCGCCGCATGTCCATGATGGCCGATGCCATTACGCATACCGTATTTCTCGGCATCGTGCTCGCTTTCTTTATGACGGAAGATTTAAACTCTCCATTTCTACTCGTCGGGGCTACCTTAGTTGGTGTAGGCACCGTATGGCTTACAGAAATGATACACAATACGGGACTTGTCAACGAAGATGCGTCTATCGGCATCATCTTCCCTCTTCTATTCTCTATCGCCATCATTCTAGTCAGCCTATACAGCGGTAACGCTCATCTCGATGTAGATACCGCATTGCTCGGCGAAATAGCCTTTGCACCCTTTGATCGATGGATTGTGAACGGCACCGACCTGGGGCCTGTATCACTATGGATTTCTCTAGGCGTGGCGCTCATCAATTTAATTTTAGTCATGCTATTCTACAAGGAATTGCAATTATCTACTTTTGATCCGCTACTAGCAGGGCTCTTCGGCTTTATGCCTGCCCTCATCCACTACGTGCTGATGACCATGGTATCCCTCACCGTTGTAGCCTCATTCCAAGCGGTAGGTGCCATTCTCGTCATCGGCCTCATGATTGGGCCTGCGGTCATCGCTTATTTATGGACGGACTCTGTGAAAGCCATGCTTACTAGCAGTATCATCATCGGTATTATCTGTGCTGTCGTCGGTACGGAAGTATCTTTCACCATGGACGTATCCATCGCGGGTTCTATTGCAACCACCATCGGTATCGCACTGATTATCGCTGTTATTGCAACACCAAAGACAGGCTATATCGCCACATACCGCCGTCAACGTCATTTGCGTCGTCACTATCGAGAAACGATGATGCTGTGCCACATTTATACGCATATGGATACACCTATTGCGCACATTGAAAACGGCATCGGTACCATTCACGAGCATTTGAACTGGAGACCTGACTATACGCATCAAGCTGCTTCACAGCTAAAGAAACAAGGTCTATTATATGTGACAAATGGACACTACGTGCTTACTGATAAGGGTATAGCACAGGTTAAAGAGATTATTTAAATACAATACCAATACTTTTCCCAACAAAAAGAAGCTGAAATCAATGCTGCTCTGCAAAGATTTCAGCCTCTTTTATTTTTAACTAATAGTCTTACATCCTATTAATAACTGGATTCACGTCAATGACTATCTATAACAGATAGTACCAACACTATAATAAGCTCAACGCAATCACAAAGAATCCTATTAATTAATAATAGCTTCTAATGGAATAACATGAGGTAGCCCATTGTCATCGATATAAATTTTTGTTTTAACACGATATACATCTTCCATCATGGCTTCTGTAAAGATGTCTTTCGGTGCGCCCTGAGCGTATACTCTACCCTCTTTGAGCACGATGATTTCATCTGCGAACATAGCCGCCAGATCAAGATGATGCAATGTTACGAGTGTTGTAAAATCATTTTCTTGAGTCAGATTTTTTAGCAATGTTAACAAATCAAATTGCTTGTGCAAATCTAAAGCACTTGTCGGTTCATCAAGAATTAAGATTTTAGGTTCTTTTACAAGGGCTTGTGCCATGAACACAAGTTGGCGTTAACCACCGCTGAGCTCCATGATGCTGCGCGATGCAAAGCGCTGTAAGTTCAACCGTTCCAATACCTCTTGTGTGGCTGCAATATCCTCATCACTTACGCGGAAGGACATGGATCCCATGCGCCCTAGCATAACGACTTCAAAAACAGATAGATTGACTTTACAGTCATTATCTTGAGACAAATAGCTCACTGTACTACTAAAATCCTTTGTAGAATATTGAGATACAGGTTTACCATTAACGGAAATCTCGCCCTTGCCTTTCAAGATACCCATAATTGTTTTTAAAAGTGTAGATTTACCAGCACCGTTAGTACCAATGAGCGCAGTCAATTTACCTGTTTTAGCAGCAAAATCAACGCCCTTTAAGATTTGTCCGTCTTCCGTAGCGGAATAACCAAAGGTTAGATTATGAACTTCAATCATTTGAAATAGCTCCTTTTCCTAGTCAATACCAACGAGAAGAAGAAAGGTACACCGATGATTGCCGTCACAATACCGATTGGGAACATCGCCCCAGGAACGAGCATCTTACTCGCAATAGATGCGAGAGACAAAATCGCCATACCACACACTGCAGAGAGAGGTAAGAAATACCGTTGATCCTCACCCACAAGCATACGTGCAATATGTGGTCCTACAATACCGATAAAACCAATGGTTCCAACGAAAGAAACAGCAACGGCTGTAATGATGGAGATGAAAACAAACACTTTTACTCGTAAGCTTTCAACATTAACACCAAGACCGGAAGCCTTTTCATCGCCTAATTTTAATGCTGTTAAACGCCAAGATTCACGCATCATAAGCGGAAGCATGATTGCTAGCACGATAAGAACAATAGAGATGTTCACCCAATTTGCCTTAGCTAAACTCCCCATCGTCCAGAATACGATGTTTTGAAGGGCCTCAGGAGATGCCATATATTGCATCAAGGATTGAAGCGCTTGGAACAAGAACATCATGCCGATACCAGCGAGAATCATCGTTTCAGAGGAGAAATTCTTAATCTTATTGATGGAATAGATAAAGAAGCTCGTCAAACTAGCAAATACGAAGGCGCCGAATGGAACCATAAAGACGCCTAAAAACTCTAATGCACTAGCGCCTACAACGACCATGAGAGATGCACCGAAACCAGCCCCTGCGGATATACCAAGTGTATACGGGCTAGATAACGGGTTATCAAGGATAGTCTGCATGCCAGCACCAGCAATGCCCAAAGAAGCACCTACGAGCAACGCCATAATGGCCGTCGGAATACGAATCGACCAAATGATAACATATGCGTTTTTGGAAACCTCTACTGGGTCTGTTAATGCGAGCCATACATCACTTAACGTAAGTGATGCAGGACCTACAATAATATCGGTAACAAAACTTACCGCACAAATGATCAATCCGATAATAATGAACAATAGTTTTTTATAACTCTGTTTCTTATAATCGTACTGGTTGTTAGTTTCTGTCACTATACAAAACCCCTTTTTAGTTCAAATGCATAAACCAAACGCCACCGTAAGAGAATGGAAGGAATTTATCATAGAATTCCTTAAGTGTGCCTTCAGGATCTACATCCTTGAATTCCTCAGGATAGAATGTTTTAGCTAAGTATTCGAATACTGCAACGTCATATACTTCACGAGGTAAACCATGGTGAGTAGAGAATACGTTTTTAGATTGAACGGCTTTCAATTCAGGCCAGCCTTGACGTTCTGTGGTGAAAGCTTTCAACAATTCTTGAGATTTAGCTTCAGTTGTATCAAAACCTAAACGCATAGAAGTCGGTTTCTTAGGCCAGTAGGAACCGATGATCATGATGATATCTGGGTTTCTTTCTAAAATAAATTCTGGGTTAACAGGGCCTGCTTTTTGAACTACATCTTTGGTAATAAGATCGCCACCAACTTGCGTTGCTAATGCGCCCCAGGCTACGTTTGCACTATATGCAAAACCTAAACCTTCTGGACCTTCGTTACCTGTTTCAATGTAAACAGTTGGTTTTGGTTTATTGATTTTGCTAATGCGATCCATAACTCTTGTTAAACGGTCAGTATAGAACTTGTTGATTTCTGCTGCACGCTCTTCTTTACCCAATGCTTTACCGATAGCTTCGATAGATTTTTGATGATTTTCAAGCTTTTCCGCATGGTAATCGATATAGATAGTAGGAATGCCAGCTGCATCGATTTTAGGTTTGTAATCAGCTTCATATTGATCTTTGAAATATAAAGGCATGAAAATAACATCTGGGTTTAAGGAAATTACTTTTTCCACATCAAATGTTTTGTCATTTACGTTACCAATGAGAGGAATTTTTTCCAACTCTGGCACTTCAGATTTGTAGCGATCCCACATATCTGTACGCAATTTACTCAAATAAGGGTCAATACCAACAATAGTCTTAGCCACATCTTTGCCTTGCAACGCAGCCATAGTCAAGAACGCACCACCAGAAGCACTCAATTGAACTACTACGCGTTCTGCTGGCTTTTTCAACGTAACCTTTTGACCTGTTACGTCTGTAATCTCAATAGATTTACCAGTCTGAGCTGCATCCTTTTTTGCATCCCCAGGGCCACCACATGCAGTCAGGAGCATGCTAACAATCAGTAGAAAAACTGTGGCTAAATAAGCCATAAATTTCTTTTTCTTAACCATAGAATACCTCGATTCCAAACTTAATAAGTTCTAATAAACACAATATATAACAGCATTTATTTGGGTTTTACATCATCAGCTCCTTCACACACAACACAACCCTAATTCATATGCATAAACCAGATGCCACTATAAGAGAATGGCAAGAATTTGTCATAGAACTCTTTAAGCGTAGCTTCAGGATCTACATCCGCAAACTCTTCAGGATAGAAGGTTTTTGCTAAATATTCGAATACGGCTGCATCAAAGACTTCACGTGGAAGACCGTGGTGCGCAGAGTAAACTTGTTTATTTTCAACAGCTTTTAATTCGCTCCAACCTTGACGTTCTATGGTGAAAGCTTTCAACAACTCTTGAGACGATGCTTCGGTTGCTTCAAAACCTAAACGCATAGAGGTTGGTTTCTTAGGCCAGTAAGAACCCATGATCATTATGATATCTGGATTTTTCTCAAGTATAAACTCTGGATTAATAGGAGACGTTTTCTTAATAACATCCTTGGTGATGACATCAGCACCAGCCATAGTAGCTAATGCCCCCCAAGAGTAATTACTACTAAAGGAATTACCAAATTCTTCCGGACCATTCATACCAACTTCAAGATAAACTGTTGGTTTTGGTTTGTTAATTTTACTAACACGATCGAGAACTCTTGTCACACGCTCTGTATAGAACTTGTTAATCTCTGCAGCACGTTCTTCTTTACCTAAAGCTTTACCAATAGCTTCAATGGATTTTTGATGACTTTCCAGTTTTTCTGCATGGTAATCTATGTAAATAGTCTGAATACCAGCAGCATCCATTTTTGCTTTTGCATCAGACTCGTACTGATCTTTCAAATCAACAGGGATAAAAATAACATCTGGATTTAATGCCACAACTTGCTCAGCATTAAATGTTTTATCACCGACTGTACCCACTACTGGAATCTTAGCTAGCTCAGGCATTTCCGTAGTGAAGTGTTTCCACATATCCGCCCTGTAATCCTGCAAAGATGTATCCATACCGGCGATAACCTTTGGCGTATCCTTGCCCATAAGTGCGGAAATCGTAAAGAATGGACCACCAGCACCACTCCACTGTAAGACAACTCTCTCTGCTGGCTTTTTAAGCGTTACCGTACGTCCTGTTACGTCTGTGATTTCGATTGGCTTGTTATTTTGCGCCGTATCTTTCTTTGTCTCACTAGGACCTCCACATGCAGCGATGAGCATACTAACAATTAGGAGGAAAACCGTGGCTATGTAAGCCATACATTTTCTTTTCTGTTTAACCATGAAATACCTCTCTTCTCTCAAACTAAAACTATCACTATAAGTGCACATAAAAAGCCCGTTTCCCCACGAAGAGGAAACGGGCTGTCATCTCAGTTAGACTAACTACCACGCCTAATAAGCTAGCATATAGTATGAGCTTTCAACTATGCATAGCTAGTATAAATCCATCTATATTAATCCCCATCCCTGTCTCTCGCAGGTCAATTGGCAATTGTTAATTAGGCAGTTCTCCTGGCTCCAGTTCAACGTTACTTTGCGCCTTCCCAAAAACTTCAGTGACCGAGAGCATTTCACCCTCTATGCAAAGTACCTCGCTGTTACAGTGGCGTGACCGCTTTGGCTTGTACCAAATTCTCTATTAAGTCAATAGACACCTAACCCAATCATATGTGATTTTTCTCATCGTAGCATGCGGGATATACAGTGTCAATAAACATATAGGGGTACGGCTATAATCAATATTGGTTATATCACTATTAATGAAAAAAGAAAGCCCGCTATTATGCAAGGCTTTCAGCTTATTTCATTAAAATCCAATCCGAATTGAATATGCTTTAATTTCTTTTTATCAATTAATTTATTTAATATTACTAATAGTTATTACTCAGCACCATTGTACTCAAGAACCGGATTTCTATTATAAGATGTTACATCAGTCCCCAACAACTCATATAATTCTTGTACTGTCATCTTCTTATCTTTTACAGCAAGTAATTCTTCGTTAGTCACACCGATGAACTCTACAAATTCTAATTTGCCATTAGGAGTATCAAGAGTTTGCAATTTAGCATCAGGAATAGTAATAAAGCCAACAATATTGGAACTATTATTTGAGTCTATGCCCTCTGTTTGCCCACTATAAAGATATTCATAAGGTTTAAAAATTTCTCCAGCAGTAAAAGTAAATTTTGCAATTTGTTGTAATACACCACAAACACTTCTGATCTCATCATCGTTGGCACTTGCTTTATCTAAACGATAAGTAAACTCCATGCCGTAACCACTGATTGTAGGATCTTCGCTATCCTTTTCATACAGCTCGGACAAACCATATGTTACAAAGTGCCAATTATCTCCATCATCATACACACTGATACCATCAAGAGGACTATCGCCACCAAGCCGCCAGCTAATCAATGTTCCAAAATGCATAGGATCTGTTTGACCAGGATATACACGTTCACATTCTGCAGTAATTGCATCCCACCCAATAGTACAAGGATCCAGTTCATCATCCAATAAATCAGAATTTTGCTCGACAGACTTTGTAGTATCTACTCTCGTATGAGAATCAAGAGATTCTTTATTAGAAGAAAAAAGATTTTTTAACCAGGAAAACATACTTATAATACCTCCCACTCTATACAATAGACACACGATGTATTAATTTACTCATTTAAGTATATAATGTTTAAACAACAAAGGCTACACATTGATTAGTAATGTCCCCATTTAATTTATAAACTATATCATTAAATCAGCACCTTGATCTTGTGTAGCCTTTGTCTCTATTTACTTTTTCATATATTTAGGTACATTACGATATTGCATTGGCAATGAATTGTCTTTGATCTTAAAACCATGTTTCTCATAGAATGGAGCATTCTTGCTTTCACCAATCATAACATTGATGTACAAATACGATTTGTAAGCGTCTTTCACCATTTCTAGCAAGTGCCCTGCAATACCTCGGCCCCGATAATCAGGATGAACCAGTACATAATTGATGAAACACACGAGTTCGCTATCATCCATGACGCGAATAAGACCTATTAAGCGATCTCCATCCCAAGTAGATATCACGCGCGATGAATTCATCAAAGCCTTGTATAATCGGTCAGGATATTTACCTACCACCCAACGAACAGATAAAAACAGTTCTGCTACCTGCTGAGGGGTAAAGTTTTTTTCTTCGGTATAGGTAATCGCCCTATCGCCCTTAACGATATTAATCATGCTACTGCCTTTTCTAATCCATTTATCAACTATATCTTAGGTGTGTGACACAACTTCCTTAGGATTCCACCAAATTATAGCAGACCGCGAGGAAATCAAGCATTTATTGTCCTTAGATTTGGCTATGATTTCTTTTTTGATTTGTTCCTCTGCTGCTGGCGTTAAGTCTCCATAGTACTGTTCGTATATGATCTTTCGGCACTCGATTTCATCTTTTACAGTACGTTCACATCTATAATCAATGATGCTTACATTGGGTGAGCGCCCTTGTGAAAGTAACATATTATACAGAATTTGAAACTCTTGTACATCAGATTTGCTAGCTTCCCGAGGATTCTTCCAATCAGGAATGCCAGCTACGATTGCACAATAGCCTTTAGAATATTGTTCCATTTGTAAAAGCCGAGGCCACACATCAGGGAACATCCAAAGCACAAGAGATATGGTTACCAGATCAAATCGAAAATCTGGAGAGCCGTCTTGAGGTAAGTCCTGCACCAATTCTTCAATGATATTAATGTTCTCAACGTTTAATTCTTTGGCATTTTCTTTAAGGACTGCCACCATGCCCTTTGACGGCTCAATAGCAGTAACAGACTGTATGTGCTGTGCAAATGGAATAGTAAAAGACCCAGGGCCTGCACCTATATCTAGCATGGTAGAATCAGGATTTAACACACTACTCAAAGCAGCGTACACCTTACGACCAAAGTCGTAGTCATTGCTTTTACGCATGAGAGAAAAGTCATTGGCTCGCTTGTCCCAATACTCTAATAATGGATTCGCCCGAATCCCTTTCTCACGATCATAATAACTTTGTTTCCACATTTCATTCCAGAACGAAAAATCTGTAACTTGCGGTGCCATACGAAACCTCCTGACTTAATCTAAATTCCTCATTTCTCGGATAAACTCTTCTGCCTCTTGCAGATTCTTAGGGAACTCAAAATAAATACATTGCTCATGTCCACAATAAGGATTACGGAAGTCATAGCCGCTCAATAACAAATACTCGATGATTTTCCATTCTTTGTCATTAGATTTTTTAGGAGCCTTGAACTTCTCGTTCACAAAGTACATCTTGCTTTTGCATGTAGGACAAATTTTGTTTTTATTGAACAGCTCGTAGTTTGTGCCCTCCGACAAGGAGATCCGACAATTTACACATACATTTTTATAGCCCATAACTATTTACTCCCATATGGTTTATGTTGAAAGATTTCTTTTACAATCCCTTCACCAACAATATTTCCGCCTTCCATTATAAAGAACTCAGTACCTGCTTGTAGAGCTGAATAATCTATGGTTTCATATACTGGTAAAGCGTTAGCTTGAATAGGTTTATCAAAGATAACATCTTCACCATCAATAAAATTGATACCAAGATATTCCTCAGTACCTTTTATAACAAAATGAGGATAGTATATTCCATTATTTAAATTCGGTGGAGTTCTCCTCTTCTTGCTGAAGAAAGTAACAGTACAGCCAATAGTAAAATCTAAATTACTCATTTCGGGCCTCATTCAACTACATATACCATATCACCTTTATAGTATATCCGAGGAAAAACTAAATTGCTCTATGTTAAGATTATCTAATCAATCTAGAACCTTTTTAAAAATTTTCTTATCTTCTAAAACTATATTATATATTTTAACCAAAAAGACTTTTATAAAGCCCTTTAATTTCTCGTGCGTATTTCACTGCACCAGGAAGATGCATTCGTTTATAGTAATCTCCTAATATTTCTGTATGATTTTTCAAAATATCAAATTCAATCATATACATAGCAATACTCGTTATAGAATATTTTCCTATCTCAAGTATAGTTGATTTATCTTCTATATCTAATTCCTCGCCTTTTGGAAATTCACCATCAGAATATTCTTCCCAAGTTTCATCACTGTATTGCCAAAAGGCTTTACTCCAAAGAATCAGTTCTTTACGATTATATTCTATTAATTGCTCGAAAAACTGCACTAACTCTTTCTCAGAATATAACTTGCAATTAAACCCTTCTAATAAGAATTGCCTTTGATTCAATCGATTTCTTAGTTCTTGAATTTCTATACTTTGTAGTTCTTTATTAAAGTTATCAGGTCCTAATTCCTCTATAATATCTAAATATATATGGCTATCTAAAAATTCTTTTAAAGTTTCCATATTCTTACGTCCTTACAGAATTAACACCTTCCATAATAAAGAACTCCGTACCTGCTTTTAGAACAAAATAATTTACAATTTCAAAAACTAACAACATATTACCTCATATTTGTTTATCAAAGATGACATCTTTACTACCATAAGGTTTATACCAAGACTCAGTACCTTTTATAATGATATGAGGATAGTACATTCCATAATTTAAATTCGGTAGACTTGTTCTCTTCTTGCTGAAGAATGTAACTATGCAGCTAATAGTAAAATCTAAATTGCTCATCTCAGGCCTCATTCAACTACATATACCATATCGCCTTTAAAGTATATGTTCATTATACAGTGTACTGGATTCCCTTCGGTCCATAGCCAGCCCTGGAATACAGCGTTTCCCCAATTATAGGTCTCCGTAATGACCTCGAATTCACTTTCACTATAATCCTGTTGATACTGAGGCAACTCAATTCTTTTACCTGTGAAAGTATCTAGTATTGTATTATTAAATACTAAGATTTCAAAAAAATCTATATCGCACGTCTCAAATACAACTTGAGCCTTATGAGTTTGTTCAACACCATTCTCATAAGAGAAAATGTAATCAAAAGTAAAGATCAAATTATCATCTGCGTATTCTATTTTCTGTACCCTTGCATCATGGAGAGAATATTTGGAATACTCGCCAAAAGATTTTATTGTTTTCATAGAACCTCGTTACATAATTAACAATACTATAATCTAAAATTCAATTAATTTGAGCCTATTTTATTAATTCTTTTCATCTAATATTGTATCATGTAATGCATAACACTTAATCTTATATAATAATTGGGATGGTGTATATAACACTATCCCAATACATGCACTTTAATTGTTTAATAAAGTTATATTTTAAGATTATTCTCAATATCAGATAAATTCCCCGAGTTATGTAAGCATATAATTTAATTAGAACGATTTTTATTCCATCCAGTTTTTATCTGTGAATCAATGAAGCTTACATCTGCCATCTTCATTTTTTTCCAGTCTCCAGCTAAATTACCATAAGTCAAAACTTCATAACAAAATAACCAATAACGATCCATATCAGTCTTTTTCAACTTTCTTGCAAGCTCGTTAAATGGTTTTACTTGAGTTGCATCTCGTTTTCCTCTATTAATTTTCATAAAGTAAATCCAACTCATAACTAATAGCAAACAATCTTTACTATTAAAAACATAATCTTTCACACTAGACCAATCATTATCAAATGCGTCTAGTTCAAAATCAAATTTTATTGCAAAATAAATAGCATAACACAAGCTTTCATAATCATTTATTTTCACTGCATCCTGATATATAGCATCTGAAAATCTTTTAATTTCTTCTTTATCTACCTTATATGGTTCAAATACAAATTCTTCCATTAAAGGAAGTAAATATGGATAAAGGATCGCTAAATGCATAAATCTTTTTGTAGCTAATAGCTTTCCATTTTTTGATTTATTTAACCCCCTTAATGTTTTAATAGCATAATTTATAATCGCACAATCACCACTTTCCACTGCAAGTTTTAAAGCTGTATCTATAAATGTATTAACCTGAGTATATTTTAATATTCCTGAATTACTGCCTCCGATTAGCCCTTTAAGAGTATGCTTCCAAGTCTTATCTACACCAATTGGTAGCTCAACTACTTTTGTTTTCTTATGATTGAGGTGTAAGTCAAATTCATATAATGCTTCCTCAAGATCAACAATAAAACGTTGTGCATCCTTGTGACTTTTAACATAGCAATCATAATCATCTATAGCCCTAACATAACGATAACCTTTCTCATATAGTTTCCTATCAACAACCGTTAAAATAATTTCTGAAAGTATATTGGAAGAATGAGGCCCGATAAGAATTCCATGTGTTTCACCATGATGCATATCGGAACATGCACTATCAATTTCGTTATACCAGGCACTGCTATCCTTATGATTTTTTTTAGCCGTTTCTTTTCCCACTAATGCCCAAGGTATTGAGTGACTATAAATACTTGGAAAGCATGTAGATATATCTGCTTTAACTAAATACCTACTAGCACCATCTTCATGAAATAGTAAGTCCAACTCTGGATTACCATCAGTACGCCAGTCTTTATAATTCATTTCAAAGATTCGACGCTTTCCAGATTCTTTTCGAATATGAATACGACTAATACGATGTTTCTGATTAGCAGTTTGAGTATGAAAGTGTTGTTTTATCTTAGCCCAGTTTGACTTTAGCTCTAAGCATAACAATTGATACTTGAATGGGTTAGGGATTCCCATAATACGTGGTGTACCTATATTTCGCATTACTCGAAAGCTTATATACTCATTCCATCCTGAGGAAAATGAGGTTTCTAAACCTTTACAATACTCAAAAAATGGAACAGCAGTAAATACAGGAGGTAGTTTTTCTGCAAAAAAACCATATGCAAGAAGCCCTTCATATAATTCATCTTCAGATATTTCATCCATAAAATCTGTATATTTTTTAGACATTTTAGTTTTACTCCCTAATTCTTATAATTCACCCCATAAAAACAAAAATATTATATGAAATTATATAATGAATTTTATCTTTATCAATTCAACTAATTGAAGAAACAGGTAAAACATTTTCTTCACCAAAAAATTCTTTCGCTTTACCTAATATTTCAGAATCTTGAGTAGGTAAATATATTATTAAATTCCTTTTTGCTCTCGTTATGCATACATAAAATAATTTTTTCGTTCTTTTCTGAACAGTAGGGTTTGGAGATCCTTTTCCAAATAATGTATTAAAATCGTATTTATTCCAATTAGACTCTAATATAAGAAGTACATTGTCATATTCACTCCCCTTTACACTATGTTGAGTACAAATTGGTGAAAATTCTTTTAAGTATAATATACTTTTTCTATATTGCTTAAATGTTATCCGTTTTATTCTCTCCCATAAATAAAATCCTGCATTTAAAATATAGTCACTAAATAAATCATCTTCGTCGAGTAATCCCTTTTCTTCTGCAAACGATAAAACTTCTTCTATCGTTTTATCATCTTCTTTTACAAGATAATCAATTGCTTGCTTAAGACAAATCTTATCCTCTCTATTACGAATAGAAAATTTTGTTATTCGTAAAAACTCATTAAATTTATCATCCTCATATAATTCGATAATCTCCTCTAATATATCTAATCTACGTAAGATCCTATCTCTATAAGAATTAGCTTCATATTTACCACTCATTCCGTTTAATTTATATGACATAAGGGATTCCTTGGTGACTCTACATTTTGCGTAAGCTTCTACCCATGACATATCTGCTAAAATCCTATATACTGACTGATAAGTATCATCTCTATTAATTTGATCCAGCAAATCTTCTCTATTAAATATTGGTTTCTCCTCTAACGCCAACTCTCCCAAAGTCTTATCATTATCTAAACCACCCTTATCAATCTTTCCTTTTATCTTGCTTATAAGCGTAGTTATCAAATCAGCATTATATAGATCATATAAATCTTTAAAGCCAGCCATTTCAGCATTATATTTATGTGTTAACCTTAACTCTTTGGTTTGTTTTCCATTAGAAAAATCCCAAAAATCAAAAATCGCTTTTTTCTTTATACTAATAAAATCATCTGGTTCATTTCCATATAAAAATTTAATACTACCCGCTCTAATAGTACCATTCTCCATATTAGGTGCATTTATATCTTCTGAAGGTATTTGCTCGATACCATCATCTCTAAATTTATTAGCTACTTCTATTACAACTCTTGGATTTCTTCGATTTTGTTTCTTTACTATTTTAGTTAATCTATATTGAGTTAAATCACCAACTCCATTGTCATATATAGCCTGCATTGAATCCCCAAAAAAACCGATTACATTTTTTTTACTGCTTTGCTTTAAATGTTTTAATAAAATATCAGCTACTAAGGGACTCGTATCTTGATATTCATCAACAAAAATACAATCTGCACTATCCTTCAAAATATCTGCCATTTTTTTGTATTTCTCAAACATTTTTTCTGCAATAGTTATAATATGATCATGGCTAATTTTAACTACATTTTTATCATTTGGTGTTACAGAGTAATACTCGTCATAATCTACATAAAATTCTTTAAAATAATCTTTATAAATTAACTCCTCACCATAATCTTTTGGTTTTTTAAAGCTTTTTTCGCCTTCATCATTAATAAGTTCAGTTAAAATATTCTTAATTTCATCTTGATATTTTCCAATAAGACTCCATATAAACTCATGAATTGTTGATACCCTAAGATTCTCATTTTCTATTCTTGACAAAATTTCTGCAACTGCATTATTTGTATATGTAATGCAAACTATCCTAATATTCGGTAATTCCTCTGTAAGAGTATTTATCAAAGAAATCAACGAATATGTTTTTCCACTTCCAGCTCCGCCTTCTATAATAAAATTTTCACCATTTTTTATACATTGAAGAGCTTTCAAAACTTCTTTTTCTAATTGTTTCGTAGCCATAATAAGCCCTCCTCAATATATTGCGGAACGTTCCACTTTTCATTCTCTTGTCCATTTTCATCATCAAAATACAATAAACTTGATGCAAATGCAGATTTCTTTGCTACTTTATTCAAAGCAAAATTATAATAATCACTTGAAATATCGGATTCATTAAAATTCTTTAAAGCTCCATATTCATATAGTCCTTCTTTATTCTTTAATATAAATTCTTTATTTAAGGCTATAAAGGCATCTTCAAAACTACTTGCCTGATATCCACCATCAGTTTCTGGTACTTGGTATGCTATTCGAATGTTATCTTGAATTTTATCCTCTGATCTTTTTTCTACAAGTTCCCTAAATTGATTCTCCGATGTATCAAGGCCAGCATATTTAAAAAAAATTTTAATAGAAGCATTGCTTGTATACTTTGCATCTTTAGGATGTGACTTCACATATTTTCCATCATCATTTTTATTCGCAGCATCTATATCTGTAATTATCAAAACCTTAATTCCTAAAAAATCAAACAATGGAACAAAAACATGTGAATGTGCTCCAGCTTCTATTACAGAAATATTTTGTGATAATAACGGTACAATATCTCCTGATGAAGTTTCTTTATTATCAATCTTATGCATCATCATCGGCATTAAGATTCTTTCAGTATCCCCCTCTATACAAATAGCTTTATCGGCAAAAAAAAGCTCACTTCTATTTATTGTCAAATATTGCTTTACAAACTTAAATCCTTGCTGTTCATCTCCACCATACTTATCTTTTAAAGAATTAAAACTTTTTGCTATAACCTCATTCCCTTCTCTCTTTAAATATATGATGTCATCAAAATTACATTCAGAAACTATATGTGATGAATGCGAAGTAATTAAAATCTGTAACTGTTTATTCTTTTCACGCAGAAACTTATTTCTATGTGTTGCAATATGTGATTTTATATTTCTTATAAATACATACTGTAACTGAGGATGTGTATGTGCTTCAGGTTCTTCAATATATAAGAGATTTATATCTGCTGGCTGTTCAAACAATTCCTGTATTTTAGTTTCAATTTCAAACAAAATGCCTATTAAATTTAAATACCCCAATCCATTATAAGTTTCAGGAAGTGAACAATCTTCACCTTGTCTATAACTTAAATTTGTATTATCTGACAATAAATTTTTCTCTGAAATAGATGACTCTATTGCTATATCAATTCCACTTTCTGTACCACCATAATTTTTTATGACACCTATAACATCGCTAAAAATACCATCAATAGATTCTCCACTTTCACTTTGTTCCCCATTATAAATCTTATATAATTCTTTGTCGGCTTCCTCCAGTGTTTCTTCAAGTTTTGTAAATATTAATCCACTTTCATCTTTGGCGGCTTTATAAGAACTAAAATATTTACTTGTTAAGCCTGATAGAACATGGTTACGATCATCATTAGAAACTGCTCTATCAGCTCTTATTCCTAAGACTTTAATTACTTTTTGAATATCCTTATTATCAATTTCCTCTGATCTAGCTGATGTAATTTGATCAGATTCAATATCAAAGCCCCTTGAGTATTTTTTAGTTTCAAAATAATTGGAAAAATTCTTACTAATAAATTTAGAAAAAGATACAAAATTCTCAATTTTCTTCTCTTTTATTATATCTTTTAGTTTTATAATTTTATTTATAGGCATTATCGAAATAAATTCTAAAACTATAATATTATTATCCGGATTTAAATCCATCATAAATTTTTGTATATTTCTATATGAATCATTTTCATTATACTCAATAAATAATTTCAAATTAACAGCTTCTAATGATGCAACCGAATCCTGCTCAGATATAATATTCTTATATATATCTTTCTGACACTCTAAATTTATATCTTCCCACATTATTTTGGATGAATTTAGCATCTTATCCATAATAATCAACGCAGAAGTCTTTCCACAATTATTTTTACCTATGACTAACGATAACTCTTCTTTAAACTCTAATTCGAAATTTTTTAGTAGTCTAAAGTTTTTAACCAACATCTTTTTTAAATACATTTAAAACACTCCCCTTTTTATAAATAATCATATCACTTGATTATTCCACAATTATTTCAGCATAATAATCTAAAATGTGGTATTGGTTATAATATTTTATTGATTTTTAATATACTTTGATACTTAAATAGGCTGTACAAATCGCCCTGCCTAATTACATGTCAACTCCTTTATATATTCAATCAAAATAGTAAAAAAGCCTCCCATCAAAATGATAGGAGGCTTTTATGCACTCTTCAAATCCAAAACTCTCCCTTTCAAACTTATTCTTTTACCTTTCAGTTGAATTCAGAATTACTCAAAAAGTACAGTTAATGAATTTAAATCAATATTTCTTATTATTCCCACTCAATTGTAGCAGGTGGTTTAGATGTAATATCGTACACGATACGGTTAATGTGTTGTACTTCGTTTACGATACGACGGGAGATTGTGTCCAATATGTCGTAAGGGATGCGTGCCCAGTCAGCAGTCATGAAGTCTGTTGTTGTTACGCCACGCAATGCCAATGTGTAGTCATATGTACGGAAGTCACCCATAACGCCTACGGTACGTGTAGATGTTAATACTGCAAAGTATTGGTTGATACTGCGATCAAGGCCAGCTTTTGCAATTTCATCACGGAAGATGTAGTCCGCATCACGCAAGATGTCGAGTTTGTCTTTAGTGATTTCACCCATTACGCGGATAGCAAGACCAGGTCCTGGGAATGGTTGACGCCATACGAGATAATCAGCCAAACCTAATTCGGAACCAAGTTCACGCACTTCATCTTTGAATAGGTTGCGCAATGGTTCGATAAGGCCTTTGAAGTCTACAACTGCAGGCAAGCCACCTACGTTGTGATGAGATTTAATAACTTCTGCTTCGCCGGTACCAGACTCGATAACGTCAGGGTAGATTGTACCTTGCGCTAAGTAGTCAACGGAACCGATTTTACGACCTTCGTCTTCGAATACGCGGATGAATTCTTCACCGATAGCTTTACGTTTAGCTTCTGGATCTTCAAGACCAGCCAATTTATCTAAGAAACGTTTTTCTGCATCGACGCGAATGAAATGCATGCCGGAATCTTTGAAAGCTGCTTCTACTTCGTCGCCTTCGTTTTTACGCATTAAACCGTGGTCAACGAAGATACAAGTCAATTGGTCACCTACAGCTTTAGAAATAAGAGCTGCTGCAACGGAGCTGTCTACACCGCCGGACAAAGCCAATAATACTTTGCCGTCACCAACGGTTTTGCGGATATCTTCAATAGCAGATTTCGCATAGTTTGCCATTGTCCATGTGCCTGTGAAGCCACATACTTCGTACAAGAAGTTGTGAAGCATTTCTTTACCATGTTCAGTGTGCAACACTTCTGCATGGTATTGCATAGCATATAATTTACGTTCTTTATTTTGCATGGATGCAACAGGACAATCCTTCGTATGTGCTACGATTTCAAAGCCTTCAGGAACTTTTGCTACATAGTCAACATGAGACATCCAAACAACTTGGTCTTCTTCCAAACCTTTGAACAATGGAGATGTAGTATCCACTTTAGTAGGTGTTTTACCGAATTCACGGTTGTCCGCAGATTTAACTTCGCCACCCAATGTATGCGCCATAAATTGCATACCATAGCACATGCCAAGAATAGGAATACCAAGTTCAAAAATCTCTTTCTCAATTTTTGGAGAGTTTTCTTCATACACGCTGTTAGGACCGCCTGTGAAGATGATACCTTGCGGTTTTAATTCCTTAATTTTTTCCAGCGCTTTGTTGTATGGATATACTTCGCAGTATACGTGATTTTCACGAACACGGCGCGCGATCAATTGGTTATATTGACCACCAAAGTCAACAACAATTACAAATTCCTTGTTTTCCATGCCTTCCTCCATATGCATCTATTTGTGAAAGTATATTCACTATTTATTATGCCCATACATATCTGTACTGGGGGCGCGTTTTTCCGAGCTAAACGCTAATTTTTCATTACATTTTATTATACCATAGGAAGTATAACGACTCCATATATTCCGTATGGAAATTATAAATAAGAATTCAATGTTCGGATTTCTAACTATCACTCTTTAGGAGCTTTCCGTATGTAAGTCAATTTGCTAACAATGCTGAAAGATATCTAGCTATCACTTTTTAGGGGTCTCTCGTTTATACATTTTTACGGCCCCCACGGGACAAATGGAATAGCAGTCGCCGCAACCGATACAGCCTTTCCCGATGATAAATCGAGTCTTACCTTCGGTGATGCATTGAACAGGACAATCCTCAGCACAAGCGCCACATTTAACGCAAGTATCGTCAATATTAAACTTTAGATTTCCCATTATACATCACCTCCTATGTACTGTTTATCTGTGCCAAACTTAATATTATCTATTTTTAAGTAGTAGGATTCATATTTTAAATATATAAGATCACAAACATCACGCTAGCTCAAAAATATATTCATAATATTTCAATACAACAACAGCTATTATAATTATTTTTTCTTATTTACTTCACTATTATACGCAATAGCCGAGTAAATAGCCTTTGCCACGCCTTGGTGGTTATTGTCTGTCGTTTCGTATCGTGCCGCTTCTTTAATGTTCGGCTTGCTATTGCCCATGGCTACGCCAGCACCCGCAAAGCGTAGCATAGATAGGTCATTTTCGCTATCCCCTAGTGTCATCACCTCATCGGGACTTAAGCCCCAATGTTTTGCCAACGCTTCTACGGCTGTGCCTTTTGTAGTGTGAGGCAAGACGAATTCTAAATTGCCTTCACTAGAGAGCAGCACATCATAGAAACGTTCACGACCTGTACCATCGTGGGATAGACCTTGGTATTCATCGCGCAAGTCTTGCAAGATACGTTGACGCATCGGTTCATCACCGTAAAAAATTTGAATCTTCTCAGGTCCTTCGTCTAAGGATTCCATATGAGCTAACAAATCGCAGACCATTGTCCGCGTCGCTAAAATAAATGGACGAATATTAGGTCTAAAGAAGAAATTAGATTGCTCTATTTCACATTCAGACATCTTTACCTTTGCGGCTTCGTTGCCTTCCGCCAATGCATAGTGATCGTATGTTGCCCCTGGCAGATGAGTGTCCCCTATACCAGAAATCTGATTTTTAGTATTAGGCAGATGATTATCCAGTATGCCATGTACAGTCTTTTTATCTTCCTCAGCACGCTCGCTAGCGCATACGCCTAAGCGTTCAGGTGTAATACATCTAGATGGCGGATACATGCCAAAGATTTGGTCTTTCACATAGGCCTCTACATAAACGCCATAGGTTAATAGTTTGCGCAGCAAATGTAGTGCTTGTTCTTTATCAAAACTTACGTGGAATAGACTGCGGTTTTCGTCCTTATCCATTACATAAGCGCCATTGGTGCACATGAAATAGCGCAAGCACGGCAGTTTTTCGATAACATCATTCATCTCATTCCAAGCACGGCCAGAAGCAATGGCTACGCGGATGCCACTTTCACGAGCGGCACGAATCGCCTCAATAGCATCCTCAGGAATCGCCTTTGCATCATTTACCAAGGTACCATCTACATCAGATGCGATGAATCGAATGGGCTTATCCCCTGTGAGGCCTATATAATTTTTTATTTGTAATGTCTCAGTCGAGGCCATACATCCTCCTTCTATTCCTTCTATTCCTTCTATTCCTTCTATTTAGAATTATTAAATTCGGCTACAATCTCTTCTAAGATTGCTGGTTTTTCTACCAATCGCAATACTGTGCCACCAATGATATTTGCACCGTCGATGATAGTTTGTTCAATGGTAGGCTCTAACATAGCAGCAGCAAATTCTTTAGAATGGCACACCTTCGGCTCGCCAACGAGGCGCAATTTAGGATGGAATGCCGCACATTGATAACTTACATTGCCAATATCTGAGCTACCTCCAAGGGCTGCTGGGCCGGACTCAAAATCAAGGTCCATATCGGCCATTACCTCTTCGATAAGTGCTGTGCCACGATTGTTTTGGTTCATATCATCATAAGGATTGCCATAAAACTCTACATCCACAGTTGTACCTGTACAAAGGGCCGCCCCTTCAAAGATTTTTTTGATTTGCTTGGATAAACCATTCAAGTACTCACGCTCTGTGTGACGCACGGTAACCTCTAATTCACCGAAAGCAGGAATCACATTAGATGCAGTACCTCCCGCAATGATCCATGTGCCAATACGCGTTTCAGGGCGCACTTGTTGGCGCATCATATCCATAGCATGGATAGCGAGTTGCACACCATTTACCGCATTGACGCCATTCCAAGGCTCGCCAGCTGCATGGGCTGGCTTACCGTGATACTTAGCACGGAAGCAATCGAGTGCCAAGAATTGTGAGTTAGGACGCGTTTCTTCGCCGTCGAGGTGGACCATGATGGCAAAATCGTATTCTTTGAATACCCCTGCATTGCACATATCTACCTTGCAACCCATCGCTTCTTCGTCTGGTGTGCCGATAATATCGATGTCCATGTTGGAAGCTACACCCTCTTCTTGCATTTTGTGTAGTGTCAATGCAGCTAGCACGCTCATAGAACCACTGGCGGAGTGACCGCACGCATGGCCTACCTCTGGCAGTGCATCGTATTCACAAAGTATGGCTAAACGCCCTTTTGGGTTGTTTACTTTTACGGCAGACGCCTTGAAGGCGGTCGGCAAATTGCAGAATTCATAGGTTACGTCCATGCCATATTTTTCGAGAACAGCGCCTATGGTTTTGACAGACTCAAACTCCTGACTGGAAATCTCAGGATTCTTAGCTAATGTGTAATTAATAGCAAACGCATCAGGTGCGAAGCTTTTACAAAGATCAGCAAAAGTAGTTGTAAGGGACATATTGCCTCCATGTATATAACCACATTATTATAAAGGATTATGATACTCTACAATAAAGAATAAAAAACTCGTTTACTCTTAATTATACAATGTTATTGCCTATTGGTGTAAAATTCCGTACAATATAAACAGAAATGTATAAACCATGTATATGGATGTTTGAGGAGGATACTATGTTTAAGTTCAAAAAATTGACAGCCATCGCCCTCGTAGCGGTAGCAGCAATAGGTTTATTGGCTGGTTGTGGCAATGACAAACCAAAAATGACACAACAAGAAGGTGTATTGCGTGTAGGTTCTGAAACTACATTCCCACCATTCGAATTTACTGAAGGCGACAAATACGTTGGTTTCGATGTTGATTTATCCGAAGCAATTTCCAAAAAAATCGGCCTAAAAATGGAATTCAAATCCATGGGCTTCGACGCTTTGATTCCAGCTGTCCAATCTGGCGATATCGACATGATTGCTGCAGGTATCAACGCTACTCCAGAACGCGAAAAAGTATTGGACTTCTCCGATGTATACTTTGATCAAGGCGGTTTCATCACAGTTGTTCGTAAAGACAACACAACCATCCACAATATGGATGAATTAGCAGGTAAAACTGTAGGCGCTCAAATCGGTACAATCCCGGTTGAAATGGCTCAAAAAATTCCTGGTACAACAGTAAAACAAATCGATTCTAATGCTAATATCTTCATGGAATTGAAAGCTGGTACAATCGACGGCGCTATCATCGATAATGCAGTTGCTATGTACTACCTCAAACAAGGTGCTGATCAAGACCTTAAACTCGTAGGCGAACCTACACAATCCCCTGGCACAGTGCTTGGCGTGAAAAAAGGCAACAAAGCTTTACAAGAAGCTGTTAACAAAGCTCTTAAAGAACTTAAAGAAGACGGCACTTACCAAAAAATTTACAACAAATGGTTCGGCGATTACAACAAAAAATAATATGTATTCCTAAGAACTAGAATACATAATAACCCCTCTGAAAGATTGCAGACATCACATAAAATTTGTGACAGCAGATTTTCTTCAGAGGGGATTTTTTTATCATTTGAATCCAATACATGCTGAAGACTCTGTATTATGCATAGATATAAATTAGAAATAGGCTAGTATATTGTGAGAACAGGTAACTGATAGCAGTATGATATCAATGGAGAACATACAGATATACTAGTATTTTCTCTTTTACGGTACCTCGCGTTCGTTATATAATAAATATGTATTTACTGTATACATGTATAAAAGGAGGCCTAATGGCACAGTACTTTACGGAACGCCTGCAAAAGGTCTTCCACATGATTTTTACATCCTATAATCAAAAACTGGCTCAAGAAGGCTTACGTCAATTGGAGCTCATCGTCAATAATCAGCAAAATCCCAGTCAACTAAAAGATAGCGCCTTACGAAATGACAAGACAAGCCGTCTTGAAAGTGATATAGACAATAAAGAGGATGCTCTCAAGATAGCCAATGATCCAGAGGCTCGAGAGCTAGGTGACGCCTATGCACTCTTGGCACGCGTCTATGCAGGCCCTCGCTTTACCTGGGAAGAGTCTAACTTCCCAGAGGATAATATGCGCACCTATCAATGCTTGCATGATAGCATTCGCCGCTGTAGCCCTATCGGCACATTACAAGCTTTGCGCATCAAAGGCTCCATCACCCCTACCCTGGAGAAGGATATGCAAATTTCCTTCGACGAAGCATTTCGCATTGTCTATGATTACGCAAACCAAGGCGATGCATATTGCCAATATGTTATAGGCAATGTCTTTTTCTGGCGTGATGACAATCGCATCGACTCAGCAGAGGCTATGCTAACACCACCGCCTATGAGTTGGACTAAACGCATTCAAAGAAGCCTTACAGCAAACTCTGTGCAGGATCGTATCGCCGCCTTACAAGGCACTGTGCCAGACGAAACATTGCAAGAAAATGCTTCTAATCTGGCTAAGAAATGGTTTAATAAGGCCCTCGACAACGGTCTTGCTATGTTCCAAGGGAACTTGCGCAATATCTATATCGACGAAGCCGATTTCAGCAATGCGCGCCGTGTTGCTAGGACCGCGGCCGACCTTGGCAACCCTGCTATGATGTTATATACAGGCCTCGACTGCCACGAAAATGGTAAATTTGAGGATGCTTTCACGTGGTTCACTAAAGGTGCCGCCTTAGGTCAATCTGAAAGCATCGCAGAATTAGCGGATTATTACTATCATTTCTATGATGCTAAAGCGTTACGTTCTACGATTCCCTACGATCCGGTAAAGGCTATCGGTCTCTACCGCCGTGCAGCAACAAAAGAGTTTAGTGATGCAGGGTACACCGCCTTACAGGCAGCCTTTGGCTACATCTTTCACATAGGCCACCTCCCTCTTGACTGGGGTCTCATTGCAGACTTAACGCATATGGCGGCCACAAAAGATCGCTTCATATTCGCTTTGCCCTATATCGGATACATGCGAATCCACGGTTTAGGGGTAACGAAAAATATACGCTTTGGTGTGCAATCGTTACTACGTGTCTTAGACGAGGAACAACGAGCCTTTGAAGAGGAGAATCGCGTTCTTTTCTACGATATTACGCGCGCTTTAACACGCGTTGCCTTAGGTTATGCCTATGAAAAAGGCTATGTAACAGGCAAACCAGATTTAGATCAAGCCGTATCATATTACGAGCAATCCCATCAATATATCTTGTCTCATAAAGCCAATTTAGATCCGGAGCTAAAAGATATTCCTATCGATGATGAAGCAGAAGAACGCTTAGCCGCCTTTGAGGAGGTCGATGGTCACTGGCAATACAAAGAAGGTATTACCGAATCCACTACTACGGTACGTCCTGCACCTACCAACTGGCCTCAAAATGCGGCCCGCTTATCTGTAACTATGGATGACTTCCTATGGGATACGACCTTGTACGACTGGCAAACCATTGAAACGGCCTTAGAGTCACAGGAAGAAATGAAGCTCAGCTTTTACAATCATTTCCTATCCGTTCCAGATACGTTGCGTAATATCTTTAAGGTCGATGTAAAACGGATGCTACGAGATCACTATCAAATAAGGCTACATGGTTATGATCCATCAGAAGGACACGAAATTATCTACAAGTCCATTTACGACAAAGAAAATACCATAAACCTATTGAAAGAGCTTTACGATAATCATCAATTGCCTAATCTTAAAGATAATTGGACTATCGAAAAAAACGAAGAAAAACCAACCTGGCACTACGTGCTCGATGTGGATCAACAACCGTTCTTGCTAGAGGAATACGACGATGCAAACGCTATGATTCAGGCTGCCTTACAAGGATTAAAAGAGAAAAAGTACGAACAAATTAATATTCGCACCCATGACTTTGTGGGTCCATCCTATTTCATTTTCAAAGGCAATCAGTCGGCCCCATTTAGGGTGCAGCTCTATCTGAAAGAGTCCGCCCGTCATACCATTGATGACGATGGAAACCAACAAGACACGCCTGGTAAGACCTACTTATTTGAACAATATGTGGGAAACGAAGTGTCCTTAAACTATTGGATTCAAAAAACGATAAATACCTTGGAAATCCCTGAACTAGATAATTGGAAACAGTTAACAGTACCAAAGGATTTACAAACATAAAAAAGACCATCCCCAGTGAACTGTACCCCAAAAATTGGACACAATTTTTGGAAGCGAAGTTCAACAGGATGGTCTTTTTTTATTATAATGTTTTTACAACGCTAGCACAGCGTGCACAAAGTGTAGGATGTGCGCTATCTTGACCTACTGTATCGCGGTGGATCCAGCAGCGTTCACATTTTTCGAGACCAGAGACAACAACAACTGTGGCAACGCCAGTTTCTTCGTCTTTTACAGCCTCTGCCGGTGCAGCGCCGTTCACAATGTGAGCTTCGGATACAATAACGAGTTTAGCCAAGCCTTCTTCACCAAGGGCGTTCAATGCATCAAATGCAGCACCTTTAGCGTATACTGTAACGGATGCATCTAATGGATGACCGATTGTTTTGTCTTGACGAGCAAGTTCCAATGCTTTTTGTACAGATGTACGCAAGTCTAACAATTGGTTCCATTTGTCAGCCAATTCTTGGTTGAAATGTTCTGGATGACCTTGTGGCCAATCTTGAAGCATAACGGATTCGCGCATGCCCTCTTCTTTAGGCATGTATTTCCAAACTTCTTCCGCTGTGAAAGAAAGTACTGGAGATACCATGGCTACCAATGTTTTCAAGATTTCATACATCGCTGTTTGAGCAGAACGACGAGCTACGTCGTTTTTGCTTTCAGCATACATTGTATCTTTCATTACATCAAGATAGATGGAGCTCAAGTCTACGGTGCAGAAGTTATGAATTGCATGGTACAACATATGGAATTCATAGTTTTCGTACGCATCAGTAACCTTTTGACGTACTTCTTCTAAGCGCAACAAAGCCCATTTATCGAATTCGGACATATCTGCGTAAGCCACTTTATCGGTATTCGGATTGAAGTCATCCAAGTTGCCGAGCAAGAAACGGAATGTATTACGTATCTTACGATATACTTCGGATAATTGTTTTACGATGTCTTTGGACAAGCGTACGTCTGCTTGGTAATCTGCGGAAGATACCCACAAACGCATTACATCGGCGCCATATACGTCGATGATGTCGCTTGGAGCTACTGTATTACCTACAGATTTAGACATTTTGCGACCTTCGCCGTCCACAACGAAACCGTGAGTCAATACGGAGTTATATGGTGCTTTACCAGTTGTGGCTACTGCAGTCAACAAGGAAGAGTTAAACCAACCGCGATGTTGGTCAGAACCTTCAAGGTACATAGCACATGGTACGTCAAGATCATTAACTTCGAGCACGCCAGCCCAAGAGGAACCAGAGTCGAACCATACGTCCATGATGTCTGTTTCTTTTTTGAACTCATCATGACCGCAATGAGGACATTTGAAACCTTCTGGTAATAATTCCTTAGCGCTGTGAGCCCACCAAGCATCGGAGCCTTCTACGGCTACTTTTTCTTGTAATGCTTTGATAGTATCATCGTTGATGATGTGCTCGCCACAGCTTTCACAATAGTAAATAGGAATTGGCACGCCCCAAATACGTTGACGAGAAATTACCCAGTCACCACGGTCGCGCACCATGTTGAAGATGCGGTCATGGCCCCATTTAGGAATCCATTGCACTTGGTTGTCGATTGCATCAAGCGCTTGTTGACGGTACCCATCTACAGAGGAGAACCATTGTTCTGTAGCGCGATAGATGACAGGATTTTTACAACGCCAGCAGTGAGCGTATTGGTGACGCAAGCTAGATTTGTGAAGCAATGCATTATTGTGCGCCAAGATTTTAATAACAGGCACCTCTGCATCGTGAATTTCCACGCCAGCCAATGGGAATTCAGTATCGCCATAACGGTTGTCGTCTACTTGTTTTGTGTAGTTACCAGTTTCATTAACAAGAGATACGATAGGAAGTTCAGTTTTGCCTTCCTTGTTATAACGCATAACGATGTTAAAGTCATCTTCACCGTGTGCAGGTGCTGTATGTACGCAACCAGTACCTGCTTCAAGTGTTACATGGTCACCACACAATACTGTAGCATTACGTTCAACAAATGGATGTTTGAATTCAGCCAATTCTAAATCTGCACCAGAGAAGCGATTTATGATTTCATAGTCTTCGATACCGATATCTTTCATCGCCGCATCAACTAGCTCAGTAGCCATCAAGTAATATTCTTCGCCTACTTTTACCCAGCCATATTCAAGCTCAGGGTTAACGGAGATTGCTACGTTGGCAGGCATTGTCCAAGGAGTAGTTGTCCAGATAACAGCATATGCTTGTTTAGGATCTACGCCAGCTGGCAATGTCACCTTTTTCTCGGATACGTAAGGGAATTTTACGTAGATGGAGAAAGATTTTTTCTCAGCGTATTCGATTTCTGCTTCTGCCAATGCAGTTTCACAGTGAGTACACCAGTATACAGTTTTAAGACCTTTATAGATGTGGCCGCGTTTTGCCATTTCGCCGAAGATACCAAGTTGTTTTACTTCGAACTCAGGGCGCAATGTCAAATACGGACGATCCCATTCGCCTAATACACCAAAACGAATGAAGTCTTGTTTTTGTGTTTCTACACACTCCAATGCATATTCCTTACATTTATTGCGCAAGTCCAATGGAGCCATTTCATGACGGTTAAGACCTGTGTTTTTGATAACCGCATGCTCGATTGGCAAACCATGCGTATCCCAACCAGGAATGTAGCGAGTATAATGACCAGTCATCGTTTTGTATTTCATGATGATGTCCTTCAACGTTTTGTTGAGGGCATGACCGATGTGCAATTTACCGTTAGCATATGGAGGACCATCATGCAAAATAAATGGCTTTGCGTCTTTACGCAATTCCAAACGTTTTTGATAAATTTTGTTGTCTTCCCAGAATTTTAAGATTTCTGGTTCGCGCTTAGGCAAATTGCCGCGCATTGGGAATTCTGTTTCAGGCAAATGTAACGTCTTACCGTAATCCATGATGTGCTCCTTTTACATAAAAAAATCGCCCGCCCCCGAAGGGACGGACGTAATATCCGTGGTACCACCCTACTGACTCTCGTTACTAGTGAAAGCTAACGCCACCGCAACTGCGTTTGTCACCCCATGCTAACACATGATTGTAACACATAAGACGCAACTCATCACGTAAACTGTGAAAGCCACTTAGACATATAACGGTGTTCACCGGCGGCATTGCCGCTTGCTCCAAAGTGATCCGCACATCTCTAGATTTCCAAACCTTTCAGCCCATGAGTTTGGTCTCTACAAAATCCGCCTGAGACATGCCGTCTTTTTCAACGCAATATTCATATAATAGATAATTATAGGACTCACCAGGGGGAATTGTCAAATACTTCATTTCTAAGTTTAACAAAACTTTTTTTCTCATTAAGCAAAAGAAAAAGCCTACTTATGTAGGCTTTATTGTATATACAATTATTAGATTGCACTCATGAGAATTAATTCAAGAATAATAATTGCAATGCACACGTACATGAATTTACGATCCATGTCGTCAGTTGGAGTTTCTTTAAGACCAGTGCGAGCAGCTTCTTCAGCAGTAATTACTTCATAGCTCATTGGAGATCCATATTGGTTATCACCTTCATCACCCTTTTGAGCGAGTAGATAAATAACATAGATAATACCAAATGGAATCAAGCTAATCAAAAGCATCCAACCACTTTTACCAATGTCATGTAAACGACGAGCAGCAAGACCAATGGAAGGCAATAGAATTGCAAGATTATATACTATAGAAATAAGACCTACAACACTTGCTAGCGCAGTATCCATTACAAGGGCACTCAATACATTGAAGATACCAGCAATAACAATTGTGATACCATAGAAACGCCAATATTCACTGCGGCTTGCACGACCTTTGAAATTAGCATAATTACCCATAATCGTATGTTTAAAATTATCTACATACGAAAGATTTTTGATAGACAAATCAGTCATAATCTTCTCTCCTCTAGAAATAACAAATAAATTCTTCTTGAAAATATTATATCATTACTGTTGACGATTTTGAAAATCAATGTCTATATGTTTTGGGAATAACCTATGCTTTATATTTCATTATAGGATACATCATAAACTACATCGCACTAGTCATAAGTAGTTTATCTACCAAGAACCAGAGTACAAAGATAGCGCAGAATAGTCCTGCAGTTAATCCCATAGATGGCGTAGTATCAATAAGACCTAATTCACGGGCCATTTGTTTTGTTACAACCACTTGACCTGTAGGGGTCCCAAAGCGATTTGGTTGACTTTCACCAGGCAGAGCCATAAGGATCAACAGGATAATAGTCCCTATCACAGGGATGAATCCAATAAATACGAGTCCCCCTGAGCGGCCTTGATCGTGTAGACGTCGTACTGAAACGGCCACGCCCGGGATTACCATAATCACGGATAAAAGGACAAGAATGACCAAGCCAAAACCTACGCCTACTACGCTAGATAGTGGGCTAATATAGCTCAAAAAAGCACAAGTAAATAGAATGGCCACAAACAACAATTGATAGACTAACAAGAAATGCCAATATTCACTACGACTTGCACGACCATCAAAATCAGCATATTTATAAACCAAACATTGTTTAAAGTTTTCAATCAAGCCTAGATTGTATTTATCTAACGAGATTTGTGGTCTACTAACATGCCCACACTCTGGGCAGTAACAATCTGTTTTCAACACTGCATGTCCACAATAGGGACAAGATTTCATAATAAACTCCTTCTAGCTACAAACAGAAATCAGCAAAGATTACGATGTCCTGCTGTACTTAACACATATAACAACTAAGATATTCTTTATTTATTAATATCTAAGTTTTTAAATTCATCTGAAATTCATTTTACTATAAAGTGTTATATTGTCTATAAAGGAGATGTTAAACTTTTATAAAATAAAATAATGAGATTGTTAATAAATACAGGTATCTATTACATGTATCCATTCCCATTAATTCCATACCATAATATCTCTCTAATGATATCGGCAATAATAATAGATTGGATAATAAAGATGGCAATCCCCATCGCCCAATCTTGACGACGGGATGGAGTTTCTTCTAGTCCTGTAGCCTTGCTAACCTCAGGAGTAATAGGTGTATAGCCGGTTCTTTCACCATATGAATTCTCTCTTTGATCGCCACGACGCAATTCGTAAATGAGAAATATAAAGAATCCTATAACAGGAATAAATGAGATTAGCTGCGTCCAACCACTCCGGCCAATATCATGCATACGCCTCACTGTGATAGCTATATTGGGAACTATAAAGAAAAGGGATACCCCTACAGCAATATTATCGATAAGCGTTTCATAATTAGGGAAGCCCAAGATACTACAAAGTAAAGCTAAAATGCCAAGTAATCCTTGTATCAATGTAACGCCTGCCACGAATCGCCAATATTCACTACGACTAGCACGACCATTAAAATTAGCATAGTTTCTAATGCCTAATTTGAAGGCATCGGTATAATTCAAATCATATATATTTATGGTTGACATAACCTAATCCTCCTCCGCGGCTTCAATAGCAACAATGCCCCAGCCTTTGCCTTCATTATGCAAACGAACTAATACGGGCTCTAGATTATCTTCAAAGGTAATGGTAAAGCCCATATAGTTTACAACAATATCATCATCTTGGTCTTGGGAAACATAGTCAAGCTGTATCGCTTTCACCTTAGGAACCTCTTCCTTAGTCATGGCTTGTTCCCATAGTTCAAAGGTACCATATCGTTCCATAGCACGAGTGCTCAAATAACGATATGCACCATGATAATCCTTTTTATTGAGAGCTTCATAATAATTACTTACCACAGTACGCCCCTCTGTTGTAGCCGTTTCACTTTGTAAAAGACGATTTGCTTGTTTCGTTAACGAACTAGGTTCTAAATTGCCATAAGCAGTCTCCTCTACTATAAAATTATGATTAATCATTGTACTACCTGCACTAATGGCTAGGCAGCCTAATACTAATATAGCCACGATAAAAAGGCCTGATACGGAACGTTTTTCCTCTAATCCATTAGATACAGGCGATGTGCGCTTACAGAATAGATACAATAATGCAAGCCAGCCTAAAATAGGAACCAAAAGCAAAATCATCAACGTTGGATCATTATTAGAGTCTCGTAACCGTCTTGCCATTAGCATAATCTTCGGCAAGCATAACAGGATGGACAATACAAATAATACACCGCCACCAATAGATACAGCATAAAGAAATCCGTACGGTATGTAGGTTGCAAGCCCTGTAATACATATAATTAAGCCATATACAAGGGATATAGCACTTATGGTGAGCCAAAAATCGGCTGTATTGGTACGTCCCTTACTGTTCGCATAGTTTTCCACTAGCTCACGATAGAGGATTTCGTATACTTTCTGTTTCATAAAGCTCCTACTATAATCTTAGATAATATTAGATAATAAACATATATAGATATTCCTATTATACTATGATTTATCAACTTAGTTGATTCATTTTTTGTTCATGAAATCTACCTATACTACAGATATGTTTCTTACAACTAAAATTCGTGCAATTAATTATGCAGGAGATAATTATGAAAGCTAAATTAATTAAAGCAGTAGCCTTGGCCAGTTTAGGTGCCTTCTTAACAGTTGGTATTGGTGCCAATGTAGCCCAAGCCAAAGATTATCACTTCAAAATCGGTGAAAACCATCGCATGGTAAAAAATGATGATGGCACAGTAGATAGCAGCGATCATCCATGGTACAAAGTAAATGATAAAAAGAAAAAGCATAGAAAGCATAGAATATCTGAACGTGAAAAGCATGATAAAAATGCAACAGCAAAACGCAGCGAACGACACCAACGTTCTGAATCCTCTAATGACTAAGTCTCGCTCCTGTGCCAAAACCACAAAAAGAGAACACATATAAAAAAGTGCATGCTCATCATAATCAACATGCACATGAACAACATTAAATACCAAATGAACTGCACCCCAAAAATTGAATTCAATTTTTGGGGTGCAGTTTTTCTATGTCAAAATATTCTAAAAAATCTAAATGACTTACTAAAACCGGTATTTAAATGAAACCATTTATTATACACTAGCCTTTAGAACAGCTTGTTTCATGGATTGTACGTAATCAAACAACGCTTGATCCGCATGTTCACCGTGTTCTGCCACGATTTTAACGATGGCAGAGCCTACGATAGCACCGTCGGATACGCGCGCCATAGCTTCCGCTTGTTCTGGCTTAGAGATACCAAAACCAACAGCTACCGGGATATCCGTATATTTGCGAATCATTTCAACAATGGATTTAATATCCGTCTTAATTTCACTGCGCATGCCTGTAACGCCAAGTGAGGATACACAGTATACAAAGCCTTCTGCGTCTTTGGCGATCATTTCGATGCGGTTTTCAGATGTTGGCGCAATTAAGGATACAACTTCAACACCATGCTTATGAGCCACACTAGCGAGCTCGCCTTTTTCTTCAAATGGCATATCTGGTACGATAACACCAGAGATTCCCACCTCTTCACAGAGGGTAAAGAATTTTTCACGACCAAATACATAAATAGGATTCAAATAGGTCATGAATACGAGCGGTATAGTCACCGCATCATCACCTGTACGCAGACGACGCACCATATCGAAGATATCATTGATTTTTACGCCTGTAGATAATGCGCGTGTACTTGCTTCTTGGATAACAGGGCCTTCTGCCGTAGGATCGGAGAAAGGAATACCGATTTCTACCATGTCGGCGCCGGCTTTCACCATAACGCGAATATAACGTTCTGTCGTCTCGATGCCGTGGTCACCAGCGCTGATGAACGGGATGAATGCCTTACCCTTTGTGAAAGCGTCTTTAATTTTACTCATGAAGATCCACCCCTCTATATTTCGCCATAGCCGCTACGTCTTTGTCACCGCGACCAGATAAACAAATAATAATGATGTCGTCCTTGCTCATAGTAGGAGCAATTTTACGTGCATGTGCCACCGCATGAGCACTTTCAATCGCAGGAATAATACCTTCCAAGCGAGATAAATATTCAAAGGCATCTACTGCTTCGTCATCTGTAACCGGCACGTATTCAGCACGACCGCTATCGTGCAAGTACGCATGTTCAGGGCCGATACCAGGATAATCAAGGCCTGCAGAGATAGAATATACTGGAGCGATTTGGCCGTCTTCGTCTTGGCAGAAGTACGATTTCATGCCGTGGAAGATACCAACAGAGCCTTTCGCGATTGTCGCCGCATGTTCTTCTGTATCGATACCGCGACCTGCCGCTTCACAACCGATGAGACGAACACCTTCATCTGGAATGAAGTGATAGAACATGCCCATCGCATTGGAGCCGCCGCCTACGCAAGCCATAACAGCTGTTGGCAATTTACCTTCTGCTTCAAGGATTTGCTCACGCGCTTCACGGCTGATGATGGATTGGAAGTCACGAACGATCATAGGGAATGGATGAGCCCCCATAACAGAGCCCAATACATAGTGCGTATCGGACATGCGATTTGTCCATTCGCGCAATGCTTCAGAAACCGCATCTTTTAAGGTACTAGTCCCCGTTGTTACAGGATGTACCTTAGCGCCCAATAATTCCATGCGATATACGTTAAGTGCTTGACGTTCACAGTCTTCAGCACCCATATATACTTCACATTCCATGCCCATCAACGCAGCAATAGTAGCCGTTGCCACGCCGTGTTGACCTGCGCCGGTTTCAGCAATAACACGAGTTTTACCCATCCGTTTTGCCAATAACATTTGGCCGATTACGTTATTCAACTTGTGAGAACCAGTATGATTTAAGTCCTCACGTTTTAAATAGATTTTGGCACCTCCAAGGTCCTTTGTCATGCGATCTGCATAGTATAAAAGGGATGGACGACCTGTATATTTTTTATGTAAATCCTCAAGTTCGTGTACGAAATCAGGATCATCTTTGTACTTGTTGTACGCCTCTTCCAATTCGATGACTGCATTCATCAATGTCTCTGGCATAAATTGGCCACCAAAGGAGCCAAAATAGCCATGTCTTTGTTCACTCATATAACTTACCTTTCTATATACCATTCCTGCTAGCACGCCATATTATGGCATTGCTATTGTTCTCACAATATTGGTGAAAGCTTTTATCTTCTCATTGTCCTTCACGCCTTCTGTTTCAATCCCGCTACTGATATCGATGCCGTACGGTCGAACCGTACGAATGGCACGCGCCACATTGGTGCTATCGATACCACCAGCGAGCATAAACGGTCGTTCAAACTCATCTAAGCAAGACCAGTCGAATACTTCACCCGTACCGCCTCGCTCGTCTTTGTGATATGCATCAAACAAGAGCATATCAGCACTGCTATCAATCCACGCCTCTGCATCTGCAGCACTGCGAATTTGAACAGCCTTCCAAACCTCTACATTAGTACGTTCTTTTAAGGATTGGATGAAAGCTTCATCTTCATCACCGTGCAATTGCACCGCATCAAGATTTACTTCTGTGGCAATCGTAACGAGATTTTCTAGCGTTTCATTGACAAAAATGCCTACCGTTTTAATAAATTCTTGATGTATAAGTGTCGGACTTATATTTTCTGTACTAGTCAGTGTACCTTCATGCGCATCACCAGTTGCTGTTTCTTCTTGCAATGCGTTAATTATTGTTCCATCTTGTACTACATCAGTTATGGTTCCAGCTTGTACTACATTATTACTGTATTGTTCTGCGTTTCTGTTATATCGATTTGCGTACTGTTTATGTAGTTCTTCAACTAAGGTTTTTGCTTGGTCAACAGTGACTTGTCGTTTACTTGGTGCAAATACAAGGCCCATATAATCAGGCTTTGCATCGACTATAGCAAGGATAGTTTCCACTTTAGAAATACCGCAAATCTTAATCTTAGGCGTATAATATGTGGGTCCATAAAGATAGGCTAACTTTTCAACCTTATTGGGAGAGCGCATGAAGGTTTCCCCCATCAAGGCTACGCCGATATTGTTATCCCGCAATACTTGGATATCCTCTGGCGTTTCTAGCCCGCTTTCAGATACGAAGATCACATCGTCTTGCACGAGATTGCGCAAGCGCACACTGTTTTGTACATCCACGGTGAAGTCTTTCAAATTGCGGTTATTAACGCCAATAATACGGGCCCCGCAATCAATGGCCATTTGTACTTCGTGCTCGTCGTGAGCCTCTACTAAGGAAGATAAACCAAGAGAATCAGCTAGCTCACGGAACTTTGTTAACGTAGGCACATCTAAGCACGCGCAAATCAAGAGGATGGCACTAGCCCCCCACACCTTCGCTTGGTAGATTTGGTATTCATCGATGATAAAGTCCTTGCGAAGCACGGGGATTTTTACGGCACTTGCAATTTCTTGCAAATATTTTTTATCGCCTTTAAAGAAGTCTGGCTCCGTCAAAACAGAAATAGCCGCTGCACCTGCTATCTCATATTCTTTGGCGATGTCTAAATACGGGAAGTGCTCAGCAATGATCCCCTTAGATGGAGAGGCCTTCTTTACTTCGCAAATAAAGTTGAAGTCTTGCTGACGAAGGGCCGCTTCAAAAGGAAATCCTGTATCTGCAGGCAATGCCAAAGCCGCTGCTTTCACAGACTCTGTAGTTTCCACCTGTTTTTCTTGGGCTACCCGAATTTTGGTAGCCTCTATAATCTTATCTAAAATCAATGGTTACACCTCTTGGGTTGCTTTCACAAACTGTTCCATTGTCGCAAGCGCCTTGCCAGAGTCGATCATGTGTTTCGCCTCTTCAATGCCCTCTGCTAATGTAATGCTGTCTTTCGCAAGATAAATCGCCATGCCTGCGTTAAGAACAACCGCAGTGCGTTTACCGCCTTTCTCACCACCGAGAACGCGGCGAGTAATCTCAGCATTCACTGTAGCATCGCCACCTTCAAGCTCGGTTTTATCAGCATATTCGAAACCATATTCTTTAGGATCTAATTCGTAGCTTATGAAAGTACCATTATTAATTTCGCATACATAGGTTTTATTGGTAGCCGTAATCTCATCAAGGCCGTCAAAGCCGTGTACCACAGCACCGCGTTTAACGCCAAGGTTAGCCAATACGCGAGCCAATGGCTCTACTAAGGATTTATCGTAAACGCCCATCAACTCAACCGTAGCACCCGCTGGATTTGCCAAGGGTCCAAGGATGTTAAATACTGTACGAACGCCCAACGCTTTACGTACAGGACCTGCATACTTCATAGCTTGGTGGTATACAGGAGCGAACATGAAGCACATATTCGCTTTGTTAAGCACTGCCTCGTTTTGTTCACCATTAAGCTCTAATTTAGCCCCCAACGCTTCGATTAAGTCAGCAGCACCACATTTACTAGATACACTGCGGTTACCATGCTTTGCTACAGGAATACCTGCGGCGGAAATAATGAACCCAGACGTAGTAGAAATGTTGAACGTATTCGCTTCATCACCGCCAGTACCTACGATTTCCACAACAGTGCCCTCGTGAGGAACAGAACCAGCCTTCTCGCGCATAACCTCAGCAAACGCCGTAACCTCATCTACAGTTGGGCCTTTCGCTGCAAGGGCGCATAAGAAACCAGCCATAGGAACCTCGGCTACATCGCCGCTCATAATTTTGTTCATTGTATCTTTAGCAAGGTCGTAAGATAAATCCTGACCATGCGTTACTGCATATAATGCGTCTTTAATCATTTTATATCTCCTTTTGAGGATATCTATTAAATTGATGCCAAATCTACCTAGTCGGTAACGATTGGGTCATGACCTCAGCCTCCAAGTGGCCACCCCCCCGCTATGCGGGGCGCCAAGTCGACTTCGCACATAACCCAATCGTATTTATTCAGCTAAAAACCATACCAATTTAATAGATACCCCTCAAACAAACTATTATCAAATGATCCTGCACATTATATGGAGTAACGTACAGGTCATTTCTTTATAGGGTGGTGGGAATGGTGGTGCTTTGCACCACCTCTTTCTATATTAGAGGTTCTGATTCGCATATTTCTTTAGAAAAATATAGTTACTGTTCGATATATATATATATTGTAGAGGGGCTATTAAGTAGGTAATGCCAAGGTTGAGTTGGCAGGAAATAAGGTCTTAAGGAGCGACTTGGCGGCCCCACGTAGTGGGGTGGGTGGCCATCGGAGTTCCGAGAGACCTTATTTCTGCCTTACCGTACTAGTAACTAATAATAGCTCCTCGAATACAAAACAGTGGTTATTTTTCTAAGAAATTGCGAATCATTTGTTCCCCGTTCGGTGTCATGATGGATTCCGGATGGAATTGCACTCCATATATCGGGTAGTCTTTGTGTTCCACGCTCATTACTTCGCCGTCATCGGTAATGGATGTGACAATGAGTTCACTTGGCATGGTTTCGTCGATAATCGCCAAGGAGTGGTATCTAGCGACTTCAAATTGTTCTGGCAAGCCCTTAAGGATTTTGGATGGGTTTACTTGTTTGGCTACGCTTTGTTTGCCGTGCATAACTTGTTTTGCGTAGGAAACGGTACCGCCGAATACTTCGCCAATGGCTTGGTGTCCCAGGCATACGCCGAGGATTGGGAATTCACCTTTGCATTCGCGCAATAGGTCTTCGTATACGCCCGCATCAGCTGGTCTGCCAGGTCCTGGTGAAAGTATCACATAGTCTGGTTTTAAAGCGCGGATTTCTTCAACTGTTAATTCATCACTGCGGATGACTTTAATGTCTGGATCGATAGAGCCTACTAATTGATATAGATTAAAGGAAAAGCTATCGTAATTATCTATAAGGAGTACCATTATTCTACCTCCTGTGCATCTGTAATTGCGGAAATCATGGATTGGCCTTTGATTAAGGTTTCATTAAACTCGCTTTCAGGAACACTATCTCGAACGATGCCTGCGCCAGCGCGAACATAGACCTTACCGCCTTTATTCATAGCCATGCGAATACCGATACATACATCCATGTTACCAGAGAAGTCGATGTAACCTACGGCGCCGCCGTATACGCCGCGCGGGCTTTTTTCAAGTTCGTGTAAAATTTCGATAGCACAAATCTTAGGCGCCCCAGACAAGGTGCCTGCTGGCAGTGTAGCACCGATAGCATCCAGTGCATCTTTGCCGTCTTGCATGTCGCCGCTTACAGTAGATGTAATATGGATGACATGGGAGAAACGTTGCAACATATGTAACGCCTCTACTTTTACGGAACCGAATTTAGAAATTTTACCTAAATCGTTGCGACCAAGATCAACGAGCATATTATGTTCAGCCAATTCTTTTTCGTCATTGATAAGTTTTTCTTCAATAGCAAGGTCCTCTGCTTCATTTTTGCCACGGCGCATCGTACCTGCAATTGGGAAGGTGTACATTTTACCGTCTGTCAGTTTCACCAAGGTTTCTGGAGAAGCCCCTGTGAGCTCTACATCGCCACCAGATAGGTAGAACATGTACGGAGATGGGTTCAAGGTACGCAGTACGCGATACGCGTTTAACAAGCTTCCCTCAAACTCCGCTTCGCGGCGGTTAGATACAACACATTGGAAGATATCCCCTTCCTTGATGTAATGCTGCGTCTTTTTGACAACAGCTTCGAACTCGTCCTTTGTGAATTCAGAAGTAAACTCTGTTTTAAGAACGCCTTTGGGCACATCCGCCTCTTTGCCGTTTACAACGAGATCAGCTAGGGCTTTCAATTCGAGCTCAGCCTTGTTGTAGTTGCGTTCTAGATCATTTGTGCTGATGTTAGCAATCAAGTAAATTTTATTTTTGTAGTGGTCAAAAGCGATAACCTTATCAAAGAGCATAAGGTCTACATCGTTCACCATCGCAGGGTCATCATCTGGCGTTGGAAAATCCAATGTTGGCTCGATGTAGCGAATATATTCACATGCGAAATACCCTACAAAGCCACCTGTGAAGGTTGGTAACTCTTCTAAACGAGGACTTTTATATTGGCTCAAAATATTGCGAATCTCTACTGCAGGATTAGAACACTCAAAGGTACGTGTCGTACCGTCTTTGATGGTCATTTTATGATTTTTGCAGAATAGCTCAATCTTAGGATCGTAGCCCAAGAAGGAGTAACGGCCCCAATGATTACTATTATCCGCACTTTCAAGTAAGTACGTATGACTGCTCACTTGTTTTAACGCTTTCAACACGCTAATCGGTGTGCGTACGTCGGATAAAATTTCCATATATACAGGCACGATATCGTAGCCCGGTGCGATAGCTTTCACACGGTCAAGACTAAGGAAAATCATGAGAACCTCCATCTGGCATTTGCCAATAAAAAAACTCGCCCATGACAATATAACGTCAAGGACGAGTTTATAGTTCTATTATTACAATATGATTGTATGTGCTATAAATCGCGGTACCACCTTGTTTGAATGCAGCGCATTCCCCTTTCGCAGGATACTAACATATCCCTCACGACTAACGCTCGTGTGACGTCGCACCATACTAGGAATGACTGTGAAAGTTCATTCTGTTCCATGCGCCCTCGGTGGTCCATTTAATAAGCTGCGTACTACGGGTTCTCAGCTAATCCCGCTCTCTGTGAGTGCATTTCCTATTTTTATCTCCACCTCATCGGTTTCTTTCAGGCGAGTATAAAATTATAATCTGATTATAATGTTTCTATAGAATGAAAGTCAAGGAGTTTTAATTTCTGATTATTGTTCAGCCATAGAAAGATCTTTAACATACAATCTCATATCTCCATATTTTATGTATCATAATGCATAATAAAAAATACTGTTACTTTCTTTATCATATAACGCAGAGGTTTTATTATACAGCAAATACAATACATATATATTGATAATAGGGACAAATAAGCCAATAATCCAAAATATACTACTATTGTTATCTCTCAAACGTCTAAAGATCATGATGATAATAGTATATATAAGATAAACGTATAAAGCATATCGCAGAGCACAGTTTTCGATATTATAATTTAATATCATATTGTATATTATAAACGCTAAATATACATTAAACAGATTCCATTGACGAACTGTGCTTCGTCCATTAGGCCAAAGACTGTCAATTAATATGCTTTTATAAAGATCTGTTAAAAGAGACCTTTTATCTTGGCGACTATAAAAAGAGTTTATAGCTTTAATTTGAGAGGTAGTTAAATCATTACGCTCACCCCAGAGTACATCTATAACCTTATTACCAAAAATGATTCCCTTAAGTTCAACAGTATTATCTCGTAACCAAAGTTTCCTAGGTACTACAGAAAACAACAACATTGAACACAAAAGACATGGATAGAATATATCTGGCACATCAACGCCCCATAATATAATATTGTTGGACTCAAAAATAGCTTTTCCGTAAGAAAGGTCAAAATGCTTTCCACCCAATAATATCAATAATAAAAATACAGTAATTATGATATTTAACCAATTAAATCGCTCTTTTTTATAATATTTCAAGCTAGCATAATTTGTAAAAGCTACAAAAAGAATATAAATAACTGTGCCCACATAATATATAATGTCATAAATTCCTTGAGTATATACTATCTCCGGAAGAGTGGATAAAATAAAGATATTTATTCCTATACCAATAAACACCAATAAGTTTATAGAAAGGTATGTCTGTATATTGATTGTAAATAATTTGATCGTCTTTAACCGTTGAATTATTGCTAATAATTCAAACTTAAATTTTATTAATTCAGAATATAAAAGCTGTCTCATTGCTCTTTATCATATAGCAAGCAGTATAATATTTACATTATTTGAAAATATTATACTTCTCCAATATAAAACTCCTGTTCCTTCATTAACAACCAACACCGCTAAGACATTCCATTTAATTATCTATATGCCAAGATTTCTTAAACAAAAGATGATAGCTAACAAAAATATTGATATACGGAATAAAAAGGCCAATCATCCACAAGCCGCTTAATAGAGAATCGTGAAGTCTACGTATACCTAATGTAATCATTGCGATGGCTGGCCATATTAGGATAATCATAAAGCCCCAATGAGGTATATAAAGAGAGATGCCAAGATGAACAATTAACGAAACTACAGCAATAGCCATATACATAATGATATCCATAAAAATGCAAGATCCTGTAAGACCAACCCAAAAGGCTGATACGGAAGATCTGCCATTAACATCAACGAGTTTAACAAATAAAGCATCCCATACACAACTACACATATAGTCAAATCTACTAGCATCCTTACCTTCACTAATAGTGGAACTTCGAGCGTAATTAATAATGTAGTTATTATATCTATCTCGACCTTCATCTAAGCCATATTCATTTGAGTCTGGCACGCTAAGAGGCAAGGCAAAGCAAACTAAGATGAAATACTGCCAAAAGAACCCATCCCAATAAAAGCTTGCATTTACAATAGTCTCAGATATAGACGCCCAACTAAAACTCATCCCCCAATACACCCATAAGCTTAGATATGCTATGGGAACCAAGATCATATACCACAAGGATGAACCACAATCATTTAGTCTACGCTTAAGTATAAAAATAGTTGCAATTATATGTATAATCTGTAGACTTCCAAAATAAATATAAGACAAATACTGACTACCTTGAAGTGGAGTCCCTTGAATAATCCCTATCAACAAAACGAATATAAGGTAAGCTAAAAATTTACTAACCATTAATCCACACACAGCCCACAAATATGCTAATCTGCCTATGCGTTGATTCACTCGCAACATTTCTATATTTTGTTTAAATAGTGAAAGTTCATTATCTAACCACATTAAAATAAAGTGCTCTTCTCTCTCATACCAAAGGATATCTACAAATTAAAACTATGTAAACATAATCAATACAAAAACATATAGATAAAGAATAGTAACAGGAAGCTCAAAAATACTATCAAAATAAGACTATTCTTGTAATCTTTAGATACTTTCTTTTGAGCAATCTGTATTATTCGACTTACAAGAAAAGAAATGCCAGCAATTATCATAAATCTAAAAGAATTTGTTGTTAGACCTTCAATACAATAATAAGTAAATGCAACAATAATCAATAAAGAACTACATATACAGACCCATTTATATAAATTGGGAAATAGCATAAATTCTCTCCTAGCTGCTTCACGCCCAGAGAGTTGCTTGCCCATAGCATACTTATAATACCCTCTACAATTAAGTATTATCATGGCAAATGCGGCAATTATCAAATCAAAACTAAGTTCTACCATTATCTTCCCTTCACTATTTATATTTTATTAACTCTTATATTAATTTATTCTAATACAAATAGCTAAAATTGAATATATTATCCCTCAAGCAATCGACAAATTCAGAATATTTATATTGTTTACGCTAAACACTAATAGTATACTGAGATTACATATGTTATCAGTTCCTACTGATTATTTTGTGGAAAAGAGAGCCTAAGTTTTTATTTTATCCATCAACTACTGGATTCAAGACACCATTGCAAATGACACGCTTCCTGACTTAATATTGGGAATGAAGTCAAAAAATATAGAATTACTAATTTTCTGGTACTATAAATTGTACTAAGACTAGTGAAGGAGAGATACTTTGGAAACGTGGAAACGTACGGTGTATATAAGTTTAATATGTGTATTCTGTACATCCTTTGGGGTGAGCCAATTAGCACCTATTCTCCCTCTATATTTTCATGATTTAGGAGTTCAAACGCCATCGGCTATGTCTCTCTGGTCAGGTTTAGCAACCGGTGCAACCTATTTAATCGTATGTTTAGTGGCACCATTTTGGGGCCGTATAGCAGATAAAAAAGGTAGAAAAATCACATTAATACGATCTAGCTTTGGAATGGCTTTATGTAATATATTGCTCGCCTTTCAAACAACGCCTGAAGGGGTTGTAATAATTCGTCTCATACAAGGTTTAGTGAATGGTTTTTATTCTGCAACCATTACATTAATTGCCTCAGAGTCCCCCATCGAACGAACTGGCTGGGCACTTGGCCTATTAGCTTCGGCCAATCTAGCGGGCTCTCTAATTGGACCTTTATTAGGTGGTTATATTGCGGATACCATAGGTATTCGCAATGACTTCATCTTGGTTGGTATACTCATGGGTTTAGCTGGATTATTAGCCACTATATTTATCCATGAAAATTATGTACCAAAGCCTAATGTTGAGAAACTGTCTATTAGCAAGCTAAAAGAACAAATTCCTGAATTTAATAGTATTGTAGCATTGTGTGTAGCATCATTTATTTATGCTATATGCATCATGTCCTTACAACCTGTTATCTCCGTATATATTAAAGGCATTGTTCCGAGTAATACTGAAAATCTAGCATTTATTGCAGGCGCTGTCTTCTCAGCTATGGGTATTGCGCAATTAATAAGTAGTTCTCCTCTCGGTAAATTAGTTGATAAAATTGGGCCTCGCAAGGTATTAGTCGTATCTCTTATCTATGTAGGCTTATTTAACATCCCTCAAGCCTATGTGACTGATGTTTACCAGCTAGCACTCATTCGATTTTTACAAGGCTTCGGCCTAGGTGGTATGTTACCGGCATTAAATACCTATCTTTCTTCAAAAACGCCTCGTGAGTTTACGGGACAGGTATTCTCCTATAACCAATCAAGTTTATTTCTTGGTTATTTCTTAGGTGCTGTCGGTGGTGCAAGCTTAATGGCTTGGCTAGGTTTTACTACCTTATTCTGGGTAAGTGGTGGTCTCTTTATAATCTCTGCCCTCTGGATTGGTTTTAAACTCAAATAACACGTATACAAAGCAAAAGAAAACCCTTCTATATATCTGATTGGTAAAAGTTATATGCTCACGCATATGACTCAATCTAATCAGTATTAGAAGGGTTTTCTTTTACAATATAGTTTTATTAGACTAGAGTAACAATAGCATGATGACTACTGTCGCAATAATACAAGGCACGGCATTGCGTTTTGCCATTTCCATAGGGTTGATACCTGCCAGTCCTGCGATGATGATACCTGCACCAGCTACTGGACTCATACTACGACCGATACCAGCACCCAATTGAGCCATGGAACCGAGTTGCATAATGCCATAACCAAAGTCTGCTGCATGAGGTGTGACAGCACCATTAAACGCAAGAGCTGCCGCATTGCCAGAACCAGAGATAACCGCCAATAAGAACGGACCAAAGGCTGCCCCGATTTGGGCGATTTGTTGAGAGTTCTTCATGCCATCAATAAGGGCACTTGTAAGCCCGATGAGTTGCATCCCTGCTGTGAAGCAAGCTGCTGCAGCCATAAGGCCAACGACATCACACATACCATCGCCAGTACCACGGAAGAACTTCTTAACAGCTTCTGTCACATTAGGACGCACGGCAATGATACCAATAGCAGTACCGATGAGCATAGATACAGGAACAGAGATTTCTGGGATAACCGCCACTTGTTTACTACCTAATACAAGTAATACAAGAGGAATAATGGGAATGATTGCATAGAAATAATTTACTTTGAATTCTTTACCTTCCGCTGCAGTATCGTTTTTCATTACATACCCGGTATGCTCCTTCTTAACGATAGCTACGATGTTAAGCAAAATAGCGGCTACTACGATACCGATAATTGCTTGCATGGAGAAGCTGGCAATAACTGTCATTACGTCTACCCCCGCTAGTTGTGCCACTTGAGGGTTGAACATAAGGCCTGGACTCAAGGAACTACCCCATGTACCTAAGAAGATAGCAGAACCAGCCATCGCTGGATGTACTCCAGAACGAATGAGGGCAGGAATCAATAATGCACCTACGGCCGCAGCACAACCTGCCGCTGTAGGCAATGCAATATTAATTAAAAATGTAATAATAACAGCGCCAGGAATGATGATTTTCGTCATCTTTTTGAGGCCTGCAGAAATGAAATACACCATGTGCTCTGTACATTTTGTATATTCCATAACATAGCTAAAACCTAACACCGTACAGATTGTTGGTACAAGACCTGGATTCGTAAGTTCTTTCACAAAGGCCGTCGTACCAGCACCAAGCTGCCCACCAATAAAGCACATCAGTAAGCCCGATAATAGTAAAACGAGCCGCGTTTCAAACTGTTTAATAATAGCGATAAACGTCGCTACTACGATAACAATACCTGTAATAACCATAACCCTCCTATCCGTGTACATAGGATGCAAGATAGCTATATCCCCTCTATAAACGCTTTACACCCAATACACAAACTAACAACACTAAATACAATAGTCCTATCTATGTCTTACACCTAATAGGCCTAACTATAGTAAAAGTAATCACTTAATTATATACAGTATAACTATATAACTATATAACTATATAACTACTTATCTATATAACTACATAAATACATAAAGAAGTATATTAAACAAGCTTTGTTTCTTCCAAGCTAAGTTTTCTAAGTACCTTGTCAAGCACCGCTGCACCCGTTACAATATCATCCATTTCAGCAAATTCTGCAGGATTATGACTGATGCCATCACGGCATGGAATAAAGATCATTCCCGTCGGAACTACCTCCGCCCAATGCATCGCATCATGACCGGCACCACTCGGTATTGTCATGTACTCCACACCGACAGACTTAACAGCTTCTTCGATTTCTCGAATCATCGCCGGGTGCATCTCTACTGGATGGTCCTGTGCAATTGTTTCAATTGTATACGATAATCCACGTTTCTCGGCAGTAATGTCAATAAATTCTTTAACAAGAGTAACTACAGAATTACGAGCTACCTTAGAAATACTGCGAATATCTACCCCTAGCTTCACAGCACCAGGAATGACATTCATCGCCCCTGGTGTAACCTCCACAACGCCAACAGTTCCCACCACGGGTGGTTCCTCTTGCATAGATGCAATCTCCTCGATGCCGAGGATGATTTTTGAGGCTCCACATAGAGCATCATGACGCAAGTTCATCGGCGTAGCTCCACTATGATCGGCATTGCCTTGAATGGTCACATAGAATCGCTCTGGCGCGGCAATACCAGTCACAATACCAATCGTTTTCTGCTCGTGCTCCAGTACCTTGCCTTGTTCTATATGGATTTCTGTGAAAGACTTTACAGGTCGTTTATATTCCATTTCTTCAATCCCATCGGGATTTAAGTTGCGACCTTTCAATGCTTCGTACAAGGAATTTCCTTGTTTATCTACCAATCGGTGTAAGTCTTGTAATGTCAATTCGCCGCGCATGGCCTTACTACCTAATGTTGCATCCCCAAAGCGACCGGACTCTTCGCACATGAAGTCCACCACAGCGATGGTATGATCATGTTCATAACCATCATCGGTCATGCTACGAATTACTTCAATGGCAGACAATACGCCAACCACACCATCGTAATTGCCTCCATTAGGCACGCTATCCGTATGAGACCCCACCATAACAACGGGCAAATCTAGTTTCTTACCAATCTTATAGCCAATGACATTACCAAAATCGTCTATTTCAACGGATAAACCCGCATCAGTCATGCGGTCTATAATGTATTGACGCCCCTCCCAGTCTGCATCTGTGAAAGCAAGGCGATCAATGCCTTCACCAGGTGCCGTCAATTGGGCCATAGCCTCAAAATCTTTAACCAATCGCTCTCGTTGAATCATGTAACACCTCACAATCTATTACATCAATTACAGATAAACCATATGGTGCTAGTCCATAAAGCTTATTTTAAATAGTGAGCTGCAATGGTACCTAACGCTACAATACCGTTTAACATATCTTCTTCATCGATATCAAAGAGCGGATTGTGATGTGGCGCTTTAATAGCAGACCCCACAACCATATAGGTCGCTCTACCACCGCGATCGATGACACGATTCAAGAAGTACGCACAGTCTTCACTACCGCCACCGCTGTAATCGAAGGGAACCTCTTTAAAGATCCCAAGTGGTTCCACGATAGCTTGTACTTCACGAGCTAAATCATCACTGATGCGACCTGCCGGAGTTTCTCCTTGTTTTGTGATTTCAAAGGTACAATCATGCATTTCTGCAGCACCTTTAATAATAGTCTTCGACCGTTCAATCATGTAATCATTGATTTCTGTCGTAGCACCACGAGTTTCTAGTTTAAGAACCGCCACATCAGGCGTCACATTGCGGCCTGTACCGCTTTCAAAAACACCTACATTCATGCGAGAAGCCCCTTGACTATGGCGAGCGATGGCTTGTAAGTTAAGAACCGCTGTACAACCGGCGAGCATTGCATTTTGTGCCTTTTCAGGGGAGCCCCCAGCATGAGCAGAATAACCGTGGAACACCGCATCAAGTTTTGTTGTCGCTAAGAAGCCATGATCGCTACAAGCAAAGCAATTGGATAGATTTTCGTTAAACCCAATATGCATGCCGAACATCAAATCTACATCATCCACAACACCCGCTTCCGCCATCGCTTTAGCACCGCGCACGCCTTCCTCTGCTGGTTGGAAGATGAGTTTGATAGTGCCTTTGAATTCATCCTTGTGCGCAGACAAATATTCAGCTAGGCCTAGCCCCATCGTCATATGTGCATCATGACCACAGGCGTGCATCGCCTTATCATGACAAGAACGGAACCCGCCCTTTGCGGGTACATGGTTATCATCTTTAGCTTCGATGACATCATTGGAATCCATATCTACACGAAACGCTACTACGGGACCTTCGCCACCGAACTTCATAGTTGCGACGATGGCCGTTTTACCATAGCCCATCTTTTCTACAAGTTCAGGATTGGCACCTTCTTCGATGGCGCGATCCATAGCAACTTTCATAACCTCATCACTAGGCAATCCCATACGAGAATCTAAATCGAGTACATCTGCGCCTAACGCCACATCATAGCCCAAAGAAATAAGCGTATCCGCCACCTTCGCAGCAGAGCGATACTCAAGCCAAGCAGGCTCAGGGTACATATGAAAGTCGCGACGCATAGCGATTAACGCATCGCGCCGTTGTTGCACGAAATCTTTTACAGACATAAATACCTCCGTAACAAACTAATAATCACGTATACATTTACTATATGAATAGATAGATAAATAGTCAACTAAATGGCGCATGTATACAGTATCTAAAATATACTTTATGATATAACAAAAACACATATACCACGAAACGACTTCTGTGATATATGTGTTCTTCTTGATGTTTTCCTGTCGACATATTTTATTGATATATTTATATTGATGTGCTCTTATCGATTCATTCTAATATTGTTTTATTCAGTTTTGCCAGTACTTCTCGCTTAATAGTTCGTTGTCTATCCCAAGCAATGATAACAACGGTGGCAATAATCATAGCCATACCAATTAGCCCTAGTAGACTAAATTCATTTCCTAAAAAAGCCCACCCAAAGAAAGCCGCCGAAATAGGCTCAATAGATGACAAAATAGATCCCGGTACGGCCCCAATTCGTTTAACCCCTTCTAAATAGGCATTGAAAGATACTATCGTCCCGAGAAATATGACATTAAAACAACCAATAACAGTCCATGCGTCCCACACTGCATATGAGTTCGGTTGATGAAATAATATAGCGGCTACAATACCGCTAATAAGCATCCCGAAGCCTACAATAGGTAATGTACCATATTTATAGAGTAAATCAACAGGAGAAATACTATATACAGCTACACCAATAGCAGATAAAAGGCCCCATACGAGAACCATTAGAGGGAAGCTTTCAATAGAAAGGCCATCATCATTGCCCATCAAACAAATGGTCCCCACTAAAGCAAGTATAACAGAAACCGTCTCCCCCTTGGATGGTCGTTTACCATAGCGAACCAGCAGGTAAATAATAATCATAGACGGCGCCAGATATTGTAAAACCGTTGCAATGCCAGCTCCCGCTAAAGCAATGGATCTGAAGTATGTATATTGGCATAATGCCATTCCAAATACGCCAAAAACAATGAGTCCTAGCATATCCTTTACACTATGAAATACATTAAAGATAGAGTTTCCAAATCTAAACCATGCATAAATAACAGTTAGTAAACCTGCTGTAATCAATCGCATAGTTACTAGCCATTCCAAATTCATATTTCTGAAATTGCTTAAGAACTGTATGGATGCGCCTGATACACCCCATAGAACAGCCCCCAATAGGGTTATAATAACACCAATAACTTCATATTGTTTCATACTACTCACCGAGCAAAGATACGTGAACTTTCACAACCACCTTTCGGATTTTGATAGGTTTATCGTTTACAGCAAGCAAGGGCCGATGAACATCAGACGGGAAGAATACAGTGTAGTACCCTTCTGGGCAATGGATTTGTCCTTCATCAACAGCTTCATTAGGATAGAAATAGCAATCTCGATCCGGATAGGACTCCACAGGTTTAACGAACCCTTTATCTACGAAAAAGCCCATGTTTTCCTCGCCGCTCACCATAAATTGGATATCTACATAATTACGATGCGATTCCGGTTTCGTAGCTTCAAATAGTTTTGTTTCTACATCATCTACGTTAGCATACATCATATCACCCTCAATGGCATGACGCCCTCCAGGCAATGCTTTCAAATCTGTATTTTTCAAGAAATCCAAAGCGCGCACAATGGCTTTAGGATAGCCCATTTTTGTATAATCTGCGGTAATACTAGAGAAAAACATACACAATCCTTTCACAATATCTATGGATATGGCACCACAATAAACCAATTATATTACCTTTTATGTTAGCACATATATACATAAAGAACTAGCTATTCTCTTATGTAAAAGCCCTCCATACGCTACATATATGGAGGGCCTCAGTAAAATACTATTCAAATTTATGACTTACGTCAATCATTACACTATGAAATTGTTACAGTATTAAATTGTTACATTATGCAATTGTCTATTCAGTTGTAGTGATTCAAACTGTATTAGATACAGCATGTGGCCATTACCTTATTCTTGGGTTTTATGAGCAGCGATAATTTCTTCCGCTTGCTTATGTGGAACCTCTTCATAGGTATAGAACTGACGGTTAAATACGCCTTGTCCTTGGGTAATGGAGCGCAATGCAGTCACATAATCGGACATTTCAGCCAATGGTACTTGTGCTTTAACAACGGAAATACCTGTTCTTTCACTTTGTTCCATGCCTAATACACGACCTCGACGGCTATTCAAATCACCCATGATGTCGCCCATGAAAGCATCTGGTGCAAACACGTTGACCTCATAGATTGGTTCTAATAGGACTGGTTTCGCCTTAGGAATCACATCCTTGATAGCCTGTGACGTAGCTACTTTAAATGCTAACTCTGAGGAGTCTACGCTGTGGTAAGATCCATCCAAGAGTGTCACTTGCACGCCAATCATAGGATATCCTGCAATTAGGCCTTTATCTAGGGTTTCTTTGGCACCCTTTTCCACTGCTGGTATGTATTGTTTAGGTACAGCACCACCAAAAATTTTGTCTACGAATGCAAATTCGCTACCATCATATAATGGATCCACTTGAATCTTAACGTGACCATATTGACCATGACCGCCACTTTGTTTCTTATACTTAGACTCGGTTTCAGCAGAGCCTTTAATGGTTTCGCGGTATGGAATATATGGAGCCACAAGTTTAGCTTGTACGCCGTATTTACGGTCCATTTTGTTGAGGATATGCTCGAGATGTACTTCGCCCATACAATCGATTTGTAATTGGCGAGCTTCAGCATTTTTCACTACTACGCAAGTAGGATCTTCTTCCGCCACTTTAAGAACAGCACTAGCTAATTTTTCCTCCTCACCTTTTTTTACTGGCTCCATAGCCACTGTATATAAAGGTTGAGGGAAACGAATAGCATCGTATGTCACTTTAAAGTCAGGAGCCGTTAATGTATCGCCGGTCTTAGCATTGGCCAATTTCGGTATCACTACGATATCGCCAGCTTTTGCAGCGGATACAGGGATTTGTTGCTTCCCGATAAGGGTAACCATCTTGCCCCATTTTTCTTCTACACCTTGGTTTACATCATAAAGGCGATCGCCTTCTTTCAGTTCACCAGAGAAGATACGTACAAAGCTTTGTTTGCCTGCGAATGGGTCTAACAATGTTTTAAATACGAATGCAGTTAATGGTTTATCTACATGTACAACACATTGTTCGCCGGTTTCCGCATCAGTTGCGGTCATCACTTTTTTAGTTGCATCCGGCATGTAACGGATCATCCGATCCAATACTTGATCTAAGCCAATACGAGATGTGGCACTGCCACACATGATTGGGCACACACGGCCACTAATCATCCCTTCACGCAAGCCTTGGCGGATTTCCTCTAAGGATAATTCTTCGCCTTCTAAATATTTTTCCAACAACTCATCGCTACCTTCAGCCGCGGCTTCTACGGTCATTTCCCGAATTTCTTGAGCCTTTTCGATAAGGTGAGCTGGTACAGCGACCTCTGTTGGTTGGCCGTCCTTATAAGTAAACGCAGTCATTTTCGCTACGTCTACAACGCCTTCAAAATCGGCGCCTTCACCGATAGGAATCTGCAATGGCATAATGCCTTTGCCAAATAATTCCCGCATTCTTTCAATAGTGCCAAAGAAATCAGCACCATCGACATCCATTTTATTGATAAATGCCATGCGAGGCATTTGTAATTCAACTGCATAATCCCATGCGCGAACTGTGTCAGTTTCTACACCAGATGTGGAGGATAGCACCATCAACATACCATCACAAGCACGCAAAGCGGCACGAACTTCGCCATGGAATTCGTTATAGCCTGGAGTGTCTATGAAGTTAACCTTATGTTCATGCCACTCACATGGCGCCATGCCCAATTGAATAGTTACATTACGTTTAATTTCTTCCGGTTCAAAGTCCATAATATGTTTATTATCTTGACCTTTACCTACGAAATCAACCGCACCAGAAGTTAACAACAAGGATTCAACAAGAGCTGTTTTGCCCGCACCATCGTGGGAAACAACAGCAACGTTTCTAATTTTATCACTACTGTACTCTTTCATTGGAATCGCCTCCTTACTGGCAAATTACGGCTTTGCTAATACATTTCGACACTACAATAAAAAAATCCTCTTTTTCTGAGAAAAATTTCTTAGAAAAGGAGGATTATATACTAATACTAAATTAGCTACCTACCAAATAAGCAAATCCATCAATAAGTAATATAAAAATAACACCAATAATAAAGAGGATAATTGATGTAATAATCCCTATAAGAAATACTTCCCATCTTCCCTAAAGAAAATTTTAGTATTCCTATGTAGATCCTAAACTTAATTAAATTATTAATAAGACTTTATCGGTATATCCTATATATAGATGGGACTAGTGTCCTCACAAAGTTATAAAAAAGACGGTCTGTACTTGTGCCGCGACATCAGGAACGAGGAGCAAGCAAGTATAGACCGTCTTTTTTAATTAAGTTGTCGTTATGTAACGGGGCCCCATCTATATATAGGCAATACTAGTGGTAAATATATTAATTCACTAAATAATTTAGTTAAAACATAGAATACTAAAATTTCCCCGTCCGTTTGCCGTAGTGTTTAGAGTCCCCATTTTGTTTCCAACCCACTGTATCACCGATGGACATTACGCGGCGCGTCAAGCAGTCTTTACATTGTTCTGCATTGTCGTCTACGCATGGTTTATTATCATATAGCAAATATTTTGCACGGTGTTCAGGAATGGTGATGATAGGCATAAGGATATTTGCACCTGCGGCTAAGCCTTTTTCACGGCCTAGTTTATCTAGTGCTTGTAATGCAGTAGTTGCCGCAATGTTTACGTCTTTCAAGAATAAACGAGTTAAGGCAATCATCTTGAGGCCCAGTTGAACTCGTCGCAACTTGCCCTCTTCATCATCAATGCCCATTGCCAATGCTTCTTGGCCTAGAGGCGTATCATGATGCACTACATAAGGGCCCATACCAATCATGTCGATATCCATATCGCGATAGAACAAGATATCATTCACAAGATCTTCTTCTGTTTGCCCAGGTAGACCAATCATAACACCTGTGCCAACTTGGAAGCCCACGCGGCGCAAACGACGTAAGCATTCTACGCGCGTCTCAAAGGAGTGCAATTCATCACGAGGATGAATCTTATGGTATAAATCTGTATTGGTTGTTTCAATGCGTAATAAATAACGACTCGCACCGGCTTCACGCATGCGACGGTACGCCTCTTCGCTTTGTTCTCCTACGCACATCGTAATACCAAGAGAACCATCGCCGATGGCTTTAATGTCGCGAATTAAATCCACAACATAGTCCACAAAGGCATCATCACAGCGTTCACCAGATTGGAGTGTAATGGAACCATATTCATGATCGTATGCCCATTGCGCCATCTTGATGATGTCTTCGCGATTCATATCAAAGCGTTCCGTCTTGTCATTTTCACGACGGATACCGCAATAATTACAATTTTTAATGCATCGGTTTGAGAACTCAATGAGACCGCGATAATACGCTACAGGCTTTACGTATTTTGCCTTCACTTCGTAGGCCTTTTTATATATCAACTGCAACTGTTCTTCATCAGTTACAGACATGAGAAATCGCAATTCCTCCTCTGTCAGCCATTCATCGCCGACGAGGTCTTTTGCAAGAATGTCTTGCACTTGCAAACAATCACTTCCTTTCGTAACGAACCGTCATCGATTCGCTTGGTATGGTAATGGATTCAATGTCAGAGACACAAGTAAATCCATTAACTTCGCGGGGCAAGTCCCGCACATGTTTCACTTGTCGAGTTAAACATTCATGAGCCATCACACCGCGACTCATTTTAGAGGACGTACTCATCTGCTTAAACGTATCGCCCCGTAATTCCCAAAATTCAACGGTTATCACCTTTGGATGGTTCACCATTTTTGCATATTCTTTAGATGCTAGGTTTAGAATCCAATCTTCCTTGTGAAAGTATGCATCCACCGCTTCACGCCATGTATCGTATAGATTAATGCCCACCTTATCGACCATATCGAGTCGATAGTCGCGCACCCCCATATTAGGTTCAACGACACCGTACAATGCAGACAGCACAACGAGATGGCTTTCACCAAAAGCCTTGGCTTCGTCAGATAAGTTCGACCAGTCCAAATATTTGAAAGCAATGCCATCATAACTTTCACAGGCACGACCTACGGGATGAGCCTCAAAGGACTGATAAAAATCAAAAAGAGCTTGCGCCTTATCAGCCTTTAGCTTTAGCGCCTTTCCAAGAGCTATTACATCAAGGGATTGTACATGTGTTACAATTTCTTTCGTGATGTTTGGCTGAAATTGGCCGTCTCGGACTGCATGATGTACTGCCTCAGCGTTGCTAGCAACATCGGCAATCGTTTTTGTCTTACTAGGAGAGAGGACGATTTTCATGAGATAATTCCGCCTTAATAGATTCCTCTGTCAAATTGTCGATCAATTCAGGGTTCCACAACATGAGAGGCACCGCCACTACGTGGCTTGCTTTCAATTCTTTACATAATTTAATGCATTCTTTGAGATAATTAGAATCTTCATCTACAAGATCGCATACGATAACCACGTGACGCCCTTTAAGATTTACACCTTCATAATCGATGCTTTCAGCAGATACTGTAAGCATGCCTGTTTCCAAGCGGCCTTCACTCATATCGTTCAAACGAGACATCAATACATGCTCAAGCATAGTAGATATAGGTGTCACTACGCGGCCAATGCCGATAAGAGCCTCAGGTTGTGCATGAACGATAACTGTTTTCTTCCGTTTATCCGTTCTGAACTCAATAAGGGCTTTTTCTAAAGCACCAAAAAATACGAATAACTGCCAAGGATCAAAGGAGCCTGTTTGGAACATATCAATAACAGAACCATCCTCATCCATATTGAGTCGCGTCAATAACTCTTCAGCAATATCGTTAACCACAACACTAAAATCAGATTGTATTGTCTCTTGTACGTTGATTTCCTTCGCCATTAGGGCCTCCTAGTTTTCCATATATCACACTGTTAAGGAATACTCCCAACAGATATTATATTATCCTTAAAAATATGATTCTTATATTATACTATTCTTAATTGTACCATATTTTATACCCCTCTTGGGTATTCAAAGATACGCGTTTTACATAATAGATACGTTAGCAACATGACAAAAGGACCGCCATAGCGGTCCTTTGTATTCTAATGTTGTACTCTAATCTTGTATTCTAATGTTGAATTCTAATGTTGATTTTATAAGAAACCTTTTGGAAACTAACAAAGAATATGCTCTTAGCCTACAATCAATAAGTAGATATTCATGATTGTAACGATGATACCTATGCCCCATAAGAGAATATTTGTAAATTTACGGTTCGCGTATTCTCCCATGACCTTGCGGCTACTTGTCATGTAAAGTTGCAAGAAGATGGTAATTGGTAATTGCAAGCTCAAGAACATTTGAGAGAACAATAATGCTTGGAAGGAATCTGTAATAAACACGATCAATAATAAGGCTGGAACATATGTTAGTGCCAAGCCTAATCGCGTATGGAAGTCTTTCATATCGTAAGACTCGCCAAACATTCCTGCAAAGATACTTGCCCCCGCCATACCTGCCGTAGCAGATGAGGCAAAACCTGCAAATAACAATGCTATCGCAAAAATAATACCCGCTGCGGGTCCAATGAGTGGTCGCAACAACTCCTCAGCCTGTTCAAGCTCTGTTACTTCAATACCATGAGCAAAGAAGACAGCCGCCGCCAATATAATCATGGCGGAGTTAATCATCCACCCAATCCCCATAGATAACAAAGTATCGAGGAATTCATAGCGCAACTGCCGTTTCATTATCGCTGGATCTTGTGTATTGAACTGGCGACTTTGGATGATTTCAGAGTGCAAAAACAAGTTGTGAGGCATAATTACGGCCCCTAATATACTCAAAATAACGAGCATCGATGTATTAGGAATATTAGGATCCACCCAACCGATACCAGCCGCTGCCCAATCCACATTAACCATATTTACCTCAACGAGGTACGCCAATGCGATAAGGGATACAAAACCAGCAATAATTCGCTCTAATTTACGATAGGAGTTCGTAATGAGCATGACTGTACAGATAAGAGCCGTCAAAATGCTACCTATCAAGATAGGAATACCAAAGAGCATCTTCAAGGCGATAGCGGCGCCAATAAACTCAGCCAAGGCCGTCGCTGCCGCCGCAATTCCTGCCGTGCTAAGCACAAAGCGAGATGCATAACGCGGTAAAAACTCATAGGCACATTCCGACAAGCATTGACCGCGTACAATGCCTAAATGCGCCACATTATGCTGTAATAAAATGAGCATAATCGTGGATAGTGTGACTACCCACAATAATTCGTAACCAAAACTAGCACCAGCTGCCAAGTTGGCGGCCCAGTTTCCTGGATCGATAAATCCAACGGTTACGATTATACCAGGTCCTATATATTTAAAGACCTCACTTACCTGTTGCTTACCGTTTTGATGGACAGTAAACAATTGTTTCTTTAAAAAATCAATCATTATAACCCCTTACTAAGAGTTATAGAGTGAACGTCATCTCCGTCTGCATACGAGCATCTGTTTTGGACTTTTTATCCTTGGAGTCCGCATAACGAATACGCACTTCATTATTTACCTTAACGCGAGAATCATCAATTTTGAATTTCTTCATTTTTTCTTTGATTTGTTCATCTGTTAAAGCGCGTTCTTCCGGTTTTGCTACTTCATCGCCAGCCTTATCAAGGGCTTCTTGTTGCTCCTTGGATATTTGATAGGTCTTACCAGATTTTTTAGCCCTTTCAGCACGCTTTTCATCTAGTTTTTGACGGCGCTCATCAGTAGCTTTTTTATCGCGAGCAATACGGTAATCCATTACATCACGCATATTTTCTTGGTAAATACGCAATGCATACTCTCGATCATTGTCGTTCATTTGCTCACGTTTTGTGACTACCTCATCGATAAGCGGCATAAGCTCATCCTTTGTATAGCTAGCACCATCAAAAGTAAATCCGTGAGTATCTGTAATAGCACCATGTTTAATGAGCCTTTGTAACGCTGTATACGTCCAATCATTAGGCGTAATAACATCTGAGTTTATATGCTGTTGTCCTTTACTAGAACTACTAACAGTCTCTACATCAGCACTTACACCATCCACCATAGGACGTGCACTTGGGATGGCAATACTTTCAGCATGACTAAACCCAATAGACGCAACGAGGCATAATGTGCCAATGCCTAACGCTCGACGGATACGATTCATTTGACGTGTATGTTTTGTATTCATAAGAGTCTCCTTAAAATTACATTTTATACAATCTATTATATGAAACCCCTAGACATACGTCAACTCTATAACCTTACACACCTGTGTCATTCAATACTAATAAGGCCTTGGACTCACTCGAATCCTCACAAATTAGGCCTATATAAATAATATAATAAATTCACTATATTATACAAAAAGACCCCACATCGAGTGATGTGAGGTCTTTACATGGCGGAGGATTAGGGATTCGAACCCTAGCGACGGTAACCCGCCCTAACGATTTAGCAAACCGTCCTCTTCAGCCTCTTGAGTAATCCTCCATGCTTTACTGGGTAATCATATCATACCCAATAAGGCATTGTCAATCGTCTTATTTCAGCATAGATTCGATGAACCAGATTTGTTTTACATAGTATGCAACGTGATCTTCCATCATGCTTACGAGCAAGAAATCACCTTCTTCATCAGCTGCTGCACGAATTGCTACAGCTTGATCATTCATGTATTTAAAATCTTTAAGAAGAATATCAATTACCTTTGCTTGAGGAATGTCTTCTTGTCCCAATTCTTCGATTTTAGTCAATTTTGCGTATTCTCCGGAATTTACCAATGGAAATTGACCTTGCATTTTCACATGTTCTGCTACGGCATCAAAGTATTCAAAGGCTTCATCATAAATGGATTCCAAGTATTCATGAATAGATTTGAATTGCGGACCAGTTACATTGAAGTGTAGGTTATGTAATTTTACATTCCATACGGAAAGATCTGCTAAATATTGATTTACTTGTTGTACGTTTTTCATAATAAAACTCCTTTTTCACTTAATTCTCAATTATAGTTTATTCTAAAAGCAGAACAAACACAGTTGGCTTCTACGCCATCAATTCGTTTATTTAATTCATAATCAATATTGATTATGTTTATATTCTACCAATAATGATTTTCCATGTCAATATATGAATAGATATTTTTGTATAAAAGTTTAATGAAAACATCATAACCATACTAGTTCAAACATATACCCAATGGATAGCAAACCTAAATCCAATACTTCACAGAATCATATTTCTACGAATCATAAAAAAACCTCTAACTACTAGTTAATCTAATAGTTAGAGGCTTGTATGATTCTATATTCAATATAACTCTATATTAAAAATGATTATATATTAAATACGCTTTAATATTAAATATAGTATTCTATGTAATTATCAGGGATTTTTTTCTCCTCTGCTTGTGCAGCAGTTGCATTGCGACTAGGTTTACGAACATACATATTTTCTGGATCTGTTTCAAAAATTACCATATCCTTAGGAATATCATGTTTGATAACGAGATTACAGCCAATCTTCGTGCGCGCCCCAATCGTAATGTCCCCTAAGATTTTTGTACCCGTACCGATGAGTACATCATCTTCAATGGTCGGATGGCGCTTTACCTTTTTAGAAGACATCCCACCTAGTGTTACTTGATGGAACAAGGTTACATTATCGCCTACAATAGCCGTTTCACCAATAACAACCCCCATACCGTGATCGATAAAGAGACCGCGACCAATCGTCGCACCTGGATGGATTTCAATGCCCGTCACATGCCGAGAATGGAGAGCCACACGACGAGCCAAGATGGGCCACCCCGCCTTATATAAACGGTGGGCAAAGAAGTGCCAGAACAAAGCCGTAATATGAGGATATGTCCATATAACCATCCATACACTTGTGGCAGCTGGGTCAGAATCCATTACGCGCTTAATATTATATTGAATTTTGCCCCATAATTTGCGCAAACCTTGCATCATAGTGACTCCATCTCAAATAACTCTACTTAACATTCTACAAAAATATAGATATATCTAGTATACAACATATTTGGTCTATATTCCTATATATAAGGCTTTATATCTATATAGAACCTATTCTTTTCCCAATCAAAATTCAGTATTGTATCTATCTGAAATCTATTATTTAACGTATTCGTTGTTGCCAAAGTCCAAGAGGGATAAATATTTCTCTACTCCATCAGGTGCAATAACAACGATGTTCGCCTTAGGTAACTCACGAGCCATGCGTTTTGCCGCTACAATGGCCGCCCCCGCGGAAAGGCCAATAGAAATACCACTTTCACGCATAAAGGTTTGCACCTCGCTAAAAGCTTCTTCGTCACTTACAGTTTGCACGCCATCCATCAATGTTTGGTCAAAGTTTTCAGGAATAAACCCAGCCCCAATCCCTTGAATTTTGTGAGGGCCGCCCTTACCTTCGGTAATAGCAGGAGATCCCGTTGGCTCTACAGCAATGGCTTTTAGATTAGGATTATGTTCTTTCAATCGTCTTGTAACACCTGTGAAAGTACCACCTGTACCGATCCCCGCTACAAATACATCGACGTTCGGCACTTGTTCTACAATTTCAGTACCCGTCGTGCGGTAATGCATATCTGGGTTTGCAGGGTTTACGAATTGACCCAAGGTGAAAGCATTTGGATACTTCTCTAAAATTTCATTGGCCCGCTCAAGAGCCCCCTTCATACCTGTTTCTTTTGGTGTTAAGATGAGCTGCGCCCCATACGCCTTAATAAGCTCACGGCGTTCTTTACTCATACTTTCAGGCATGATAATCACTGTTTTAATATGTAGAATAGCGCCTACCATAGCAAGAGCGATTCCCGTATTACCACTTGTGGCTTCTACAATGATGCTATCCTCATGGATGCGACCTTGCTCTTTTGCAGCCTGTAACATACCGAGTACAGCACGGTCTTTTACAGAACCACCTACATTATATTTTTCAAGCTTTACATAAATATTGGTATTTGGCAATTGATATATCGGTGTTTTACCAATAAGTTCAGTTGTTTGGTTTGTTACTATACTCATCTAATTCTCCCTCTAGCGATAGATGATAAAAATCGTCCTTAGGAACATCCCAAGGACGATTTTATATTGCACCTTGTTATTCACCATATACGGGGTATAACCGTTTATGTATTCCAATTAATACAACCATACTCTAACATTTGAATCATTTCATTGTCAAGAGAATGAGAACGACTTTTAAAACCCTAAAAATACAGGAAATAACTAGCTTTATCTATTTTTTTGTAAGTGTGTCAAGTACCCCATCCCATGTGATGGGTACCATTATAATGATGAGGGCCAATCCAATAAAGAAAATTGCTCCTACCAAGACTGTAAGACGAGGGATAAGAGATATAGCCATGCTACTAGCTAAGTGCGATACTTTAGTTACATCATGATGTAACGCTACATGGCCCCATAAGAAACCAGCAACTACATAGGTGATAATGTATGGGTCGAAAATAATTAGGGTCGTCAATTCATTATCAACATGCATAATTCGGTTAATACTTGGTGATACTAGTACATTTGCAAGTATGGCTAGGATTTTAAACCATACTAGGCACACGATATAAGGCCACATTGTTTTTATCGTCATTCTCAGCATATAGAGCAAGCCCACCAAGCTCGCTCCAAGAAAGCCTCTTTGACTCCCCATGTACTGCTCCATCCAAGAAGGCTTATGTTTACCTGCATCTACTTGATCATAATAAAAGGATAAATCCCGTTCTCCATGGGCTAAATCAACTAGCCCTAATACTTGAAACAACACAAGCGAAAAGACTAGAATAACGCCTATTTGAAAGCTTTCACTAAAGAACATATCCATAGGATCGAAATCAAGATAACCAATGTTTAAAAGATTACCATACACATCGTGAAATGCAATATATATACCATTCGTTACGAGCACATCTAGCACAAATAGGAGCAACACAAAGATGATATATCCGTTCCAGCGAGTCCATTTACTTTGTTCTCTTAAATGAGTGTGAGTCCCTACGATTATTGATGCAGGTTGTAAAGACAAGGTCACACCCATCATAAAACAAATAGTAAAGGATGCGACCATTGTTAAATATTCGTATGCCATATTAACGGTATGCTACGCGCTCAGGCTGCATGTCGTGGAAATGAAGGCGCTCTTTTGCCGTCTTTTCCCACTCTGTACCAGGCTTGCCATAGTTTGCATATGGATCGATAGACAAACCACCGCGCGGCGTAAACTTGCCCCACACCTCGATATATTTAGGATCCATCAACTTCACAAGATCTTTCATGATAATGTTGATGCAGTCCTCGTGAAAGTCCCCATGATTGCGGAAGCTAAACAGATATAACTTCAAAGACTTGGACTCTACCATTTTCTTATCTGGCACATAAGAAATATAGATTGTTGCAAAGTCTGGTTGACCTGTCATAGGACACAAGCTTGTAAACTCAGGGCAATTAAACTTAACGAAATAATCATTGTCAGGATGCTTGTTATCAAACGCCTCTAACACCTGTGGCGCATAATCAGTAGGATAATCGGTCTTGTGACCTAACATCGTTACCCCTTGTAACTCTTTTTCAGATCTGCCGGATGCCATAAGGAACCTCTTTCTATAAAATATAAATTCTGCTAAATCATTCAATTTAAATAAATTATATCATACGTAGTGCTAAAAAAGTCTTGATGTAAAATAGGATTAAATTGAAAGTTGCAACTAACATAACTACAACATTCGTTTATACTGCAAATGACTAAATAAAAAAAGGACGCTATAGTCTTAAATCATTCAGTAATTAAAGCTACTGAATATTAGACTATAACGTCCTATCAGATTTAAATAATCATAACCTTAAAATTAATTCAAATATAATCATTTTTTTAAAAGTTTATATATAAAATACCATCCCAACATAAATACTCCACTAATAATATAAGCACTACCATAAAAGTATATCCAAAACTCGTCACTAGTAACCTCAGGATCCATAACAAACATAAATGTAATGCCTCCTAGGAAAAAAATCATTCCAACCCAAAAGATTAAATTAAATATTTTTAAAAACATTTTCACCTCAACAATATGCTAACGCTTATCAAGCGCTTCTCGTTCTTTTTTTCTATCTTCATTTTCTTCAACATTTATTCCTATAGAATCACCTACAACCTTTGCTAGACCAACTTTGAATTTTAGTTTACGTTTTTTTCTATCTCCGTAAGTTTCTAAATGACCGCCCAAAGCTCCTGCGTAACCTTCTGCCTCAAGAGATACTTGTATCTTCCCCAGTCTCCATGTAGCAACTCCAGAAGGCCCACCAACATTAGGACCACTCCTTTCCCATGCATTCGCACGCCTAACAAGATATGTCTCCGTACCATAACTTTGTTAGCACTAGATACCGTAAATCCTTCTAAGCTAGAACCACCAACCATATTAGAGACCTCCGTGTCATGTATTTGTGGTTATTTACATTTTACACGAGATCTCTAATATAAGTCTTTTTATTTGTCGCAATATATTTTAAAATCAAGCCTAAGTATAAAATCGATAAATTCATTCCTTCTTCTTTATTAGTTTTATAAAATTAAAATTCATAATATAATATTCATATATCCATGTTATAGTACCCATTATGATTTATCGTTACGTTTTATACACAATGGAGGTTACCATGAAATTAAAACAACTGATTTTGTCCGGTATAGCCGTTGGAGCGCTAGCTTTCACAAGCGGAATGGTGCAACCTGCCAAGGCAGCAGTCGGAACGGAGACAGCTACAACGACACAGAGTTTAAAAAGACCTGCATCAGTAACGACACAGCATTATATCAATGTAGATGGCATATTATTAGAGCCCATAGATAATAAACCAAATGTTATCTATGTTGACGGTCAACCACTCGTAGCGTTACGTCAAGTATCAGAAGCATTAGGTTACAAAGTATCTTGGGATGCCCCTACAAAAACGGCATTAATCGATATGAATATTGCTACCTTAGCGGTACAACCAGACTCTAAACAAGTCGTGCGCAAGGGTAAACTGCAAATCATCAACCTTGATACATCCGAATCTTTACTGCCTGCAGCACGTATGGTAGACGGAATTCTATATGTAAGTCCAAACGCATTCAAACTCTTGCTAAATGATGTAACCATCAATAAAGACGAAATCTATATCGTTCCACAACAAAGTCAATTGGCCACTGATTCAAACACGCAAAAAGGCAAACGAAACGGTATCGAAACATTTTTACCGGATCAAGGAGATAAAGTAATTCCATACGAAGAAAAGGAAACCAAAGAAAAGAAACCTCTTATTACGGTAAAACGAACTAACACCAAAACAGATACCAAAGATACAGAAAATACCGAATATGTACGGTCTAACGGACTAAACAGATAATAAAATCTTTCATATAGCTACATACAATTTAGCACCTTATAACTTAAAGAAGGCAACTCATCACCATGATGGATTGCCTTCTTTTTGATTTTTGCTAGCTTATTATTTCCGTTACTTTATATTGTTACATTATTATTACTTCTTACACTTTACGTCTCAATACAGTTTATTGCTTACTGTTTTTTGACAAATTATCTAAGCTATCTTTTGCCGTATCCATACTCCGCTTCAGATCCTTCATGGATTCTTTCATGTCCGGCGCTGTAAGGCCAGATTTGTCGATGCCTTTTGCAGAGTCAGAAGCACGCCTACTATTTTCCTTAGCTTGTTTCATATCATCTTTAATACGAGTCATATTTTCATCAATTTCATCAAATGACTCATCATACAGAATGAAATTACTGCCTCCGTGAGAAGTAATATTAAGCGGCCCCATCGTGAGCTGTCCATCATCGATACGCAGAGCATCCGTAGTAATAGTGGTGATTTTCGTATGTACTTTCACATCACTAAAGGATAAATGCCGCCCTTTATTGTGAAAGTTTCCCGTAATGCTTTGAATTGGAATCAGCATATAGTGCCCTTCACCGGACCAGAAGTTCCCCCATACCTCCATGTCTCGAGGTTGGCCTTCACTTTTAAAGTTCAAATTTGCCGATACAGGCACGAGGAACTCAGGAGCCTTGAGGGCTACACTACTGTCTAAATCCTTTGCTACACCAGTAATCGTATAGGCTCGAGTGTCCAAATTATATACACCCTTAGCCTCCAATTTACCGCTGTATACATTGGCACTAACGTTTTCAAAATTCAAAATACCATCTTGGTACGTCACATCTCCTACTACATTCTCAAAAGTAAGTGCGGGGATGCGTAAAATAGGCATCGTCACACGACCTTTAGCAAAAGGACGGTTAAAATCACCTGTTACCTTTGTAAGCAAGGTCATGGCATCATGAATATTCTCACCAAAGCCTAGGGATGATGGATCCACCCCTTTCACATCAAATTGTAGATCCAGTTGAGGCATGCGATGCTTTAAAACATCCTTTAAATCTACACGACCTTTTAATACGAGACCATCCCCTATGGCAGTACCACCAAATTTGCCCGTCTCCATATCGATACGAATCGCTCGCTTACTATCAAGATCAATTTTTGAGTTTACATTCTTTATCACATAATGGCGATTTCTATTAAAAACCTCTAACTGACTATTTCTAAGTGTAATCTTAAGATCTAAATGTTGACCTTGCCAATTAAAGTTACGTACTTTCTTACCTAGTTCCTCTTGCCGTTCTTGTGTGGTCTTTTTAGGTGCTTTTGGACGAGGCTCTACCTCATTAATTGGTTTATTTACATCTGGAGATATGGGCGCGAAATCCAACCGATTATTATCGTCCAAATCAATGACTATAACCGCATCATCTAATTCAATGCCCTTGATAGCAGAGGATTTAAAGTTACGTGTCACCACATCCCACATATTGACGCGGACTTTCCCGCTTGGTGCATTGAACAACTCATGCCCTTCTGGATCCTTCCAAACAAGGCCTGTAAAAGTCAGAGTCCCCCACGGGGTAGCAGATAAACTTTCAACAGTAACCGTACCGCGCATCAAAGTTTGTCGAGCCATAACCTCATTAAAAATAACGCCCATTCCACGACTAGCAATGGTTGCTAGTACAAAGACTATAATCGCTCCAATGGCAAGAAAAGCAGCAATGCCTTTTAGGCCTTTCTTATACAATTGTTTATATTTTGTCCAATAAGACCGTATATAATGTTTCATAGCCCTATTATAACATGTTCAAATAACAATACCCATGTGGTGTTGCCTGTATCAATCATATTGACCATAAGAAACTCTTTTCCATACAAAAAGCGCCTTGCTCACAGAAAATTCTGCATGCAAGGCACCGTTACCTAACTATTTTATAAAAAAGGCAGCAAATTTATAGATTAAAAGTGCACTCACAAATGTGAGTGCACTTTATATATTACAATAATCAATCTTATGCTTTTACTTCTTTACCGTATTTTACAAGGCTTTCAGCTTCGATTTCAGCTTGAGTCCGATAGTCTTGAGGAATATTGGACAAGCGAATCCAGCTACGTATAGCTTCAATTAATACGATAAGGATCATGAGGAACATAGCGGCACTAAATGCTACTAGAATCCATTTACCAGCAGGAATATAGCTGTAGAATACATTTTCATAGTCTGCAGCGATAGCCACGATAGCCATTAAGATACAAGGAATACCTGTTACCCAAGCATAGCGTTTGCGGCCAAGTCTCATAATAACTGTAGTACCTACGGCCAATGTCATGGTACCTAATAATTGGTTAGATACGCCGAATAGAGGCCAGATAATACCGATGTTACCTTGTAGAACTAGGTAGCCCCACAAGATACAAATTAAAGCGGCACAACCATACACACCAGGAGCCCAGTGTTGGTCGTTGAATTTAGGATGGAAATGACCTAATAATTCTTGAAGTAAGTAACGACCTACACGAGTACCAGCATCGATTAATGTCATGATGAACAATGCTTCAAACATGATACAGAAGTGATACCAGTAACCCATCAAGTGAGCCATGTTAGGCAATCTGGAGAAGATATGAGCCATACCTACTGCAAGGGATACGGCGCCACCAGGACGGTGCATCAAGTCTTCACCAACCATTGCAGACAATGCTGGCAATTCATGGACTTGAAGGCCTAAAGCTTTGAAAGACTCAACTGTGGAGTTAATCGCAAAGTAATCATCTGGATGCAATGCAGTGGCAGCAATCAACGCCATCATAGCGATGAAGCCTTCTGTTAACATCGCACCATAACCGATAGGTAAAATTTCTTTTTCATTAGTAAGCATTTTAGGTGTTGTACCTGTAGCAATAACAGTATGGAAGCCAGATAACGCACCACATGCGATAGTAATGAAGATGTAAGGGAATACGGAACCTTTCAATACAGGACCGCCGCCCCAGATGTAAGGAGTTACAGCTGGCATTTGAATTTCAGGCATTACAATGATAATACCAAGAGCCAATGCACCGATTGTACCGATTTTAAGGTATGTGGACAAATAGTCACGAGGAGCAAGTAACAACCATACTGGCAATGCAGCTGCAAAGAAACCATACACAGCAAGCATAATTTCAATGGTTTGCAAGTCGTATGTGAACCAAGATGCATATTCGCTAGCCGCTATATTTGGGCCGTAGATGATAGCTGCGAAGATTAAGGCTACCCCAATAATAGTCGCCTCTTGGATTTTACCAGGACGCAACCATTTCAAATAAATACCAATAAAAATAGCGATTGGAATGGTAGCAAATACGGAGAAGAATCCCCAAGGAGAGTTATGCAATGCATTAGCTACTACTACAGCCATACCAGCAAGGGTAATGATCAATAGGAATAAGGTAGCGAGCATAGCACCAAAACCAGCAAGTTTACTGATTTCTTCGCGAGCAATATCCGCAATCGATTTACCATCGTAACGAACGGAAGCAAACAAGATAACCATATCATGTACAGCACCGGCTAATACGGAACCAATTAGGATCCATAATGCCCCAGGCAAATATCCAAACTGTGCTGCGATAACAGGACCTACAAGTGGACCTGCACCAGCAATTGCTGCAAAGTGATGACCAAAGGTTACCCATTTGTTGGTTGGCACGTAATCGTGACCATCATTGTGAACCATGGCTGGCGTTGGACGATATTGATCCAATGTCAGTACCTTAGCCGCTATAAAAGCCCCATAAAAGCGGTACGCTAAAATTAGAATACACGCGGAGGCAATAACTAAGTAAATACCATTCATAACCATATAAACACCTCCAATAATCACGTGACATGGAGTATATGAATATTACTGATAAAACTTATGTATCGTATCCATGCCACAATGGCTTCCTAAAATGTTAGTACTTACAACATTATTGTATAACTAATCAACAAGGTGTCAATTATTAATTTCTCATTTTGAAAGTCAAGTATAACTATAAAGCATAATAACGGCATTCTCTACCTATGAGATGCCGTTATTATCCTAGATATATTGGTTACTGAATGACTCATTCTTATCTGTAATAAAAGATAGCTATATCCCTATTCTCCTGCTTTCCTATAAGTTTTTGTAATAGTCCCAAATGTACGCAACAAATTTAGACCTACGACACCGCTTTTTTCAGGGTGGAATTGCATTCCATATACTCTACCTCGTTCTACAATGCCAGGTACATCGATACCATAATTTGCAGTAGATATGATATATTCAGGATCTGTATCCACATAATAGGAATGAACGAAATATGTATATTGATCATCTACATTGCTAAAAGCACTATGAGGCTGGTGTACTACATTTTTATTCCAACCCATATGAGGCACTCTAAGGCCAAGGTTGCGAGGAATTTCTTTTACCTTACCGGGAATAAGGCCTAAACCGGGCGTTGGGCCGTATTCTTCAGATTCTTCAAATAAAAGTTGCATGCCTAAACAAATACCTAATAAAGGTATTTCACGTTTTACTACTTCATAGATGACATCGACTAAACCACGCTCTTTTAAAACTGCCATCGCTGGCGCATATGCGCCTACACCTGGCAAGAGAACACCATCAGTATTTAATATAGTCGTCGAATCTGCCGTTAGTACTGTCTCAAGACCAATGTAAGCTAAGGCTTTCTGGACATTGAAGGTATTCCCTGCATCATAATCTATAATGGCAATCATAATAAACTCCATTCTATAGGGTAAAACACGATAAGATTAAACAAAACGTATTACGAATTGTATGTTATTCTGTACGAATTAATTCATGAAATCTCTTAATATCCTGCGCATAACATCCCCATCTTGAGACATAGGAATCGTAAGACGCAACCACCCTTCACGTTGACCTCGGCGCACTTGGTAACCTGATTTGAGCCAAGCATCTGCAAGACCTTCCGCATCAGGCGCTGCAAAAAAAATAAAATTAGCCTCACTCTTATAGTAGTGAATACCTAGCTCGTCAAAAAGGATTTCCCATTTTGACCGTTCCTCTGCATTTTGAGAGACCGTTCTCGCCACGAATTCTTGATCACCGAAAGCGGCTTCTGCCGCCACTTGAGATAAGGTATTCAAATTATACGGCAAGCGAATGGTTTGCATATAATTTGCCAATTCTATAGGTGTCATCATGTAACCTACACGGTAATTGGCAAGGCCATAGGCTTTCGAGAAGGTACGCATGATAGCCACATTAGGGAACTCATCCAAGAGCGCACGTGCCGTAGGAACTGCTACAGAGGTAACAAAATCGATATACGCCTCGTCTATGATGACCAAGGTTTCCTTTGGTATAGCTGCTACAAGTTTGCGGATATCTTCAACAGACTCATAGGTACCCGTTGGATTATTAGGATTACAAATCCACACGAGGCGTGTCGTTTCATCTACAGCTTTCACGAGAGCAGAAAAATCATACTGTCCCGTTTCAAAATCAGCTGGCACCTCGCGGATCTCAGCACCTTCCACGAGGCCATTCAAGGCATATTCCGAGAAGGCTGGCACGCTTACTACGATGGAGTCACCAGCGGTAATCAATGTTTTATTGACCATGGCGATGACCTCATCGAGACCTACGCCGATGACGAGTTGCTCAGGTTGTACTTGCCAGTAGTCAGCGAGTTTCATACGCAAATTGGAGGCGTTGCCATCCGGATAGTAGTTGGCATCATTATGGGTTACATAGCTAAGGATAGCCTCCCGTACCAATGGCGATGTACCGTAAGGATTTTCATTCGCCGACAAGCGCACCAATCGCTCTACACCAAGGCGCTCTTTCACCGCTTCAGCCGGCTCCTCAGGTATATAAGGTTTCAATGTGCGAATTATCTCTTTCATAGGCTATCCTTTCTATCTATTCCTTAACGCATATAACTCATATAACACTTAAAAAACACATATAAACTCCACCAGAGCTCATATGTCTGAGCTCATAATAGGATATACATTATAAATTTGTAATTTCTGGGCGATCCGTAGTCTTGCTAACAACCCCTTCACGGCTCGCAAGCTCTGCTTCAATGGCTTCGTATGGAATATTTTTCTCCGCTAATAACACGAGCAAGTGATATAACACGTCTGCTGTTTCGTAAATCAGCTCCTGTGGATCTTCATTTTTTGCGGCGATTACTACCTCTGTAGCCTCTTCACCAACTTTTTTCAAGATTTTATCGAGCCCATTGTCGAATAAATAATTCGTATAAGAACCTTCCTTTGGCTGTACCTTGCGATTTTTAATAATTTCGTATAATTCGTTCAGTGTTTGCTGTGCCATGTTTAACTCCGTTCTACTTCATTAAAGAAACAGCTTGTGCGCCCTGTGTGACAGGCAGGTCCTTCAGGCTTAACTTGAATGAGCAAAGTATCGCCATCACAATCTAGGGCCATGCTCACCACGTGCTGCACATTACCGCTAGTGCCACCCTTATGCCATAACTCTTCACGAGACCGAGACCAAAACCACGTTTCCCTTGTTTCTAGTGTTTTGTGAAAGCTTTCTTCGTTCATCCAAGCCACCATGAGGACGTCCTTAGTCTCCGCATCCTGCACAACCGTCGGCAACAAGCCATTTCCTTTTTCAAAATCCGGTTTCATATTCTATCCTTTATTAAAAGTAATCACCAATCTGTTATCCTATATTAGCTTGTATCTCTATCTATTTCTATTCTATTTATCTATAAACAAACTATTTAACGGACTCTGAACATATAGACTAGTAAAGAACTTACGAGAGATAATAATTTCTTAAATCTGTTTTAGCGTACTGTAATTCCGTGAGCTCGTAGTGCTTGTTTAAGTTCAGGAATTTTAACTTCTCCGAAGTGGAATATAGATGCCGCCAGTGCACCGGTAACGCTGGTTTGCTTAAAGAGATTTATAAAATCCTCAACCTTACCTGCCCCTCCAGAGGCGATGATAGGTACATTTACGACGGACTCTAGAGCCTTATATAGTTCAATATCAAAGCCGGATTTCGTGCCATCTTTGTCCATACTTGTCACTAATAACTCTCCTGCTCCACGAGCTACGGCCTCTTTAGCCCAGTCTAGAGCTTTCCACTCTGTACGCTTGCGACCTCCGTGAGTATAGGCATACCATTCGCCAGTTTCGTCATCGGTTTTCACGTCGATGGCTACTACCATACATTGATTGCCAAACTTTTGAGCTCCTTCTGTGATGAGCTCAGGGTTAGCGAGAGCCGCGGAGTTCAAAGATACCTTGTCCGCACCAGCTTTCAACAAAGCCGTCATATCATCAACACTCTTTATGCCGCCCCCCACTGTGAGTGGCATAAAAACTTGTGTGGAGATTTCTTGTACCACATCGCGCATAGTAGTCCGCGCATCAACGGTGGCCGTAATATCTAAGAATACCAGCTCATCCGCTTGTTGCTGCTCATAGGAGGCCGCAATGTCTACTGGACTGCCTACGTCTACGAGATTTACAAAGTTAACCCCTTTTTTTACCCGCCCATCATCTACATCAAGACAAGGGATAATCCGTTTCGCTAACATAAAGCTCCTTTCCATCGAATGTCACTCAATATATTCCATTGGTTGCGGTCAATAATTAATTTAAGAGCATCACAGTCATTTCTATTATTTCTGCTGATTGTACTCGGCGATTTCCTCTAACGTAATCGTACCCTCGTACAGAGCCTTACCAACAATACTATCCATAACACCTTTTTGTTCAAGCGATTTAATATCCCCTAGATTACGAACGCCCCCAGAAGCAACGATGCGTGCTGTAGGGAATTCTTTTTGCAAATTCCCAAGTAACTCTTCATTGGCTCCCTGCATTGTACCGTCCCGGTCTACATCGGTAACGATAAAATACTTTGCGCCCCCTTCAACCATGGCACCGATTAAATCGGTCATCGGCACGTCGGATTGGTCGAGCCAACCTTCAGCGGCAACCTTACCATTTTTTCCATCTACACCAATAACGATGTGCTCCGCGCCATATTCAGCGATAACCTGCTTTGTAAGTTCCGGATTTTTAAGTGCTACAGATCCTAAGATAACACGATCTACGCCCATGCCTAAATAGAGGTCAACGGCCTCTTTATCTCGGATGCCGCCTCCAATTTCAAGGATGCCTGTGAAAGCTGCACGCACTGCTTTTACAATGTCTACATTAATAGGCTTGCCCGCCTTGGCACCATCTAAATCGACGAGGTGCAAAGCTCCCACTTTAGCCGCCTCATATTGTTTCGCTTGATCTACTGGATTAGGATTGATGACCGTTTCCTGCGCGAAGTCACCTTTATACAGGCGAACACTGCGCCCATCTTGTAAATCTATAGCTGGAAAAATCATACATTCTCCTTTATTAAATAACGCCCTTTGTAGAGTTGACCCCTTGGATATCCGGATTAATAGTGACTGCTTTACGCAATGCACGGCCCGTTGCCTTAAACATGCTTTCAATAATGTGATGTGTATTGCGACCATATAAATTACGCACATGAAGGTTCATAGCGGCGCTCATCGCTAGAGCTTGGAAGAAGTCTTCCACTAATTCGGTTTCAAAATTGCCACCTAAAACCGGCGTACTCCATTCCCCTTGGAAAACGAGGTATGGACGACCGCTCAAATCGATGACAACTTGCGTCAAAGCTTCATCCATAGGCACCCACGCATCGCCGTAACGCTCGATGCCTGCCTTATCGCCAAGAGCTTTCACCAAAGCCTGACCTAAGGCAAGGCCAACGTCCTCAACCGTATGATGAGCATCGACATATGTATCGCCCTTTGCCTCTACCACAAGGCCAAAACAGCCGTGCTTCGCCAATAGCGTCAGCATATGGTCAAAAAAGCCAATTCCGGTCGAGATGGAGCTCGTTTGTGTCCCATCAAGGGTAATTTTTACTGTAATATCTGTTTCTTGAGTGGTGCGTTGCACCGTGCCTGTGCGTATCATAACGACCTCTATACTCCAAATCTATATATCTAATCTATATTTCTAATCTATATTTCCGCTCTATATTTTAAATTTACATATAAATATAGATGCCAAATATATACCGAATCTATTTTCTACTATTTTATCCAATATTTTCTCTAATATTTTTATAACTATTTTTCAAAACGTACTTCGATGGCACGAGCATGCGCTTCGAGACCTTCCGTACGAGCCAATGTAGTAATGTGTTTTGCCACTTCTTCTAAACGTTCTTTTGTAAATTGTGTGAAAGATGTACGTTTCACAAAGTCATATACGCCTAACGGAGATGAGAATCGCGCCGTACCACTAGTAGGCAATACGTGGTTCGTACCACCTACATAATCGCCCAATGGTTCAGACGCATAAGCGCCGAGGAATACGGAGCCTGCATTTTGAACGAGGCTCATGTAATTCATTGGATCTGGCAATTGGATTTCCAAATGCTCTGGCGCCACTTCGTTCATCACCGTGAACATGTCTTCAATGCTGTCCATAATAGCAATGTAACTGTTGTTTTCAATAGCTGGACGAGCGATACTTTCACGAGGTAACAGTTTAAGTTGACGTTCCACCTCATCGGATACGGCATTTGCTAAACTTTCACTAGTAGTCACCATAATAGCGCGCGCACGAGGATCATGTTCAGCTTGAGATAAGAGATCTGCTGCGAGGTGAACTGGATTTGCGCTGTCATCGGCGATAACACCGATTTCACTTGGACCCGCAATCATGTCGATATCGACTTGGCCAAATACTTGACGTTTCGCCGTTGCCACGTAAATATTGCCAGGGCCTACGATTTTATCTACCTTTGGAATCGTTTCCGTACCATAAGCAAGGGCCGCCACACCTTGGGCACCGCCCACTTGATATACCGCATCAACGCCGGCAAGCTTTGCAGCACCTAATACGGCAGGATTAATGCCATCCTTTTGAGGGGGCGTAACCATAACGATTTCTCTCACCCCTGCGATTTTTGCAGGCAAAGCAGTCATGATAATGGTCGAAGGGTACGCGGCTGTACCTCCAGGGACGTAGAGACCAACGCGAGCCAAGGGAATCACCTTTTGACCGCGGATGATACCCGGTGTATCCATGTCCACAAAGCCCTGCTCGATTTCACGGCTGTGGAATTCTGTAATGTTTGCCTTTGCCTTTAATAATGCGGCTTTCAAATCATCAGATAAAGACTCATAAGCTGCGTTGATTTCCTCTTGAGGCACCTTGAAATCTTCAATGGAAACGCCGTCAAATTTTTCAGAATACGCTTTGAGCGCCGCATCACCGTTAGTGCGGACATCAGCAATGATATCGTACACCCGACGTTCAATCTCCATATCTGTGGTTTGTTGTGTATAATTCCGTACGATGGCAAGCATCGCCTCTAATGATTCCTTATATATTTTCATCTGTCGTCCTTCTTCCTACTTGAGCTATCCGTATTGCTAGTTAAATATATGATTCACTCTACATCTTACTTATTAATTGCTTCTGAAAGCTGATCTATGAGATTAAAAATGGTATTTCGCTTTTGTTTTAATGCTAGCGGATTTGCTACTAAGCGTGTAGATATCGGCTGCAACCAATCAAAGATTTCTAGATTATTTTCACGTAAAGTGGTACCCGTTTCCGTAATATCTACGATAGCATCTGCTAGTCCTACAAGTGGGGCCAGCTCAACAGAGCCTTCAATCTTGATGATTTCCACATCTTGAGCTCCAAAGTACTGTTTTGTAATGGTTGGATATTTTGTACCAATTCGTTGACGGCGACCTTCTTTAGGATCGTAGCCCGCTAAGGACGCCAAGATGAATTGGCATTTACCCGTTTGTAAATCTAGCATTTCATAGCTTGTATCGTCTTGTTCATCGAGCACATCGCTACCAACGATACCAAGATCAACAACACCATTTTTCAAATACGTCGTTACATCTGGCCCCTTTGCAAGGATGATCTCCATAGAATCGCCTAAAGAGATGATGAGCTTACGCGCCTTATTATGTAATGGCTCGCAATCAATGCCACCTGCTTCTAGGAGTGGAATAAAATCCTTTTCTACGCGCCCCTTCGTAAGAGCGATACGCAATGTATCGTTATCTTGAGCTTTGCTTTCACCCTGCAAGGTAACATCAGTCAAGACGTCGATATTGAAAGCCATCCCTACAGCCGGCATCGGCGTACCATCAAAGCTAGATAGCAAGCCATCATAACGACCGCCGCTAACAATATATTGAGACACGCCATCCACATAGCCTCTAAACGTAAGGCCTGTGTAATAGGATTGAAGCGGTTCCGTAGATACATCGATGCGAACCTGTTGCCCCGTTGCTTCCACTTGATTTGCCATATCTACGAGATTATCTAAAATACGCTGCGCCGCTGCAGGCAAGATAATTTGGTTTAGCTCATCCTTTATATCTTGAACCGTACCAAATAAACGAGGCCATACAGTTAAGAATGGATATAACGCACTATTTTTAAAATCAGAAATCAACTCGTTATATCGTGGCAAGTATTTAGTGAATAACGCCTCTAAGAGCTCCGCTTTTTCATCATCGCTGAGTCCAAGAGCATCGGTAATAGCACGAGAGAACCGAGCATCCCCAATTTCGAGCAACAAATGATTACCCAACTGAGCTTCGTTCACCTCTTTAATAATCTTGAAGCACTCTTGCTCAGCCTCAAGCCCTTCGTAGCCTACCATCTCGATGCCACCTTGCGTCACTTGGTTCACATCGCCGCGGTGCTTTTTATTTTTCATAAACACATCGCCCAAGTAGTAGAACGTGCGAGGCAATTCAATATTGGTAGTCGCCAAAAAACGACCGATTGGCATCGTCAAATCAGGACGAATTACGACGGACTCATCAGAACTATCCATGAACTCGTACATATGCTGACCGCGCCCCATTGCATAGCCATTAAATACATCCTTGTACTCCACAAGCGGTGTAGAGATCTTTGTGTATTGGCGGCTACGACATAGACCGAGCACATATTGACTCACATCATCCTTGCGCTCTGCTACGATCCCTATATCATCACGGAACCCCGTAGGTAATTGCTGCTGTACCATCGTAAACATCCTTTCTATCATTTCGTCTTATTAGTTCTCTTGTCTATGAAAGCATCATATAACTAGTTTTAAATGCGTTATATAAATCTTCTATTTACTATGAGAAAAATTCTACCTATATCGATACTTTTCTATTTTATCGCTTTATCTAGATAAAGTATGAAACTATAATATAACGGTTCTATAGAATTGTCAATAGAACCGTTATGATTTCACATTATTAATATAAAGACACTACGCCTATGGCTTACATCCTTTTATAAGTATAGTTAAATACATATAATTAAGGATTAATTTTGACTTTGTAACGATAGATATATAGACCTATCAACTTCATCTAAGTCTTCCATCTTATACTTCGTTTTACTTTCATCAAAATGATAATACTTCCGAACATGATCCAATAAAGCTTTGGACTCTTGGTTTTGTTTGGAGAAGAATAGAATACAATTCATATTATTATCAAAGACAATCATATTATCCTTACATAATAAGTATAGATACGAGCTGCCAGCCTTATCTTTCTCTACAAAGGCATCAAAGAAATAAGGAAATTTAGAGTTAGAGAAACTAGTATCAGATACAATAAATTGGCTACCCAATTTGCTAATATAAATTTCATTCTTAGGCCCAAACTCTAAAACTACACTACGGCCAACCAGCTCATCTGATGATGGTTCATGATAAAACATAAAAGCTATAAAAGCTGTTATTAAAGTAATCAAAATAATAAACCCAAACCAAAACTTTCTCATCACTCTAGCCCCAAACTCGTTCTATATCTGCCACGCTATGTGCATCAGACCCCAATACAAATGGCACACCGATGATAGCCGCCATGCCTTGAATGAAGCGGCTTGGGTACATTTCACGGCAGTCTGGTTTGAAGAACCCGCTCATGTTGTAGTCTAGCTCACGACCTTGGACGCGCATGATATGCAAAATATCGCTCACCACCTGCGCATTGCGACGATCTAAATGACGTTCAAATCCAAAGTGATGTTGGTATTTCTTGATTAAATCAAAATGACCTATGCGTTTAGGTGTATATTCACCGAGGTCAGCACGCACGGCTTGACGCACTGTAGAATAATACTTGTAATATAACTCATATTGTTTTTCGATCCACGGGCCGAAGCCTTTTTCGAATTCTTCAGGACTGTAGTCTAAGCAGTAAAAGGCATTATTAACGCCTTCCATAAAGTGAACGGATAAAATATTATCATCCGTCAACGGACCATAGCGATCCAAGAACTCTTGAATGTCTGATTCAAAGCCTGGAATATAATCGACTTCAAAACCGAGAGAAATATCGATATGTGTGCCATAGGCACGTTGTAATTGACGACCCAACTCTAAGTAAGTATCAACTTCATTTAATTTCAAAGACGCTGTGTCATAGGCCTTTTTATCACCACCATATTCTGCAGCAAAAGCTATTGGCAATGGTGCATGTTCTGTAAGGCATACCTTTTCGATACGCAACTCGATGGCCTTCTCAATCATCATCGCAGTTCGGTCCCCACTACCATGTGGACACAACTCCGTATGCACATGACCGTCCACGAGACGGCTACGATATTTACTATATCCAACGAACTGCCGTTCATCTTTCATGTTCATTCAATCACCCCTATTCGCCCTAACCCCTGGCGAATCCTTATCTATAATCTATACATCATTAGTATAACGTATTAATATTTATCTTTTACTATACTAATTATTATACCAATAATGCGTATGTTTCGGTATCCTGATATTTACCATGTTTGAATCCAACTTGAGGCGTTAAACCACAATAGGTAAAGCCAAATCGCGCGTGTAACTTGGTGCTGCCTTCATTGCCAGCCGTAATAACGGATACCACATTGTGCAATAACGGATCATTTTTTGCTATTTCTAAAATATGAGCCATCAGCTGTGTAGCGATTCTCCTACCGCGATAATCTTGATGGATATAGATAGATAATTCGACGGTACTTTTATAGGCCTCTTTAGGTCGATATGGTGAAAGCGATGCATAGCCTGCTACAAGCCCATCAATGGTACCTACCACAATAGGATGGTGTTCATCACTATGAGACTCATACCACTCCTGCCACTCTGGCAACGTGCGGGGTTCAAGATCAAGCGTGGCTACGCCGTTCACAACCTCATAGTTATAAATATCTAAACAAGGGGCTATATCATTCCTTGTAATTGGTCGTATTACTAACTCACTCATAAGTATTCCTCAAAACTGTAGGTATCCTAAAAATATTATTTCTATTTAACATAATATATAAAAATAGCCCACATACGCAAGAAAAAGGACGAACTATTCGTATAACATACCATTTCACTTTTCTCCATCTTTTGAGGTAAGAATTACATATTTTACATCTATATGCCCAATACAACAAAACTGAGTGGTAAATTTTACCACTCAGCATATACGTTTTGAAGCATATATAAGTAAAAAGCTCTTATTTTACTTATATACTCTCATCATATTTTTTATTATGACTATTAGAGCTAATACATTTCTATAGGAGCAAAAACATACTCTTACTTGATTTATAAGAAAATTACACAATAACAAATAAAAGTACTGTAATAGCAATTAAAGCACTAATCACAGTATAATCGATTCTTTTCAATCCTACGGATGCAGCAAAGCTGTGTGTGGGGCCACCGAATCCACGTAATTCTAAGGATAATGCCATTGTTTCGGAGCGTCCCAAGGATTTCAACAGCAATGGTTGAATAACAGATGCATAGGATTTGATACGCTTAATGAAGTTGCCTTCTAGAGATAAGCCACGGCAAGCTTGCGCCTCTTGTACAGCATGGCTTTCAGCAATAAAGTCAGGCACGAAGCGGAGCGCAGCAGTGAACATAAATGCATATTCATAAGGAATTTTGCATTGTGTTACGAGCGCGGCCGTAAGGTCTTGTAATTTTGTAGTTGCCAACAAGCCTATAAAGACAAGTGTCATAGCCAACATTCGTAAGCCGGATACGATGGCAGAGGTTACATCGCCGCTGCCAAGGAATTGGATGAGGCCAAGGAATACAGCGAAACTAGTTAATGCCAACACGGCTTTGCGTTGTTTGAATAACAACCCTGCCAAAAACAGTACACCGAGTTCTACTACGACTAATGCCAATAGCGATGCCCAGTCGCGCAAGAGAATGGCCCATACGGATACAGCGAGGGTCATCAAGATTTTTGTTAACGGTACTAAACGTTCCATATGTCCCTCCTATTTTCCGCTCAACTGAGCCACTAACTTAGATTTCAATTCATCCATAGATTTACAATAGCCTAAGGACGGTACCGCTAGTGAAAGTTCCACACTTGGCGGTTTTGTAAGGCCTAAATCCTGCAATTCATCCGTAGATTTCTTGAATAATTCTTCTGGACTGCCGTCAAAGGCAACGGTTTGGTTGCCCATGATGATAGCACGGCTACATTCGCTAGCCATGATTTCCATATCATGGGTAATAAGAAGGATTGTGATACCTTCTGAATTAAGCTGACGCAATAGTGCTAATAGCTCTTTAGTTTCCTTACCATCTTGACCACTGGTTGGTTCGTCAAGTATGAGGATTTTAGACTGCATAGCCAGCGCAGAAGCAATGGCAACACGTTGCTTTTCACCGCGGCGCAATGTTGGAGGATAGGCTTCACGCAAATGACCGATGCCTGTGCGCGCCAATACTTCATCAACGATACGCTTCACTTCGGCTTTACTGCGCCCCAAGGACTCAGGTCCGAAGGCAACCTCTGTGGCTACGGTAGGTCTGAACATTTGGCGATCTGGCTGTTGAAATACGTAGCCGATAAATTGTCCCCGTTTAGACGGCGGCATGGACGTAATGTCCCTACCGTTATAATACATGTGGCCTTCCCTAGCCTTTTCGAGGCCGACAAGCAATCGCGTAATAGTCGTTTTGCCGCAACCATTACGACCACCGATAGCGATATATTCGCCCCCTTCGATGGTGAAAGTCACGTTTTGGAAAATATCTACGGATGGCACATAGCCAAAGCGGATGTTTTCAACCTTAAGCATGAGCGCCACCGTCCTTTCCTGGTACATCATCAACACGTTGAACTGGTTGTCTATTTTCTACTATATTAGATTGATCAGCAAGATTATCTACTGTATTTCTTTGATTAGCTGGAGAGTTGCTTTTACCATGCACCTCGGTTTGAATAGCATGAGCCATTTCAATTTGGTGCAAGCCCTTGATAGCAGACTCGATGCTGAGCCAAGGTTCATCACTGTGGAAGCCGGCTTGTTCCAATTCCATATACGTAATAAACACGGATGGCAATGCATCGACGTGAATGTTGTGCTCGTACATGTAACGAAGCGTAGTCGGTACATCGTCATCACAGGCGATAGAGCCATCTACCATGAGAGCCATGCGGTTAGCGTACGGCAATACGGCATGCAAATCATGGTCGATAACGACAACGGTGATACCGTGTTTTTGGTTCAAATCGCCTACGAGGCGATATAATTCTGCGGTCCCATCTGGATCGAGGGAGCTTGTCGGTTCATCAAGAACAAGTACGGTTGGATTCGTAGCCAATACAGAAGCGATAGCCAAACGTTGGCGTTGACCACCAGATAAACTTGTAATCTTGCGATCTTCTAAGCCTACGAGGCCAACTTGCTTAAACACCTCTTCAGAACGAGCTTTAATAGTTTCACGGTCATAACCGCGGTTTTCCATAGCAAAGGCCACTTCTTCACGAACAGTCATCGTTACGAGCTGTGTATCGTAGTCGGCTAGAACTACACCGATATGGTTCGCTAGTTCTGGGATTTCCATTTGCGTAGTCGCATGACCATCTACGAAGACCATGCCTTCTAGCCGTCCACCATAGAATTTAGGCACCGCCCCTACCATCGCCATACAAAGGGTGCTTTTACCACAACCTGCAGGGCCTGTAACAACGAGGAAATCACCTTCATTTACATCGAGATTGATATTTTCAAGGGATGGTGTAGTCGCCTTTGGATGATAGTAATTTACGTGCTCAATGGATATTTTAGCTTGGCGCTCAGGCAAAATAGTCAAGCGACTATGATCAGATGTCAATTGATCTGCATTTGGCAACATGCCACGTTTAGAGAATAAACGTTGTGCCGGAATATACAAGATTGGTGTAATGGCACCATTCAAGGCCCCTACAATGAGTACCAATGGCCACATGCCGTACATGTACACATTATTTGGCAACCCAAGCACTTGCCACAAAATGGTAACAAAGATACCACCAGATACAACAGTTGCTAAAAAGCCAGACACGACAGGGGTTAAATCAAAACCACCAATTTTACGGAACTTCATGGACAACATAGCGCGCGTTACGAGAGCCGCCGTCAAAGCACCACCTGGCTCAGACAACAAATTGCCGTAAGGGAACGCTGATTTAGACGTCAATACATTGATGAGGGCCGCCACGAGTCCAATCCCCAAGGTTTGACTCAAACTAGGACGAGTCAATAAAATAGCTACGCAGTACGTAGCAATCGTCCAGTTCGGCGTTACCCCAGCCACACTAGGGCTCACCAAATGCAAAATCGTGCCCAATGCGAGCATCAATGTGCTAACAGTAACCCATCTAAACTGGCCACCCTGCACATGTGTGTACACAAGATCCTGAATCCGTTCCATAATAGCCTCATTTCTATAAAAATATATATGGATTTATTTTAACATTCTTCGAGAATTTGTGAAAGCCTAGAGACTATCAAGGGACTTCAAGTAAATTTAACATCAAATTTTACAGCATCCTTCAAAATTACTATCAACATCTATGATACTTCTTTCTTCCTTTTCTTGTTATATACTTATGATATAATGCGCATAGATACTTATTTATGAATAAAAAAGGAAATATCATGGCACAGGCATTAATCGTAATCGATATACAAGAAGGCTTAGTTAAGGAAAACCCTTACAATGCCAAAAACTTTATCTCAAATACAAAAGCAATCATTCAACATTTTAGAGATCAAAATATAGAAGTCATTTTTATCAGACATTCTGAAGATGAAGGCTTATTAGCAACAGGTAGCGATAATTGGCAAGTCTATCACGAATTAAAACCGCAAGAAAACGAAAAGATTTTCAATAAATATTACAATAGTATCTTCAAGGACACTGAATTAAAGGAATATTTAAACCGAAAAAATATTACCGATTTAACATTCGTAGGAATGCAGGTGGAATTTTGCATTGATACATCTGTGAAAGTAGGCTTTGAGTATGGTTATAATATCACCATCGTCGAAGATGCTATCTCAACCTTTGACAATGAGTATCTACCAGCCGGTACAATCTTATCCTTTTACAAAGAAAAGATTTGGCGGAATCGATTTGCACAGCTAAAAACAACAAATGAAATGTTAAGCATCAATTAAATTACGAAAATAATACAAAGATTTTTATAATTTTTTCTCACGTATTTGTCATATATGTATGTTAAAATTTTATTAAATATTTATGCCCGAACATAGGAGGTCTTTTTTATGTATAAGTATATTACGATTTTAGGAGCTGCGGGCCAAATAGCTCAAAAGTTGACTGCTACACTATTAACATATACAGATATGCACATTACATTATACGGTCGTCAGTTGAAAACACGTATACCTCCAGAGATTATCGACCATGAACGTGTTACAGTGATTGAAGGTTCGTTCCAAAATCCTGGTAAATTAGAACAAGCTGTAACAAATGCGGAGGTTGTATTTGTAGGTGCTATGGAGTCTGGCAGTGATATGGCTTCCATCGTGAAAGCATTGAGCCGCAAAAATATACGCCGTGTTATCGGTGTGTCCATGGCTGGACTTTCTGGTGAATTCCCTGTAGCACTTGAAAAATGGACCTTCGACAACTTGCCGATTAGCTATGTTCAAGGTGAGCGCCAAGCACGCAATGTATTACGCGAATCCAACTTAAATTACACCATCTTGCGCCTCACATGGCTTTACAATGATCCAGAGAAAACTGATTACGAACTCATCCCTGAAGGGGCTCAATTCAACGATGCCCAAGTTTCACGCGAAGCAGTGGTAAAAGCCATCTTTGATATCTTACACGCTGCGGATGAAACGCCTTTCCACCGCACAAGCATCGGTGTAGGTGAACCAGGTACACACTATGACAAACCAAGCTTTCACTAATATATAAATAAATATTTTGTAAAAAAGAGAAATTACTATATACCAATACAAGACTATCTTCAATACGCTTGAAGATAGTCTTTTTATATATCATTTTATGATTAAAGTATCTAGTTAACCTCATTTGAATTAAATATCTCATATATATATTTGTATACTGCAATTATATCGTTTAAATGATATAATTACAGTATAAGAATGATGAACAAATACTTTTAAAACTATAAGGAGATAACTATGGGAATATTACGCGAAACAATTCGTCCATCCTCTGATTTACGAAATAAGTATCCTGAAATTTCTAAAACCTTACAACTTAAAGATGAGGCTGCCATTATTACTGTAAATGGTCGTGGAGATACCGTAAGTCTCGGCTATAATACATATAATATGTTAAAGTCAAAAATAGAATTATTATCCTCTCTTGTAGAAGGACAAAACGATATCATTCAAGGTCGCACCACTACACTTGATGAAGCTTTCAACAGTATCGATAAAATGCTAGATCAAATGGGGTAACTCTATGAAATCCCAACCCTACACAATCATTCCTACTGAAAAGTTCAATAAAGAGCTACATCAACAAATACTTTATATAGCTATGCAGTTTTCAAAAGAAACAGCTATACAAGTAAAAGAAAATATTCAAAATTCAATTTCAAATCTTATGAACCATCCATATATGGGGACTACACCTAAAATTAGAGCACTTAATGACAGTGACTTTCGAATGTTGATTTTAGAAAAGCTTATTATTTTCTACACAGTTGTAGAGGAAACTAGAACTATTTATTTAATCTCTATACTTGATCAACGACAGGATTATGTAAATATACTAAACGGATTATAACATTTGAACTAAACCAGTGCTTCTTTAAAAATTAAATACCCTTCAAAGTGGTATATCCTAAATCTAATCGGTACATTTTTACTCATGTAACATAGATTTTGGATATACCTTTTTTATTCCTACATTTTATAGATATTTATATAGATAAACTCACGTATTTACGCTATACTAATAAATGATTAATATACACTTATAGGTATGTGAAAGCAAATGTCTCTTAGATTATCAATTATATTTATATATACAGTTCGTTGTATAAAATATGCAAGATTCTATGTATAAAAATAAATGATAGTCATTTTTAGTCCCAGTTAGGGCAGAGGCTTATTAAGGAGTTATTATGAATCGTATTGTTGTTATTGGCAGTTGCAACATGGATATTGTAGTCCTCGCGGATAAACGCCCTACTGCGGGCGAAACAATTATGGGCAACGAATTGCACATCGCTCACGGTGGCAAGGGCGCAAACCAAGCGGTGGCTGCGGCTCGTCTAGGTGCAGAAGTCACGATGGTCGGCTGTATCGGTGAAGATACATACGGCCAAATGATTTTAGATAATTTAAAAGAAAATTTCATCAATACAGATTACATCGTTACGGTACCGAACACTACAACCGGTACAGCACACATTACATTAGCTGAAGGCGATAATAGCATCATCGTGATTGCAGGTGCTAATGCTAAGATAGACCAGTCCGTAGTAGATAACGCTTGGTCTGCTATCGAGCAAGCCGATCTTGTGATGGTGCAAAACGAGATTCCTATTCCAACTATTGAATACATCGTTCGTCGTTGTCACGAGGCGAATGTGAAAGTCCTCTTAAATCCTGCTCCTGCAACCGACCTCGATTCGGAATGGTTAAAATTAGCAACCTATATTACGCCAAACGAACATGAGCTATCTGCGCTCTACCCTAACCAATCTACAGAGGAGACCTTACTAGCTAACGAAAACAAAATCATCGTTACCCTTGGTAGCAAGGGCGTAGGTTATGCTGACGACGGTGAAATCCGCATCGTACCGGGCTTCAAGGTTGAACCCGTAGATACAACAGGCGCTGGCGATACTTTTAACGGTGCCTTTGCAACGGCTATCGTTAATGGTGAAAGCTTAGCCGATGCTCTACACTACGGAAATGCAGCAGCGGCCCTCTCCATCCAACGCTTGGGAGCTCAAGGAGGCATGCCAACAAAGGACGAGGTCGCCGCATTCCTAGCAGAACACATATAGATTGAAAAGGAGATTACCATGCAACGACACGGCATTTTAAATAGCCATATCGCTAAGGTATTGGCAGATCTTGGTCACACAGATACCATTTGTATCTCTGATTGTGGCTTACCGGTACCTGAAGGGGTTCAAAAAATCGACTTAGCTTTGGATTTTGACGTACCGAGCTTTGAGCAGGTAGTATCCATAATCGCTAAGCATATGAAATCCGAAGCAATTCATGTGGCTACAGAAATTAAAGAAAACAATCCTAAGGCTTATGACTTCTTAGAGTCTACCTTCCCATCCGATCAATACGAATGGATTGAAACGAGCCACGATGCTTTTAAAGAAGCCACAAAACAATGCAAGTGCATCATTCGAACTGGTGAAGCATCTCCGTATGCAAACATTATCTTGCGTGCCGATTGTATTTTCAGCAATCGTCCATAGAATAATAGATTAGAGATACTTTTACCAATCATATAGGAGTAGTTATGGAAATTGTTATGTCAGGCATTGCGAAGGCATTTGGTACGAACCAAGTACTGCGCGATGTGAGTATTACCCTCAAGGAGGGCGAGGTTCACGCCTTGATGGGCGAAAATGGGGCCGGCAAATCTACGCTCATGAATATCCTCACCGGTATTCACAAGGCAGATGCTGGTACAATCACCATCGACGGCGTAGAGCGCACCTTCCCGAATCCGAGAGAGGCCGAGCTAAACGGTGTTGCCTTTATTCACCAAGAGCTCAACATTTGGCCTAATCTAACATTGTTAGAAAATCTGTATTTAATGAGACCGAAGCGCAACAGCTTTGGTATGCTCGATAAAAAGGCGATGCTCGAAGAAGCACAAAATACGTGCCGCGAGTTAGGCATCGAATTGCCGCTCACAACAGAAGCAGGCCTTTGCTCCGTCGGTCACCAACAGATGACAGAAATCCTTCGTATCTTGATGTTAGATGCCAAGGTAGTCATCATGGACGAACCGACAGCAGCCCTCACAGAGCGTGAAACGGCGACATTGTTCAAAATGATGCGCAAAATGAAAGCCCGCGGCGTGGCTATCGTATATATCTCTCACCGTATGGAAGAGGTATTTAGCGAGTGTGACACCATAACAGTTATGCGTGATGGTCACACCATCATTACAAAACCAACTGCTGAAATTTCTGTAGACGAAGTAGTACGTCACATGGTAGGTCGTTCTATCGACGAGTTCTACCCTGCTCGTACGACAACTCCTGGCGAGGTTGTGATGAGCGTAGATAACCTCAAACCAGAAGGGTTCGACAACGACATTTCCTTCTCCTTACGCAAAGGTGAAATCCTCGGCGTCGCAGGCCTTATGGGCGCTGGCCGTACAGAAATCATGCGCGCTATCTTTGGTGTAGACAAGCACAATGGCGGTACTGTAACAGTTAATGGCTCCGTTCTAAACTGTAAAAAACCGGAAGATGCTATCAAGGCAGGCATTGCTTTCATCACAGAAAATAGAAAGAGCGAAGGCTTGATCCTCGATTTCTCCATCGGTTCCAACATTACATTGCCGAACCTTGGCGAAATTTGCCCATCTCATGTACTAGATAAGAGTAAACTCAATTCCTTTGCTGATGAATTGTCTAAAAAACTAGGCGTTAAAACACAATCTATTCACGAAGCGGCGTCCTCCCTCTCTGGTGGTAACCAACAAAAAGTTGTTATCGCTAAATGGGTCGGTAAAAAACCATCTATTATCATCATGGATGAGCCTACGCGGGGTATCGACATCGGTGCGAAACGTGATATTTATGATTTAATGAACGAATTAACGAACGATGGTGTGTCCATTATCATGGTGTCCTCTGAGCTACCTGAAGTGCTGGGCATGAGCGACCGTGTTATGGTCATTCATGAAGGTCGCGTAGCCGGTATCTTGGACCGCAGCGAAGCAACACCAGAATCGATTATGACATTAGCCACAGGAGGACAATAATGGACAGCAAAGCTCTACAATATGTAAAAAAATTAGGCCCTCTCATCGGCCTCATCCTATTATTTATCATTATCTCTGTCATGAACGACAGTTTCCTTGAATTCTCTAACTTGCGTAACTTGTTGCGCCAAGTATCCATCAATGCGATCATCGCCTTTGGTATGACTTTTGTCATCTTAACGGGCGGTATCGACTTATCTGTTGGTTCTATCCTTGCCCTCTCTAGTGCAGTGATGGCCAACCTCATCGTAACTGGTACTGACCCTGTATTGGCTATCGTATTAGCCGCAGGTGCAGGCCTTGTATTGGGCGGTATTAACGGTCTCGTTATCACTTATGGTCGCGTAGCTCCATTTATCGCTACTTTGGCGACCATGACAATCTACCGTGGTGCTACCTTAGTATTCACAGACGGTAACCCAATCTCCGGCCTTACACAAGACCCTCTATTCCATGGCTTTGGCCAAGGGGATATTGCAGGCCTTCCAGTTCCAGCGATCACAATGTTCCTAGCTTTCATCATCCTCTGGTTCGTATTGAGCCGCACATCCTTAGGCCGTAAAACATATGCCGTAGGTGGTAGCGAAAAGGTTAGTTACATTGCTGGTATCAAGATTGACCGCGTTAAAATCTTCGTGTATGCCTTGACGGGTATGCTCTGCGGTATCGCAGGTGCAATCATCACTTCTCGTCTTAACTCTGCACAACCTACAGCAGGTGCAGGCTACGAACTTGACGCTATCGCAGCCGTAGTTCTTGGCGGTACAAGCCTTGCTGGTGGTCGTGGTCATATCATTGGCACATTAATTGGTGCCCTCATTATCGGTACCCTCAACAACGGGTTAAATATTCTCGACGTTTCCAGTTTCTATCAACAAGTCGTAAAAGGTATTGTTATTTTACTGGCTGTTCTTGCAGACCGCAAGAAAGCTTAGGAGGTTCCTATGAAAAAACTATTGTTACTGTTGGCGATGGCTATCATGGTTATCGGTCTTGTAGCAGGCTGTGGTAAAAGCGCTGATAACGGCGGCGACAAAAAATCCGGCACCATCGGCTTCTCTGTTTCCACATTAAACAACCCATTCTTCGTAACTATGAAAGAAGGCGTTGAGGCTCAAGCTAAAGCGCTTGGTCTTAAAGTTAAAATCGTTGATGCTCAAAACGACCCTGCAAAACAAGCAAACGACATTTCTGACTTACTTGAAAGCGGCGTTTCCGTATTGATCATCAACCCTGTAGACTCTGCAGCTATCTCTACTTCCGTAGAAGCAGCAAATGCTAAAAACATTCCTGTAATCACTGTTGACCGCTCTGCTGACAAAGGCAAAGTAGTAGCTCACATTGCTTCCGATAACGTAAAAGGCGGCGAAATGGCAGCTCAACTTATCGTTGATAAAGTTGGCAAAGCTGCAAAAGTAGCTGAAATTGAAGGTATCCCTGGTGCTTCCGCAACTCGTGAACGCGGCCAAGGTTTCCACAATGTAGCTGACAAAGACTTAACAGTAGTAGCAAAACAAAGCGCTGACTTCGACCGTACAAAAGGTTTGAACGTAGCAACTAACATCTTGCAAGCCAACCCAGACGTACAAGCTATCTTCGCTCATAACGACGAAATGGCATTGGGCGCTATCCAAGCAGCTAAATCCGCAGGCAAAACAATCTTCATCGTAGGCTTCGATGGTACTGCTGACGCAGACAAAGCTGTTAAAGACGGCACATTGGCTGCAACAATTGCTCAACAACCAGACCAAATGGGTAAAATCGCTATCGATACAGCTCAAAAAGTTATCAAAGGCGAAGCTGTAGAAGCTAAAATCCCTGTAGATCTTAAAGTTGTTACAAAATAACTGTATATAGAAACTGGGTACAAAAAAGAGTCGCATCCTTTGATGCGACTCTTTTTATTTTGGCTCTCGATCTAAAAACTCTTTGAAAAACTCAATAAACCTCGGCAAATACGTTTGATCTAAACTTTCAATAGTCATATTACATTTGTAATTCCAAGTGGTACAGATAGTAATATCCACTGTCAAAGTACCCTTTTGGTCTAAAGAGAATGTTAGCGTATCCCCTTCTCCCGTCAAAATATTTGTAAAAGTTGCTTTACCTTTGCAGTTTTCATACAAGTCAACTAATTCTTTATAACCAGCACGAATTCCTGACCAATCACTAGGGTCAATATATCCAGCACAAATATTATAGCCCTGTTTAATATATATGCCAAACACACCAAATTGAGATAACTCTGTATCCATATCAAAAGCAATTGTTAAATTTGGTTCATTTACGATTTCATACATTCGATATCACACTCCACAAGCAACAATTTTTATTTATTATAACACTGTGTTTGTGAATAAAATAGAAATTTTTGCTCATCTATAACGTCTTCTTAAAGAATATGGTAGTATGCACTTTCCCAGGCAGTTGTACTCGCTTATATTCCTTAAAGCCAAAGCTTTCATACATTTTGGCAAGCCACGGGTGTTCTGCGGCGGTGCCTAGTGTTACGGCTGGTGTCTTATATACATTACGGAGTAGGTCTTCTGCTTCGGCGAGGACTTCACGAGCATATCCCTTTCCCTTATGTTCAGGGGCCGTTACAAAGTGTGCAATGTGCGGATATACATCTGGTGTAGCCTTTGGTATCCAAGGCATACGGAAGGAAATAGAGCATACCAAAGAGCCATCTACGTAGAGGCCGTACACAGGATATGTTAAGATCCATGCCCGAGACTCCTCTTGGCTAAAGTTGATGGCATCAAAGGATATAGGATAGTTCTTATTCTCTGCATATCCCGCAATCAACACCTCGTGGTACTCAGCCGCATCATCTACGGTTAATTGTCTAAATTCTTTCATTATGTACCTCATTTAAAGTGCTGCGCTATCTAGAGGCAAGTCGCTATCTAGTGTAAGGTAACGGCTCAAGAATTTACGTGTCCGTTCTTCTTTTGGATGTTCGAGAACAACCTTAGGGTCCCCTTGTTCTACGATGACGCCACCTTCCATGAATACGACTTGGTCAGCTACTTCTTTAGCAAAGCCAATTTCGTGCGTTACGATAATCATGGTTACCTCTAACTCTTTAGCAATCTTGCGGATAACGGCCAATACTTCGCCTACGAGCTCTGGATCAAGAGCTGATGTAGGTTCGTCAAAGAGGATAACCTCTGGATCCATCGCAAGGGCACGAGCGATGCCGATACGTTGTTGTTGACCACCGGAAAGTTGTACAGGATAGTAATCATCATAACCTTCCATGCCTACTTCCTTAAGGAAACGTTGAGCAATTTCACGGGCTTCAGATTTTTTCATTTTCTTAACCGTTACAAGGCCTTCCATAATGTTTTCAATAACAGTCTTGTTAGAGAACAAGTTATAAGACTGGAACACCATAGATGTATTGCGGCGTACGTTTAAAATTTCCTTGTTAGACGCTTTATGTAAGTCTACGGAAATATCGTTTAATTGCATCGTCCCTGCATCGGCCTTTTCAAGGAAATTGAGCGTTCTAAGGAACGTCGTCTTACCACTACCGGATGGGCCAAGGATAACCGTTACAGAACCTGTTGGCACATGTAGGTCGATGCCCTTTAAAATTTCACGGTTCCCGAAGGATTTGTGAACTTGTTTAATATCTATCATAATGCATTACCTCGTTTATACTTGCTTGCATAGACTTCTAAACGATGGAAGATAAATTCAAAGACAATCCCCATCACCCAGAATAGACCGGCCACCACAATGTAGGCCTCAAAATACTGTGAATTTTCCTCTGTATATAACTTTGTAGCGCCGAACAATTCAATAACAGTAATGACGAATACGATGCTCGTACTCTTCATAGTGTTAAGGAATTGATTTGTAAATAGAGGCAACGCAAAGACTGTTGCTTGTGGCAATACGATGCGACGGAACGCTTGGAACCAAGTCATACCAATAGCTTGAGCCGCTTCCATTTGACCTTTTGGTACAGATTGCAACGCAGCCCGGAAGATTTCACTCAAATAGGCTCCTGTATGCAATGTTAAGCCTACAACGGCTACAAAGGTAGCTGGTACCTTTTCAAAAGGCACATGCACACCCGTTTGATCTTCTAGTGCGAGGAATAGAATTGGCAAGCCATAGTACACGAGATATAAGAGAACCATATTCGGAATACTACGGCACAATAATACGTACAAGTAGCTGAACTGACTGAGCACAGGTACTTTATTTTGTTGTAGCACGCAACTTAATAGCCCTAGGATTGTACCCAAACCAACGCTGAGGAAGGTAATCATGAGGGTTACTTTCACATAAGGAATGACCGCAAAGAAGGTGCCATAAATATAGGTTGAATCAATAATATGTCCCATAAGCCCCTACTCCTCACTGATCAAAATGCGTTGCGTTTCCTTGCCCGCAACGGTAAAACGTTTTTCAAGCAATCGGCCCAAGAGGGACACGATGATAATTAAAATGCCATAAATGATAGCTGCATCGACAAATAATTCAAGATAGCGCTGGCTATTGCCACCCATGAGGTCCGCCTTACGCATCATATCGACAACACCGACGTTAAAGATGAGCGCCGTCCCTTTTAGCATGCCGATAACGAGGTTCGTCAACGGTGGAATGCTCATGGTGAAAGCCTGCGGCAAGATGATGCGCACATAGCTTTGGACCTCAGTCATACCAAGGCTTTTAGCGGCTTCCTTCTCACCAGGCGCAACCGCATCAATACTGGAGCGCATGATTTCTGCACTATACGCGGCAATATGTAATGTAAACACGGCGTATACAAATACGAGGCCCGGCACATTTCTCATGTTAAGCCCCATATGGGACATGATTTCTGGCACCCCAAAGTAAATAAGGAAGAGTTGTACCAAGAACGGCGTGCCCCGCATAAAGGAGATAAAGACAATAAATAATTGGTTTAATACTGGCACCTTCTTGAGGCGAATAATGGCTATGATAGAGCCCAAAATAACACCTAAGATGGCAGAAATAACGGTGATAAGCACCGTTACGTGAACATAATTCAAGAGCTGTGGAAACGCTTGGATCATGTAGGACACATCAAAATACTTGCCCACAATAGCACCTCACTTCTAGACATAATAGAATAAGGCCGCCAAGGCGGCCTATTCGTTATTTTTGTGTTGGATCGAATGTGTAATCCCCACCAAGATATTGTTCAGAAAGTTTTTTCAACGTACCGTCAGCACGCATTTCTTTCATCGTTTTATCGATTTTTTCGTTTACTTGTTTCATATCATCTGTGCGTTTAGACAAGAAGTATGTTGGTACTACTGCCAATACATCGCCTACGGCTTTGAGTGGTAGGCCACGGTCCTTAATAGCAGAATTAATTACGTATTCGTACTCACCTGCTGCATCGGCACGACCGGTAGCAACGAGGTTCAATGTTTCGGCACCGGCTTTATCTGTATAGATCACTTCAATTTGCGGATTCGCTGTTTCGTTGAATTGTTTTACTAATTCGTTGAACTCAGAAGATGTAGTAACGGCGATTTTTTTGCCTTTCAAATCATCTAATTTAGAAATGTCATTGCGGTCATTTTTCACCACTAATTTACGTGTAGAGTAGTTATTAACCTCATTTGTGTAGTAGTATTTTGCTTCACGAGTTGGATTACGGCGCATTTGGTTTGCAATCATATCGACTTGGCCTGCATCCATCGCTACGAAGGCAGCATCAACGGCCATAGGCTTGAAGTTGAAGTGAAGGTCTGGATTACGACGCTCAATTTCTTTTAACAGTTCTACGTCAAAACCAGTAAGGTTGCCGTTATCGTCTGTATAGGAATACGGGCGAACTGTACCGCGTGTAGCTACGTTAACCACTTTGGCATCTGGATTCACCTTTGTTTCTTTTGATGTATCATCACCGCAACCAGCCACCACAAGCACACCTAGTGCCAAAGCGCCAATAGCAAATAATTTCGTCAATTTCTTTGTATTAAACATGTAAAACTCCTTCTTTTCGCAATGTTTGCAGGAATGGCTCAACCTCATCTGTATGGGTAAAAGCTTCAATGATTCTATCTATTTCCTCCAAGGTGAGGCCTAATTTAATGCATATATCCTCCATAGTAAGAGGATTCTTCGGCGATCCTTTAGGATTGTTCACCGTTTCTGTGAAAGTATCTCCATTTTTCAATATAACGGTTACTTTCGTAATCCGCTCTGTTTGGGATACCTTCGGTAAATCATAAACACGCTCAATTCGTGACATATAGTCTCGTATTGATGAGTCTATGATATCTATCTTGAATAATTCATCCTGTACCGCCCCATACGCGAGAACTTGGTACACGATGTACTCTATGGAAAACTGCCCTTCTCGACCTGTTGTTGGCGATGTATAACGCAATGCCGCATCAGCACCAGGCGGGAAATGAACAGTCACTCGATCTATCTCATCCCAAAGGGAGAAATTGGGGGTGGTACATAATCTACATTGATCTTGTTCCTCTGTATCTGGTGAAAGGTAGTTGTGTTTAGACACATACGAAGAAGATGTATATAGTCTATGTGCCACGACTTCTGCCGCTTCAGCGCCACAAATAGCAGCCGAGCAATAGGGATGGACTTTCATCCACAAACCAGGATCAATGAGTTGCCCTGGTGCTAGCCAACGGCTAGCGATGTCATTTGATGTAACGGTAGTTTTACCGATAATTTTAAACCAACCCCGTTCAGGGTCAAATGGTTTTGTGCTTGTTTTAAGTGATGTATGTTGTAACAGTTCGTAAGCCCATACGCCATTGCGTGCTGCTAGTCCCGCATGGAGAGGCTTACCATCTGTACCACTTTGAAAGAACATGCCTGCCGATTGTGTGGCAGCCAAAGACAGGAGCTGAGCCAAACTTTCACTATGAAGGCCTCGCAAAGCGCCTATAGCGGCCGCCGCCCCAATGACACCAACGGTCCCCGTGGAATGCCATCCTTGGGTTCGGTGTGCAGGATTAATAAGGGAACCAATAATCCCCTCTAACTCGGCTCCGATGATATAAGCCCGAAGGAATTCGTGCCATGTATCCATCGGCTCGAGCACGGCTAGTAAAGCAGAATATAAGACAGTACTGAAATGACCTGCTAGATTTGCCTGGGCATCATCAAAATCAAGATAATGCGAAGCAAAACCATAATACAAAGCTTTATCGGCTTTAGATACGTTTTCTCCATTAGTCCCGATGAACCGAGCCAAATCTTGAACGGCCTGTTCCGTCTCAGCCGGCGCTAGAGATGCCAAATAATCTAGAAAAGCAATGCGAGCCACTGACAGGAGGTCCTCACGGTTCGTCACATCCGTTTGCTCTATGTAGTTCACAATCGTCTGCGTTACAGAATCCATAAAGTCTCCCTTTCAGTTATCTATAATTAAATATATATCGATTGATTCGTCAGTAATGTATCAGATTTCAGAGTAAAAGATTTACTAAATACAGTTCAGACAACATATAAATTTACTGCCGATTTTATTTACCAAATTTTTCAGCCCGATTATTTGGCTCTAACCAAATGGAGTCGTCTGGACCTTTTGGAACGAGGCGTGGTAGGTCTTCAAATGGCGTATGGTCTACATAGTAGAAGCGTTTGCGCATGGAGTCGAAGTCCGTTGTGCCACCAAAGGCTGGATTGGAGTACAAATCCTTCGCGTAGTTCCAAAGATTTGGATAGTCTACGAGGCGTTTTTTATTCACCAAGTATTTTTGGTAGAACACGAGGTCAAAACGAGCCAATGTAGGGAAGATACGAATATCTGGGTCTGTAATAGTATCCCCCATCAAGTAACGTTGCTTGCTAAGGCGTTCTTCGAGCCAATCTAAGCGAGCAAAGATACGATCATAGTAATATTCGTAATCTTTTTGGTTTGTTACAAGAGCTGCCAAGTTTACAGCCAAGTTGAAGTCAGCATAGATGATAACATTCAATGCATCGATATCAGCACGCAATTCCTCAGGATAAATATCTGGTGCATCAGGGGACACAAAATCTTTAAAGCCTAATGCCAATTCCGTAGTCAACGCATGGTAGTCGTTGTTTACCACCGCACCTGTTGTAACATCTACGATAGCCGGTACTGTGGAGCGTGCATCGTAATTAGGGTCGCCTTTGCGGTACGCTTCACCTAAGGAGTGAATGCCCAATACAGGGTCCTTCTCATCCTTATCAAGGGTAAAGAACCAGTCTGCAATTACACCTGCAGGACGCAATGGATCAACCGTACCTTTTGAAATCACTTTATCTAGTCCGAGCAAATCGATGGCAATAGCAATACGGTGAGCCCAAGGGCAATGCTTAGACCATACAAGGCGGTAACGGTCCTTTTCTACAGGTAGAAACCCTGGTTCACTGCCAAAAGGTGTTGTGAATTGAGGCTCTTCACTATCAGAATATTTTTGACGACGGTTAAAATTCGATGCATCTTTACCTTCATACTCCTTCTGCTCCCCTTGAGAACGAGGGTTACTAGATTGAAACTCAGAAAAATCGATAGGACAAGGATTCATAGCGCGTTGAAACTCAACTTCTTTTCGAGCCGCCGCAATGGTAGGATCCTTGATTTTACTTACATCTACGTGTTCACTCATTCTATACTCCTTATAAAGGTCATCCCCATTAGCTTTATTCCACTTTTTATGGTGAAAGCTTTTATGATATCCCTCAAATATTCCTACTAACTCAATATGAATATAAGCCTATATTATATTATTTAAAAACCTATGTCAATAGTGGGTATTTAAAATTTATAATATCTATTACAAACAAAAAACTCGAGTTATATCGTTTCTAGATATAACTCGAGCTTTATTTAAATTATGTGTATTAAACAAACACTAGTATTGGTAATATTTTTATTCGTGCGGTGTTGTATAGTTAATATCTTGTGCCTTGTAACTTTCACCATGAGCTAATACATGAACGATGGTTTCCAATGTGGCACGTACAGTTTCAACAGCCATGCTTGGTTGATTTGGTTTATCCACCACTTGGGATGGCAAGTATGGGATGTGCATAAAGCCCGCCTTAATATTGCCCTTTTGCGCGGCATAGTGACATACACCATACATCAAGTGATTGCATACAAAGGTTCCCGCTGTATTGGAGACCTTAGCAGGAATACCGTTTTGATGTAACGCATTGACGATATTTTTTATGGGCAATGTCGCAAAATAGGCACTAGGGCCATCGGCTACAACAGGCTCATCTTCCGGTTGGTTGCCCCCATTATCTGGAATGCGAAAATCGTCACAGTTAATAGCAACGCGTTCCACTGTAATATCTGGGCGACCACCTGCTTGACCTACACATAGAATGAAATCTGGTTGGCACGCTTCAGCCGCTGCTTTTACAGTATCAACAGATTTATAACGAATAGTAGGAACCATTTGAGTCACTACCTTGTAATCACCATCGGTATAACCATCCATTGTTTTGACCGCTTCCCAAGCCGGATTAATAGGTTCACCGCCGAATGGATCAAAGCCGGTAATTAAAATTGTTTTCATCACACTACCTCATAACGATATCTTATGGTTCATTAGAATAATCAAACATGATACATAATCTTAGAAGGATATATCGTACAGTCTCATAAGAATATCGTGCTTTCACAGAAAAGGGTTAAATAAAGTAATACATTAATAGAATATTCAATACGAGCATGATCAGTGCAATTGGAAGTTGTGCTTTAATAACGCCGTATTGGTCGCGCATTTCAAGGAGCGCTACCGGTACGATGTTAAAGTTGGCCGCCATAGGTGTCATCAAAGTACCGCAATAGCCAGCAAGCATTGCTATAGCACCAACAGCCGCAGGGTTCGCACCATGAGCTACAACGAGCATTGGGATACCGATGGCACTTGTAATCATCGCAAATGCAGCAAAGGCGTTACCCATGATCATTGTGAAGATAACCATACCAATGCAGTAAGCCACAACAACGAGGAATACATTATCTGCTGGTACTACACTTGCGACTGCACTGGAGATAAGTTTACCAACGCCAGCCAAATTAAATAGATACCCAAGAGCCGCTAATAACTGGGACAAAATAGCAGTCCAACTGATAGCATCGATAAGTCGACGGCCTTCATGGAAACCTTGGTTAAGTTCGCCCTTTGTAATAAAAAGAGCAGCACACATAGCTATGATTGCGGCAATACCTAGACCAACAAGAGCGCCTAACTTAGTAAAGAAACCAATAAAGAATGTAATAATACCAACAAGTAACGCTGGTACGAAGATAACATTACCAATACGAACAGCTTCGCCTTTTTTGAATTCGATAGGAGATTCAAAGTAATGGCCTTTGCCGAGTTGTTTTACTAATACAATAGCCGCCATAGCAATGACAAGCCAACCATTAATTTCCTTGGAGAGATAAGAACCAAAGATAAAGGATACGCTATATAAGAGCCAAAATAAGCCTGTACCAATGCGATATTTATGTTCTTTATCTAGAAATGATTGAATAGCAAAGATAAATAGAATAATCCCTACGAGAAGATATACATAATCTAAGGGCTGCATTTTATAGAATATTTCTAACATATTATTCAGCCTCCTTCTTCAATTCTTCTGGTGTAACAAGAATATTTAACTCATTAGGTACTAATTTACCAGCTTTCATATCCGCTTCGTCACGAGCTACAGAGGCTTGAATTGTTTTATCAAAGATAATAAAGCGAATAAAGTTAACGATATAAGCACAAACAGCAGTTGGCAATCCGTACAATACCATATCTGTTAACTCTACAGAATAACCTAATTGTTCCATAACGCCTTTGATGAGTAATAACCCACCAGCAGCAAGGAATAAGTTTTGACCGAAGAAGTTACCTATATTATCTGCAGAAGCAGCCACACCGCGCACCTTATCAAGCGTACGTTGAGATACTGGACGGCCTTGAGCTACCGCAGCTTCACTCATAGGAGCAATCAATGGACGAACCATAGCAACCATACCGGACATGTTAATGCCAAAGGCTACAGTTACTTGACGCACAAATAAGTAAATCATAAAGATACGACCTGCCGTAGCAGCGTTGATCTTGCCAATCAAAATTTCTGCCCGTTCACGCAAGCCGTGACGTTCCATAAGACCGATAACAGGTAAAATCAAAATAAATAATGACATATAACGATTTTTAACAAAGGCCTCTCCAATAGCACCAACGATATCGTTAATACTGAGACCACCTGCCAGGCCCGTTACAAAGCCTGCGGCTACGACAACTAACAAGGCATTAAAGCGCAGCATCAGACCGATGACCATCACTAAAATACCAGACAAAATCAACATATGGACACATCCTTTCTACAAATCATCCATAACACATATAACCATAAAGATACGTTATATGTATATATTATATACTGAATAGTCATAATCTTACACAAAAAAATACCTTGTATCTAAATTTAGTGAATGTCCCTGATCTGCGATCAGAGCATAAAACACTCAAATAGAGTACAAGGTAATTTACGTAATTAATATAACGCTTTCTTAATTAATTTAATTCTTTCTTGAATAATATAGTTGTATGCTGTTTTCCTCTAAAATGAACCTTATCATACGCAGTAAACCCAAAGGATTCATACATTTTAGGCAACCACGGATGCTCCTTAGCCGTTCCTAGTGTAACAATATGTGTTTTAAACTGTTCTTTTAAAAGCTCCTCTGCATAGCCCAAGACTTCTCGTGCATATCCTTTGCCTTTGAAAGCTGGCGCCGTTACAAAATGAGCAATATGCGGATATTTATCCGGCGTTGAGTATTTCACCCAAGGCATACAAAACGTAATAGAACTAACTAATTGCCCATCAATATACAAGCCGTATACAGGATAATTTTCAATCCATTCCTTAGATTCCTCTTCCGTAAAATCAATAGCGTCGAAGCTTATGGGATAGTCTTTTATAGCTGCGTAACCGTCGATTAGTACCTTATGATATTCTGCTGTATCTGCAACTGTTAATTGTCTAAATTCTTTCATGGTCTTTCCCTCATATCTATATTTTTATTCACAAACTACGAATATTAATTCACTTTGTGAAAGTAATTATACACCTATATGTATTTATTTGCAATATAATTACATAAATATTATATGAAATTATAATATCCATAAAGAAAATTTTATATGAAGTGCCATAATATATACACAGAAGAAACTAATAACAAGATAAAACTATTGAGACAAATAAGTTATCAGCTGCGCCATATTGATAGATTTATATTACGTATTCTATTTTTAATCAAAAAGAATGACACCAACCATAAAATGATTGGTGTCAAAAAATACTCGTAAGATAAAATTGTAATATTTGACAGATACACAAAATAAATTATGTCTCCTTAATAGTAGTATTATACATATAAGGAGACATAACTCAAAATCTTTTTAAAACACTTTTAAAAATATACGTTATAAATGATATATTTACGCCCTATCATTGGACATCCAATCACAATAAAACAGATTTTTTTCATATGAAAATCTTTCGATTCTATTAACCGCGACCTTTAATAACGCGAACACGTTGAATATCAGGCGTACCATCTTTATGTTTAGAAATAGTATCTACTCTGATACGTTCAAGTTCTGGTTGGAATTCTTTAAGTGCTCTAACCATTTGATCATCGGCGACAGCACCGTTTTGAATAGCCCTGTAAATTAATGCAGCCATTTCATAACGAGTCATCATACGATCTCCACCAAATTTACCGTCTGGATAACCCACAATAATACCATTACCTGCTAATGTCGCCACATAGTCGTATGCCCAATGGTTTTCAGGTATATCTGGGAAAAGTTGCATCTTATCCAAATCCAAGGAGTTGAGCTGTTTCCCCTCAGAAACCTTCATGAGTATGCCCTTCACATTTTCAAGCTCAGCACGAAGATCTTTGATTTCTTTCGCCATTGCTACTCTAGAAGTAGACACATGATTGCCTTGACCGATTTTCATGCTAACACCAGCGTTCAACATATTTTCACCGCCGCCAAAGGAACCACCTACACTAAATAGAGTATCCTCATTTGGACGATAGAATGCACCGATTGAAGCTGCATGAGCATCTTTGTAGTTACCATAGCCTGCAGCGATATCCCATTTATCATCAGGATCGAAATCTAGAGGGTGAAGTGCTGCCAATGCGGCTGCCCCTGCACCAACCCTATTCATACGACTATCAATATTCTTGATATTTCCACCGATTTCTTTTAATTGACTTACATTAACGGCATCCGAATCAGACGTACCTGCTGCAACATTGGTGATTTTCTTATTACCTGCATTGATACCAGTTTCTGTGATGCTAGGACCATTCTTAATTGTCAAGCCATTATTGTTCATTACGGTATTACCAGTTGTTACAGATTTAAATGTCGGTGTATCGATTACAGATACTTTATAGTCTACACCACCAATTGCATTTGTCCCTTTAATTACGCTAATATTGTTACCTTCCGATACGGAAGAGTATTTACCTGCCCCATTAGCTACAGCCTTCAATTGGTCTTCTGTTGCCGCTTGACCACTAGTTATGTTAGCAGGGTCCCAGGTCTTATTAGTCAAATTATTCACTGTACCAGCTGTGCCATTAACAGTTACTTTACCTGCTTGTATTGTTCCTTCAGAACCCTTAATAGAAATTTGCTTATTAGGATCTGTTCCAAGAGTAATATCATCATTGAGGTTTACTTTATAAGTCTTAGATCCATCATTATTAGTTATGGAAGTTACTGTTGTATTTTTACCATTCTCTAGTTTTGTTGTAGCACCAGCTACCGCTTTACTCAATTGACTCACATTTACTGCATCTGTAACATCAGTACCGTCAGCGACATTAGTAATCTTCTTTCCACCCGCATCGATACCAGTCTTAACAATCTTGGGACCACCATTAATAGTCAATCCATCAGTATTCATAACAGTATCACCGGTTGTTACGCTGTTCAAACCTTTCAAGTCCTTAGCTAGACGAACTTTTAAGTTGCTATCACCATCGGATATAACACCGATATTGTCATCAGTAGTCAATTTACTTACATCGGTAATACCACCGACTACATTCACTTGTTCGTTAAGTTTCTTCTTGATAACAGCGCCTGTATCACCGCCATACTTCATACCGTCATCTAAAGTTGCAACATCATGCTTGTCGCCATTCTTTTCTTCGATTACTAAGCGAGTAATATTTTTGCCATCAATACCAGATTTTCCCTCGCCCCCCTTGATAGAAATAGCGTTATTACCATCCTTGCCATTCAAACCAATAGATCCATCTTTACCATTGATAACAACAGCTGAACCATCTTTACCGTTAACTCCGATGGAACCGTCTTTGCCATCAATACCTTTCTTACCAAGGACTAGATCATCATTTACATTAACTTTGTAAGGATTAGCAGCTGAGCCATCACCTTCAACAGTTGTATTTTTACCATCTTTAAGAATAGTCTTACCTGCTGCAATAGCGTCTTTCAGTTGACCAACATTTACTGCATCCGTATTATCAGTGCCAGCCGCTACATTAGTAATCTTCTTATTGCCTGCATCGATGCCGTTCTTAAGAATCTTAGGACCACCATTTATAGTCAAGCCATCCGTATTCATAACGGTATCGCCGGTAGTTACACTAGTCAGATTTTTCAATTCTTTTGCTAATTTAACATTAAGCGCACCATTTGCCGATACTACACCAATATTGTCATCAGACAATTTATTAGTATCGGCACCACCTTTGATATCTAACTGTTCACCTAATTGTTTATTGATAACAGTTGTATCGTCGCCTTTGAAGTTTAAGCCTTTTACAATGGTTTTATTGATATTTGTAATATCATTTTTATTATTTTTTACACCGTCACTAACATATTTTAATTGGTCTTCTGTTGCTGCTTGACCATGTACAACTGTAGGATTATCGATATCCCATATACGGTTAGTCAATTCATTTACCGTACCGGCGCCAGTTATTTTAACTATTCCCGCCTTAATATCACCTGTTGTACCATGAATTGTAACCTTATTTCCAGCTGTAATCGTACCAGTAGTACCATCTACAACGACTTGTTTATCAGCATCTGAACCGAGAGTAACCTTATCGCCTAATCCAACTGTATATTCTTTACCGCCAGCAGCGTTAACTCCTTCTGTAACGGTTACGTTAGCATCTTTAGCTTTTACAGTTGTTGCTTTGGCTGTACCACCAATGGCGGCATTTAATTGATCCACATTGACAGCATCAGTTCCAGCAGTACCTGCTACTACATTAGTAATTTTTTGACCACCCGCATTCAAACCATCTTTATTGACATAAGTCTTCCCATTAATAGCCAAGCTACCATCAGGTCCTAAGTTAATATCTTTTTTAAGTTTAACATTTAGTTGAGTGCCATCAGATTCTACACCAATATTATTATCTGTCAAGTCCGCAGAAGCACCACCCTTAATAGATAACTTATCACCCAATTGCTTATTAATATCTGTACCAGTATCACCAGCGAAGTTCAATCCTTTTGCAATAGTAGTATTGATATTTGTGATATTCGTTGTATTGGTATCTTGTTGTACTTTGGATGCGATATCTGTCAATGTAACTTGTTTTTTATCGCCTTTATCATTAGCTACAGTCAATACCATGTTGCCATCACTGTCAACTTTATATTTACCTTGGCTATTTGGATCAGGGTTTGCTACCAAACGGTAGTCCCCTTTTCCCACTTCGGTAAATACATTACTCAAATCGACATTGACTTTACCTGTATCGTTACGTTCCAATGTCAAAGTTTTACCATCATTGGATACACTACCACTTGTAACAAAGTTATTTTTAAGGCCTGTCACATTAGCGATCAAACCATTTGTACCGGTTAGATTTGCACTGCCATCACCATTAGCTTGATAAGTTGCGGTACCACCGGTCACGTATTTATCCTTTGTATCAACGATACGGTTGATATCTCCGATATTAGCACCATTTGTAATTACATCTCCACCGCTAGCAACGCCTGTAATCTGTTTGTTCCCCGCATTAATACCATCTTTTACGATTTTTGGACCTCCGGTAATAGTCACACCATCAGTATTCATAACCGTATTACCAGTTGTTACACTAGTCAGATTGTTAAGTTCTTTAGCCAATTTAACATTCAGCGTATTTATTCCATCAGATACTACACCAATATTGTTATCGCTCAATTTAGATACATCTGTTACCCCGCCAACAACATTAGTTTGTGCACCTAGTCTTTGAATAAATTTATTATCCGTAGCTCCTGCAACCTTTACATCACCTGCATACACTACGCCTTTATTCACTTCAGTATTCACCGCATATAATTGGCTACCATTTATAGCATCGGTAGATGTAGCAGAAAGACGTCCAGCTGCTACGTTAGTAATGGTACGCTCTACTCCGGTCTTGCCAACACTTACTGTAGAAGTAGGATTAATGCCTGCAAAATTATGTATTTCTCCATTGACCGTTTCAGACGTAGTGCCAACTGCTGCTGCGGTTTCAGATCCAGAACCGATAGCTACAGCATTTTCATTCTTTGCATTTGCTTCATTACCGATAGCTACACCATTCTTTACTGTTACGTTAGCCTTATTACCTATCGCAGTACCATTTAATCCAGTAACAGAAGTCGAAGACCCTATGGCAGTGCCATCTACTGCAGTAACATTCGTGAGTCTACCAAGTGCCGTTGCTCCTAAAGCTTTTGCTTTGGCTTGATAGCCAACAGCTGCAGACTGCCCACTCGTAGCATTTGACCATGTTCCAATCGCCACACTAGCATCATCTTCAGCCACCGCATTCGTCCCCATAGCAATGGACCATCTTCCCTTTGCCTGCGCATTACCACCAATTGCATAAGCATAGGTATTTGTAGCTTTCGCTAAATTCCCCATCGCCAAAGAAGATTCTTCTTGAGCATGAGCAACGCTACCAATAGCAATAGCATGAGTCTTATCCGCTTTTGCGTCTCCACCAATAGCAGCAGCATATTCTCCAGAAGCTTTAGCATTTGCACCTACAGCAACTGCATTTTTAGCTGATGCATATGCTACGCCACCAATAGCAGTAGCATTTTGAGCCGTAGCATTTGAGCCTCCACCAAGAGCAGTCGAATATTGAGCTGAAGAATTGCTATGAGCACCTATCGCCAAAGCAACTGCACCTAAAGACTTAGCATAACCGCCTATTGCCACATTATTAGGATCAGATCCTGTCTCAGTTCCATTTCCCAATGACATACCTGATCCTGTTCCTTCAGGAATTACTGCATGAACAGTGTTCAATGGCAGTGCTATACTTCCCGCCAATGCAAGTGCACATAAAACCGTACACGCACTCATTCCACCACTTCCGCTGATTTTTCCACGATTATTAGCAAATTCCGAAACAACCACATAACATTTTTTCACCCGACTCCAAATGACTTTATAAATCCGGTTCATAACACTCCTCCTAAATTTTTTCTGTTACACTAACTAATTACACTAAAAATACACTATATATATTAAGATAAAAGATATATACTCTCTGCCAAAAACACTCTTCAAAAACAGGTAAGTATATATTTTAAAATCATTATTACATTATTATTATAATAATAATTCAAGAACCCCAAAATCTTAATTATTATGCAATTCTATTTATAGTGCTAGAAAACAAAATAAGGCTACTTTGATTTGTAAAAGTTTCGCAGAAAAACCATATAAATCAAGGCAGTCTTTTTTAAATTTTATTATAACATAAAGAAAAACATCTGAAAAGGAGCATAAAAGAGGCTTCGTCAAATATTGGGACATTTATCTCACAAATCTTTTTTCATTAAAAGTAAAATACGTATTCAAAAAACATATAATATAATACAAAAGTATATTAGACAAAAAAACAGGATGTATCAAAGATACATCCTGTTTTGAACTTTTACAAACTCTAGAAAAGTTAATCCTATTGATTATTGTATATACGGGAACCGTATACGTCACGTTCGTTTTTAGGTTCGTTGTTAACGCGAACACGTTCAGTTTTATGACGATCGTTATCATCACCAGAAATACGATCAACACGGAAGTGGTTAAGACGAATATTTTGTAATTCAGGACCGAATTCATTCAATGCACGTTTCATATTTTCGTCAATAGGAGCACCATTTTGAAGTGCACGGTACAACATGGTAGCGAATTCGTAACGAGTCATCTTAACATCGCCTTTGAATGTGCCATCAGGGTAGCCAACAAGGATACCATTACCAGCCAATTGGCTAATATATTGGTAAGCCCAGTGGTTGCGAGGAACGTCTGGGAATTCAGCAGTTTTGCTTGGATCAATTGCATGTGGAGTCAAGATTTGTAACAAGTTATTATATTTGTTTTCCATATCTTGAAGACGTGCGTTCAATTCAGCAATTTCACGACCCATAGCTACGCGGGAATGGGATTCAGGGGAACGTTTACCTAGGCGAATAGATACACCTGCGTTCAATTGAGTTTCACCAGTACCTACAGTGCCACCAACGGAGAACATTGTATCTTCGTTAGGGCGGTAGAATGCGCCCAACGCAGCGGAGTTAGCATTATGGTAGTGACCATAACCAGCAGCAATTGTCCATTTGTCATCTGGGTTGAAGTCCAATGGATGCAATGCAGCCAATGCAGCAGAACCTGCGCCTACTTTGTTAACGCGTCTTTCAACAGTACCAACACGATTAGTCAAGTTTTTGATATTGTTATTAATTTGGCCTGGTGTGGAATTGTTGATTTGTGTTTGTAAGTCATTAGCTACGGAATATAATTGGCTACCGTTTACAGCATCTGTAGAAGTAGCGGAGATTTCCCCAGCCGCAACATTTTTAATTTGACGTTCAGCACCAGCTTTACCTACAGACACGGAACCATTAGCTGCAGAACCTACGCCAGCAAAACCACCAAAGGTATGACCAGCGATGGTTGCACTACTTTGAGCTGTAGCTTCACTTGTAGTAGAACCTGTGCCTAATGCGATAGAGTTTAAATGTGTTGCATTTGCATGATCACCGATCGCCATAGCATAGTCAGCTGTAGCACTCGCATCAGAACCAAATGCATTAGAACGCACATTAGTTGCCTGTGCACCAGCGCCAAATGCTTGAGCATGATCACCAGATGCAAGGGCAGAGGAACCCATAGCAACAGAATGATTATTAGTTGCTTGTGCGCTAGAACCAATCGCGTTAGATTTATAGCCAGACGCTAGTGCTTCATAGCCAATAGCTTGTGAGCGAACTTCGGAAGCCTTTGCACGAGTACCAATAGCGGTAGACCATGTACGTTGTGCTTCAGCAGAATGACCAATAGCAATAGATTCATTCATCAACGCTTTGGAAGAATTCCCCATTGCTAATGCAGAGGTACCTGCTGCAGTATTGTTAACACCTATAGCGACAGAATTACTTTTCCAGTCACCAGTTCTCTTTGTAGCATCATCTGGCTCATTTTCATAATCACGATCACGGAAGTTTGCATCAGATTCTTTTACAGTATTACCACTACCATACGCAACTGCATTATTAGCACCTGTAACAACATTAGTGTTGTCCATTACAACAGAAGCAGCGTCTACTGGATTAACATTCGCACCAACAGCAGTGACAGCAGCCAATACAGCAAATGCTAATTTTTTGGAATGTTTCATTTCTCTCATCTTACACCCTCACTAAATTAAAAAATTATCCAAATTACAATACAATTTTTCATTCTCTCTATGTTCCGTCTCTCACCTCGGTCTGAACAGGCGCATATTCTAAATTAGCATAAAGAAATACCCCTAATCAGTTTAAGAAAAATTTATATTGTCGATTACCCGCATAGCATATCAAAGTTTTACGATATACACAACCCTTTTTTCTAACACAAACCAAATTACCAAGTCTTTATACCTATCAAAATCCACTTTATTCCTAGCTTTACAGGGAAATAAATTTTACTCATTATTTCCCCTTATGAGTTAAATTTTTCGCAACTTTGTAAACTTTTCTCATATAACAAACTGTATAACTTATAAATAAATAACCACCTTATAAGTACGCAAAATATACCTTATATCCTCATTAATTCACATTCACACTTAATTCATGAATTATATGTGAATTAAACTGTTTTGTATATTTAATCAACAACTTAACATTTTATTATAATTTTATATTTCTATAGCGCCAGTATCTATCAATGCAAATCGGTGCCCCAAAAAACGCTAACGAGAATGTTATGAGAATAAACATGACAAATACAATTTATATTGACTAGTATTTTATGTATATGTTTAAAAAAAGAAGGCCCCTATTCTTCATGAAAATACCCCTTTTACTGATTATCCAGTAAAGGGGGTACATATCAAAAATAGGGGTTTTATAACAAGAATCTTTCTTTATTATATGTAATTATGCTAATAATGCACTTACAAGTGCTTCTGCTTTATTAAAATCGGATTCTTCTGGGTTCCAGTTGCATTTAATTTCCGGTTCTACTACAGAGAATCCATATTTAGTCAACTCTTCACGGAGTACCTTTGTAGATTCACCAGACCAACCATAGGTACCAAATACAGCAGCCTTTTTATTTTTGAATTTCAACTCACGCAAGAAATCGAGCCAACCAGCTACGGAAGATAATACGCTATTACCTACTGTTGGAGACCCTACAGCAATAGCTTTAGACTTAAAGACTTCCGTCATGATGTCATTTTTATTGGTTTTACTAATATTGAAAATCTTAACACGTGTATCAGGCGACTGTTTCGCAATTTCTTCGGCAATCTTATGTGCCAACTTCTTAGTGCCGTCCCACATAGTGTCGTATACTATTGTGATTTGATTCTCTTGATATGCTTGCGACCATTCATAGTATTTTTCTACGATTTGCATTGGATTTTCACGCCAAATCGCTCCATGACTCGTAGCGATGATATCTATTGGCAAATTAAGCTTTTGAATTTCTTCAACTTTAGCTTTTACCAATGGAGAGAACGGGTTCAAAATATTAGCGTAATATTTCATCGCCTCTTCCCATAGACGGCATTGATCGGCCTTGTCGGCCCACAATTCCTCTACAGCGAAATGTTGACCAAATGCATCGTTGGAGAACAAGATATTGTCCCCTGTCATATAAGTCGCCATGGAATCAGGCCAGTGAAGCATGCGCATTTCCACGAACACCAAGGATTTTCCATTCCCAATATCTACGGAGTCCCCTGTTTTAACGGTTTTAAAGTTCCATTCAGGGTGATGATATTGTCCAACCAAGGACTTAACAGCATTTTCCGTACAATAAATAGGCGTATTAGGGATTTTTTCCATCAATGCAGGCAAGGAACCGCTGTGATCCACTTCGCCGTGGTTACATACGATGAAATCAATCGTATTCAAATTAATTTCAGATTCCAAATTATCAATGAACTCAGAGGAATGAGGTTTCCATACAGTATCGATGAGGACCGTCTTCTCCTCTTCAATCAAATAGGCATTTTGGCTAGACCCATTATTAATGGTGTAATCAGAACCGTGAAACTCTTGCAATTCCCAGTCGATTTTACCAACCCATGATACGTTGTTTTTAATGTGCTTTCTCATAATAACCTCCATGTTCTGTGAAAGTAAATATACTCACCTCATATCTTTTAATGAGTCTATCAAGGCCCACAGATGAGAGAAGCAACTTTCACCGGTATTACCCAATATATGGCCCCATGTTGTATCAATAGATACAACACAAATCGGTCATTAACTATGGTTCTATTATACGGACATCACATAATGAAGTCTGTACCTGTAGGTACAGATTTGAGAATTATTATAAAAACCACTCATAGGTAATCACATGCCGTACATTAGTACACATCGATTCCCCATGAGTGGTTACGAGTATATGTAATTATAAGGGATGATTTATTTATTACCTGATTTAGATAGTCCAGGGATAGCTTTATAGATATATAATGCAATATATCCATCAACCAAGCTATGAACGATGGTGCCGCCGCCTACAAGAACGAATACAACGTAGATGAGATCAATGTTTGGCATCGTAGTTGTAGTATAGAACAATAGGCATGCTAGTACCTCACCAATAGCGTGAATGATAGCACAAGCAAGGTTAAACGCAACAAAGGATAGAGCCCCTGTTAATACACCTGGATGATGTTTAATATAGTAAGCCCCCATCAAGGCAAAGATGATATGAGATGCAGCACGCATAACGATAACAAGTGGGAAGCCTGCTACAAAGAAGCCGAGCGTAGAACCTATGACAACACAAGCTGCCATCTTACGAGATAAGAACATGGCCAGGAATATAGGAACATGACTCGCCAATGTATACGATGCCGGTGGAATCACAACTTTCAAAGGCATCACAATAGGAATCATAATGGCTAATGCCATCAATAAAGCAGTAATGGTTAAATTTCGATACATCGAAGAATTCATAAAGGCCTCCTTAAAGAATATCTTGCCATACATCTACCAATATAGCACTCTAATATATGAAGAGCAACTACACATACCGCTAGGCGTCCTACAAAAAAGAGAGGGCCTTACAACCCTCTCTTATTTAATTAGACAAATATATTATAATATCTGTATTTTAACACTTATGATACGATTTTGAAAATGACGTAACTCACGTTAATAACTTTGAGGAATCTTAATTCATTGCTTTTATAAACGTTCGATTACGGCTTGTGCCATTTCTGTGGTACCAACTCGTTTTAAGCCTTCGCGGTAGATATCTCCTGTACGGTAACCATCAACGAGCACTTGTTCTACAGCTTTTTCAATAGCGTCAGCCACTTGAGGTAAATCAAGGGAGTGACGGCACATCATAGCGGCAGACAAGATTGTGCCCAATGGATTCGCCAAATTTTGGCCCATGATGTCTGGTGCGGAACCGTGGATTGGCTCATACAATGCTGTGCCTGTACCCATGGATGCAGATGGTAAAAGCCCGATAGAACCAGAGATAACCGCGCCTTCGTCGGACAAGATATCGCCGAACAAGTTTGTCGTAACGATAACGTCAAATTGTGCAGGATTTACAACGAGTTGCATCGCTGTGTTATCTACATAGAAGTAATCTGTTGCGATGTCTGGATTAGCAGCCGCCTTCTCTCGGGCGATTTTACGCCACAAACGAGAAGACGCCAATACGTTTGCTTTATCTACGGATACGACCTTTTTGTTACGTTTGCGAGCTGTTTCCATGGCGATGTCCATGATGCGCTCTACTTCGTAACGGCTGTATGTTTCTTTATCCCAAGCGAACTCGTTAGCACCTTCGCCTTGTGCCTCTTCACGTTCACCAAAGTAAATACCACCAGTCAACTCACGAACGATGACAAAATCTACATCTTGTACGAGCTCCTTTTTAAGCGGAGAATACTCTTGTAAAGATGGATAAATTTTCACAGGACGCAAGTTACAGAACAAACCAAGCTCCTTGCGAAGGCCTAGGATTGCCTTTTCAGGACGGATAGACGGATCTACATTATCCCATTTAGGACCACCTACAGCGCCAAGCAACACAGCATCAGCCGCTTTACAAGCCTCAATAGTATCCTCAGTCAAAGGCACACCATACGCATCAATAGACGCACCGCCCGCTTTCTTATCAATCCAATTAACCTTTACATTGGCTTTCTCAAAAGCCACATCACACACAGCCTTCGCTGCTGCAATAATCTCAGTACCGATACCATCACCAGGAATCAATACAATATTCTTTTCGCTCATCTTACCTCTCCATATAGTAAATGCTCATAAATGAACCACAAACTCATCAGCCTTTATTGCACTATTCAGGTCTATATAGCCTGTGCCGAGCCTTCACACTTCCGAGAGCCGAATGCTCGTCGAAAACGACTTTGGCCCTGCGGAGGCCGCAGGCCGAAGTCAGACCTGGCCAGTGGAGGCTTGAGACGAGTGTTCGGCTCGCCCCTATTTGCGGTTTTTCGCAAAGTTCACAAGACCGCCTGCCGCCGCAAGGTCTTGAATGAATTGTGGCAATTCAGTGCCTTGGTATTGTTCGTTTTTCGTCAAGTTGTACACGATACCTTTAGACAAGTCTACGCCTATAGCATCGCCTGCATCGATACGATCAACTTGTTCACCGATTTCCACAACTGGTAAACCGATGTTGATAGCATTACGGAAGAAGATACGTGCAAAGGAGTGTGCTATGATAACAGGCACGCCTTTGGCTTTAATAACGCCCGGTGCATGTTCACGAGAAGAACCACAACCAAAGTTTTTACCAGCTACCATGATTTCGCCGGCTTTCACATTAGGAGCAAATGTTGTATCAATATCTTCCATCGCATGTTCAGCCAATTCGTTCCAATCGGCAATCGCCAAGTAACGAGCCGGAATAATTACGTCTGTATCTACATCGTCGCCGTAGCGCCAGATTTTCTTGCTTTCAAAATCCATATTAAACCTCCTCAGGACCTGCAATGCGGCCTAATACAGCACTTGCTGCCGCCACGTAAGGGCTTGCCAAATATACCTCAGAATCAACGTGACCCATACGACCACGGAAGTTACGGTTTGTAGTGGAAACGGTACGTTCCCCTTCAGCCATGATACCCATGTAACCACCTAGGCATGGTCCACATGTTGGCGTGGACACAGCACAGTCAGCTTGAATGAAGATGTCCAATAAACCATCTTTCATAGCTTGATCGTATACATCTTGGGAACCAGGAATTACGATACAACGAACGAATGGAGCCACCTTGCGACCTTTGAAGATTTCCGCAGCTGCTACCAAGTCTTCGTAACGGCCATTTGTACAAGAGCCGATGATAACTTGGTCGATTTTAATATCCTTGTCGATTTCGTTGATGTAATGTGTGTTGGATGGCAAATGTGGGAATGCTACAACTGGTTGTAATTTGGACAAGTCAATTGTAATAGTTTGGGCATATACCGCATCAGCATCTGGAGTGATTGGCTCAACAGGGCGATTTACGCGACCTTTGATGTATTCTTCAGTAATTGCGTCGTAAGGGAATACGCCACATTTACCGCCCGCTTCGATAGCCATATTACAAATTGTAAGACGGTCAGCCATAGTCATATGCTGTACGCCTTCGCCGGCGAATTCAAGAGCCATGTAACGAGCGCCGTCTACACCGATTTGACCAATCAAGTCAAGAATTACATCTTTCCCCGTTACCCATTTATTAGGTTTACCGATAAGCTCAACCTTAATAGTTTCAGGCACTTTGAACCAAGTTTTACCTTCCGCCATAGCAACGCCCGCATCAGTGGAGCCTACGCCTGTGGAGAATGCATTCACCGCACCATATGTACAAGTATGAGAGTCAGCACCGATCATCATTTCACCAGGACCGATAAGACCTTTTTCTGGCAAAATAACGTGCTCGATACCCATTCTACCTACTTCAAAGTAGTTTGTAATGCCGTGTTCGCGTACGAAGTCGCGCATTACTTTCGCTTGTGTAGCGGATTGAATATCTTTATTTGGCGTAAAGTGGTCAGGCACCAAGTAGATTTTATGACGATCAAATACAGGTTTGCCGATTTTTAAAAACTCTTTGCGAGCCGGTGGGAATGTGATGTCGTTCATCAATACCGCATCCAAATGACATTCGATGATTTGGCCTGGCTTTACAACATCAAGACCCGCATGACGAGCCATATTCTTTTCAGTAATGGTCATACCCATATTATTCTTCCTCCTGTTGTTCTAGCTCCATAGCTAGGAATACTGAGTTTACTGCATTAATATATGCATTTACACTTGATTTAACAATATCGGTGCTGATACCACGACCATGGTACAAACGACCGTTATATTCTACCTTGAGAGTTGCTTCCCCAAGGGCATCTTTACCAGCTGTTATAGCGCGGATTTGGTAATCTTTCAAACTGATTGGCAAGCCAACCACACGTTCAACCGCTTTAAGGGATGCGTCTACTGGACCATCACCAACGGCTGCATCTGCTTTTTCACCTTCTGGAGTCATGAGACGAACATCAGCATAGGCATAGCCTTTTTCGCCCAATTTATAGTATTGAGCCACGAGTTCAAATGCTTTTTTGTGGTGAAGATTATCTACTACAAGGGCTACGATATCATCATCGTATACTTGTTTTTTGCGGTCTGCCAATTCTTTGAATTTACCAAAGAGATCATTGATTTTCTCTTCTGTGAAAGATTGGAATCCAAGTTTTGCCAAATGATCGGCAAAGGCATGACGGCCAGAGTGTTTACCTAATACGAGATCTGTTTTTTCAGCACCTACGGACTCAGGCGTCATGATTTCATACGTTTCAGGGTTGCTCATCATACCATGTTGGTGAATACCAGACTCATGAGCAAAGGCGTTAGAACCTACGATTGGTTTATTTGGAGGAACTACGACACCTGTCAAACGACTTACTAGTTTAGAAACTTTCGTAAATTGTTTTGTATCAATGTTCACTTGAAGATCGCCGAAGTAATCATGGCGTGTTTTTAGAGCCATTACAACTTCTTCAATCGCTACGTTACCAGCACGTTCGCCTAGACCATTAATTGTGCCTTCTACTTGGCGTGCACCTGCTTTAATAGCAGCTAACGTATTTGCATTAGCAAGGCCTAAGTCATCATGACAGTGAACGGAGATGATGGCATTTTCAATGCCTGGTGTATGTTCTTTGATGTAACGGATTTTATCACCGAACTCATTAGGGTTCATGTAACCTACTGTATCTGGTACGTTAATAATCGTTGCACCACCAGCGATAGCCACGCCGAATACTTCACACAAGAAATCTAAGTCTGTACGAGCCGCATCTTCCCCGGAGAATTCGATTTCATCAAATTTGCCTTTTGCAAATTCCAAGATAGATTTAACGCGATCCAATACCTCTTGTCGAGTCATTTTCAATTTATATTTCATGTGGATTTCGGATGTAGCGATAAACACATGCAAACGGCTGCGCTCTGCATCTTTCAACGCATCAGCCACCTTTTGCACGTCCTTTTCGTTGGCACGGGCCAAACCACAAATCGTTGTGCCTTTAACCTCGCGGGCAATCGTTTGTACCGCGTCAAAATCTCCAGGGGATGCAGCGGGGAAGCCAGCCTCGATTACGTCGATGCCGAGGCGTACTAGGCCTTTCGCAATTTCAATTTTTTCAGGAGTTTGTAAAGATACACCTGGTGTTTGTTCCCCATCACGAAGAGTTGTATCGAAGAAATATACGCGATTCTGTTCCATAATAGCCACCTTTTCTATCCTCATAAAACATAATACTTTATTATATCTATCCATCGTGAAAGTTTGTAACATCGCCAATATCGACACCATATATATCAGTGATTTACTAGACTTTCACAAATAAAAAAGCCCCTCAGAACAACTGTCGTTGCTCAAAGGGGCGTTATATTCATAACACGGTACCACCCTAATTGGGACTCGTTTCGGGTATAACGGAACCACCGTCGATGACTACTGCTGAATTCGCCACCAAAGCTCACGGGAGAGTGTCAGCGTACAACCTCTATTGCCTCGCACCAACCGGCAACTCTCTGAAAGCAGGATTTGTAAACCTTTATACCCATTCATAGCTTGTTTTAAGATATAAGGGTATTGTACTGTATTCTATAGAACTGTGTCAACAGGATGGACATGTGAGTTTTGTGAAAGCACAGTTTTATCGTTACAATTTGACATTCCCCATGATTTCACGCATACTGAAAATAGGCAGTACCAAAGATTGGAGGAATGATTATGAGTGGTTCAAGCAAATTCTTCTTTATTGTATCGGGTATTGTAAGCATTATCCTGGGGATATTCTTACTATTAAACCCCGTTATTAATCTCATGGCTTTTGCCTGGCTATTTTCTATTATCTTTTTTGTCAGTGCAGTCAGCTCCATTATAAATTATTTTATGTTACCCCCTGAATTGCGTAGCGGCTGGTATCTCATCAGCGGTATTATCAATGCTCTATTCGGTATCTTTCTCGTATGCGGCGGATTTGCATTCCTACCGTTAGTATTCCCGATCACAATCGGCATCTGGATGGTAATCGATGCTATCATCATTTTCATTAAATCCAGAAATGCCGACTCCATGGTATCACTACTGGGAGGCAGTGCAAAATGGCTCGCACTTGTTCTGTTACTATTAGGCCTGTTACTTATATTCGAGCCGATCGCTTCTGGTGAAGCATTTATCTATTTCATCGCTTTCGGTTTCTTATTTGACGGAATTTATTCCATCAGTGAGGCTTTTAAAAAATAAAATAACAATACACTGTTAGATTGACCATGTACTGCCAAAGCAGCTGTCATAAATTACGATGTCTATTTCGTATTTGTGACAGCTATTTTATTTATTTTGGCTAGCCGTATGGTAAATGTATTCGCCTACTACATTTGCAAGTGGTTAGACGCTTTTCTAGCCCTTTTATTTAGCAACTAGTCCAACGCTCTAGCATTAGCGTAATAATGTAAAAAATCCCTCGGAGTTGCCGCTCCGAGGGATTTTATAGTTAATTGCACAACTATCGATTGTCTATCTATAATATACTACACTTAAAGTGTTTTTTCAATATTTTACACCGTTAATCAATTCTCTAACTCGCTCAACAGAAACTGGCTCATTAAATAAAAATACATGGTTTTGCCCCTCATGTTCCCAAGATGCTAAGTAAACGGCGTCATCCACCATTCGATAGGTTACCGTCATCCCATTTACAACATCTGTTTTTTGAGACAAGTAATCCTTATAATCGCCTGCGATATTACCTGATAGAGTCGATACACGATACTTAATATATTTAGGCATATCATCTACACTGTCATAATATGCTCCTTTTAAAAGCTCATTATAGGCATACACTACTTGTAATACATCGTGATCCACAATGGATACATGTACAGGACGTAATCCTTCTAATCCACTTGGCAACTGCGCTTTAAAGTTCAAATGTTGCTTAGCCTCATATAGAGCATCAAACACCTCTAGCAATTGACCTTTACGAGTGCTTTTATAATCGCTATCAGTTATAGTACAACTGCCAAGTCTGTCTGGACATGGAAACTCATTTCTGTCACCATAGGGCTGGTCATAAATAGAATTACCATTAAGACGAAACCGCATCAACTCATCTGCTGCGACAACATTGATGGAACCTATGAAAGCTAACACAGCCAGTGCACATACAACCTTTTTCATAATACATTCCCCTGTAAACAAACTACATTTATTAAGTAAATTATATCACCTAAAATCCTAATATTTTTATATTCTTATATTTATAAGGATTTTCTATCCAGAAAAGGAAAAGCATTTTGCTTGCAAATTGTAATCATATGATTGCTAATATAAAGTATTTGCAATACAATATAAGTAACAGGAGGTGATACTATGGCTAAAACAGCCTCTATCAGTTTGCGTATCGAGCCAGCTGTAAAAGCACAATTAGAAGCATTATATGCTAGCTTTGGCATATCCGTAACTGATGCGATTAATATTTTTCTCCATACATCACTAATGGAAGGTGGATTTCCATTTCAACCTAAACAACCTCGTTATAATGCAGAAACAGAAGCTGCTATTCAAGAAACGAAAGATATATTAGCAGGAAAAGTAAAAGCAAAATCATATGCTAATGTAAAAGAAATGATTGAGGATTTAGGATTGGAGTAATTAGTTATGTTGAGATTAGTGCTTAGCAGTAAGTTCAAAAAGGACCTAAAGCGCACCAAGAAACGCGGTAAAAATCTCAATAAACTCTATTCAATCATCACTAAATTACAGAATCAAACGCTATTAGATCCTAGTTATAAAGATCATCCATTAACAGGAAACTACGAAGGCTTTAGAGAATTACACATCGAGCCAGATTGGCTTCTAATTTATGCAATTAAAGATGATATTTTAGTATTATCTTTAACTCGCACAGGTAGCCACTCAGATTTATTCTAACCAAGTTAAAGAGGGGTGCGAAAGCATTCCTCTTTTTTATGCTCCAAAAATTAAACCAGCTATCATCATAAATCTATCATATTTGATAGTATCTATCGCAAATTATTCTACTATTCAAAATAACTGTAGGTGCTATAATGAACTCAACAAAAGGAACAGGTGCTCATATGATACTAAATGCACTATTCCAAAACTATAGTTAGTAGTTATATGGAGGAAATAATCATGACACATACACAATTAACACAACTCGTACAAGCGTTATTAGATGCACCACAAAGTAATCCTAAAGTAAAAGAATTTGCTCAATTTTGGCTCGATGCAGAAGGCACAGAAAAACAAGCAGAGCTTACAAAACAACTCGTATCCGTAGCAGAGCAAAACATTGCCCTCATCGATGAAACAATCGGCTTTGCAGGCTCTGAACTCGCTGTACAAATTCTTGGCGAAGAAGGTGCTACTAACCTATTACAACACGCTAAATCCATTAAAGCACAAGGTGCAGAATTCTGTGATTGCCCTGGTTGCGTAGCTGCTAAAAATATTATTGATTTGAAAGCAGAGATTAAATAATCAATAAAAATGAAAGTAGCTCCTTATATAAGAAGCTACTTTTTTTACATTATACTCATTATCTTTATATTTTATGGTAAATATCATCAGTTTTGCCATCAATAAATATTTTTACTTCAGTATCTTCTCTGTTTTTGTTAATAATTAAACTAAACCCATACTTATATTTATATTGATTATTGTAATTAGTTAAGTATGTTAGTTTATTTTCATCCTTTATAAATGCTTTGCTCTTATCGTTCCACCATGGTTTAACTTCAATAACAATTAAGTTATCATCATTATTCCCTCTCTTATGAACAATGATATCCGGAACTATCTTATCACATCCCATTTGCTTAATTGCATCCAAATCTCTACTAAACTCACAATCAACATCATATTCTTGAATTAGTTGAGACAAATAGCACCCCAGTTTATGAGCGATAGATCGTTCGCTGACATAATACCGTTCCCCATTACTTATTAAATATTGGTCATTATCATATAAAAAATCTAATGCTGTAGCTATTATAGTCATTACTATATCCTGATTCATTGTAGTTATCCACCTTACTTAATATGAAATTTATCGTATAAACTTTATAAAACGCTTAAAGTATTAAATTAATTATCCTTATAATAGTTCTTTACTTTTTTCTCTTCAATAAAATATAAATTTCCCTTTGTCCGTGTACATGCAACATAAAATTTAGATAGTGTCTGCGGCACAAGTGAAGATAAATTATTTTTTTGATAAGCCTTATAAGTAGTATTATTTATAACAACACAAACTGATTCATATTCAGAGCCTTTACTATCTCCCCAGTTCTTAGCATTACAGGGGTACTCATAAGACTTCTGATAAAATAATTTTTTTATAGCATCATCTTCTAGTACAGTAACTATTTCATCTATTTCTGTAAGCTCCTTAATCTCTATCGGTAAATCTTTCGTCCCTTTAATATTAATCCCCATTTCATTTCTAATAAAATCACAAACTTTTATTGGGCATCGTACAGAGTTAGAAAGAATTCTGTCCTCCCATTCAAAAGCAGATAGTTTTTTCTTCCACAATTCAAAACTACTATGAATTCTAGATCCTTTATTCCCTACTTGAGATGAGCTATACGTTTTTTGAAAGAAATCACCTAGAAAAACAACCTTTATGGAACATTCAATTAGACTTAATGCAAATTCAAAATCATATGCTGTTAAATCCTGAAACTCATCAATATAAATCACATCAAAAAAACGATTAATTCGATTGATATATTCACGTTCCCCATTAATAAGCACTTTAGATATTTTATTGCTATAAATATAGTCACCATTAAAATCTCTAAAAGTATTATTGTTATTAAAATCAATTCCTTTGAGCTTTTTTTCACAATAATAAGGACGTAAACAAAAAGAGTATAAAAATTGAAATAATCCAAAAACATGAATATTATCTGGTAGTCTACCAAATTTCTTTATTATTCTATTCTTCAGTTCTATTTGGTTTGTAATAGTATAAGTAATTATTGCTATATGCGTATCTAAGTCTAAGGATTCAATAATATATCTTGTCTTACCACTACCTGCAACAGCATGAATTATTCTTTTATCCATTCGAAAGCCTCTTTTATATATTTAGGAATAATAAATTCTGATTCATTTTCACAACTTAATTTAGATGAAATCCTATAAGCGGCTTCAGCTTTTTGATTTAATAAGAAAGACTGTATATCCTCACTCCTAGAAATTCTATTTTTCTCTAACCATTCTTGATTATCATTAAACAAACATACCTCAAACGTATATCGATCATTATTTTCATCAGAAAAAGCTTTAATAAAATTAGTATCATAAGCTCTATACTTCTCAATAACTTTATGATTATAGTCATGATCATTATCAGTTATTACGGCAACTTTATTCTTTATAAGATTAGAAATTGCAAGATAACGCTCAAAGCTCAATCCATTACAGCTAATAAGAGTAATTTTATCATCATATAGACTAGAACTATTATCAGTAAAATAATTATACATATCATCTATAAGAATATATTCAGCTGCACCTTCAACCAAAATTACTTTAGATGAAAGAATAAAGTTAAGTACATTTTGATTTGTCAATTTTACAAAAAACTTTTCAGTGTCTTTATCTAATTGATTAAGCTTAGTAATTTTATTATTACCTAAAATAAAACTATTACTAAGTTCTAATTTTGTCGCAATCATATTAGAATGAGTTGAAAGAAAACATTGTGCACAAGTTAACTTTTCAAGTAGTTGAATCAATAACTGCATATTTCCAAAACTCAAATGATTTTCTGGTTCTTCAATAAGCAATACATCTATATCTTGAGTTGCTTCATACTTAAATAAACTTAATAATAGTTTTTCACCTTGACCTAGGCTATTAATATCAATATTATCCTTTTTCACGGTTAGAAAATTACAAATATCTGAAGAATATACCCCGTCAACATCTATTCTATACTCTCCTTCTTTAATTTTATTTTCGTTATAAAGCTCTCCAATATACTCTTTACTTTTTGTACGTAAACCATTAAAAATCCGAGCACGATCACCTTCTTCTGTTACTGATTCAAATATATGGGCAACATAATGTTTCAATGCTATTTCAACATTTATCTCACTAGTATTGATAAATTCCCAGTTATACTTAAAAGGCTTTTTAAAGCTATTGTAAGGCTCATCAGAAAAAGTAGAATACCTTACAGTATAATACTCAAATGGAAAAATTTTTTGATTGCCATCAAGACAATTATAAAAATCCTGCCTATAATCCTCATCAAGCTCAATCACTAATCTCATTCCATATAAGTTTCGATTCTTAGAATTATGTTTTCCTTCTAATTTAAAAATATCTTTAACCTTATCACTATGAGAATCAAGATATACTTCAACTAGAATAATAGGCAGCTCTGCCTCTTTGTTATCTAAATAGGCCGATAGAAAATTCTCAATAGTATTACAATTAAAGAGGTTATGAATACCAACCTTACTAATACCTGAAAAGCTTCCACTTAAAACAAGCCTAATAGCTTCAAGTATCGTACTCTTTCCCGCACCGTTATCACCAATAAAAATATTTCTATTAAGATTGCAATTAAATTCCAATTCTTCAAACTGTCGATAATTTTTTAGTATAACACGTTCAATCATAACAATTAACCCTCCTAAAGAACACACCCTTAGTATCTAAAAATATAATCTCAATATATTAAATGCTAATCAGCATATAAATTAATACTCACACACTTAATCTTATGTTCATTATATTACTTAGTATATATTTTTCAACTAAACAAAAGCCCCTGTTCAAACAGGGGCTCTTTTTTCTACAAACTCGCTTCACAAGTTTTTATGGGTGTATAGTTTTAATGTATTGTGATTCGATTATTTAACTAAAAATTTTACTTAACAATCTGTGTTTTTTTATGAAGTTATTTACGTAATTATTTACGAAATCATTTACTAAATGTTTTTACTATTTTAGTTGTATTTGCTTTTTATTGTTCCGCATATGGAATGGCTAGCGGATGGTTATCGTATGTACCTCTGTGTTGGTCATGGATAGATTCTGCATCTGGTAATGGTGACAAGCCCAAGGAGTCAGTGCGTGTGAAGGCTTCGAATAGACCTGGTGTTAGGTGCATATTTGGCACATGTTCCGGTGTTACTTCGCGAACGATAGTATCGCCTTTTCCAGTCATAATTTTATGACCAAATTCAGGATCTACCAAAGTACCACGACCTACTGTGATGATATCAGTGTAGTTTTCTACAACATCACAAGCCGCTTCTTCGCTGAAGACATCGCCTACGATATAACCACTTTTTTATAATATTAAATAAGCATATGTAACTAATCTATACTGGACTCACTATTAGAAGAACTACAACTAAACCAAATCTTATATAGTAACAAAATATTTTGACCTCTTATATAAGTTATTGCAATTGCTTTACCAACACTTACATACTTAAACAATAAATATATAGCAAAAGGCCCCTGTTTCAAACAGGGGCCTTTCCTTATTCACCAGCACTAACCAGTGCTTGTGTATATGGATGTACCGCTTCTTTAAGTCGTTTTGATTCGATAATCTCTACGATTTGTCCGTCTTTCATGACGATGATTCGGTCTGTTACGGCTTGTAATAGGCCGATGTCATGGCTGACGAATACGTAGCCGAAGGGTTGTTCCGTATGAAGTTTTTGTAGGAGGTCTAGCACTAGTTTTTGGTTCACCACATCAAGGGCTGATGTAGGTTCATCAAAGAGTACTAGTTTTGGGTTCATCAGCATAATTCGTGCTAATACAACGCGTTGCAATTGACCGCCGCTGACCTCATGCGGGTATTTGTTAACAATCGTTTCAGGTAGGTCTACATGTTGAATCCACTTACGGATATCGTCCTTTGCTGCCGCCACATCCATAAGACCATAGTTAATATACGGCTCTAAGAGAAATGCTTCTAAGTTCATCCTTGGTGGACTCACCGCCAAGGGATTTTGGAACATCATCTGCATAGAACGATATATTTCTGTATGGTTTTGAATGGATGTTACGTCTTTACCAAAGAGCCACAGATTACCAGAGGTAGGCTTTTCCAATAAGGCAATCAATCTAAGTAGAGTGCTTTTACCAGAACCACTACCTCCAGCAATGCCTACTCGTTCATTGGGAGCCACGGAAAAGGATACGTTATCAACGGCGCGGACCGTATGATTGTGGTTCGTATATTGTTTACATATATTCTCGAGTTGAATCATACTACACCACTTTCATTACGGAATCTAACAAGACGCGAGTATACTTATCCTTTGGATGCGCCATGACCTCTTCGGTGGAGCCTACTTCAACGAGTTGGCCTTTATTCATAACCCCAATGCTATTGGCAATGCGAGCAGCCGCCTTGATATTATGGGTTACAATAATCACCGTTGCCCCAAGAGCCTGCGTTACCTCTTTCATAAGGTCCAATACAGAGGCTTGCACCAGCATATCTAAGGCACTAGTCGGTTCGTCGGCAAACACAATGCTAGGTTTCAAGATGAGGCTCAAGGCTATTGCTAACCGTTGTTGCATACCACCGCTCAATTGAAACGGATAGGACTGCAAGATACGCTCTCCGTCAGTTAAGTGAACAAGATTAAGCATATCTATAACGCGGCTTACATCATAGCTTTCACCATGAGCACGGAATAAATCTTTGAAGTGATTTTCTACGGTGCGATTTGGATTTAGATAGGCGCTGGGATTTTGAAAGATCATAGAAATCTTCGCGCCCCGCAATTGTCGCCAATCACCATCACTCAATGTAGAAACATCGGTGCCATTTAGCAAAATTTGGCCGCTAATGCTAGCTTGTTTTAACATGCCAAAGGCGGCACGAACTAACGTAGATTTACCAGAGCCGCTTTCACCAACGATGGCAAAGACCTCACCATTGGGCACGGAGAAGGATACATCGCGTACCGCTTGCTCCGCACCATATGAAATTGTAACCTTATCAAATACGATACAATCAGATTTATTCAATAGTAGAATCCTTTGTTAATAAGTAGTAATCGATTGGATGTACCGGTACATTTTTAACTTTTGTAGTAGATACAACTGTTGCACTTGGATACAACAAATAGATATCTGCTACGTCATCAACTAAGATTTGTTGTGCTTGTTTTGCAATATTAGAGCGTTCGTTTTGATCAAATGTTACTGACAATTGGTCGATTAACGCATCTACTTGAGGGTTAGAGTAGCCACCAACGTTTGCTTTCGCACCAGTTTTGTAGAATAAGCTGAGGAACCAGTAAGGATCGTTTGTAGACATAGTCACTACATTGCGTTCTACTAAATCAAAACCATCTGTACCAAGTGTATCTACTTCATCAGGGCTTTGTAATTTCTTAAGAGTTACAGCAATACCTGCTTTTTTCAATTCTTGTTGAATTTCTTCGTATAAGCTTGTGTCTTTACCCCAAATAGCAATAGTAATCGCTAATTCTTTGCCATCTTTTGCATACATGCCGTTTGCATTCTTAGCGTAACCAGCTTGAGTCAAGGTTTGGTCAGCTTTTGCTACATCTGTCATCGGTTTATTTGCGATTGCATCATAGCCTAAGTTGGCAGATGGCGGGAATGGTGCCGCCCCTGGTGTGGAGCCGTTACCAATAATTTTTGCCATGGAGTCATAGTTAATGATATGAGCAATAGCGGAACGCACAGCTTTATCATGTAATGGAGATGCTTCTGTGTGGTTTGCTTTCAACATAAATACACGAACGCCAGCAACATCTTGAATATTGAAACCGTCTTTGAACAAGCTACGGTTAGCAGAGTCCACTTTTTGAATTACGTCTACGTCTTTAGATTGCAACGCCATAGCGCGTTTATTGTTGTCTTCGATATCTTTTACAGTTACAGAATCAAGACCTGGTTTGCCGCCCCAGTAATCTGCGAAGGCTGCGAGTTCAATTGTTTCACCTTTTTTGAAAGCAGTGATTTTATAAGGGCCTGTAAGAACTGGTTTAGATGCTACATCTTTAAGATCTGCAGTATCCATGATAACGAAAGCAGGTTCAGTCAAGCTGGACAACAAGGAACCATTAGGCTCTGTAGTTTTAATAATCAAGTTTTGACCATCTACTGTGATGGACTCAATTTTAACAGCTTTAGCGGAACGAGCACTTTGTTTCATCGTATACTCGATGGACTCTTTTACCTTTTGAGGCGTCATCGGTGTACCATTGTGGAATTTAACGTTTTCACGGATGTGGAATTTCCATGTTGTAGGGTCTACATTTTCCCAAGAATCTGCCAATTGTGGGGCAAATTTCATATCCGGTGTAACAACGGCTAAGGTTTCACCTGCACCGATACGAGTCAATGTCCACGCATCCCACTCGTGAGTTGGGTCTAATGTTTCACCAAACCAATACAAACCAACATTCATATGTTTCCCTTGTTTGCTGTCTTTAGCAGTATCATTACCACACCCGACCAAGAGAGCTACCATGCATAGCATGGACAAACATGCTAACAACCAACGTTTCATAATATCTCCTTTAAAATATATTGCCTCGTCGAGGCTTTCAAAATAAAAAATCTATACACAGCACGGTTAACGAGATACATCGAGGGCATCGCGCAACGCATCACCAATATAGTTAAATAAAACAACGGTAATAAAAATAGCGAGCCCCGGGTAAATTAGTAGCCACGGCGCCGTTTGTAGAAAATCTCGGGAGCTCAACAGGATCGCGCCCCACTCCGGATCCGGCGGTTGTACACCGATGCCGATGAGCGAAAAACTGGCTACCAAAATGATGGCGTCCCCTAAATGTTGAATAATAACGATCACCAACGGTGGCAATACATTCGGCAAAATATAGCGCCACAGAATTCGTAGATTTGAAGCACCTGACATACGAGCAAAGGTAATGTACTCCGCGTGGCGTTCAATCTGTACGAGGCCTCTAGTGATACGTGCATATTCCGCCCATTTCGTAATGCACAAAGAAATGATTACATTCGTTATGCTAGGTCCCATAATACCGATGAAAGCAATGGCAATCACCATGTTCGGGAACCCTAGTACCAAATCAATCAAGCGAGATAACCAACGGTCAATGCTAGGTGTAGAGAATCCTGCTAACCCACCAATAGCGATACCGATGGCCCCACTAATGCCAATGATGGTGAAAGCAATCCCTAAAGAGGCTTTACCACCGTACAGAATACGAGACCACACATCACGACCGAGTTGGTCAGTACCTAATAGATGGGTACTACTAATGTCTTGTAAGCGGTCCGCGATACTCGTCGTTTCAGGATCAAAGGGTGCTATATAGGGAGCACATAAGAAAAATACGATCCACAGAGCTGCTAATACCAACATAGCGTATAAAGTATAGGGCTTTTGTCTATTCATAAGAGCCTCCTTTTATGGCGGCTCTTCGCTTCGGATTCAGCCAAACACTCAATACATCAATGATGATATTAATCACGATAAACACCAAGGTAATCCATATGATATAACCTTGCATCAATACATAATCGCGAGCCATAATGCCTTGTACCATCATGTAACCAATACCTTTTATAGAGAATACCGTTTCAATAACGGCAGAGCCACCTAGCATAGCGCCCATAGTTACCCCCATCATAGGCAACAACATAAGTCCCACATGAGGGAATATGTAACGGGTGTAGACCATCCATTCTGGCAAGCCCAATGCTCGCGCCCCCTGTACAAAGGGCTGTCGCGACACTTCTAAAATAGCATTGCGCAATCGACGAATGTAGAGACCACATATCCATAAAGCAAGGGTCACCGCGGGCAATACATAGGCAGAAAAGCCATTGGTATTCGTTATCGACACTAGCTGTAATTTAACACCAAATAAGTACAGTAATAATAAACCGACCCAGAACCCGGGGATTGCTAATGCTAGAAATGTAACGAGACGAACCCCATGATCAATCCATGAGTCTTGATACTTTGCAGATAACATACCGAGCGGTATGGTTACCACTATCCCCATAACAAGAGCTAAGGATACTAGCCCCAAGGTATTAGGCAAGGCGCCACCAAGAATAGTCGCCACTGGTAAAGCGTACAGAATGGACTCACCAAAGTCCCCTTGTACAATTTGACCTAACCAACGTAGGTATTGCTGCCACCAAGGGTCATTGAGCCCCAACTGCTCTCGTGTCTGTGCAACTACAACTGGATCTGGTGTAGCTCCTAGAAGATTAAACTTCATCGACACGGGATCAATAGGAGATAATTTTATCAATACAAATGTACCGATGGTAACAACCAATAAAATACCTACAATACTTGCCAAACGCTGTAGTATTAATCGATACAATACATCACCTGCCTTCTTTATCACAAAACAGCCATATTTATATTTATATTTATATTTATATTTATATTCTATCAATAGTCTTTATATATATGTATACCCGCAGAGGTATATTAGAGTGATTCTCATTATGAAAGTTTTGCATACCAACAAAAACGGCTCCTCATATGAGGAGCCGTTCCATATAAAACCCTTACAGTGTCCATGCGAGTGCTTCACCACAGCTCGCATGCCTATTCCACTAGACCTGGGCTTTTATATATTATTTTGTATGTAAATTTGGTGCAACTGTATTAGCAACGATGGCTTTAGCCATGTCACGAGTTACAGGCCTTTCGAAGTACATCCCATGAGTTTGGCCGTCTTTGGTCCAACCTATGAGATATACCATTTTATTGCCACCTTTGAAAATAACCTTTGTACCGTTTACTTTTTCATTAGCTGTTACACGAAAATCGCTATAATCGCCGCTAATATCTTCTTTTATTTCATTAGATACGCGATACACGATGCGTTTGCCTACAGCTTGATTACGAGTAGTATCTTCACCAGGTTGGTAAACATAAACCACTTGCAATACATCCTTATCAATAGTACTTACAGATTCAATGTTATAACCTACAGGCAATACCTTAGGCATTTGAGGTGTAATATTCATATATTTAGCCGCTTCATCTACAGTAGAAAACTCATGAAACGGACTTGGCATGCCAACCATTGGCGCTTCTTGTTCAGCTACCACAGATTTAGGTTGATTCGGTTTTACAGCAAGAGTACCTTGAGCACCGGCAACAGTATAAGAACCTACACAAGCACAAGCAACAGCCATCAATACAAATTTCTTCAACATGATTATAATCTCCGCTCTCTTAAAAAAGATCTGTACAAACACAACACACATATTAAGAATATTATAATTTATAAATATATTTTACAAAATATTCTTTATCAAAACTTATTTTATAATTATACCCTAAATGATAGGGAATTTCAAGTAGTTATTTTTGATATAAAATCCTGAGTTCTATATTAGCTACTATACAAACATATATTCAAAATAGATGCTAAGACGCTCATCAGGAGTATCTATGTTTATATATAATCCATCCCTATCTACTATTTGGCAGCAGCTAGGTAATTAAATTTTGGCCCGCTGAGCTTAAACTCAAAGCTAGTTAAATCCACCTCGCCAACACATGCATCGCTATCATAAAGGGTGAGCAAAAAATCTGCGGTCTGTTCACTGCTATGATACTTTTCAAATGAAGCATCGTAATCAAATCCGCTTTTACCTGAAGCTACATCGCAGAACTCGCTTTTAGTAGCAGCAGGCGCTAAGATTTTAGCCTGCATTTTAGCATCCACATCCTGTGCAAGCTCATGATGCAAGCCCTCTGTGAAAGCACTTACAAAAAATTTTGTGCCACAATATGGTACTACGCCTGGTGCTAGAAAATAGCCGCCCACGGAGGAAACATTTATCAACTGTGTTTGTTTACATTTATAATCTCGCACGAATAAACTGGAAAGTATCGCAAGTGCAGTTACATTTAAATCTATCATTTTTACCATTTTTTGAATATCATGATCGCCCATGAATCCAAAATCGCCAAAGCCTGCATTATTGATAAGTGCCTTTAACTCATAGCTTTTAAGGTCATCCCAAAGCGCTAAAACGTTTTCGCTACGCGAGAGATCACAAGGTTTTACAATAACGTCTGAATCAGGCGAAATGTTAGCAATCTCGCCTTTCAAATTTTCTAATAATTCTGCTCTACGTGCAATAACGATCAAATTTTCTCCACGGCGTGCAAAAGCTTTTGCCGTAGCTGCTCCTATGCCTGAACTTGCTCCCGTAACAACGATATACTTTTTCATTTTTTATGCCTTTCCTTTATAAATAAGAGTATCCGGCTTTATTGCACTTGCTTTGCCTCCTTAGTTAACATACGAGACCTTTACTCAGCTTTCACATTAAATCATAGGAAATCTTATTTCTTATGCACCATAAACCCAGCTGCTTGTTGATTTGCCATGATTGTGACATCAGAGATTTGTAAGCGTTTAGGTTGGTTTGTTACGTATAGTACAACATCCGCCACATCCTCAGGTTGGATCGCATCGATGCCGGCATAGACAGCTTTAGCTCTTTCCGCATCACCGTGAAAGCGAACTTCACTAAACGGAGTCTCTACGATGCCCGGTTGAATGGTTGTGACCTTAATATCCGTTGCAATCGTATCCATCCGAATACCGTCGCTCAACATCTTAACAGCCGCCTTTGTAGCACAGTAAACCGCGCCACCTGGATATGCATAAATACCAGCAGTAGAGCCCATATTCACAATATGGCCTGCATTTTTATCAATCATATAAGGTAGTACGGCTTTTGTTACATATAAAAGACCTTTCACATTCGTATCGATCATAGTCACCGCATCATCGACAGTGCTATCTTGGAAAGGATCTAAGCCTTGTGCAAGACCTGCGTTATTTACGAGGACATCAACGCCACCAAAAGCCTCAATTGCTGCTGGGACCTTGCTTTCAACATCCTCACGACTACGCACATCAAGAACCAAAGTCTCAACGCGCACGCCATACTCCTTAGACAAACGCCCCTGTACCTCAGCCAACACCTCAGCGCGACGTCCAGAAATCAAAACATTATCACCATACTTTGCATACGCCTCAGCAATACAAAGGCCAATACCAGACGTTGCACCAGTAACAAAAACATTACGAGCCATAAAAACCTCCTTATCAATCCGAACTAAATCTATACCCTAATTATACCACTTTAATATGTAATGGACTCTAGGCCACTACGCGTACCACGCTTACCTACTCCCCAAAATGACATATTGACGCATTTTAAGGTAAAACGCATAGAAATGAAAAAGGATTACCGTTCTGGAAGCGACTTTCCCTTTGTATAAATAATATGTCGGAGCATTTGTTTATAATACGCTAATATTTGAGCTCTACAGCAGCAGTAAGCCAAATAGGGATACCTATTCGAAGCCGCCTTGGGCGCTATGCGTACCCATGAAGGCTGAGGATAGGTATCCCTATGTCTTATTTAGTCTGATAAGTAGAGCTCAAATACTACATCTTTTATTTCAAATGCGCCAACATATCATTTAACACTTCCATGCAATCCCCCACTATCCCATAGTTAGCGTGTTGGAAGATTTCTGCATTTGGATCGTTGTTGATAGCCACGATTGTGTCAGCCCCAGAGATACCGCTCACGTGTTGAATAGCACCGGAAATACCGAATGCCAAGTATAGTTTAGGGCTTACAGTTTTACCTGTTTGGCCTACTTGATATGGCAATTCAATCCAACCTTTTTCAACGAGAGGACGTGTAGCACCTACAACGCCGCCGATAGCATCGGCAAGTTCGTAAAGCTTATCAAAGTTTTCTTTGGACCCCATGCCACGGCCACCTGCTACGATGATATCCGCTTCTTGAATGTTGTACCCAGCTTTGCTGAACGGAATGAAGTCAAGACGCTTCATACGGATGTCTTCAGGTTTAAGGTCGAATGGTTCAATTTGAATGCGACCCCAACTATCTGCAATACGTTCAGGCTTTTTAAATACATTAGGACGGACAGAACCCATTTGTGGGCGATGATTTGGGGAAATAATTTCAGCTAAAATATTCCCCCCCAAGGCAGGGCGTGTCCATTCTACAAGGCCTTCTTCAGTATCTACTGTCAAAATAGTACAGTCAGCTACGACGCCGTTTTTCATGCGACCAGACATACGAGGTGCTAGGTCGCGACCATTATTCGTAGCGCCAATCAAAAGAATATTAGGCTTATGGTCTTCAAAGAAGTCCGTCAAAACCTTTGTATAGCCGTCTGTTGTATAGTATTTCAAAAGAGGGCTTTCAAAAACGTGAACAATATCCGCACCATGTGCCACAAGTTCCTCCGCCTCGGATTGAACATTCTCGCCAAGCAGCATAACTTGAACGAGTTGACCCAATTCCTTAGCAATACGGCGAGCTTGACCGATAAGTTCGTACGTAACCGGATGCACTACGTCATCGATGGTATCCGCTACGACAAAGACGTCTCTATATTCATCAAAATTTGTCACTCCCATTATCGATCACCTCCTTTGGAACCTTCTTCACCTTTAACAGCTGCTAAAACCTTAAACTCACTGGAGGATACACTTTCAACAGAGGCAGCCCGCTGCACAGGATCTTTTACATCTACGCCCTCATCATTGGTATCTACAGGCTCTTCAACCAGTTCTTCGCTAGGCACTAATAGATGAGAAAACTTTTCTGGCTTAATATTATAAGCTAGTTCAAGAATTTTCTTAGCGCCTTCGTCCACGGATGAAAGCATTTCTACCTTGCCCCGAAGCGGTGGTTGGTATACCTTGCGCACACGTGTAGGAGAGCCATTGAGCCCAATACGTCTTTCATCAATATGCGGCATATCTCGCAATGTAATATGCGTAATCGTATACCGTTTGGCGTAAATCGAGCTCCAAAGACCGGGTTGGCGAGGCTCATTGAGTTCAGCCGTAGCCGTTACCAATAGTGGCAAAGGAACTTCTACAATTTCGTAACCATTTTCATGTTCTCGTTTCACAATCGCTTTTTGGGCTGCTTGATCTACGGATAATTCACAAGCATAGGTAGCTTGCGCCATGCCCAATTCCTCAGCAATTTGAGGTCCTACCTGAGCCGTATCACCATCGATAGCCTGCTTGCCGCAGAAAATGATTTGGAACTCACGATTCATGGTACGTTGAATATGACGAATGGCAGAGGCAATTGTATAGCTTGTCGCCAATGTATCAGCACCGCCAAAAGCACGGTCTGTAATGAGCACCGCATCATCTGCACCGAGGGATAAACACTCGCGCAGTGCCGCCTCTGCTTGTGGAGGACCCATAGTGACAACGGTTACACGGCTACCTTCATATTGGTCTTTTACCGCAAGAGCTGCCTCTAACGCATGCATATCGTAAGGGTTTACAATACTAGGCAGACCTGTGCGGATGAGATTATTCGTTTCCGGATCCAGCTTAATCTCAGATGTATCTGGAACCTGTTTGATACATACTAATAACTCCATACACTCACCCCTGTCTAAATTCTACGCCCTTAGCGTTACGCGGATATTTCCAAGTTTTTACGATGGTTTCGCCACAGAGAACACGGCAGGTACCGCATTCAAGGCAACCAGCGAAATCAAAGGCTAAATCGCCATTTTCTTGTAATGTATATAGACCGGCAGGACAGCCGTTTACGAGTTTCATTTTCTCTTCCAAGCTAAAGCCAGCGCCATCCACAATGATATGAGGAGACGTTTCATCTACATAGTATTTATTGGCGCCCAAGCGCTCTTCTAATTTCATAGGGAACGCACCCCTTTCCAAGCATCACGAATCAAGGTAACTAAACCTACATCACTTACACTACTCATCAATTTTTTCATCATTGGTACCGCCCCATCACCATTTACAGTGAATACATCGCGCATCACATTATTCACAAGAGCTGGATACTCTTTGAATATACGAGGGTTGGATGCGAGGAAGGCAGGCATATTTTTATAAAGCTTCATGTCCTTATACAACCAAGAATTCTTGATTTGACGTTCATACAATTTAGCAACACGCTCCATGTTCTCATCGCGCAAAGCTACGTTAACCGCATCCGCTGCACACATGCCAGATTCGATAGCAAGGTCCATCCCACGAATGGTATAACCAAGGTTCATACACATGCGCGCCGCATCACCAACGATAACATACCCATTACCGCCCAATTTAGGCAGCGCTTTGAACCCGCCTTCTGGCACGAGATGCGCACTATGCTCCTTCAATTGGCCATTTTTTAATAGTGGTGCGATTCTTGGATGGCTTGTGAAAGCTAACAGTATATCATCTACCGATTTATTAGCTTTGCCGATATCTTCAAGGCCTACAACCATACCTACAGAAAGGCTATCTTTATTCGTATAAATAAATCCACCACCTAATAGGCCATCGGTCATGTCCCCCAATGTAAGCCACGCCATCCCCTCATCACCAGATAGCATAAGGCGATTTTCAAGATCCTCTTTTTTGAGTTTATATACTTCTTTCACACCTACAGCCATTGTTCTTGGATCTGTAGGACCTGTAAGACCAGCCTGTTCCAATAATAATGTATTAGAACCTTCTGCGATGACAACTAGTTTTGCATATACTTCGTCATCGTGACAACGAACCCCTATTACGCGGCGATGTTTACCTTCACCTTCGGTAATAAGCTCTGTTACCTGTACATTAGATACGAGGAGAGCCCCTTTTTTCTCTGCCTCTTCTCCTAGCCATTTATCAAATTTAGCACGCAATACTACGTAGGATTCTTCATTAGGTTCACTATCTTCGTAACTGTACTCGATAGTGGTCATTTCATTGCCCGTACCAATAGAAATGCGCTCTTTTGTTACCTTTCGTTCCAACGGCGCACGGTCTCTAAAGTCCGGTACAAGACGCTCCAAAGAATGTGTATAGATGCGTCCACCCATCATATTTTTAGCACCTGGTGCGGTTCCACGTTCGATAAGTAAAACTTTTACCCTCTGCTCCGCTAAGCGTAATGCTGCCGCAGAACCCGCTGGCCCTGCGCCAACAACGATAACATCAAATGTTTCATTGCGATCAATTGCCATATACTCAGCTCCTTTAAATGAAAGCTTAGACTTACATAAGTTCATATAGTATATATATTTCTCTATTTAGAACCAAAATACCTTTAAAAATTATCACAGAAAGATGAATATATTCTATATTTTTCAGAAATATATTATAAAAGTCTCTACAGGTTGTATATATACTCATTATATATTAATACTAATGTATACTTTCCGTTCTAAATAAGTGCAATAAAATTCATCAATTCGTGAAATTTATAAGTAAGTCTAGCTTTCACGGTGAAAGTAGCGTATGATAAAAGTAGCAAAAACCCTATACGGAGCAAGACGCGTATAATACGACCGCATAATGCAAGTCCACGGTCAAGGTTGGGAACTCGTTATTTTTTAATTAAGAGGAGGCCCTATGGACCCGTTAAAAATCTTGAAAGCATTATCAAATCCGCATCGGTTAGATATTATATTGTGGCTAAAACACCCAGAGAAAGAATTCGGTGTACAAGTACACTCTAAAACTCTTATCGATTTTCCACATAGTGTGAGCGTTAAGAGCATCCAAAAGCGCTGCGGTGTATCTCAATCTTCTATTTCTACATTTATGAGCATCTTAGAGAATGCTGAACTTGTAGAATCGCGTAAAATCGACCAATATACCTATTTTCGTCGCAACGAAGAGGTTATTCGCGAATTTGGCGAATGGTACAACAAAGAAGTATCCATCCAGTCTGATGAAATTGACAAATTATTAGAAACGGTTATCTTAGAAGACACTTCATATCCAGCAACTGAGGAACGCTCCATACCTAGCGAGCAACTGGCAGTCGAAATACGTACTAAGGGACCGCATCATGATGAAGAAAGTAAATAAAAGCCCTTCCCTACTTACCATATCTAGGGAAAAACGAAAAGAGCTATAATTTTGAATATTATAGCTCTTTTTTACGTAATACTATACCATACATAGTATCTATATAACTCATAATGATAACTTACAATGCAAAAAGAGTGCCTCCCTTTGGGAATGGCACTCTTTACATTTATACATTTCGTTGTGCTTCATAAGCTCTGAATAGTTTAGATAATAATTCAGGAGCCAAGCGCAATAGTTCTGGATTTTCACAGAAAGATACGCGCAATTGTGTTTTACCAGGGTTATTATCACCATTTTTACCGCTATAGAAACCATTGAGCGGCGCCATGAGGAGTGTATATTCCTTACCATCATCAAGGCTCACTGCACCGTGTTCGGCGCACCAGGACGCGAACTCTACACCGTCAAAGCCAGGTTTTGCCACCTTTCTCACGTCGATTACAAAGTAAATAGATGCTTCAGGGCGAGACACGATAAAATCCGGTTCTACCTCTTTAAACCCTTTATGGAGCTCAAAGATCATTTGACGATAGTAGTCGCGTTGTTGCTCATACCAGTTGTGCAACTGCGCATAGGACTCATGCTTCAAAGCGCCAAAGATATATTGGCCCAAGGTGTTAGCGCTAAGGTTTGCCGTATATTCCGCAACAGATTTTTCATAGCATAATTTATTATCCGTAATGATAGCTCCAATGCGAAGGCCACACGCATTCCAAACCTTACTAGCTGTTTCAAGGCTAATACGGCGGCCTTCGATGCCAGGCACATCTTTATCGGTTAAAGCCCAAATACTAGATGTTTCTTTCCCCTTTTCATAAGCCAATTCGCGGTACGCTTCGTCAGAGATAATCCACAAATTATGTTTAACGCACAATTTTGTATATTCAATGAGCGTTTCTTTGCTAAACAATTGACCAGTCGGATTGTCATAAGGAATGATGAGCAACGCACCAGGTTTTGTGTCGATAATGCGCTTCTCTACAGTCTCTACGGACGGCAATTCAAACTCACCATTTTCATTAAGCTCCCGCTCTACAGTAACCGTTTTACGGCCTATGCGAAGACCTACTGCATCATAGTTTGTATAAGAAGGGTTGAACATCAAGAGAGGGCGTTCCTCTTCGCCTGCACCACCACATACGCCGAGCATGATGATTTCCATCGCCATGGATGCACCGTCTGTTACGAGTACATCGAGGCCTGTTGTATCAAAACCTTGACTGCGCAAAATATGTAGAAATGCTTCACGGCATTCATCAGTGCCCGTAGTTGGTACGTATGGCACAATGCCATTGTGGAACGGACTATTAACACCACCCAAATCAAACAACCTACGCTGCATGGCGGGATGCATAGGACGCATTACATTGCCAATAGAACCATTCACCAAGATAGGTGGGTTCTTACGTTCCAAGAATTTAATTTGTCCTAGGCGAATGCCAGACGGCTTGCGAGCCATCATATACGGCGATAATTCTGGTTGTTTCATTTCGATCCAACTCCTCTAAAAATCAACCTTCTCCATGGGAAGGTTTTGATAACTGTGAAAGTAACAAAACATTTACTATACAAGCAAATATACAAGTACATCACAAAACATAAACTATGAATACCTATAGATAGATACATAATATTATAGAGCTTTTACTATAGAAAATCTATAGTTTTATAATATATACTTATTTACCTATGCTTAATTTATTGGTTATTGAAAATAACTCTCATGGTACTTAGTGCGGTCTCAATATACCATCAAAAACTATAATAAAAATGAAAGAGCCTAACGAGAGGCCCTTTCACCATGATATAGATTACATTTTGAAGCTATACAAATAACTATGATGTAATTGTCAATTATTAGTATAGCTTTATAATCGAACTATTGCAGTAGTTACATCTATTAGCCATTGCAGTAGTTATACCCATTAGATAGTCACTTCTACACCGAGACGGAAGTTGCGACCTTGACCTGGCCACCAGTCACCAGGGTTGCCCCAACGAACGTTAGATTGTTCTGCATAGTATGTATCAAAGATATTGTTGATACGACCAAATATAGTAACATTTTCGCGTACACGATAGTTAGCGCTAATATCCGCCAACCAGTATGTTTTACGTGGGAATACATTATCTGCAGGGCCAGGACGATTAATGATACCGCGGATATCTAAATGAGCATCCCATTTAGCATCGTTGTAATCAAGACCTGCGTTAACAGCATGTTTTGGTACATACCCATCGCGATTTGCTTTACGAGTTGGTGTCGCATCGATATGAGTATAAGTATAGCCAAGGCGTGCGGACAAGTGATTAGTCAATTGCTTACGCACATCCGCATTGATGCCACGAGCTTTTTCAGTGTCAAAATTGCGATATTGGCCTGTGAAGTTTGCTGGATCTGTCATAACCCAACCGATTTTATCCTTTGTACTACGGCTGAAGAAACTAAGATTACTATTCCATGTTTTACCGAATTTGTGGTGTACACCTAAATCAAATTCATGACCTGTTTCTGGTTTCAAATTGCGGTTGCCATTGAAGCCATCAAATAATTGGTATGGTGTAGGGGCTAAGAAGTACTCTTTATACGCAGCATACACATTTGTCTTCTCATTTATATCATAGCCAAGGCTGATGGATGGAGATGTATGGGTGCCGAAGGAGGAATGATGGTCAACGCGGATACCAGGCGTTACAGTCCACTTAGGAGCAAATTTCCATTCATCTTGAATGAAGTATGATGTGTTCGTAAGCTTCACCCCGCCCATATTAAGCACCTTATCTTGTCTCCAGTCAAAGCCGCCTACTACAGTATGGTCTTTTGCTTTATACGTAACTTGATCACCAATACCACGAGTCTTCACATCCGTTAAGTACCCATCATATGTTGTTTTATAATGATTGTTCATCAAGTATAATTGATGGCTCCAACGATTGCTTATTTTATTGTTCCAAATCGCACGTAAGGAGTCATTCGCTTCATTACCATAACGAATGTGATTAAGAGCACCCAAATGGTCGGAGTACATTACATCACCACGATATGTGTCGTAAGCTATTTTTACATCGTTCTTATCATTTATTGTATTGCCCACCATGAAGGATGCAGTATGGCTGTTGCCATGTTGAGGAATGCGCACGCCATGACCATCTTTGTAGGACCCAATGATATCTTTTTGTACGCCTACACGCCAGTACCAATCATTTTTGCTACCTTCATTGGTAATTGCGTATTGCTCTAAATCATTGCTACCACCCATCACGCGAAGTTTTGTTTGTACACCTTGCTCAGGTTTTGCAGTGATTACGTTTACTACACCACCGATAGCACCGGAACCATACAAAGTAGAACCTGCTCCACGTTGTACTTCAATGCGATCAATGCTAGACATATCTTTCAAAATAGTCATCGGCGGGTTTACACCAGCTGCGCCCATATTGATGCCGTCTACCAAGTATAATACTTGGTCGGAACCATTGATGCGGAACACATTGGAGTTCGTGTAACCTACGCCACCACCATACGTATTAATATCTACGCCCGGTACGATGTTCAAGGCTTCGTTCATATTCGTAGCATGGCGCTCACGAATATCGTCACCTGTTACTACGCCTACACTAGCTGGCACTTCTGAAAGCTGTTGTTCACTACGAGTTGCGGTAACAACAATGGTATGCGATTCTTTCGCATCCCCACCCTCAACAGCTAATACATTTGGTGCACTCAAAGTGCTACCAAATACGAGGGCTAACCCTACGTACATAGATAATCGTTGCATTCTTGATACTTTCATAAAAACCTCCACACACACTAAATCATTTGTTATATATATTTTGTGCCATAGAAACCATTGCACGGGTCATAAATTGAGAATAACTCATGACCTGCGAGGAATCTACGAGGAACACACGACGATTGGCGATGGCCTTAACACCTTGCAAAGCAGGATCAGAATAGAGCTGTTCTGCCGTTGCTGGCGTAGTACCATCCGAAGTATAGGCCACCGATGGGATGATAATAATGTCTGGATTCGCTTTAATTAAATCCTCTCTCGTCCCATTATCAAAGGGTCCCAAACCTAGTTGAGCAGCTGCATTAGTGACCTTTAAATATTTGGTCATATCATCAAAGGTTGACCCCTTGCCACCGGTTAAACCAAATTGCGTATAAAATGCTACTACAGGACGTTCACCGGCATGTTTATTGGCTAATTCTTCGACAGTTTTCAAATCTGCATCCATACTAGCAATCATCTTTTCATCCGATGCGTGTAAAAGACTTGCAATTTCATGGATAACAGCTTTTGCTTCTTCTACCGTAGTCGGCGTCTTATAGACGTAAACGGGAATCTGCATATTCCGCATTTCCCCAATTGCATCTGGAGATATCCAGTTTGGAACTAATACTAAATCAGGTTGTACTGAAAGCATGGATTCAGCAGTTGCTTTCACATGCGTCCCCACCTTGGCAGACTCGTCAGGCACATTGTTAGGCACAGTGCCAACGGCTGCCACTCGGCTCGGATCAACCAAGGATAACACTATATCCTCTGTACTCGCAGCAATAGGGACGATGCGCTTCGGCTCACTAGGCACCGTAACAGTTACACCAGTGCCATCCGTAACCTGATGTGTCGTGCCCGTAGTCCCCGTCTGCGTAGGGCCACAACCGACCACTAGAAGTACCATCATTACTATGGTACATATAATAGATATTCTGTGCTTCATACTAACGACCTTCTATAACCCCTTCCATGGAAATAAATAATGATTGCAAATCTTGTAACATCTCTGGAGATGCGTCCCAATAACCACGCTGAGAAGCCTCTAACAAGATTTCTGTAATGCGCTGCAAAGCCCAAGGATTTACATTCCGCATCCATTCTTGCACTGTTTTATCTAAGGCATACTTGTTAGCATATCCTTCGTAAACCCAGTCTGGTACGACATCGCTAGTGACGTCCCAACCAAAGCTATGAGATACTACATTTGACATGTCCGATGCCCCTTTGTAGCCATGTTTCATCATGGCTTGAATAAACTTAGGATTCTGCGTTTCCCCTTGTACGACGCGGCGAATTTCATCACCTAAGGGCCTCATCACAACACGACTGCGGTCTGAGCTATCCCCCACATAGGCGCGCGGCGCACTGCCCTTTGCGGTGCGCACCGCCGCAATGAGACCACCGTGATAACTATAATAATCGTCGGCACTCATAATATGGGTTTCTCGATTATCTTCGTTCTTAATGGTCACATCCATCGTGGTTAATCGACGTTGGAATAGCCTCATGTCCTGAGGAATGTCCTTGTGCAGGTGAAAGCTACTCCACTTGCTATAAACTTGAGCAATATCTTGTAAAGACTCCCAGTTTTTGCCTTCAATCAAGGCACCTACACCCGTGCCATAAGCTTGGGGCGGATCGCCAAAGATGCGGAGTCTAGCCTTTTTAGTAGCCAATAGAGGGTCCTCACCTTGCTCAACGAGCCAGTCTACATCATCGTGAATATGCTTTTTCACGTAGTTGTCTTCCAACGACTCATCTAATTCTGCCACCATTTCAACGGCTTTATCAAGCCAGCCAATGGCAGTAGGCATCATATCTCGAATGAGGCCACTGATGCGGCCCATCACATCGATGCGAGGGCGCTGCAATTCCTCTAAAGGAATCACTTCTAAACCTGACACGCGACCGCCCGATTGCCATTTAGGTCGAACTCCTAACAAGTAAAGGAACTCACCCAAGCACTGACCATGACTTCTAGAATTGCTCGTAGCCCATAGAATAATGCCAATCGTCTCAGGATACCGTTGTTCATTCAGAATATAATCAGCGATGACTTGATCAGCCACCTCTATGCCTAATTGATAGGCTATCTTCGTCGGTAAAGCTCTTTCATCTAAACCATAGAAGTTACGCCCCGTAGGCAGTACGTCGACTTGACCGCTCGAGGGGGCTCCACCTGGACCGGGCTCTACATATCTGCCCTGTAAGGCATTTGAAATAGAGGTTAGCTCGTTCTTGGTGTCACCTAATTTTGGAATATACTCTCGAACGATCGCATTCGCCAAAGGTTCTAACCGTTCGGGCACTGTATAATCTGGTATATTGATCACATGCCTTACAAAGCTACGCAATTCATTCCAAATTCGATCTATGGTAACACTATATCGTATACCATCTGAATGAATTTCGCCAGCATGTTCCGCCATATAAGACCAATCATAACCTAATTCTTCTGCGATGGTGGTAAGGCCTGACGCGATTTCACCTTGAGGAGTGCTTACAATAGCAGTAATAAACTCTTCTAATGCTTCCCCTTCAGGACCTTGCCCCAAGATGTGCAAACCATTGCGCATCTGCATATGTTTCAAGTCGCTCAGCTTTTCGTGGACCTCTGTAATTATATCGTCCACCGTCATGGTAGAACCTCGTTCTTTATCGATGAGATGGCACTCCATGGCCTTTTCTCGAATCACTTCACCTAGAGTAGAGACACTTTCAGGATGTTCCCGCTCAAAATGACTATGTTCATCGAGTAAGGCCTCTAATTCTTCGAACTCATCATAGAGGCCCGCTGTCGTCATCGGTGGCGACAAGTGCCCCACTAAGCAAGCCGAACTACGCCGCTTGGCTTGTATGCCTTCCCCAATAATGGTTGTCCAATACGGGTAAATATTTGGCAAACTGGAAATGCCGATTTCCGGATAACAACTAGCGCTGAGTCCAGCCCCCTTACCGGGCAGCCATTCTAGAGAGCCATGGGTACCAACATGGATAACTGCATCAGCTTCAAAGACATCGCGCACCCAGTGATAAAACGCTAAGTATTGATGTGGTGGAGGCAAGCAAGGATCGTGATAAATGGCCGATACATTCTCCCCAAATCCACGGGGTGGCTGTACCGTAATCCACAGATTGCCATTGGAGAAACCTGGGATAATCACGTCATCATCGTAGACGAATACATCCCCTGGGGCTTCGCCCCAAGATTTAACCATTGCTGTCTGCGTATCTTCCGGCAGCGTAGCAAAATATGCTTTGTAATCATCACTACTTAACCGACCTTCTGCAGAGGCTAGCAGTTCATCGGTGAGCATGGAGCGGTCATTCGTCATATGAGACGTTACCACATCCATCAAGTCTGCACTTGTTTCTGGCACCGTGTCGATGGTATAACCTTCCGCCTTCATATCTCGTAATAACCGTAGCACCGACTCAGGTGTATCAAGACCTGCGGCAGAGCCAATGTTGGAGTTCTTAGGCGGATAGTTATGTAATATAACGGCCACTTTTCGCTCCGATACAGGGATATGGCGCAATGTAGACCATTTAATAGCTCGTTGTACAATAGCAGCGATGCGTTCTTTCACAGGCAAGTACACATAGTGTCCACGCTCATCATAGGTTTGGCATGCCACAACACCGCCTTGAATAACCCCATCTAGCTCAGGCTGAGATATAGATAAATTCACGTCTAAAGGTGTTACACCTTGTGGATTCTCGGCCCAAGATTTCTCATCCATGTATATGGTATAACCCTGAACGATAGGAACATCCTGTAGCTTTAACTCCTCCAAGGTTTGAGCACCTAAGGACTGAAAGGAAAATTTACAAGTATTTATGAGCACATCAAAGGGGAATTCATCCTTCCCAAAAAGATGGTTCATGGACAGCTTCATATTCGGAATACCTACGCGCGGATTCGAGCCATACTGACCATAAAAGATAATCGGATTGTACTGATGTTTGTAAATCTCTTCAAATAAGGCCTGTTGATACTCAATATCCCCCATGATCCATTCGTCACGGTAAAAGTAGACCGCTATAGATGGCCAATCTCGATGCCCTTCTGCTTCCATAAACTCATCATAGGTTTCGTAGATATTGCCTTCTCGACCCATGACGGCTTGCCAAGGAATAGGATCTGGCTCTTCCCATTCAGAGGTAGGTTTTGTACTGAAAGCACCGTTGATTAAGCGTACATAATTCATGACCCCACTAGTTCGGCGGTAGCTTTCAAGAAGGACCCGTTTATCCTCATCCAAATTGCGATATAAAATATCTGTTTTCTTAGGTTCTACTACATCAATCCAGTATTTAGGATGATGTGCATATAACCAGCGTTCCAGACGTTCTAAGAAGGGCGAGTCTAAACCAACCCCCATATTCGTTACCAGAACTACATCGGCAGCGCGTAAGCGACTTTCAAAGTCAGCATCCCATTGAGGAGGCTTTTTCATATTGCAAAGGTCCACCTCGCCCTGTAAGAGTTCCGGGTAAGTAGCAACAGCTTTTTCTATATATTGGATTTGTTTTCCTAAATTAGAAATATACAGGAGTCGACTCATGATCTACCTCCGCGATACGCGCAAAATACTATCTGACGTAATAGAGTCCATCGCATAATAACTGCCATTCATTAATTTACACAATTCCTTAGCTAAGCCGAGCTTGATAAAGCCCGTTTCCGTATCGATAACGATACAGTCTACTGGCAAGGTCCCTAAAATACGAGCCCATTGTTTCGCCTCTCCTACAGGGTCCTCAGAAGCACCCGAAGTAGCACGACCATCGGTAATACAAATCATTTGAATCCGCTCCGCCGAATGTCTGCGAAGCAATCTATCACACATAGTATAGGCGACTCGTAAACCTTGGGCTAAGGGCGTCTTGCCCCCCGTTGGCAATGTAGCTAACAGTCGTTCTGCTCGCTCTACACTACGGGTGAAAGGCAATAATACCTCTGCGGAGTCCTTGCGAAATACAATGAGTCCCACCGAATCACGGTGAACATAAGAATCACGCAAGAGGCTCAAAATCGCACCTTTTGTCGCCTCCATGCGATGGCGAGCTGCCATAGAGCCACTAGCATCCACTACGAAAAGCTGATACGCACCAATCCTCTTTTCCCGAGCCTTTCGGCGGTAATCTTGAGGTTTTACTACAATAGATAGCCCTTTTAAATCATGACGCTCTGCTTGTGGGTCCATTTGACATAAGCATTCCGATGTAGCAGATTGCTCCACTACATTTAATGGGGTATCTACCTGTAATTGTTTTACCCTTTCAACGGCCCGCAATCGTTGATACGGTGCGGCTGCACGCAATGTGTCAATTAAAGCCAAATCCTCTAAAGCCTGTTCATCTTGATACGCTCGAATCATGCGCCCCCTAGTATCCTTTGTTCTAGTCATAAGGCGCCGACCAGAACCTTTACGATACTGACGGTCTACCGTTTTAGAAGATTGCAATTTCCATTGAAAGAACTGGTTAGCTATACGGGCAACAGTATCGGGCAAACATAAAGAAGATATTCCATTAGATGTGTCACTATAAGTATTCATTGAATCAGAAGTTCCCCACTCATTCGCTGTAGACTCTAATGTTTCTGGATGATTGGATGTCCTTGATTTACCATCATCAAAATCCATATCACGTGAGCCGTCATGACCATCAATATTTGAATTATCCAACCCATTAGAGTTTAACTCGTCAGAATGGGATTCATCACGCTTGGAATCTCTAAAATCAGAGTTATTAGAGTCGTCCATATCCGAATCATCCGTTGCTGATTCGGTATTCTCCTGCAACTGGTTTTGGTCACTTGCACTATTAGATGCCTCTCCTTGTGAAGTCTGAGACTCAGGTGTATCATTGCGTTTCATGCGATGAGGCAGTACATAGAGAGCGGCTCGTTCCGCATGAGATGGCTTACAGTAAGAACTACCATCAAGAACTGCCAGTGATTTCATCACTTGTAATAATACATACTCTGCTCCATGACCTACGGTTCGAGCTTGCAATGCATAGGATATAGCCAGTGAAAGCATAGCATCAGGAACAACTATAGATTGAACTTGTTTAGAATCTATTAGGCTCAATAAATCCTCAGATGAAGGCTCAATTTCATCTCGCCTTCGTTGTAACACCTTCACCTTAGATTGTAGTGTAGGTACATCCATAGATACATGCACATCTACGAGTTCCCACTCCACATCATTTAAGGTTCTATCCTCATGGTTTATGGTCAGTATCAGTAGTATTTGACGACGTTTCGCTTCTACCAATAGTGCATGACGGACTTCAGGCGACAGAACGTGAGCATCATCGACAACCCAGCATCGATTACTCGTATCACCTAATAAGCCAGATGCCATAACCATCTTACCCTGTGCAAAGGATGCTTCAAAATCGATGGACTCTTGTAGTTGTGAAGTATCTATATAAACAGGTATCAAACGATATGGAATTTGCCATTTCTCGAGGCACTGACGAAGTACATAGCTTTTACCAACACCGGTACCTCCAGAAATAACAATGGTATGAATCTGGTCGTTTACAAGGCCTATTTCGAGGGCCTCTTGTACAGATGTTTCCATAACTAGCCCTCAAGCACTGCCGATACCACTGTATCAATGCGCTCCTCATCGTAACCTTGTTCTTCAAAGGGCATGCGACGTAAGCGATGTTTTAACGCTAATCGTGCCGCCACCTTGAGGTCTTCCGCTGTAATTTGGTTGCGACTGTGAAAGGCTGCATGAGCACGAGCCGTATGCATCATCGTAATGTCTGGGCGATGTCCATCAACGCCGACACCTATGCTGATACTCGCTATTTGCAACAACACATCATCAGATGGGATGATGCCTGGCAATACTTCACGAGCTTGTAATAAACGTTCGTGCAGACTACGTTCTGATTCCTTGTAAGACGCTACAAAGCTTTCAGCATTGTCGCCAAAGGCGAGGCGACGCTTGATTACCTCCATACGTTGTGCCGGGTCCTGTTCTCCATAGACCATAACAGATAGTCCGAAACGGTCTAGCAGTTGAGGTCTGAGGTCGCCTTCTTCAGGATTCATCGTTCCTACGAGGATAAAACGAGATGGATGAGAATGGCTCACCCCTTCCCGCTCTACCGTATTCACCCCCATAGCCGCCACGTCTAGCAAAATATCTACAATGTGGTCATCTAATAGATTAACCTCATCTACGTAAAGAATATTTTGATGGGCTGCGTGTAAAATACCCGGTTCAAAGGCTTTTACACCCTCTTGCAATGCCTTTTCCAAATTTATGGATCCTACAACGCGATCTTCTGTAGCATTGATAGGTAGCTCAACAACAGACATCGCTGATGCGCCTGTTTCCATAGGAGGTAACAGATTCGCTAACGCACGTACAGCCGTAGACTTAGCAGTGCCTTTTTCGCCTTCAATTAAGACACCGCCGATTGATGGGTTTATGGCATTGAGCAACAAGGCCAATTTCATTTCATCTTGACCAACAATAGCAGTAAATGGATATAGCATACGCCTAACCTCACTCAGATTCGCAATACAAAATAGTCACCATACATAATAAATCAATAACCCCTAGGAAAACGCTAAGTATCGTAATCCATTCTAACTATTTCAGATTTGGATCAATAGACATTTCTGAAGTAACTTCGGTTTGTTTGAAGTCATCAATCTTTGTAGTTCCTTTTGGGAATACAAAGATACGTTGTTGTTTAAAGTACGGATCATCGTAAACCGCGGCCGATAAACGGAACGCATTTCGTAAATTTTCTGCCGTCAATACATCTCGAGGTGCACCTACATCAACGATGTGACCATCACTCACCAAAACGAGTTTGGTGCAATATTTGGCAGCTAACTCTAAGTCATGAACGACGATTAAAATCGTTTTGCCTTCGTCACATAATCGGCGGCCTTCATGGAAAATGTCGTCAGCGTAGACTAAATCGAGAGCAGCCGTCGGTTCATCTAGTAATAGGACCTCTGTTTGTTGTGCCAAAGCCTTTGCTAAGAATACCCGTTGTCGCTCACCGCCACTCAGGTTTTGTACGGAGCGATTACGCAGATGATAAACACCGACCTCTTTCATAGCCTGTTCAACGATAACTTTATCTTCAGGGCCTTCTTGTTCCCACCATTTCAAATAAGGATAACGAGCGGTCATCACAATATCGATGGCTTCATAATCGAAAGAAACATTTACGGACTGTTGCATATACGCCACATGATGAGCGATTTCCTTGTCGCTCAAAGAAGCGATGCTTTTACCATCCCACAAAACATCGCCACCAGACGTAGGATAGAGACCACGCAAGGTTTTTAATAACGTTGTTTTACCGGAGCCATTAGGCCCGATAATACCGACAAACTCACCACTATCAATAGAAAAGGATGCATCCTTCAGAATGGTGGTTTCCCCTAATGTGACGGATAGAGATTGAACATCTAGTTTCATTAGGCCCCTCCTTTACTACGCAAGCGATGAAGTAAATAAAGAAAATACGGTGCCCCTAAGAGAGCCGTCATAATACCTACGCGAATTTCAACCGGTTGAGCGATGACGCGGCCTAATGTATCGCAGAATACGAGGAATAAGGCACCTCCAACAGCCGCCATAGGCAATAGTATTCGATGATCCGGCCCAACCAAGAGTCGTACAATATGAGGTACCACAAGACCTACAAAGCCGATGGATCCGCTGACACATACAGCGGTAGCTGTAACTACGGATGCTAGAAATAGGAATACCATGCGATATGCCATAACAGGCAAGCCTAAGGCACGCGCCTCTGTATCGCCCAGAACGAGCACATTCAAGTGACGACCGAGCATCATTAATATAACGCTGCCCGTCATGATAGGCCCCACCGCTAGTAGAACGTGGTCCCAGCGACGAAAATCAAGTCCACCCACCATCCAAAATAGGAATTCACGCAAGCGGTATTCATTAATCATAGTCAAAATGCCCGATGTGAAAGCACCGAGCAGCATACTAACAGCTACACCAGCAAGCAACAAGGTGGTCGTGTCGAGCTTGTTATTACGCCATGTTAACAATATAGTAATCCCAACGGATACAAAGGCCCCTACGAAGGCAAAGGCAGGCATGTAAAACATGCCAAGAGATGTTACACCAAGGGCGATGGCGATAACCGCACCGAGAGATGCCCCTGCGGATACGCCCATAATACCTGGATCAGCCAACGGATTCGAGAATACCCCTTGCATAACGGCGCCAGCGATTGCCAAGGCACCGCCTACGAGTAGTCCAATGATGAGGCGCGGCATGCGGATAAACCACAGTACCGCCTCTTGTTCAGCAGAAATAGGTTCAGTAAAACTCACTGGTATACCCATACCATTCAAAATACTTTGGACGCCCCCTCCAATAGGAATCATAATGGTCCCTATATGGAGCGCCAATAAGCTCACGATACATAGCAATACCCCAATCAGAGTTATCGCCATGATGCGTTGTGTCTGTTTAGTCATGAGAATTCCTTTCTAATTGAGGATACACAGTATACATAATGGCTAGCATCGCTTCCCCAATATGCTGATTCATAGTATATAAGTACGCTGCCGGTAAAGGCTTAACACGATTTTCCTTGATAGCCGGCAGATTTTGAAAGGCCGGATTTTTTAAATATCGATCCGCCAAATTCTTGTCCATTCCCTTATAGGATGGAATAAAAATGTAGTCTGGATTCATGGCTAATACCCGCTCCTCCCCAAAGGGTATGTGCGGCGGTAAGCCAATCCGATTCGGTGCATTATAGATACTCATATAGTGACACATATCATCAAAAAGGCTTCCTGTTCCCGTATATCCGTCCATAGATGATACAAAGAGAACCGTCTTGCGCTGCTCAATTGGAATAGATTCTGCTAGGTGCTTTATTTCATCTATTTCACGGTGAATCTTCCGATTGTAAAAGCTACCCTTTTCATCTTCCCCAATAATATGAGCAATCTCCATCACATTCTGAATCACTCCGTCCACCGTAGAAGGGGTAGGTACCACAACAGTGGCTATACCCATGTGCCGTAAGCCATAGATAACATCAGCCGATATATAATCTGGCGCTATAACGAGATCCGGTTTCAAGGCTATGATTTTCTCCAAAGGATACGAACTCAACACTGGTTTTACCAGCTTTGCGCGCTTTGCCTCTAGCGAATATTCCTCATAGGTAGACAATTTATTAATGCCTGCTAAACGTTCTGGTTCTATAAGTCCTAATAAAATTGTGTCGACCGCAGAAGACAGTGATAAAATCCGTTTTGGATGCTCTGGAACAGCAACTTGAACGCCATCATGACTGTCAACATAGCGAATATATGGTGTTACACCATCCTTAGATTGAGGTCCACAACCTGTTAAACATACACAAAGGAGTATCATCAAACATATGAAAAATCCAATTTTCTTGTTCATGATGATACTCCTTGTATAGTTCTAATTAGTGATTACATAAAGACTAGAATTTTTGAGTATAGCTGAGTTGGTAATTAAATGGTTCATCCCAGTATTCCCAGTCGCCGTTTGAAATAACATTATGACGGTTTAACAAGTTACGTGCATCTAGCCGCAAGGATGAGTTTTCATTGAACTGATAGCCTACGTATGCATTCCAAGCTATAAGATTTGGGTTTGTACCGCCATCGCGGTTCTTCATCCGTTTTGTGACAAAGTTGATGCTAGTACCTGCAGTCCAGGTTGAGCTATTGTAATGGATACCCCCTGTAAATTGCAATTTAGGGTTAGCTTGTTTCCAATAGGTCTTATCGATTTCTCGTTGTTTTGGATTAGAATACGATGCACCCACAGTCATTTTTAAGTGATCTGTTAATTTACGACCATATTGAGCTTCGATACCGACATTTCTATAGCGACCACCATTTACGCGAATTGTGTTTTTACCATTGCTATCCGGTTTCCAAGAGAAGAAGTTTTTAAAGTCCATATAGAAGAGCGCTACTTTCCAGCTATCTTTGTTAGTAATGTGTTTATAGCCTAATTCGTAATTCCAACCTTCTTCAGGTTTCAAATTACGTCCACTAACAGAGGCATAGCCTTTATTAATTTTCTTGAAAGTATCGCTTAAGTTCGGCATTCTAAAGGCTTTACCAACATTTATGTACATGGATGATTCCTTGTTAATACGATGTTGTAATTGGAACTGAGGAATTAATACACGTTGATTTTTCACAGGGTCTTTAATATCCGAATAACGCAAGCCTAAAATACTAGTCCATTTAGGATTGATTTGATAGGAGTATGTACCATAAATGGCATAACTATTGCGATGTGGATTTCCATAGTATGGACCAGATGTAGTGCGATATGTTTCTCGTTTACCAAGTACACCTGCAATGAAATAGTCCTTGCCACCGCGGAAGTCCCATTCATGTTGCACATCGAAACCATATTGTCGAGCAATATAGTTGTTATCACTCAACGTATATGTCTTTTTACTATGTATGCGACTTTTACCATACAAATCTCTATCATTGTAGAAGATTGTACCTGTAGTATTGCCATCTTTATAAACTAAAGACGCATTATTTTTAGTATCTTTATAAGCATATGTTGTAGAGTGAAGCTTTTGCTTAATAGGATTCGTTTCTGTACTCAACTGTCCAAAAGAAGAATTACCTTCAAAGCGACTAAAGTTCAAAGTCAACTTATCATTTAATTTACCGCTCATAAATACACCTAAGGAATTCCCTTTATTACGAGCTGTATAATATTCATAGCCTCTAGCATAAGCACCGATATCGGAGCGGATAGGGGTTTCTGGATCTTGAGCACCAAAGAAGTTACGTTCCACACCAATTAAGAAGCGAGGCGTGCCATAGTTAATTTTATAAGTTTGGCGACCCATATTACCAAAACCTACCGTAGCAGAGCCCCCTTCTTTACTTGGAGTCTTAGTAATTACATTGATAACACCACTCATAGCATCAGCGCCATATAAAGCAGAGGCTGCACCTTTTAATACTTCAATGCGTTCAATAGAGCTAGTCGGAATAGAACTAAGGCCGCCCTTGCCATTGAGGTTCATCGGTACCCCATTCATGAGAATCAAGGATCCCCGTTCAAGGCCACGGATATTCACACGGCTATCCATAGCCCCATATTCAAGACCGGATGCACCATAGGAAAAAGACGTAATGCCTGGTACCATATTAACTGCATCAAATGCATTTTTAGCACCGCTATTAGCTAAGTCCTTTTGAGTAATAACATCCATCGCAGCCGGCGTATCTAAATCTAAAAGAGCCATGCGATTTGCTGTTACATTAATAGTATGGATTTCAGATACTCCATTAGTTTCACTCGATGCAGCTGTAGTGGGAGTCTTATCAGCACTTACCTCTGCTGCATATCCATTCACAGACAATCCTATCAATGCTAAACCCACAAGTATAGATATACGATGCTTAATTTGTTGTCTCATACCAAATGCCTCACTTAACACATATATACATTCACACAATTATATAAACTACATATTTGTATTATTACACATTTATTTGACCCGCACAAAACCCATACCCCTACCGCTACTGCATTCTCGGGGGATTGTATCGTTAATACATATTAAAATTTTTGTGTATAACTTAATTCATAATTGAATGGTGCATCCCAGTATTCATACTCTCCATTGGATACCACATTATGACGATTCAAAAGATTGCGTGCATCGAGGCGTAATGTAGCATCTTTGTTAAAGTGATACCCAACGTAAGCATTCCAAAGAGCAATGTTAGGATTCAAGCCACCATCACGATTGCGCAAACGTTTGGTAACAAAGCTAAAGGATGTACCAGCTTCCCAGGTTGGGCTTTTATAATGAATGCCGGTTGTAAACTGTAACTTAGGAGCCGCTTGTTTCCAATAGGTTTCATTCATTTCCTTTTGTTTTGGATTAGAATAAGAACCACTTACACTCATTTTGAGTCGATCTGACAAATGTCTACTATACTCAGCTTCAATCCCAACATTGTGGAATTTACCACCGTTTACGCGAACGGTTGGGCGACCATTTACATCAGGTTGCCATTGGAAGAAGTTCTTGAAGTCCATATAGAACACGTCCACCTTCCAGCTATCCTTCTTATTAAGACGTTTATAACCTAATTCATAGTTCCAACCCTCTTCAGGCTTAAGATTTTTACCACTTACTGCTGTGTATTGGCGGTTCACGCTACGGAATGAATCACTCAAGCTAGGCATCGTGTAAGCTTTCCCTATATTTAAGTACATGGAGGAAGCTTTATTGATGGTGTGCAACAATTGGAACTGAGGTGTTAACACATATTGGTCCTTAATAGGATCACTAATGGCTGTATAACGCAAGCCCAAAATGGCAGTCCATTTAGGATTGATTTCACGAGAATAGCTACTGTACACCGCATAGGTATTACGATGAGGCCGTGTATACACAGGGGCCTGTGTGGCACGATAGGTTTCTTGCTTACCTGTAACACCGGCAATCAAATAATCCTTACCGCCTCTAAAGTCCCATTCATGTTGTACATCTATACCATATTGACGAGCTACATAACTGGTTTCGGTCGGCTTGAACTGTTTAGCACTATGAACACGGCTTTCACCACGCATAGTACGGTCATTATAAAACAATGTTCCCGTCGTATTATCATCTTTATAAATCAAAGATGCATTATTACGGTCATCCTTGTAATGATATGTCGTAGAATGACGAGCCTGTCTCACAGGATTTCTTTCTGTACTAATCAAACCAAAGGAGGAACGGCTTTCAGCGCGAGTATAATTTAAGGTTATCTTATCTGAAAGCTTACCGCTCATGAACACACCTAAGGAATTACCTTTATTGCGCGTAGTGTAGTAATCATAACCCTTGCGGCCTGTATAGTCATACCGCACCGGTGTAGATGGATCTTGAGTCCCCCAGTATTTTCTATCGATACCAACGAGGAATCGATCAGTACCATAAGAAATATCAAATCTCTTGGAGCCTCGATTACCTACAGCTACCGTAGCAGAACCGCCCTCTTTTGACGGCGTTTTTGTAATAATATTTATAACGCCACCTAAAGCTTCTGCGCCATATAAGGTAGAGGCCGCCCCCTTTACAACTTCGATGCGCTCAATGGCACTGGTAGGTATAGAGCCAATTCCGCTCTTACCATTTAAGTTCATAGGTACACCGTTTACAAGAACAAGTGCACCGCGATCGAGACCACGAATATTCGTACGGCTATCCATGCCACCAAAATCTGCGCCAGACGCACTAAAGGAGTTAATGGTTACACCCGGTACATTAGCGACCGCATCAAAAGCCGTCTTAGCACCGCTATTTTGTATATCCTCTTGAGTAATAACAGAAGTCGATACTGGTGTATCTAAATCTAATAACGATGTACGATTAGCGGTAACATTTATGGTAACTTCTTCCTCATTATTGTTCATTGCTACATCTGCAGCATAACTATTAATTGACATAGTAGTTAATGCCATAAGCACTGCTACATAGACTTGTTTATTCATTCGTTTCATCATCCACGCCTCTTTTTTCAATTATTCCATATTATATATAATATTTAATCGTCCATTTGGTAATGTTTGTACCGTGGCGGACACGCCGTAAATGTGGTGAATGGTATCCTCTGTCAATACTTCATGAGGGGTACCTGTACACACTACTGAACCGTCTTTTAACGCAATGAGACGATCACAATAGATGGCTGCTAGATTCAAATCGTGAATAGCAGCCACTACGGTTGCATCAAGGCGTTTTACAATCGTCATCAGTTCCAGCTGATACTTAATATCTAGATGGTTTGTCGGCTCGTCTAGCACTAGGCATTCTGTGCGTTGTGCCAAGGCACGCGCTAAGATAACGCGCTGCTGCTCACCACCAGATAAGGTATTAAAACTGCGACTTTCAAAATCACTAAGTCCTACTTGAGCCAATGCATGTCGGGCGATTTTATAGTCATCAATTTGATCTCTGTCGAGTAGCCCTTTATAAGGGGAACGGCCCATGAGAACCATTTCAAGAACGGAGAAATCAAAGTTAACCGTACTATGCTGCGCTACTACGGCCATTTTTAAGGCTGTATCGCGATGACTTAAGGAACTCATTTCAGTACCATCAAAGAAAATCTTTCCATGATTAGGCTGAAGCACGCGGTATAAGCATTTCAAGAACGTACTTTTACCACTCCCATTAGGACCTATAATTCCAACGAATTCCTTGTCTCGTAAATCTAGGGAAATATCCTGAAGAATCGTTTTAGAACCAAATGAGACTTGGATATTATCTGTTTGAATATTCATTATTCCCCTCCAAATCCGTAGTTCTTACGCACCAACATGTATACAAAGGTTGGTGCCCCAATGAGAGAAATGAGAATGCCGATTGGCAATTCTGCGTGAGGAATAATACATCGGCACAAGCCATCAGCAATGACGAGGAAAATACTGCCCCCTAATGCGCTGAACGGAATCAAAGTCCAGTGATTCGTCCCGATTGTCATGCGCACGAGGTGAGGAATCAAGAGGCCTACAAAGCCAATCATGCCCGCCGCGTACACTACAAAACCGATGATAAGAGAGCTAATAATCAAATAGACTTGGCGGTACGTATGTAAGTCGCGCCCTAAAGTTATGGCCACCTCATCACCGAGGAGCATCATGTTTAAAATTCTGCTTTGAGACCAGAAAAAGATGATGCTCACGAGGACAACGACGGCAATAAACGGCAACATATCCCATTTAGCGCCCGCAAAACTACCCATCAACCAATATGTAATGGTTTGGATGCCTTCCTTATCGTCCGCTAAATAAACCACAAAACTAGAGAAGGAGCTACATACGGCGCTTAACGCCAAGCCCCCTAAAATCAATTTCACCGAATTTGGTCGGCCACCCAAGTTCGAGATAAACAATACACCGAAGGAAATCGCCATAGCCCCGATAAAGGCCATAACGCCGACGAAGTTCTCACCGAACATAACGCCTACACCAAATAAAATAGCTATCGTAGCACCGAGAGACGCACCGGAGGAAATCCCCAAGATATAAGGATCTGCCAGTGGATTCTTAACGATGGCCTGCATGATAACGCCAGATACGGCAAGACCTGCTCCAATAATAGCGGCCATCAACAACCGCGGCATACGTAGTAACCAAATAATAGTCTGATCAGGACTATTCATAGGATCATCAATAGCCAATGGGCTAGAAAATTGATCTATTACAATATTGAGAATTTGAGAAAGTGAAAACTGTACTGTACCAACAGAAAGTCCCCATAGAATGGCTACTGCTAGCACCCCTATGAGGACAAATCCGCCAGCAGTATATCCAATTCGTTTTAGCATACTGCTCCTTTATTAATGAATTAAATCTGGTACCCCTTCTGGATATAGATTAGGATACAACCCATGCGATACGATGTCGATACCATCTAATAAACGAATACCAGGACTATATACAGCAAGCAATGGCAAGAAATGAACGCGTTTATTGCGCAATGCATTAACACCTTGTAAACCTGGCTGCGTTAATACATAGTTCATAATCACATCCGCTTGACTATATTCGCCGTCAGACACGATCAAGAAAATTACATCCGGATTCTGCTCCACCACGTCCTCCATGCTAATGGACGGCGTTTCCGTGTCGATCACATCGGCGTGCAAGGAAGCCCCTATATTACCAGCTAATGTCTTATGTCCATACAATCGAAAATGCTTACCTTGCACCTCAATAAACAATGCCTTTGGTGACTTTTCATGAGCCGTTTGGGCCACTGTATGTGCTACAGATTGTTCCATATCGTGAATCAACTTTTCTGCTTCCATGTTACGGTTAAAGATACGGCCTAAATCACGAATATATTGGTACTCCATATCCATGGTCAGTGCAGACTGCGCCCCTAGAGAAGATTCTGCAATATACACATTCGCTTGTCTCGCCTGCCAAAATGTAGGTGTTTGTAACATTTTATTTGTGAAAGTAGACTTCCATCCTACCAATAAATCAGGCTTCATCATTAATACACTTTCTAAATTGGCGTATTTCAGATCCTTGTATGGGATTTTATCGTACGCTTCACGGTATTCTGGTCGCACGTATTTGCGATCTGGAATCCCCATGCCCGCTACGATACGATCGCCTTCGCCAAGGGCAATGATGGTTTCTATGGAGTTTTGCCACATCGCCACCACGCGCTCAGGCACCGTCGTATAGGTACTTTCAAAAGGTTCCCCTCTGCGCACAAACGATTCAATTGTCACCGGTGGCTGCAATTTGATATGTACTGGTGTAGACTGATGGTCCTCAACAGTTACCTGCTGAGGACCACAACCTACGCATAGTAATAGACATAGTATTAATGCGCTGAATCTAATCATTAGAATTTATATTTCGCCCCAATCATGAAGGAACGTGCTGGCATAGCCGCACTACCGCGACCATTGTAAGCGCTATAGCTTGTTTCATAAGCGCGGTTAAGAACGTTATTTACCACGATGTACGCCGTTAAATCTTTTGTTACATCATAGTTGAGGTTCCAGTCCACGATGAGGAAACGTCTATGAGTGAATGCATAGTCGCTGTTGCCAGTGTACCAGTTAATCAACAAGCCAGAATATAGACGCTTGTTATCATAGGAAATGTTCAATGCATAGTGGTTTTGCGGACGCAAGCTATTAATAGCCACATTGATATCATCGCTATTGCTATAACCCCAGTTTGGATCAAGAATCCAACCACCTTTAGATAACCATTTATCTTTCATATGAGAGTAAGACGCACTCATTGTTACATGTTCATTTAATCTGTGGTCTACTGTAATATTGAAAGATTGTTTGTTTTCTTTTGCATTAACTGCTGTTTTTTCAAACTCGCCTGTTCTGCTATTCAAAATTGGCAATGTAGCGATGGCATTTCTCATACGCGTGTAATCATAATGAACTGCTACAGTAGTATTATTACCTTTACCGAACGTATGTAATAGGCCCCATGTGAAAGCATCGCCTTTTTCGTCATCTAATGGTGTATTAAATACGCCATCAGTCGCACTGTAGTCGCCTGTTTTAAGTGGTCTTAAAATGCGAGTCCAACCTGCATACATGCTAGTCTTTTTGTTGAACTTAACTTGGCCATGTAAACTAGGCGTCAAGGCACTTACGCTACCTTTACCTTGGGAGTCACCACTGCCACTACCTTGAATGCTACCGTAATGTACATAACGCAATGCAGGAGTCAACTCTACATTTTTACCAATGTAAATTTTATCTTGCAAATAAGCATATAAAGTATTGCGACGAATATCAGAAGACACTACATCACCATTACGTTTAATAGAACGGGAATTCAAATTAGAGCGACTATAGTCGATATTAGCAATAATATCATGCTTATCAAGTTGGCGAGTCCATTGAAGTTCTACACCTGTTTTATTTTCTTTATACCATCTATTTGGGCTACCTGCCATACCGCCTGTTTCAGCAATCCATTGACGCAATGCATCACGACGATCTGGGAATGGTGCCAAATTGGAATCAACCCATGCATTAAATTGCTCCACAGTAGCGCCATTAGGGAATGCCGCAGCATAGGCAGCACGTGCGGCCTCGCTACCAAGTTTAGACCATGTATATGTATCGCGACCTTCATATCGATGATCTAAACGATACAATCTAGCAAAGCTTTCCATTTGACCTTGGCGATCGAAAGTAAATTTCAAATCTGTGTCTAAGTTTTTAAACTTACTATAAGAGCCGTAGTTACCATCTAAAGCGAATAAATTGTGGTAGCCAGGGTTTCTGGAGTCACCATACAACTTAGGTGCATAACCTTGTGGATTTTCATCTGGATCTACATATTTAGGATCTGTTTTCAACTTGTAATTAGTATCATATTGGCCAACTTCAGCATTGAAAATAATGCGACGCCAATCATCTGCATTCCAGTATTTCCGGCTTGGTGTAGAAATTGGATACCCATCGCGACCTTTTTTGAAGTTCATTGAGAACTGTAAGCTTTGTTTCTTATTGAACTCATGGTCAATACGTGCATTAAATCCTTCTTCGCGCCATTTAGAACCTGTAAGAGTGGCTACTTCACCAGTATCGCCATCTTTATACTTCGTATCTTGAGACATAGTACGTGTAGCTGTTACAAAGTAACCAGTAGATGCATTCTTACCTGCCGCACCTTGTACAGTCAAGTTATAACTATGCTTGTTCCAGCTGCCTGTAGCCAAATCAACGGAACCGCTGAAATTGCCTTTACCACGGCGTGTAATGATATTGATGACACCACCTGTAGCATCAGAACCATATTGAGAAGCACCAGGGCCTTTGATAACTTCGATTTTATCAATAGCATCCATGTTGGTTACTTCATCAATATTTACACCTGTAGATTTAGAGCCTCTTTCAGAGCTATCACCTAAACGACCAGATGTAATATTGTCTACACGACGACCATCTACTAATACTACAACGCGGGAGTCACCATTGATGGACACACCATTATTATAAAATTGGTAACCATACTCGCCACCACGGTAACCAGGATTTTGGAATGTAACACCTGGAACGCGTTTAATCGCTTCAGTTACATCGCGATAATGACGTTTTTCAATCTCTTCACGAGTGATAACCTTTACATCACCACCAGTACGGTAATAAGATTGCTCAGTAATGGTATTACCATACTCATCCTTTGCCGCATCGGCTTTTACCGAAACATTATGAACCTCATAACCCTTGAAGTTCTCATCATACGCATAGGCTTGATACGTACCTAACGCTAACGTTGCCGCAATAGCAGCAGATAAAATACGACGACTCGTCATAACCCCTCCACACACAATAAAAAAAATATTAAAACTAATCCTCTAACAAATGCGTTTCTTGTATTTTCTGAATTAAAACTACACACAAACATAATTCATACATTATCAGCTATAGAAGATTAGTTAAAACCATAATCTACATTAACCACAATCGTAACTGGCTCACCTGTTGTATTCTCTATACCGCCAGAGCTCTCTACGAGGCTAGCAGCAGCATTATCGAGAATGCTAGAGCCACTGCTACCGATCATATTCGCACCAGCAAAGTTGCCATCCGCATCAAAAGTGATTTCAAAGGAAACTCGTCCACTGAGGCCACGGCGCACCGCCTGTTGCGGCATTACTTTATTACTCTCAACGCGAGCAATATAACCTGAACTATCGTAAGATCCCCCACGACGTTCTACATCACCTGGACCTGGATCACCACCTTTAGAACCATTGCCCTCATTACCAAGGCCTCCATTACCAATAACCCCACCACCTCCAGGGCCAGGTACATTTCCACTCCCTGGAATGCCAACAGGATTATCAGTATTACCATTCAAATTGACTGATGCCGTCTCATTACCACCTAAGTAAGGATTCAGATTTTTTAAGCCTTCTGTGGGCTTTCCCGATAAATCAGGCAATACACTACCTGCTTTACCGCCTCCTGCGACTGGTTTGTCGTCAGGTTGAATCTTTAATTTCTCAGGATCTTTCTTCTCTTGAGGAGGTTCTTGCTGCCCCATATCAAGGTTGATAACCAAGTCTTTTTTGGGTGTTTCTGGAGGTTTTATATGACCAAACCAATCACCTACAACACCCCAATATACAAGATTTAATGCCAATGCAGCTACGAAAGGAATTCCATATCGTTTATCTACCATAGAATCACTTCCGTTCTGTAGCTACGCTAACAAACCGAGCACCACTAATTTTAAGATTATCTAAAATATTGATAACGTCCTTATACGCAATATCCTCAGAGGCACGCACAATAAATGCTTGTTGAGGTTCTTTTGCAACAATACCTTGAATTTCATTACCTAATTGATCAGGGACAATCTCACGTTCATTCAAATACATCTTATGTGTAGCTGTTAATGAAATTGTGATAGGCTCAATCGTCTTTGCAGAAGAAGAGGAAGCCTTTGGTAAGTTAAGAGGAATTTGTTCCTCTGTATTCATATACAACGTACTCATCATGAAAAATACGAGCAAGAAGAAAACGATATCAATCATAGGTATAATCATGATGGTAGGTTCTTTTTGTATGCCTACTGAACTACGTTTCATCGTTGACTCCTAATATATAAATCCATAATAGAACCTAATTTTTGCTCTAATTTCGCGATATCTGAATTTACTTTATCTGTGCACCAACTATGGATGGCTAATGCTACGATGGCTACTGAAAGCCCTGTTGCAGTGGCAACCAGCGCTTCGGATACGCCGCCTGTAATAACAGTAGGAGCACCAATATCGCCACCAACGGCTGCGAAGGAGCGGATCATGCCAACAACAGTACCCAAAAGTCCAAGTAATGGAGCCATTGTTACCATCATGCTAAGCCAGTTAAGACCACGTTTTAAACGTTCATCCATGTAACCTACCACATCATGTAAACGGTTCTCTAAACCTTCCGCACTATATACAGACTCCACGATAGGCGACACAAATCGACTCAATGCATCATCACTATTTTTTATAGAATTTTCTAGAGTAGACCAATTATTACTATTACGACCTGCATCAATGCTATCGGACAACTGTTGTAACTCATGATTGATGTTTCTGTACGTACGAATACGTTCAAATAAAATAGTACATGCTGCTAACATGAATAGTACAAGTGGATACATAACGAAACCACCTGCATTAAATAGGTGAATTGTATACTCCATCATAGCCTCCATATAATGTATAAAATTACGTATTATTTAACAAAAAAATGGTCATCTATATTATTAGATTAACCACCAACATTGACATTATCCTATAAAGCATGTATAAGTACAATAACCCTATACCCCCTACCGTTATGGTATTTCTATAGGATTCCATTCTAACCACATATTTCATCCACCTTAAATATACATCTATCCACCATATATAGACAACACTAAGTTATCGCATAAATAATTCATAAATATTACAAGAAATATAATAAAACCTTCTATAACAACTATGCTTAACAAGATAATTTCTTATATTTCATGGTATAAACCCATTACAATTCACTTTCCATTCTCAAAAGATTCTCTGTATTTTTATTAATCTATTATTGATTTATGAATATAATTTATTTACACATGAACAATATTTATACTCTAAGGTTATCAATATCTTTACGGTCTATTTCTTACTCGTATATCCCTCAATACATCTTATATACTTATTAATATATAAACTTATACTCAAACTATAAAAGTTACAACCCATATAAAAAGAGGACTAAGCCTTCATGGGCTCAGTCTTCTGATTATTCTGATTATAATAACATAAATCCTTAAAGCAAATTATATGCCATTTATAACTCTCATTTATTTTTTAGCTTTATCAGCTTTTACCTTTTTATTTTCTTTTACCTTTTTAGGTTTTTCTTGTTTAACCTTCACTGGTTTTTTCGCATTAACAGCAGCACCTGCAGGCTTTACAAATGCATTGTTAAGATTTGTTGCCACTTGCAATGCTACGTCCGCATTTGGCGTAGAAACAATGGATTGACCAGCTACCGTTACAGTGTCACCACTATAGGATGCAGAACCTGACGTAATTTGATTGTTATGATACAATCGTGCCAATTTACCAGCCATGTAATAAGCACGCTCTTCGCCTGTGTAGCGGCCACTACCTGCTGGAGTATAGATATTATCACCGTTTACGTACACAGTACCATTCGATACATTTACATGGTTCCCAGAATAGGCGTACATGCGAGAAATATTATTGTTCACCCGATCGGACAACTTTGGATGGTTATTAGGTGCTACCACTTGTGAAAGCCCTTCGCGGTAGTGTTCCCCCACTTTGTTGCGCAGTACTGCCATAGAACCAGCTGCACCACCTACATTATATGGAGATTCACTTAAAATCTTAAAGCCTAACTCATCAGCGGCTTTTTCTTGACTCATCGTAAACACTTGATTGGATAAGTAGTTACCTGCCACATTAGATAAAATAGCCGCACCTTCACTACCGCCAGCGGCAATGCCGACCGCTGTAGAAAGACCAATTTGTTTCTTAGCGCCATTAATAATATCTTTATGCTCCCCATGAGAGATTTCATGAGCCATTACATAGGCCAATTGATCATCATCTAGCGTATCTAGAGCACCCTTGTTAATGGACATAACGCGACCAAGTGTGGCAAATGCATTGAACTCCTCATCAGGATTCGCATATACAACATAAGAACGCTTTACACTAGGTGTAGCCTCTAATGTCTTCATGATACGATTTACACGCTCTTGGGCGGCACTATCGTTTAAGTAACCAGTTTTCTCTTTTGTGCGTGCCAAACTCTCCTGTTGCCCCTCTGCAGAATTATCCATTTTATTTAATGCAGTAGATACGTAAGCCATAGCAATAGCACCACCAGCTAAAGATTGTACCGCAGCAGACGCAGCATTAACAGAAGCCGTTTGCATCATAGTAGGTGCTATTGTCACTGCCATAGCAATAGATAAAGTAGCCGCTGTAAGTTTCTTATTCATTCTCTCAACCTCTTAAACAATGATATAGCTATATAATAAAACAATATAGAATGTAAAAAAACGCCAGAATTTCCACACTACCTATATAATATTACTTCATGATAAATATAGAATGAATAATGGAACAATCATTCATCTATCATAAGATGGTGCAATCTATTATGGTTAATTCAAACATTGCTAACTATTGATCTGTCGTTACTGGTTTAGCTGAAAGTACTACCGCTTCTTTACCATCTTTAGAAACAGCGCCACCATGTGTATAGCCTACTACATCAAAGCCTGCCTCAGCACACTGCTCTGCGATGCTTTCATAATTTTCATTCTTACCACGCGTACATGTAGAAAGATGTACCGTAGTAACACCTTTTTTCTTAAAAGACTCAATCTTCTTAGCAAGATCCCCACCGCTATGTGTGAACCCCACCAACTCAATATCCTCATCAGCATAACGCTCAAAGGAATCCGCTTTATTCATAAATGCTTTCAAACAACCGCCACAAGAACAGCGCTGCATTGTATCCTCATTCACGAGAACCGCAATTTTTTTAGCCATATGACCTCCTATAAATATGATATAAGCCTAAGTATACCATATCCATGAGAAAAATATGTGCTTCAAAGCACGATAATTAATACTAATTATATAAGTAACTCCTTCAACGTCTACTGCTTTGCTCATTAGTTCCCTTAAAAGAATAAAAATCCATACAAAAAAAGACACACCCTCAGGTGTGCCTTTAGCTTAATCAGCAGCTTCCTATCAATCCTCACTGTGGATTTTCCTTCACTGCTTCGCAGTTCGGTAAATCTTACGTTCGGAAGAAGGTGATGTGTGGGCCCCATACGTCGTTTCACTCCTCTGTGGCCTCACACCCTACCCTTCCCACGCCGTCTTATTGATTTATATAGATAGTTTCTACTTGTACAACCTTGGCTGGAGACGGCTCTTGCAGAGTTAGCTAGTCGAAGACTAGCAAAAAGAAAAGGCCTACCTTAAGGTAGACCTTTTTCTTTTCGTTAATCAGCAGCTTCCTATCCTCCCAGGCCGTCTCCAGCCAAGTACTTTCGGCGTTTATGAGCTTAACTACTGTGTTCG
>JAGZPX010000031.1:0-1058 GCA_018382475.1 Veillonella parvula
TTTTTGTTTTACTTGTTTGAATATCTATATTAACTGCACTCTGGTTTATTTTAGAATAACTAATCATTGGTTCTAAAAATGTAATATATCCAACTACAGTTAATACGACTGTAAGTCCAATACCTAATAACATATGTTTATTCTTACTCATTTTTATTCCTCCTTATGTTAATGATGATGTAAATGACAGTCGCATTGTCCTTCTGGACAATTGCAATCCACTTCTTCTACTGCGAAAGATTTTTTCATCTCTAATATTTTTTCTAGTCGATCTATATCATCGAAGCTTAAAACATGATCTTCAATGATGCGTCCTATTACAGTTCCGACTTTCTTATTGCAAATACGGTTAAAAATATCTTTTGCATAATCCCTTACGGCTTCTTTCTCTTCAATATTGGCAGTGTAAATAAACTTTCTACCTTCTTGCTCTGTATTTAGTACGCCTTTTTCAACTAATCGACCTAAGATCGTTTTGATAGTGGATTGCGTCCATCCCATTTTTTCTTGCAATACGGAAATGACTTTTTTACTAGTTACTCGATCATTTGCCCAAACTACACGCATGACTTCCCACTCAGCATCTGTGATATAAGTATTAAGTTCTATTGTGCTCATTTTCCTTTCCTCCTAGTCGTTTACAAATGTAAACAAATATCTTTAAGACAAGTCTACTATTGTAAACGAATTATGTCAAGTCTTTTTAATAAATGTAAGCAACGCTTATAGCTTTTTATCTCTCCACTTCTATCCCATAATAATTTTCATAGTTTTTCCTAAACTAAAAACGACTACTTTCACAGACATCCATCTGATCTAGTAGTCGTTTATTATAAGGAGTAAAAAACAAATTGGGCTTATAAACGCAACGATTTATATGGTAGCCTCACAGCAACTTGAATTATACTTCTGTTTTTTTCAATTGGTCATTACCAACGCCTGTTTTTTGAAGGATTAATAAGATAATACTCATGGCCATGCCTACTACAGTAGCAAGACCCATGCCTTTCAGTACAACAGGACCTACAGCAAGTTCTGCACCGCTAAGACCTACAACA
>JAGZPX010000032.1:0-1025 GCA_018382475.1 Veillonella parvula
AGGATCTGAGCAACGACGCCGGCGCCGACGGTGTGGCCGCCTTCACGAATAGCGAAGCGCAGACCCTGTTCCATAGCGATCGGGCAGATCAGCTTCACGGTCATCGTGATGTTGTCGCCAGGCATAACCATTTCGACGCCTTCGGGCAGTTCGATCGTACCCGTCACGTCCGTCGTACGGAAGTAGAACTGCGGACGGTAGCCCTTGAAGAACGGGGTATGACGGCCGCCTTCATCCTTCGTCAGAACGTACACCTCACCCTTGAAGTGGGTGTGCGGCGTGATCGAACCCGGCTTGGCCAGAACCTGACCGCGCTCAACTTCTTCACGCTTCGTGCCGCGAAGCAGAATACCAACGTTGTCGCCAGCCTGACCCTGATCGAGCAGCTTGCGGAACATTTCAACGCCCGTGCAGGTCGTCTTCGTCGTCGGCTTGATGCCCACGATTTCAATTTCGTCGCCAACCTTGATCACGCCGCGTTCAACACGACCCGTCACCACCGTACCGCGGCCGGAAATCGAGAACACGTCTTCGATCGGCATAAGGAACGGCTGATCAACAGCACGTTCCGGCGTCGGAATGTACGTATCAAGCGTTTCGGCAAGCTTGAGAATCGACGGTTCGCCGATCGGGCTCTGGTCGCCTTCAAGGGCGAGCTTGGCCGAACCCTTGATGATGGGAATGTCATCACCCGGGAAGTCGTACTTCGAGAGCAGTTCGCGAACTTCCATTTCAACGAGTTCGAGCAGCTCTTCGTCGTCGACCATGTCGCACTTGTTCAGGTAGACGATGATGTAGGGAACGCCAACCTGACGGGCAAGCAGAATGTGCTCGCGGGTCTGGGGCATCGGGCCGTCAGCGGCAGACACGACCAGAATCGCGCCGTCCATCTGAGCAGCACCCGTAATCATGTTCTTCACGTAGTCAGCGTGGCCCGGGCAGTCAACGTGCGCATAGTGACGATTTGCCGTTTCGTATTCGACGTGAGCGGTGTTGATCGTGATGCCGCGAGCCTTTTCTTCCGG
>JAGZPX010000011.1:0-13334 GCA_018382475.1 Veillonella parvula
TAAGGACTTCACCATTTCTACTAAGAAAGATGTAACTTTTGATACGGTAACAGCTACTCAAACGATTACAGCGCCAAAGGTTAAAGCGACAACTGGGGTTGAAACTCCTCAAGTAACAGGTTTGACTAACACTGCATGGACTCTAGGCCAAACACAACCTGTATCTGGTCGTGCAGCTACAGAAGACCAATTGAAATACGTTGATGATCAAGTATCAGAAAATAAAGCCAAGATTGCTGACAATACAGATAAGATTGGTAAAAATGCAGAGGCTATTGCGGATAACAAACAAAAAATAGCTGATAATAAAGCTGCAATTGATAAAAATGCAGTAGATATTGCTACTAACAAAGATAATATCGCAACTAATAAAGCCGATATAGCAACTAATAAAGATAATATTGCGACGAATAAACAAAATATTGCAGATAACAAAGCGGCCATCACTAAAAATGCTGGCGATATCGCAGCCAATAAAGCTAATATTGATAAAAATACAGAAGCTATTGGTCGTAAGATTTCCTTAGGTGGTAATACTGGTTCAACCGATGAGAAATCCTTAAGTACAGGCGATGTGAAATTCAATATTAAAGGGCAAAATGGTATTGTTACTGAAGCTAATGGAGACGATGTAACTGTCAAATTAGATGATGCTACGGCTAATAAAATCAACAATGCAGCAAATACGGATTTGAGCAACTTAACAGATGCTGGTAAACAACAAGTTAAAGATTTATCCGCATGGAACGTAGTAGCTAATGGTAATACTGCCGAAAAAGTTGAAGGTGGCAATACAGTTAAGTTTATCGATGGTGATAACATTTCCATTACTCAAAATGGTAAAGACTTCACAATTGCTACTAAACAAGACGTAACTTTCAATACTGTAAAAGCAAATCAAACCATTACAGCACCAAAAGTGAAAGCTACAGAAGGTGTAGAAACACCTCAAGTAACGGGTTTGACTAACACTGCATGGACTCCGGGTCAAACACAGCCTGTCTCTGGACGTGCCGCCACAGAAGATCAATTGAAACATGTTGATGATCAAGTAGCAGAAAACAAAGCCAACATTGCTGATAATACAGATAAGATTGGTAAAAATGCTGATGCCATTGCGGATAACAAGCAAAAAATAGCTAATAATAAAGCTGCAATTGATAGAAATGCTGCTGATATTGCAACTAATAAGGAGAATATTGCTGCGAATAAACAAAATATTGCTGATAACAAAGCGGCTATCACTAAAAATACTAGTGATATTGCAACTAATAAGGATAACATCGCAACCAATAAAGCTAATATCGACAAAAACACGACAGCTATTGCTCGCAAGATTTCTTTAGGTGGTAACTCTGGTTCTACCGATGAAAAATCGTTGAGCACAGGTGATGTGAAATTTAATGTGAAAGGTGAAAATGGCCTTACTACGGTTGCTAATGGCGACGATGTAACTGTTAAACTCGATGATGCAACTAAAGGCAAAATTGATAATGCAGCAAATCAAGATTTGAGCAACTTGACAGAGACTGGTAAACAACAAGTTAAAGATATATCTGCATGGAATGTAACGGCTGCTGGCGGTACCGTTGAAAAAGTACAAGGTAGTGATACCGTAAAATTCCAAGCTGGTGATAATCTTGTAGTTAACCAAGATAGAACTACTTTCACATATGGCTTGGCTAAAGACTTAAAAGGCCTAAACAGTGTTATTGTAGGTGATGAAAACGGTGTATCTACTAAAATCACTCCTGCAGGTACAACTGTGAAAGATGCAGCTGGCAACTCTACTACAATTAATGGGGGTGGTATGACTATTACTCCTGCAGATACAGCAGCTAGCCCTGTATCACTTACTGTAGACGGCTTAAATAATGGTGGCAACAAAATTCATGGAGTAGCGCCTGGCACAGCTGATACTGATGCAGTAAATGTTAGCCAATTGAAAGCATCTAATGCTGGTTTACAAGAAGCTGTTAACCGTGTCGGTACTGAAACACAACGTGTTGGTGCTCATGCGGCAGCTATGGCAGCGTTGAAACCAATTCAATATGATCCATTGGAACCAACACAAATTATGGCTGGCATCGGTAACTACCGTGGTGAAACTGCTGGTGCCATCGGTATTGCTCACTACCGAACTGAAGATACTATGTTCAACGTAGGTGTTTCACTTGGCACTAGCCATAACATGGTAAATGCAGGTGTAACGCATAAATTTGGTGGTAGTCGTGAAAGAAAAGACGCTATTCCAGAACGCTATAAGGCGGGGCCTATTAGCTCTGTTTATGTAATGCAAGATGAAGTATCTAGTCTCAAAAAAGAAAATAGTAATCAAAAAACGGTTATTGCTAATCAAGCAGCGCGTCTAAATACATTAGAAGCTGAAAATGAACGTCAACGTCAAGAATTGGCTGAAACTAAACAAGGCTTAGATGACTTGCGTGCCGTAGTAAATCAATTATTAGCTTCTAAAGGTTAAGAGTTGAGAACTAATTTTGATAATAGTCTAAGATAGTTATTTCTCTGTAAAACTAAAGAACCTCTTATACATTGTTGTACTTGATAGGGTATATACATTTCGTATAAGAGGTTCTTTTGCTATTTTGATATGTATTCTTATTTAAAATGCATAACATATGAATGACTTCTCATATGTTGTGTGATATAATACAGTGGAAATAAGAGGTAAAGTGATACCTCTATTATGTATGATCTTGCATGAATAGGAGATAGGATGTTAGACCGTATACAACGATGGCTTTCAATAGACACCATGTTGCCTGTTGCAGAACGATTAGGACCTGTAGGAACTACAAAGCAGCTATATGGTAATTATTTAAAAATAGCTTGGCCAGCTACATTACAAGGCTTGATGTTACAATTTATGACTGCCATTGATTTGGCGATGGTTGGTGCCTTAGGTGCGTCAGCTCTTGCTTCGGTAGGCATTATGGGTCAACCTGAGATGGTAATGCTCATCTTTTGTCGAGCCTTATCCATTGCTGTGACAGCAATTATAGCTCGTCGTCATGGTGAAGGCGATGTAGATGGTATGAATGCCGTACTCAAGCAATCTATTTTATTGAATTTTTTAATTTATGTACCGTTATTATTGATATGTTTCTTGAACTTAGAGCATATTCTACGTTTTACGGGTGCTGAAGATGGCTATATTGAAACAGCCGTTTGGTATGGTCGTTTCATAGTTATTAGCTTAATATTTCAGTCCTTTAGCCAAATCGTAGGGGCTGCACTCATTGGATATGGTAACACTAAAGTTATTTTTAAATCTAATGTAGTAGGGAATATTTTGAATACGATAATGAATTTCTTCTTAATTTATGGTATTGGTTTCTTCCCTGAACTTGGCGTTATGGGGGCAGGTGTATCCACTATGATCAGTAGTGCTATTATTGCATTATTGTTGTTGCGTACGATTTCACAACATACTTCTACTGGATTAACATTGCGCCATCCGTCGAAATGGACTTTTGAAAGGCCCGTATTACATACAATGTTTCATGTCGGTGGCAGTTCTTTAGGAGAACAGTTCTTTGAGCGGTTCGGTATGTATACATACACTATGATTGTTGCTTCCTTAGGTGCGGTACCTTTAGCAGCACATTACGTATGTATGAATTTAATGGATATATTTTACTATTTTGCGATGGGTCTTGGATTTGCAGGTGCATCACATACGGGGCAAAGTCTGGGACACAAACGACCAGATATTGCACGTACTTATGGTAAAATTGGTGCTCGTATTGGTTTAGTCGTGGGCCTTGTAAGTGCATTAATCTTTATTGGTCCTGGTGATTTTTTAGTACAGTTATATACTCGTGAAAGTGATGTTGTTACACTTTCAGCCACTTTGATGGGCATTATGGCTATCGCTGCATTCCCTCAAGCATTACAGCAAGTGTATTCCGGTGTGTTGAAAGGGGCAGGAGATACATATTACATCATGAAATATTCTCTTGTAAGCGTAGCAATCATTCGTCCTATTATTACTTATTTATTGTGCATTACACTAGGTTTAGGGCTTTTTGGGGCATGGTTATCTTTGTGCTTCGATCAGTCTCTAAGATTATGTTGTTCTTATTTGAGATTTATTCGAGGAACATGGCAACATAAGGTTGTTTAATGAGATGTAAATTCTTTTTCACATTGAAAGTTTTAGAAGGATTCATGAAAAAGAAGTGAATGAACTCTTGTCTATTAAAAATTTTTGATGTACAATACGTAATGTGAAAAAAATGACACATTGGGGAATGTGTTATCTGACCAGAAACTTCTGATTTCACGTATATATGTAAGGGATATACATATGAAATGATAAAAGCTTCCTTAGTGCATAAGGGAGCTTTTATTCGTTCAATTATAGTTAGATCTATTAGTATATATAATAATGATTTTGATGAACTTATAAGACCAGTAATTTTATTATTGTTAGAGAATCTTAAAAAAGATAAATAGTATTATAATTACGGGAATGTAATATGTGTAGAGAATCGCAGTAATTAGGCAATAGAGAGGGTTTAAATATTTATATTTATAATATTTATCGATAGATATAACTAAAAATTCATCAAATATTCATGAAGAATGTTGAATTATATTGAAAAAATGTGTAAAATATAAGCATATTATTACCAAAGCCTAAGTATTATAAGGGCTGTTTTTGGAGGGAATTATAATGAATAAAAAATTATTAGCTTTATTGGCAGTTGCTGCTGTAGGTGTGTCCGTAGCAGGTGCAACTCCTCAAACTCAATTCAATAAAGGTGAGTTTCAAGTTGATCTTGGTGCGTCTGATTCTAAAGCAAAAACTAAAGCTTGGACTTCTGATGCAAAATGGAACTTTGATGGTGGTGTAACATACGCTTTCACAGATAAAACAGCGTTGCAATACCAATACCATGGTTTGAACGATAAATATAACGGTATGAGCTATAGTGACAGAATGCAAGAAGTTAATTTGGTTCAATCCTTGAACAAAAATTTCGCAGTATATGGCGGTTATGCTCACATTTCTGGTGATGCATTCCCTAAAGCAAATAATATTGCTCAATTAGGTGTAATTGGTAAAGCTAACCTTGGCTCCAAAGTAGACGTTTATGGTAAAGCGGGTGTAGGGACTAAGAGAACTACTACTTGGGAAGCAGGTTTAGGTTATAAAGTTAACCAAGACTGGGATATTAATGCAGGGTATCGTTATATCAATACTAAACGTGATGATAAGTCCAATATTTCCTTCCAAGGTCCAGTAGTTGGATTATCTTACCGTTTTGGCGGTCACAAATCCGTAGCTCCTGTATACACTCCAGCGCCAGCTCCTGTATACACTCCGGCTCCAGCTCCTACTGTAGAAGCGCCTGCATATAAAACTCCTAAATTGGATTACTATGTACAATCTATTTACTTTGACTCCGACCAAGATGTTGCTCGTGCAGACCAATATCCAAACTTAACAGCTGCTGTAAATGCTGCTAACCAATATTCTCAAGACCAAGTTAAATTGATGGGTAACGCTGATACTGATGCAAATCCTCAATACAACATTGCTTTGTCTGAACGCCGCGTACAACATGTGGCTCAATATTTAGTTAACCATGGTGTATCTGCCGATCGTCTTATCGGTATTGCTAATGGTGATGTTAAACCAGTTGCAACTAACTCTACAGCAGCAGGTAAAGCTGAAAACCGTCGTGTAGACGTTTATATTCATCGCTAATCTCTAGACTAATCTAGATTAGGCCTACAATAAGTCCACCTTCAATCATGCTCTCTTGTTTATCGAGAATTCGAGCATGCGATAAGGTGGACTTTTGTGTTATACTAAAATTGCATACAATCCTAGGTCATACAATGTTCATTATGCTTTGGTAATGTATGCGATGTGAGAATCGTATAGTTATATAGGTGTAGCTTATTAATAGTGTTATGTGAAGTAGGTTATTATGAAAGAATTCAAATATTACAAACAGCTCATAGGAGCTATTATACTAGCGGGCATTATGATTATGATGGCACTACGTATAAGTGATATTGCTAGTGGTCTTGACGCTATCTTTACGGCTTTTGTTCCGCTCATTGTGGGTGCTTGTATTGCTTTCGTATTGGATATTCTAGTCGTTCGTTATGAACGATGGCTATGGCCTAAGTGTGACTCTGGATGGAAGTATAAAATACGTCGCCCGTTGAGTCTTTTGCTATCCTTTGTAACAATTAGTGTTATTGTGTATTTTATTGCTCGGATGGCTTTACCTCAATTGATTCATTCTATGTCGATTATTGTAGCTGCATCACCGCAATTGTATACGGATTTCCAAACATGGATGCAACATATTACAGAAACCATTCCAATGGCGTCGAATCAAACGATTATAGATGCCCTAAGTGGAGAGAATATTGCTAAATATACTCGTGAATGGGGGACAAAAGGTGGCACATATATTGTAAATGCAATGGGCACCGTATTGTCTTGGACTTTGAACATAGGTCTTGGCTTAATTTTTGCTGTTTATATGTTGCTTGATAAGGAACGCCTTATGTTACAAGGTAAACGTATATTAAAGGCTTATGCATCAGATGAGTGGGTAAGTCGAGTTAGTTATGTAACTCGTGTAGCAGTTCAAACATTCAGTAATTTTTTTGTAGGTCAGTTTATAGATGCCTTGGTTCTAGGCGTGATGGTAGGTATTACTTTATGGCTATTTAATATTGAATATGCTACAACGATTGCCTGTGTAATTGGTCTAACTGGTTTGATTCCACTATTAGGTATTTATGTTGGTGGTATCATTGGAGCCGTTATGCTACTTACTGTTAGCCCTATGGATGCTCTTATCTATGTAATTATTCTGGAGATACTACATCAAATTGAAAGTAACTTTATTTATCCTAAAATTGTAGGTAACTCTGTTGGATTACCAGGTTTGTGGGTATTTGCTGCTGTTATCGTAGGCGGTAGTTTGATGGGGGTTACTGGTATGTTGATCGGTGTACCTTTAGTGGCTACATGCTATAAATTGATTATGACTGATGTAGATGGACGACTTGCATCTAATGAAGGTTTATAGTATATTGTCTAAATGATATGACTATTTACATATTTTTCGTGTTGCTGAATATAGCATGAACTTATAGAAATTCTAGTGTACTAATAGTTTGATTAATAGAAACATGATATCTAGTAGGAGGATTATAATGAATAAAAAGTTGATTTCTATGGCATTAACGGGGGTATTAGCAGTGGGCATGTTATCCGTTGCTACACCAAGTGTGGCAGATGCACGCAAAACAAAGCCTGAAACAAGTACGGATATTTCTGTAAAACGTGCACCTGGCGAGTCCATAGTTATGACTATGAGCCAAATTGGAACTATTTTCCAAAATCGCTATCCTAATGCGGCGCTTCATTCTGTAGAGCTCAACTCTAATGACTTGAACTATGGTTATAAAGTAGTTGGTTATAGTAAGTATCATCAGTACAAGATGAAAATTGATGTAATCACTGGTAATGCTTCTGATATGGAAGAGGGGGGCAAACCTAAGAAAGTTATTGGTGAGATTTTCAATAAAGATAAAGTTATTGAATCAACGCAAGCAGAACGTGTTGCAAAACAACAACTTGGAAATGATGCTGTTATGAAGGGCTGGAAAATTGAAGCTCATAATGGTAAAGTTTTATACTATGTGACTATGCATCAAGATGGTAAAAAAGTAGTTGTTACAGTAGATGCTGAGACAGGTGCTTATGTAGAACAATCTAAATCCTATAAATTACCACCTGAGCCAGATCAAGGCTTCGATGGTCGTAAAACAAATCTCGTTTGGGGTTCTGATATAGATATGGGCCGCTAACCTATCTATTGATGATTAATAAGAAAAGAGCCGAAGGCAATGCCTTTGGCTCTTTTTTGCGATTCCGATACTATAAAATATCGGTTGATAGTGCTCTTATGTTAGAATATTTTTTTTACAATAGATATGTTTGCAACAAAAGGACTGCGCCTAGGTTTAGTCCTTTTATTATTTATAACTATAGTTGTATTACCAACGATTTTCGTAGTACACTTGTGTCCACATGATAACCTCGACGAGGGATGGATGTGGGCTCATAGTTTCGCCTACAGTGATAACGGATCTAGGGTCCATTTCACGAGTAATACCTTTTTCACGTAAACGTTTAGTGCGTTCAGAAGCAATTTCTTCGTTGATTGCTGTCAACGGAGTTACACCACTATTCATAAGGTTCACATAAGGCTGGAAGAGGATAGAGGCTTGAGGACCTACGACATGCATACCAAGGATATGGTTGGTGTCTTTATCTACCACAATTTTTACAAATCCATCGTTTATATCTCCAGGGTTGATACCCATTGCATAGCCTTTTGCAGTGGAGGAGTAGAAGTTCTTCCCAACTCCTACATTGTAACCCGCTTTGATAGCTTCAGCCTCTGTGAGACCTACACTACCAACTTCAGGATAGGAGAAAGTAACTTTTGGTAATGTATCATACCTTGCCCAACGGTAATCATCTTCACTTGTTGCATAGAAGAGATTGTGAGCAATGATATCTGCTTCGTAGTTTGCACGGTGACGGAATGCCGGCTCCCCATTGACATCACCTAAAGCGTAGATACCATCAACGGATGTTTCTAAAAATTCGTTAGTTTTGATCCAGCCTTTAGGCCGTGTTTCAATACCAGTATTTTCTAGGTGAAGTTCTTCCACAGCTGGATGGATACCTGCAGCTACAAGGATTTCTTCAACTTTAGTTTCTGTAATTTCGCCAGTAGTACGATCTTTAGTAACTACTACTTTAAGGCCATCCTCTTGGCGGATTTCAACAGTGTCTTGGTTTAGAAGTACGTTAATACCACGTTCTCTGTAGTTGTTAAGCAAGTGTTCCGATATATCTGCATCTTCTTTAGGAACTAAACGTACATTATGTTGTAGAATTGTTACTTTTGTACCAGCGGAATCAAATACATGAGCGAACTCAACACCAATCGGACCCGCACCAAGTACAGCAAGGGATTTATATGGCTGTTTAGGGAATTTATCACCAAAGAGACTTTCACTAGTAAGGAACCCTGATTCTTGAAGACCTGGTACATTAGGTACATTACTATAGCCACCAGTACCAAGGATAATTGTAGGCGCTGTAATTTCTACAATGCCAGACCCATCGTTAAGATGGATGTTCATCACTTTATCAGATACAAAGCTTGCTGCACCACGATACACATCTACGTTGTCATAGGCATTGTAATAATCATAGATGCCTGCAGATTCGTCAATTTTATGCCAAGTACGCTTGGACACAGTATGCCAGTCCATAGTAGCAGGTCCAACGTTAACGCCAATTTTTTTGAATTCTTTTGTTTCTTGAATTGCATTAGCTGCTGTAACCATAACTTTTGTAGGAATACAACCGCGAGTTAGACATGTACCACCAAATTTACCTTTTTCTATGACTGCCACTTTAAGGCCTTTTTTGAGCGCAGCATCAGCTACGATGGTTGCGCCGCCTGTACCAACTACAATAATATCGTATTGTTTCATGTTGATTCCTTCCTATATATCTACTAATAGTTATTATCATTAACTATATTATACCACTACATTGAAGAAAATCAATATAGTTTGTTAGTGATTGGTGAAAGTTTATATTTAGTTTATCCAAATACATAATATTATTTCCAGAAAATTAAGAGGCGCGGATATATGTAACTTTCACAAAGTCCTATAAAAGAATGTACAATTAGTTTACAAAAAAAAGACGGTCCCAAAGGACCGTCTAAAAAAATTTTAGTTCCAATCTTGATGATAACCGCGTTTTGCATAATCAGCAGTAGCAGTGAAGAGGATATCTGTGCTAGAGTTAAGTGCAGTTTCCGTGGAATCTTGTAATACCCCGATAATAAAGCCTACGCCTACAACTTGCATTGCTACATCATTGGATATACCGAATAGGGAACAAGCCAATGGAATGAGTAACAAGGAACCACCTGCAACACCGGAAGCCCCACATGCACCTATAGTGGCAATAACAGATAATAGGATTGCGGTAGGAATATCTACAACGATACCTAATGTATGCGCCGCAGCTAATGTCATGATTGTGATTGTAATTGCTGCACCACCCATATTGATTGTAGCTCCTAATGGAATGGATACGGAATACATATCTGGATTAAGTTTCAATCGTTTGGCTAAATCAAGGTTTACGGGAATGTTTGCAGCAGAACTACGTGTAAAGAACGCATAGATTGCAGATTCTCGTAAGCATTTGAATACCAATGGGTATGGATTACGACGAAGGTAAATAAAGGATAAAATTGGATTGATTACTAGTGCTACAAAGATCATAGAACCAAGTAATAATACGAGTAATTGAAAGTACCCAATCAAGGCTTCGATGCCGTTAGTAGCAATGGATTCTGCTACAAGGCCCATAATACCAAGAGGGGCGAATCGAATGATCCAACCTACTACAGTAGTAATAGCTTGTGCAATGGACTCCATAACTTCCTTCGTATTCATCGGTGCATGGCGTAAAGCACCACCAATGATAAGTGCCCAACCTAAAATACCGATGTAGTTAGCAGTCATTAATGCTTTTACAGGATTATCAACTACATTTTTTAGTAATGTTGTCATAACCTCTACGATACCTTGAGGTGGTGCGGCATCGGCTGCACCTGCTGCTAGGTGTAATGTAGTAGGGAAAAAGAAACTTACGATTACTGCTAAAGCCGCAGATAGGAATGTACCTAGTAAATATAAGGTTATAACAGAGCCCATACCTGTTTTTTGTCCAGAGCGATGTTTACTAATCGCAGCAATTACTAAGAAAAATACGAGGATAGGGGCGATACCTTTTAGCGCTCCAACGAAGAGGACTCCTAATAAAGCAAGTTCATTGGCCACATCGGGCACATAAAGAGCAGTTAAAATACCAATAATCAAACCTATGATAATTTGTTGGATTAGACTGACTCTATTGATTGATTTTACAAATCGATTCATAGTACACTCCAATACTTATATAAAAACAAATAAAATCCCATAATAAAGTATCCTTTCAACATGGACATATGTCATTATACAACGAACATGAAATGGTGGCAATAGATATTATAATCGATAGTCGTATATATTTATTATGAATATAGGTAAAAAATAGATATGTGTGTTTAGTTTTATATTATGTAGCGGAAAATACTAAATACCAGTGTTTTTAGTAGGTATGTATATATTACATAGTCATTATATAGAGTATATATATTAGGATTCTTTTTAGCGTTCCTATAGTGTGGTATACTATGCCATATATAATTCTTGAACATAGTTCTTGATTTGTGAAAGGTCCATAATGAATACTAAAGAATTTAAAACGTATGCAGATAAAGAGAAATTTGTACAAGGCGTTTTTTCTAATATTGCAAAAAACTATGACTTAATGAATACGGTGTTAAGCTTTGGACAAGATTATTTTTGGCGTAAATTCTCTGTAAAAGCGATGAATATCGGTCCTCACCAATATGTACTTGATGTGGCATGTGGCACTTGTGTATTTACGAAGGAAGCATTACGTCAAGAGCCCACTTTGAAGGTAGAGGCATTAGACTTTAATAGTGAAATGCTAAATCAAGGTCGTGTTCGTATTGAGGCTGCTGGTTTACTTAATCAAGTAAATTTAGTACAAGGTGATGCCATGGCCTTACCATATGAGGATAATACATTTGATGCTGCAATGAGTGGCTTTGCAATGCGAAATGTTCCAGATATTAAGCAGGTATTGTCTGAAATGCAACGCGTGGTAAAACCAGGGGGGAAGGTTGTGGTGTTAGAACTTGCAAAACCAAGTATGTTTGGGTTTAAACAGTTATATAACTTCTATTTTTCATATATATTGCCTATTATAGGAAAATTGAGCAAAGATAACTCTTCCTATGCATGGCTTCCAGAATCTTTACGTAGATACCCGCATCAAAGTGAGATTTTAGAAATCTGGAAATCTCTTGGATATGAAAATGCCACCTATCATGAATTGACAGGCGGCATTGTAGCTGTACACGAAGGTGTGGTACCGGAAAATTCTATTGTAGATAATAAGTGATGTTAGCGTCTTGTGAAACTATTAAAGAGCCTTTTTCTACAGGCGTAGTAGTTTCGAGAGCTGCTTTTAGCATTACTGGGTTACGATAGTAACCAGAGTCCATTGTGCTAGTTTCAGTTGTGCTAATGGAAACAGTTTTTACTGGTCCCAATGTACGACCGAGGGCAGCTGCGATAACTTCTGCTTTATGGCGACCGTTTTGAATCGCTTCTGTAGTTAAAGAATCAGATAATTGTTGAGACACATCATTTTGGAATGAAAGGTTGTTGATGTCGTTAGCACCAGCGCTAACAGCGGCATCGACAACCTTTCCTACGTTATCAAGGTTATTGATCTTAACTGTTACATGATTTGATACATTGTAACCTGTATTGATGCGTTTGCCGTCTTGATAGTCGCTCGTTGGATTGATGGAAATGCTAGATGTATAGATGTCTTTTTTTGCAACACCTAAGTTAGCTAATTGACTAATTAAATTACTCATAATACGATCATTATTAGATTTTGCAGCATTGATATTGGTATTTTGGCTTGTAATACCAAGTGTTAAAATCGCATAGTTAGGTGCTACAGATCGAGACGCTTGACCAGTAATATTAATTTCTGAAGTATCAAATGTGCCCTGTGGTGCAGCTAATGTGGTAGTTCCCATAGTAGCACATATAGCAGCTATAGCTACAGCTTTTGATAATAAATGTTTTGATAGTTTCATACTCAATCTCCTTACAATAATGTAATATTCATATTGGTAAACGCTAATAAAAGAAAACTAATTTGTGCTGGAAGTTCTTTATTACAGCTACATTGTACATGATTAATTGTGTAAAATCAATTATTAGGTTTATGATTAAAAATGAAAATAAAATGAAGATTTTGTAAAATTGAGAATTGGGGGTTGCGATTATATTTTCATTGTACTATAATATGCATACAGTCGTTTGAGCGGCTGTTTCTTAATGAGTGTAGCAATACACTTAGAGGTTTAAAATGAACTTCAAAAAAGATTATAAAATGTGTTGACATGAAAGTGGTCATAATGTTATTATAATCAAGTCGTCAATTACGACAGTACTTAATAATGAAGTAGTGCAAATTGATAACAGATCTTTGAAAACTGAACAATGATAGGTAATCAATCATATGATTGAACATATGCCAGAGTGCGGGTTTTGACATAGTCAAAACCAACCATAATTCA
>JAGZPX010000005.1:0-112720 GCA_018382475.1 Veillonella parvula
CATGTGTTAAGCACGCCGCCAGCGTTCGTCCTGAGCCAGGATCAAACTCTCCAAGATATCTTGAAGCTATTTGAATAGCTCATTATTTGTTGTCGTTACATTGAAGTAACTTTGAATTATGGTTGGTTTTGACTTTGTCAAAACCCGCACTCTGGCATATGTTCAATCATATGATTGATTACCTATCATTGTTCAGTTTTCAAAGATCTGTTACGTTAGTTCTGCGCCCTAACGACTTGTATAGTATATCAATCTAACCTTAAATCGTCAACCTCTTTTCCAAAGATTTTTTCAACCGATTTTTGATTAAATTTATACTCACAATCATAACCAAAATCTCTAAAAATAGAGATAGAAAACTCACAAACCGAAGTTTGTGAGTTTTAATTTGGTGACTCACCCGCGACTCGAACGCGGGACACCCTGATTAAAAGTCAGGTGCTCTGCCAACTGAGCTAGTGAGTCATGTTGGCAGGGGTGGCTGGGATCGAACCAGCGCATAACGGAGTCAAAGTCCGTTGCCTTACCACTTGGCGACACCCCTACAGTGATTACGATGTGTAGGTTATGGGGTGAGTAGTGGGGATCGAACCCACGCGTAACGGAGCCACAATCCGCCGTGTTAACCGCTTCACCATACCCACCACCTTGTAGGTATCGAAGACATTGTCTTCGTAACAAAGAGAATTATATCTTTTCTAGAGATTTGTGTCAACACCTTTTTCTCAATTTCATTAATTTTTACAAACGAAACTTTTAATTGTGTTATCTCTAATATAAGCCCTTTAATCCCCATATAAATAAGGAAGCACTATCGGAAACTTTCGTTTCACAAATGGTGCTTCCCCATTATACATATTATTTACTTAGTTGGCAAATAATTTTTTACAAAATTTGGCAATGCAAATGCAGCTTTTTGAATATCCGCATTATAATACTTAGTTTCAAAGTTTTGTTCACGGTTTGGAGTCCATGTTAGAGGATCAAATGTTTTGGAACCCAATGTAAAACAATGCATTCCTGCAGGATAGATTGGAATAAAAGCTGTATATAAGCGAGCAATTGGGAAATGGCTATTAACGTAACCAAAAACTTTTTCCACTAATGGTTTATGTAACATCGGAGATTCTGTTTGTTGTACAAACAAGCCATCAGCTTTCAAAGCTTTTAATGTATTCTTATAGAATTCTTCTGTAAATAAGCCTTCACCAGGACCGATTGGATCGGAACAATCCACGATAATTACATCATAGTAATCTTCTGCTTCTGCCATGAAACCAATACCATCACCAATTTTTACAGTCAATTTAGGGTGGTTTTCAATCATAGCTTTAGCAATAGTTGGTAGATATTGTTTTGCCAACTCTACAACCTTACCATCGATTTCAACCATTGTTACTTCTTTTACACAATCATGACGTACACATTCTCTAGCTACGCCACCATCACCACCACCGATAATCAAGACACGTTCAGGATTAGGATGTAAGAACAAAGGGATATGGCTCATCATTTCATGATAGATAAACTCTTCACGCTCAGATGTTTGAAAAACGCCATCTAAAGCGAGCATCATACCATACTCTTTTGATTTAAAAACTTCAATTTTTTGAAACTCAGATTCCCCAGAGTAAAGCACTTCTTCCGCTTCAGCGCTTAGACGTAAGTGAGGTGTTTGTTCCTCAGTAATCCATTGACTCATGTAGTACCTCCTACTATTTATACTACAATACGCATCGCAAATCACTGCGATGCGTATATATATTACTTTAATTACCCTGTTACTTACTCTTTGCGACTAATGTAACAGAATCCACCGCCTAAAATAGTGTCTTTCATCCAATTCGCCAAAGAAAAATCACGAATTTCACCTTCATCAAAGATGCCACAGCGGATATCATCACCGTCCATAAACATCTTGTGAATCGGAACCCAATGCCATGTATAAAGAGCCTTTTCTTTTCCTTTATGACGATTCAAAAATGCTACAGGCACATCTTGTTCCAAGGCATCATGAATAAATTGAGCTGCAGCCTCCACCTCTACGCGTGATGCACAGAAAGGAGATACATTTAGCATATGCACATCATAAGACAAACCTTCGTCCTCTAATAAACGAACAAGGCCTCGTTCCATCCATTGAGTTTTATAAACACCGCCACCAAAGCGTGGTTTTACATATTTCCAAACTAAGTTCATCCGTTCTAAAGCAAGCGTTTGGTCGGATGTGGTTTCTAGATCTAATAAGCCATCCCTAAATAGCGAATAGCCCAATACTTGTGATGCCGATGTAGGCCCACAACCAGACAAGCGTTGCCACTCATCAGTGAACCACTCTTGGTCATACCCATATGATGTTTTACCATTTACATCGATATATAGCCATTCTGGATGTTTAATAGATACTTCATTCATGAGATTAACCTTCGATTACTTCTACAGTTTCCATGATAGCACCTTGTTGGATACCATCAACTACATCCATACCTTCAATGACTTTACCAAATACGGTATGTACACCATCTAAATGAGGTTGTGGCTCATATACAATAAAGAACTGACTACCACCAGTATTAGGGCCACGGTGAGCCATAGATAAAGCACCGCGCTCATGTTTATGCGGATTGCCAACTAATTCATCTTTAATTGTATAACCAGGACCACCTGTACCGTTGCCATTAGGACAACCACCTTGTGCTACGAAACCAGGAATTACACGGTGAAAACGAAGACCATTGTAGAAGCCTTTGTTAATCAAGTCGATAAAGTTTTGTACTGTGCCAGGCGCTTCTTTTTCAAATAATTCAATTACGATATCGCCGCCGTCAGCCATATGGATTTTCGCTTTTTTCATTGTTCAGGTACCTCCAAAATTGTACGCAACACATGTGCTGCTAATATAAAACCTGCCACGGGTGGCACAAAACTACATGTCCCAGGACTTGTGGCATCACCACGGAACTGTGGTTTTTTCGGTTTTTCAGTAGAAAATAAAACTAATTGTTTTTTTATACCCCGTTTTTTGAGTTCCCGACGCATAACGCGTGCCAAAGGACATGTATGAGACTTATTGATATCTGCAATCATAAGTTTTTCTGGGTAAAAGCGATTACCTCCGCCCATACAAGAAATAACAGGGATGCTTTCACGTTGACAAACCTCAATGATATTAAGTTTCGCCGTTACCATATCGATGGCGTCGATAACATAATCAACGTTCAAGCTTTGAATAAATCCAGGATAGTTTTCCTCAGTATACATAATATCATGAGTTTCTATCACCACATCAGGATTGATAGCAAGAGCTCGTGTCTTTGCTACCTCTACCTTACGTTCCCCAATCGTATTATGAGTCGTAATCATTTGACGGTTCAAATTGCTAGGCGCTATAGAATCTCCATCGATAATAACAATGCGACCTACACCAGCTCTCACTAATGCCTCAAGGGCACCACCGCCTACGCCACCTACACCAAAGAGCGCGATAGACGTGTCTCTTAATGTTTGGATTTTATTGGGACCAACCAACCACTCTAAACGGGTTAACATATATTCCATTAATATTTCCCCGCCGGAATGATTTCTGTCCAATATCCATCTGGATCTGCTATGAAATAAATACCCATATCAGCATTCTCATAAGCAACAACACCCATTTCTTTATGCTTTTTAAGAGCCGCTTCATAGTCATCTACATAGAATGCCAAGTGGAATTCATTATCCCCTAAATTATAAGGACGATCCCAGTCACGCAACCATGTAAGTTCTAATTCATGTGCTGTATAAGGACTTTTTAAATACACGAGGGTAAAAGCACCGCTTGGATCTTCCAAACGACGAGACTCCTCGAGCAATAATGCCTCTTTATAGAATGCTAGACTTTTATCAAGGTCTTTAACATTTATATTATTATGAGCAAACGAAAACTTCATAGAACCCCCTTCGTAAATACAGGATGTTTTTGTAGGAATTCTCCTCTTTTTATAGTAACACATTTGGCAAATCTATATCTAGTTTATGATATCTAGTTAATAACAAATTTTGCCGTACTACCGTCGTCACCTCGAGTCACTTCTAAATGAGCAGGTATACGAGACTTTAACTCAGGTACATGAGAAATGATGCCGATGAGACGTCCTGACGATTGCAACTGTAACAATGTTTCCATGGCAAGTTCCAATGTATCTGGATCGAGTGTACCAAAACCTTCATCAATAAACATAGTATCCATATGAATGCCACCAGCATAGCTTTGGATAACATCCGCTAATCCCAAGGCAAGCGCCATAGAGGCCAAGAATGTTTCACCACCAGATAAGGTATTTGCTGGTCTAGATTGGCCTGTAAAAGCATCCATAACCGCCAAGTCGAGGCCTTGCTTACCACGACCACCACCTGTATAGTCGGATCTTTCCAAGGAATATCTGTTGCGACTCATCTTCTGAAGTCGTAAATTAGCAGCATATACAACCTCATCTAAAATAGCCCCCAGCACATAGCGTTCAAAGGTAACATTTTTAAAGCCTTGCTCCCCACCATTAGCGAGATCATTTAATCGGCTTAAGAACTTCACCTTTTCACGAGCCTCACCCATAGCAGCTTCAAGTTCTTCTAATGAGTTGAGCGTAGTTTCAATATGCTTTGTTTCTTTATCCCATGCCGCTAAATTACCTACTAGTGTATCCCGATGCTCTACTGCTGTAGCATAGATTTCATCAGAAACAGTATCACTTGGTTTAACCACAGTTTCTGCTACCTTTAACGCCGCATCATATACAGCTTGTGCTTTATTAAAGGCTTCATCCAAAGCATGCAGCTGTATTCTATAGTTCTCTATCTCTTTAATATCACGTAAAGACTCTACAAAATCATCCTCTCCTAAAGAAATGGATTGTAATGACTTTGTATAGTTCTTATACATCAAAATAAGATTTTTTGTTTCTTCTTTTACTTGAGAGGACAAAGTTTCTAAGCGTCCGCGTTTGGCATTCAATTGTTCTCGAGCAGTATCTAAATTAGTTTTGCTAACTTTCACCTGCTCATCGTAGAGTGTAATATCACTATCCAATGACTCTAACTGTTTTTGCCATGCAGCTATATCCGTGGTTGGTAAAATTTTAGATAGAGCATCAATGTTAGCTTGTACTGAGCTAATACGAATTTCTAGGTCGTGTAGATTTTTAAGTAATTCATTATGGGCAAGTTCTAAAGTTGCTAACTTATCTCTAGCTACTTTTAACTTATGTTCATTGTCAGCTATAGTGTTACTCAACAATTCAGACTCACCATGTAAAGCTGTAAGTCGCTCCATTTTAGTCAACAAATCTTGTTGAACAGATGTAAAGTTTTTCTTAGAAAAACCATCCATAGATGACTTAAGTTTGGAACATTGTTCTACTTCTAACTTAGCTAACTCCTTAAGACGAGCATCTAATGTTTTCTGTTGTCCCACTTCGCTAGCTTGCTTTTGCAGTGCCACGTCACGGGTTTTGCGAGCCTCTTCAATTTCATCCTTAGTCGGATACATCTCCGGCTTAGCTGCTAACCGTGGATGATCTGTAGAGCCACAGACCGGACAAGGCTCATTATCTACAACTAAATGAACTAGCTCAAAGGCACGCCCTTCTTGCATTAGATGCTCTAATCGTTCAAGATGTACCTTTGCAACCTGCAAGGTTTCATCTAAAGACGCTAACGTTTGACCTTTATCGTCGATTTCTTTTTGTACCTTATTAATTTCTTCTAGTAATTCAGAATATCTATGTAAATCATTTAGTTGCCCTTGAATAACATTAGCATCCTCTAAGAATTTGTTATTATCTCGTATCTGTTTACGCAAACTTTCTAAGTCGTTTTCTAAAGTTTTCACAAGTTCCCGTTGTTTAGCTAAGGCATCTTCGCTTTTTTTACTATCTAATTCTTCTAAATTACTCTGTAATGTGGACAATTCCTTTTTCAATACATCTAACTCATTAAACTTCTCTGCTTGTTGTTGAAATTGAGCCAAAGCAGTTCTTTTATCTTGTATACTTTCAGCTCGACCTTCTAAGTCACTGTATAAGTCTAAACATTTAGCCTCATGTTGAGTTGCTAGTTCTACATGTTCTTTCGCATCTGAAAGGGCCTGTTCTAAAGTTTTTAATATAGCTTGTTTCTCAATATATTGTTTATATAATTCATGAGTTGGTGCCAAAGAGTTAAGGAACTGAACCTTTTCGCTTAGATTTACACGCTCAGTTTCCCTTGCTTTCACCATGTCAAGTTTCGAAGTAGCCTCAGCAAGAGATTGTTGAGCCTGATTATATAAAGACCATTGATTTCGGAGCACATTAAACTGTTCTACCACGGTTACTGCCTCATCTCGTTCTACCGCGAGAGCATCTCGATGTGGGCCCCGATTTGCTAGTAACTCACGCACATGCTCAATGGTTACCATTGGAGTCGCTCCATCATGAGGGATAGACTGCATAAATGCAGTTTGCTTAGTTAGATTTTCTTCAATACCTGCCTTTGCTTCATCATAAGCAGCCTTCAGTGCTTCTTGTAATTTTCGATATAGCTCCGTTCTAAAAAGTGTATGTAGTAATTCCTCACGTTCACTCGTAGAGGCCACTAGCAACTTTCGGAATTCCCCTTGAGGTAATAGCACAACTTGTAAGAACTGATCCTTACGAAATCCTATAATTTGCTGAATAGTATCGCGAATGGCGGCAGCCGAGGTAGCAATGACCTTCCACTCACCATCTTTCTTCTCATATACAGTAGCACTAGCATTCTGCTCACGCATCCCTGTACCACGTTTCTTTGCTACCATCTGTTTCGGTAACCGTTCAACACGATATTGTGCATTGCCAATAGCAAAGGAGAAATCGACACGAGTCATACGATGAGGTTCTGCAAAGTCACTGCGAATAGCATCTGTTTTGCGTACTTCTCCACTCGGCTCACCATATAAGGCATACACCATGGCATCTAAGATTGATGTTTTCCCTGCCCCCGTAGGACCAGCAATGAGAAACATGGAATGGTCTTGAAGCTCATTAAAATCTAAAGTGACCGAATCACGATACGGACCAAAGGCTTCTATAGTTAATAATATAGGCTTCATTTAGTCCTCCTTAAGAATTCGGTCCCATACAGAGTCGATATATTGCTGTTCTTTCTCTGTTAAAGGTTCCTTCCACACAGTTTCTGCAAACTGATTAAATAATTGACGCTCATTTAATTCTTTAAAAACCGCATCGCCCATTTCTGTTATTGGTCCTGCCACGCGACCAACTAGATCAATGGTCATACAACGATGATATACCTGGCGCAGTTTAGCCATTCCATCCATAATCGGCATCGTATCAAGTAAACGGGCTTGCACATAATCATCCCTATGTTTAGCCTGTAATGCTTTATCATTTAACAGGTCTTCAAAATATCCTTCCAAAATGACTACGTCTCGCTTCGCCTCTACAGGAATCGTGTTAATATCTACGCTTCCCTTTGTATCCATATCAATGATGGTGAAAGACTTCTTCTGCATATGTTCATCAAAGGAATATTTTAATGGAGATCCACTATAGCGAATATGATCAGCTCCCATTCGCTGAGGCCCATGCAAATGTCCCAAGGCAGTATAGTGAAAATTTTTAAAGACTTGAGGATTTACCTGTTCACTACCACCTACAGACAAGGTACGCTCTGAGCCCCCTACTACACCGCCCATAACAAAGGCATGGCTAATAGCGATACTGCGCATCCCCTTAGGCACTTGTTTATACAAGTAGTCGCTCCAAGCTTGATACATTTGGTCATAATTATGCAGGTTCAAAGCGCTTTCGCAATTTTGTTCATAACAGGGGGTTATGATGTCAGCAATTTCAGTATCGGTAGATTCTGCATTAGTAGACTCTACATCAGCAAATAAAGCCTCCCCTATGCGTCGGGGCTCACTAAAAGGCATAGGACAAATAGCCACCTTGCCATCTGTCCCTTCAAATTCAAAAGGCTTCAACGCATGATGAGGAGAGCCCCAAATATGGATACCCGATTGGCCCAACATAGAGCGCCCCACTTCAAGACGTTCCGCCCCATCGTGATTACCGCTCACCACAAAGAGAGGCATCTTGTAGTCCATAGCGAGACGAGTGATGATGGAGTCCCACAATTCGATAGCTTCAATGGGTGGCACCGCTCTATCAAAAATATCCCCTGCGAGCAATATGCCATCAATCTTTTCATCTTTCAAAATATTAAAAAACTGATGTTCCAACACATGAGCTTGGTCCTCTGTTAAGTACTGGCCATAAAAAATACGCCCTAAATGCCAATCGGCAGTATGTAAAAAACGCATTTTGTCCCCCTTTCCAGTTCTCCCTATACCTTACACAATGTATGTATTCAAATGCTAAAACAATCTGTTAATCTCATAAGTTTATGAAATTCAATAACTTTATATAGCTTTAATAGCCTTAACAGTTTTAATAACTTTATGTATTTGCAATAACTAGTATAGCATCAGGTATTCTACATATTTATTATATAACTAAATTAGCATCTATGATTTAATTATTTATTCTCTACGATAGTGCGTAGCATAGCAATTTCCTTTGCGTAACCGTCCAATTCATTTGGTGTTTCCAAGTAGAATGGCAAGTTCGTCAATTTAGGATGTGTTACAACGCGAGCAATAGCATCGATACCAATATGTCCTTCCCCAATTTTTTCATGACGATCTTTATGAGCACCCATAGGATTTTTAGAGTCATTCAAATGAATGGCTTTCAAACGATCAAGACCTACAATTCGATTGAACTCGTCAATAACGCCATCGAGATTATTTACGATATCATAACCCCCTTCGTGAATATGGCAAGTATCAACACACACACCCATGTACTCTTTTAGCTTTACGCCATCGATGATGCGTGCAATTTCTTCAAAACGAGAGCCAATTTCTGTACCTTTACCAGCCATTACTTCCAAGAGGACTGTTGTCTTCATACCTGGGAATAAGATTTCATTCAAACACGCTACAATGTACTCAATACCTTGATCTACGCCTTGCTTCACATGGCTACCAGGGTGAAAGTTATACATTTGACCTGGCAAATATTCCATACGCTCTAAATCTTCCATCATAGATTGCTTCGCAAAAGCGCGTAAATCCTCTTTGACGGCACATGGGTTATAGGTATACGGCGCATGTGCCAACAAGGTACCAAAGTTATGTTCTTTCATATATGCACTAAGGTTATTCATATCCTCAACATCGAGAGCTCGCATGCTACCACCACGAGGGTTGCGAGTAAAGTATTGGAAGGTATTACCCCCAATTTTAGTCGCTTCCTTGCCCATATGTAAATAACCTTTGCTAATTGATAAGTGACTGCCTATTACAAACATGATACTCCTTTATACGATTATACGATTTCTACAATTTTATAATTATAAAACGCTTAACTCTAATATCTATTGTATTATGCTTATATCTAATTATCGCTATTCTATAACACTAATAGATATAAGGTATACGATATACGATTAGATATAAGATATACGATAACTAATATAACCCCTGCCGTGAAGGAGCCCTTCAACAACAGGGGTTATCTATTAATGACTTTCTTTTTTTGCACACTCAGGGCAAACACCTTCGAAGGTAATATGTTGACCTGTGATTTGATATTCGCTACCTTGATCAGCAATCGTTTTGATAGCTTTCAAATCAATGCCCATCATGTCCTCTACCTTATTACAACGAATGCAACGGATATGGGAATGAGCTTGTGTGTCCCAATCGTAATGAGCGCGCTCATCACCAACTTCTAGAATTTTAACAAGACCGATTTTTTCAAAAATCTCCATCGTCTTATACACTGTAGCCAAGCTCATGCTTGGATGTTCTGGGCGCAACGTATGATACAACATCTCTGCTGTTGGATGATCATGATGACCACGCAAAGCATCATAAATCGCAATACGTTGTGGGGTTACTTTAAACCCCTGACTACGCAAAATTTGTGCGATATCCATAATAATCTACCTTTCTCCACTTGGAAATCTATAAGGCATAGGCCATTATCGACCGTTTACAAGAAATAATTATTATTTATTATATCAAAATTATCAACACTTATCAAGATAAATAGTATTAACTATTAAGTAATAAAAAATGTGGATTGCCCAGAAGCAATCCACATCCTATTAGTCTTTAAAGTAAGGCTTAAAACCTTCACTTTGATGGCGAGTTTTTTTCTCTCCACGCGGACGATCAGATTTACGATCATCTCTGCGACGGTCACCTTTACGGTCATTGCGACGATCACTTCTACGATCATCGCGACTGCGACGTGGGCGGTCATCTCGACGACGATTACCATCACGACGGCGACGATCACTACGACCACTTTCACGACGACGGCGTACGCGCAATGGTTTTTCTTCTGTAATATTTACAGGAGTAGTATCTGGTTCTTTTGTTAACAATTTAAGAGCTGCCGCCAAAAGTGTTACGGAATCTGTATCATTCAACAATTCCTCAGCACTAGATTTGAAAGGCGCCAATGCTTCTAAATTATCTGTCATTTCAACGAGGCTTTCAATTGCCAAACGTTGTTGACCTTCAAGAACTTCACCTAATGAAGGTGCACGACGACGTGCAATTTTACGTTTTGTTAAACGTTCGATAGCATGTAAATGCTCCATTTCACGAGGGATAACGAACGTGAAAGCTTGACCTGCTTTACCGGCACGACCTGTACGACCTACGCGGTGTGTGTAGCTTTCAGGATCTTGAGGCATATCATAATTATATACGTGAGACACGCCAGAAATATCAAGACCACGAGCTGCCACATCTGTAGCCACGAGAATATCAATGGTACCTTCGCGGAATTGGCGAATTACGCTGTCCCGTTTTTGTTGAGACAAGTCGCCATGGATGCCTTCCGCCATGTAACCACGTTTCTTAAGACCTTCTGTCACTTCATCAACACGACGTTTCGTACGCGTGAAAATAATAGCAAGTTCAGGTGTTTGGATATCAAACAAACGACAAAGAACATCGAATTTTTGACGGTCTTGCACTTCGATATAGTATTGTTCGATCAAGTCCATCGTAACTTGAGTCGGTTTCATGCGGATCAATGTTGGCTCTGTCAAATATGTTTCAGCTAATTGTTGGATAGCTTTAGGCATCGTAGCAGAGAACAACAATGTTTGATGGTCTTCTGGGATAGCACCCAAGATTTTATTGATATCATCAACAAAGCCCATATTTAACATTTCGTCGGCTTCGTCCAATACCACAACTTTCACATGGTCAAATTTAATAGAACCACGATCCATATGATCCATCAATCGGCCAGGAGTGGCAACGATGATTTGAGGGTTCTTTTTCAAGGCACGGAACTGACGATTAATATCTTGACCACCGTAGATTGGTAGTGCTGTGATATTCGTGTACTGAGCCATTTTGTTAAGCTCTTCAGCTACTTGAATAGCTAATTCTCGTGTAGGGGATAAAATAACTACTTGAACGTGACGCTCATTCCCGTCTACGCGTTCCAATACAGGCAAGCCAAATGCTGCTGTCTTACCAGTACCTGTTTGAGCTTGACCGATCATGTCCTTACCGCTCATGGCAACTGGGATAGCTTCCTGTTGAATTGGCGTAGGCTCTTCAAAGCCCATATCGTTTAACGCTCTTAGAACAGGTTCGCTAATCATTAATTGTTCAAATTTTTCTAACATCTAAATGTGTTTCCTCCTATCGCGCACGAACTATGCGCATTTAAGTAGTATATCATATTTCGAGGGCGAGCGCTATAAAAGTAATTCTGAATCTAAGCTAAATAGGATTTCTTTTCCCCTTAAAATGTTCAATCAACACAATTCCACCTGATACACATAACAAAACAAGATATGACAAATGAATAGGTATATACAAGCATTCAACAAGAACAACCCATAGAATCAAAATTAATTTAGAAATCCATTTCGTTCTTATTTTATCAGTGATCATAAATATAGATAAATTGATAATTATTTTAATGATTATCGCAGCAATAATAACTAATGTCGTAAATTCTTCTCTATAATCTGTCAGTTCATATAAGGGATATAATAAATAACTTAATAAAACGCTAAGTATTATTAAAAACCAAATATTGAGTCCCTTTAAAAATTTAGATTTACTATAGTAAAATACGCCAACCAAAAGAAAAAGCAAAACACTAAGCAATATTCCTATAATTAATAGATAATCTAATTGAATCATGAATTATACTGTCCTTTAATCATTTTTTTATTTCTAAAAATCATTCCATAAGTGCCCACACAAAACAACACTATATTGATAAAATCTGAATTGATATATTTACTACTAAAAGAACATATTCTTTAATGCATAACCTAAACCAGCAATACCAAATAATATAGAAAAAATAGCAAAAAGGCCACGTTTATAATACAAACTATTCCGCTTTTGATAAAAACCTGTACACATTATAAAAAGTACGAATACGCCCCAAGCAACACCAAAGCGGGCCATAAATACATAATCTTTGTCAATTAGAAATTTAAAATTTAATAGAACTATACTTACAATTGCAATTATTGCTAAATACTTGGTTAAATCGCCAAAAGCTCTATGTTTTTTGATATATTCATATTCTTCATCAATGACACGTTTACTGATCTCAAGTTTATATAACCCCATAGATAAGGATATAGATATAAAAATCCAAATATATCCTAATATTTCAAGTTTATTCATCTTCCACCTTCCACTATATGGTTACCGACTCAAATACTGACGAAGTGTCTGGTTTTCTAACGGCCCTAACTGCAATGCCTTCCGATTTTTAATTGCATCAATGGTTAATGCTTCAAAGGTAATTTTATCAAAATCAGAAAACTCGTTAAAGGAATTAAACACGATGAATCGTTGATTTAGTAAATTAGTTAATACCTCTATGTCTTTCGTTCTTACTTTATTTAGCTCATTTCGTGCATAAGATTCATATCTCTCATCATCTGCATTATTCTTGCTAAACCGACCGATATCAAGACTATCAGAATAATAGCTATATATAGTTTTCTGAGAAAAATCAATTTTAGTCAATTTTCTGAATTCAAAATTATAATAAGCGTTGTTTCTATAAATATGCTCACTACCATACTTACCAATAATAGTTCCTGTAGAAAGATCTACTATATCATTATGCTTAACCATATCTTCCTTTCTATATGATACATAGAAAGGTAGCTTTATAGTATATCCAGCGTGTGGACCTGTATATCGTTTCTCACTATCAAAAAAGATTTCATTCCATATATCTCTATCACTTTCATCAAGACTAGAAATATTAGGATATAACTCATCAAGACTCACATTAAATTGCGTTTCTTTAGCATCTATCCGAGGAATGAAAGTGTTATATTTATTAATATCTTTATTCCAAGCATCTAACAAACTTACATTTTCATCAAAAATACCAATACCGTCTAAAGTTATATAATAAAGTTTATTATCCACCTCATGAACAGCAACTACATTATCAGCAATCTTACGGTTTTCATTGCCATAATATAATCCACTCTCTTGAAGGTCACTTAAATAAATCAGACTATTTTTAAAGTCTCCACTTGCCAAGAAATATATCAATACTCCCAATATGAGGATATAAAGCACTACCATTATGGCAACAATATATCCAATCCATTTAATTACTCTCTTCAAATTCATAATAACCCTCTCTAAATAACACGATTTCATGTGACTACAATTATAACATACCCTATACTTTTACATATAATAGACTATTGTTAAGTACAAAAAAGGCGCCTCTTTCGGGCTGCTTCTTTATTATGGTTTATTGAGAGTTGTGTGGTATTAATCAGCTATATGAGTAAACATTTAATTTAGATATAATATAATTAAAACAGTGTACTCCAAAATGTACTCCAAAATTCCGCCAATAAATTAAACGTGCCTGTTAAGCAATTACGATTTACTAAACTTTCTAAAGTAGTATAAAAGGAATATACAATGAAACCTTTTGCCCTAAAACGATTTATATTATTTCCACTGATTATACTATCCCTCATACTAACAACGGGTTGTCATCTTCTCTCACATTATAGTGAAGATGAGGTACAACAATATATAAATGAGGATTATCCTAATCTAACATATCACGTAGAGTCTCATAGGAACAATAGATGGCAAGTCACCTTTGACAAATATCCACAAATGCCCATTGAAATATCTGAAGCCTTGCATACCTCTGCACCTGTTGTACCACAAGTGGAGCGAATACTGATAACCAACATTCCGTTAATAACTGCATTCCCATTAATGAAAAACTATATAACAGAAGAGGAGTTATCCTATGCTACATACGATACATCTTCTTTGTATATTGAAATGCCTATTCCCTATTCGGCCATACAAAACCAAGATGTAACAAATTTTTACAATCGAATGGATCAATTCTGCAAAGAATATGCAACAACATATCCAGACTTCAAAGAAGATATATATATTAGAGTTATTATAAAACCTTCTGATGGTTCTAATGCACCAGAGGCGTATAGAAAAATATTCCGTTTATCTCAATATTAATAAAGAGGCACCTCTTTCGAGGTGCCTCTTTGTTATAGTTCATCGGAGAAGTTTATATGTTATTAATCTAAATCGTAGAACCCAGATGGTTTATCGCTCAAGTTTACGATGATATTTTTCATTTGAGTGTAATGCTCAAGGATAACTTTGTGTGTTTCACGACCGATACCGGATTGTTTGTAACCACCGAATGGTGCGCCAGCTGGGATAGAGTTATATGTATTTACCCACATACGACCTGTTTCGATACCGCGAGCTACGCGGATAGCACGGTTGATGTTTTGAGTAAATACGCCACCGCCAAGGCCGTATAAGCTGTCATTTGCTTGTTCTATAACTTCTTCTTCGCTGTGGAATTTGATGACAACGGCTACAGGACCGAAGATTTCTTCGCGAGCTACGCGCATATCATTTGTAGCATCTGCGATTAGTGTAGGTCTTACAAAGCAACCTTTACCAAGTTCACCATCAGTAACACGCACACCACCGGCTACAATGCGAGCACCTTCTTCTTTTGCAAGGTCTACATAGCTAAGTACTTTATTAACTTGTGCTTCGTAAATCAAAGAACCAAGTTGTGTAGATTCTTCCCAAGGTAAGCCAACTTTTACTTTATCAAATAAAGCGGAAAGTTCAGCTACAAATTTATCATAAATTGTATCTTGTACGAAGATACGGGAACCTGCGCAACATACTTGGCCTTGGTTGAAGAGGATGCCGAGCATTGCCCCATCAAGAGCTTGTTTCCAGTTTGCATCTTCAAAGAAGATATTCGCAGATTTGCCACCTAATTCCAATGTCGCTGGAATCAAACGTTCAGATGCTGCTTTATATACATCTAGACCTACCTCTGTAGAGCCTGTGAAAGCTAACTTGCTGAAGCCTGGATGATCAAGGATATATTGACCGGATTTAGAACCTTTACCTGTTACGATATTTACAACGCCTGGAGGCAAGATTTCTTTCAAAATGTCGCCTAGTTCCAAAAGGCTAAGAGATGTATGGCTAGAAGGTTTGATTACAACTGTACAACCTGCTGCAAGAGCTGGCGCCAATTTCCAAGCGGCCATTAGGAATGGGAAGTTCCAAGGTACTACCTGGCCTACAACCCCAATTGGTTCACGAACGATAAGGCTCAATGTATTTTCGTCAAATACTTGTGCAGAGCCTTCTTCGGAACGAAGCACGCCTGCAAAGTAACGGAAATGGTCCGCCCCAAGTGGAATATCCACGTTCAATGTTTCACGGATTGGCTTACCATTGTCGTATGTTTCAACTTGTGCCAAATGTTCTTTGTGAGCATCGATAGCATCCGCAATTTTCAATAAATAGTCAGCACGTTCTACTTGAGAAACGTTTTTCCACGTTTTGAAAGCTTCTGTTGCAGCCTCTACAGCTTTATCAACATCGCCATATGTAGCCTCTGCACAGATAGCGAGTTGTTCGCCATTAGCAGGGTTATATACATTGAATTCAGCACCGTCAGATGCCTTTACCCATTCATTATTAATTAAAAGTCCATATCTTTCTTTAAGGTTCAAGCTCATTGCATTACCTCCTCTTTAGGAATATGATTTAGGAATTTCCCCTCTGTGATTACATCATACTCCTTATATCTAAAATTTTCAATTAGATATACCATTTTCGATATATCTGTTCTGCATTAATATGCATAGATTTTAGTTATATAGAAAAACCGCACCCTCTAAAACCATAGAGGGTGCGGTTTTTCGTATAATGACTTTTAGTCAAGAATGAGTTTCATTTAAAATCTATTAATATAGATTAACTAGCCTTCTAAGAAATTATCAGTTTCGACGATTCCCATTATTACGAGAGCCATTATTGTGATTATCATTTTGACGTCCGCCATTATTACGGTTGTTATTTCGGTTATCATTATTTCGACGCTGACCGTTGTTATTTCTATTATGGTTATTATCGTTATTCTTCGACTTTTCCGGTTGCAATGCTTTTACAGATAAACCGATACGATTGCGTTTTACATCAACAGAAATAATTTGCGCTTCGATAATATCACCTACCGCAAGTACATCAGATGGATGTTGACGGCTATTGCAAAGCTCGCTGCGATGTAATAGACCATTCGTTTTAAGCCCAAAGTCTACAAAAGCTCCGAAATCAACTACGTTATGAACAGTACCTTTTACAACGGTACCTACCTTGATATCTTCAAGGCTCACTACGTGTTTCCTAGTCAATGGAGCCGGTAAATCTTCACGAGGGTCGCGACCTGGTTTAGCAAGAGCCGCTAAGATATCCCGAACAGTTGGCACGCCCGCATCAAGCTTGGCAGCCATTTTGTCAGCATCTACAAGAGGTAATTTTACTTGCAATGCTTCTAATTGAGATTTATCTTGTAAGTCTTTTAAGGTAAAGCCTAACTCACCAATGATGCGCTCTGCCAATTCATAAGACTCTGGATGGACGGATGTATTATCCAGTGGATTTTTACCATGTTGTAAGCGCAAGAAACCAGCACATTGTGTAAAGGCTGCAGGGCCTAAACGAGGCACTTTTAGCAATTCCTTACGGCTTTTAAACACACCATTCTCTTGACGATAAGCAACAATATTCTTAGCCACAGCACTAGAAATGCCTGCAACATGTTGCAAGATAGCTGGGGATGCAGTATTTAGCTCTACCCCAACGTGATTTACTACAGTTTCAACCACTTGGTCTAAGGTATGAGTCAATTGTTTTTGGTTTACGTCATGTTGATATTGACCTACGCCGATAGATTTAGGATCGATTTTAACAGATTCAGCCAATGGATCTTGTACACGGCGTGCAATAGATACGGCACCGCGAATGGTAACGTCTAAATCTGGTAACTCATCGATAGCTAATTTAGATGCTGAGTACACAGATGCGCCCGCTTCATTAGTGATGATATAGTGACAATCTAATTTTTCCTCTTCAATCATAGTCGAAGCAAATTGCTCTGTTTCGTAGGATGCAGTACCATTACCAATGGATAAAAGAGTAACCTTAAACTTACGGATTTTATCAGCCAATACCTTTTGAGCTTCCTTGCGAAGCTTTTCACTATTCGTTAAGTAGTAAGCACCGTAATCGAGCACATTGCCTTGTTGATCGATAATCGCCATCTTACAACCGGTGCGGTACCCTGGGTCGAGGCCCATGATAACATGCCCTGCCAATGGCGGTTGTAACAATAGATTTTTAAGATTTACACCGAACACCTTGATAGCTTGCTCATCGGCATTTTCCGTCAACTCATTGCGAATTTCACGCTCTAAAGCTGGGAAAATAAGACGTTTGTACGCATCGGCTACGGCGGCTGCTTTATAGTCTGCAAAGATAGACTTCGGATTCTTCTCTAACTTTTGAATCATGTAAGCGACATAGGTATCACCTGGTACAGTTAGAGCTAGTTTTAAAGCACCTAATTTTTCACCGCGATTTACCGCCAAGATACGGTGAGACGGCATTTGACGAACCGGTTCAGCATATTCTGCGTATTGCAAGAACTGTTGTTGTACCTCTTCATCACCAGTCAACTCAGCTTGAATAAAGCCTTCATTCCACATCTTTTTACGCAAGTAGGCCCGGAAGTCTGCACTATCGCTGACGATTTCCGCTACGATATCAGAAGCACCTTGAATCGCATCCTCTGGCGTAGGGACCTCTTCTGTTACGTATTCTTTTGCGATCTCTAACGGCTCCCCAGAGGTAACTGTATCATTGATAATCATATCAGCCAACGGCTCTAATCCCCGTTCTCGAGCAATCATGGCGCGCGTACGTTTCTTAGGACGATACGGTAAATAGAGATCTTCTAATTCTTGAAGCTTTGTTGCCGCCTCTAAGGACTTCATTAACTCGTCGGTCATCTTTTCTTGTTCTGTAATAGAGGCAATGATTTCTTGACGACGTGTTTCCAAGTTTCTTAAATATTTAATACGTTCTTCAATGGTGCGCAACTGCTCATCCTGCAGTTCTCCCGTTACTTCTTTACGATACCGAGCAATAAATGGTACCGTATTGCCTTCGTCCAATAATTCTACGGCAGCTTGCACCTGCTTTGGCTTAACATTTAATTCACTGCCGATGATGGCAAACATTCTTTCACTCATTTAGCTGCCTTTCTGCGATAGGTTACAAAACGATGAGGATATTTGTTCTTTTCATCCACCGCGCCGTCTACTACGGATTCAATGGTGAAAGCCTCCTCAGAGAACTCAGGGAAAAACGCATCCCCGTCAAATTCGTGATCTACTTCAGTGATATACATAGTATCTACGTAAGGTAGAAAAGCCTCGTATACTTGAGCGCCACCAATAACGTAGGCCGCATCAAGAACACGTGCTGCTTCAGCAGCCGCCTCAGGGCTATGGAAAACTCTAACACCTTCCGGTGCGTCAAAGCCTTTATCACGAGTAATTACCCAATGCTCACGATTTGGCAACAAGAACGGTAAGCTTTCAAAGGTCTTACGGCCCATGATGATAACATGGCCTGTTGTTTTTTCCTTAAAGAATTTCAAATCATTTGGCAAATGCCAAATCAAGGTATTATCTTTACCGATTACACGATTATGTGCTACGGCTACGATTAATGCTAACATACTGCCCTCTTTCGGTTAATACTATATGGCAACAGTCATAAATTATGATATTTAGCAACGGCTATGAACACAAAATAATATAGCAACAGCCATATATATTATGCTATTTAACAATTGTCATGAATACAATGCTATACAGCAACAGTCATGGACAATTTACCTAAATGTTCATATCCATCTAATGTAACGTCCTCTGGTGTAAAGTCATAGAAGTCTTTTACCTCAAGATTCACGATAATTTTTGGAGCAGGCAACGCTTGATCGCGACGTGCTAATTGCTCACGCAATGCATCTACGTGATTTTCATAGATATGGGCATTGTTGATGACATGTGTAAATTTACCTGGTTTTAGACCGGTTACTTGAGCAATCATACATTGTAATGCCGCATATTGAGCCGTGTTAAACGGAACGCCAAGCCCCATGTCGCCACTGCGTTGGATGAGCATGCAGTTCAAGTAACCATCCCCTACATCCCATAAGGTTTCATACGCACATGGTTGCAACGCCATGTCATCTAAATCTTCAATATTCCAAAGGGTTACTATCATTCGGCGGCTATCAGGATCTTCTTTAATAGTTTTGATGAGCTTGTCTAATTGCTTATACTTCGCAATTTGGTAGCCGTATGCTTTACCAATAGTACCATCCTCACGCATCCATTCATCCCACACGTGCACATTCATTTCTTGCAATTTGCGTACGTCATTGGACTGCATTTGCCAAATCCAAAGTAATTCTTTTACCGCCGTTTTGAAAGCTACAAATTTTGTAGTCAAAATCGGAAATTCCTCTTGCAAGTCAAATTGCATAATTTGTTGAGGCAATTTGTACGTTGCGATTCCTGTACGGTTTTGACCATAAATGCCATGATCTAAAATATTTTCAATAATACCGAGGTATTGTGTATCTGCTAAGCTCATATATCCCCCTAAATCTATTTATAATAAGCAAAAAATACTAACGTATATCTTGCTAATCTTACTAAAATATATAGTACTATCATACTAAAAAATATATGGCACTACCATATATACAGTAAAATTTATTATCCCTTATATTCTGCAATGGCCTGTAAAAAGGTAAGACCATATTTTTTCAATTTTGCTTCCCCTACGCCTTTAATATTGCCAAACTCACCTAATGTAGTAGGTCGTAAATTTGCCAAATCTATGAGTACTGTATCAGGGAAGATAAGATACGGTCTAAGGCCCGCTTCTTCTGCCAAGCGCTTACGATGTTGACGTAAATGTTCAAATAAACCGCCCGATGTAGAACTGGATTTTCCTCGTGCCACTGAGGTAACAGACTTACTAGTACGAGAAGGCACAGACACATGTTGTCTAATTTCCTCTACCTCTTTACGACCTGCTAACACTTCCTCGGCACCAGCCGTTAAGGATAACACAGGATATTTTCCCGTCGAACTGCGCAAGTAGCCAGATGCTACAAACTGTTGGATAAGTCCTTTAATAGATTTTTCATCTACATTGCTCAGTAAGCCAAAGACAGGCAATGCATCATGTCCAGCACGCATAATGCGATCCGTTCGCTCCCCGCGGACGATAGAGGTTATCATGGATGCTCCATATCGCCCATCGGTGCCCATAATAGCACGAAAAATAGCCTTTGCTTCTTTCGTAACATTGACCTTATCAGCAGAGCCCTTACAAGAGCTACAATTATCACAAGTAGTCCAAACGGTGCTTTCACCAAAGTAATTAAGCATATATTTACGCAAGCAATTACTACAGAAACAGTAATCAATCATGGACTGCAATTTACGTAACTCCACATTTTGTCGCTCAGGCGTTTCGATGGACTGTTCAATCAAATACTTATGAACTTGTACATCCTGCCCACTATAAAGCAAAATACATTCAGCAGGTGCCCCATCACGGCCGGCTCGCCCTGCCTCCTGATAATAGGACTCCATATTACGTGGCATTTGATAATGTAGCACATAGCGTACATTGCTTTTATCAATGCCCATACCAAAGGCATTCGTCGCCACCATAACCTGTAATTTATCATCTGCGTAGGCATTCTGCATTTCACGGCGCACCTCGTCGTTGAGTCCTCCGTGATAATGGCCAGCTTTGATGCCCGCACGGGTTAAATTTTCATAAACCCGATCTACATCCTTGCGCGTTGCACAGTAGACAATACCATTTTCATTGGCATGCTGACGCACATAATGGACAACGTAATCCATCCGCTTTGGTGTGCGGATAACAGAGAAGGACAAATTAGGCCGATCAAAACCCGTCACGTATACATTAGCCTTATCTAAGCCTAATAATTTTTTTATATCATTTTCTACATATTTCGTCGCCGTTGCCGTGAAAGCCCCCACGATAGGTCTCCTTGGCAATGAATCAAGCCACTCACCGATAAGGCGATAAGACGGTCTAAAGTCATGGCCCCACTCAGAGATACAATGAGCCTCATCTACAATGACTTGAGCAATCGGTAACGCTCGCAGTACATTACAGAAAAAATTAGAGCTCAACCGCTCTGGTGCAATATATAAAAGTTTAATCTTACCACTGCGTACTTCGTACATGGTTTTATTAAACTCAGATTGTGTAAGTGTACTATTGATGAGTGCCGCTGGTATATTCTGCACCAAGAGACCATCCACTTGGTCTTTCATAAGAGAAATAAGCGGAGAAAACACGATAGTCAAGCCCGCCTTACAGAGTGCAGGTATCTGGAAGCAGATAGACTTTCCAGCCCCTGTCGGCATAATGCCAATTACATCTTCATTCCGCAACAAGGATGCAATAGGAGCCTCTTGAGCCGGTCTAAAGGAGGTATACCCAAAGTAGGTCTCCAACATGCGCAACGCTTGTTGTTTCGTCACAACTTGATGCGGTTTAGGTACTCCATGCTCAATACCTACCTGTTGTTCCATAGGGCTCTCCTTTCGCGTTCCAGAAATATAAATACTATACAGTGATTACGATTACTACTAAAGGATATTTCGTACACCCAATACGAAATATCGTTTTTTCATTCTTTTATTTTATCATATTTCGTTCGGTATGGGATTCATTAGTATATGATTTCATAAGTAACAATCTAATGCGTATCTCTAAAGTATATGGGCTAAATTGGTATAGGAATCTTGTTGATATCACCAAATTTTTACCCGCTAAAGTACTAATATGTGGTACAATAAAAATTATTTACTATACTATAGAATATAACTAAATCCTAAGGAGGTCTTATATAGGCATGACACAAGACAACTTAATGATTATTATCGCCTTTGCCTTATACCTAGGACTCATGATGTATATCGGGGTCTACTACTATCGCAAATCAAACAGCATTGGTGATTACATCCTCGGTGGCCGACAACTAGGACCATGGATCACAGCACTCAGTGCAGAGGCATCAGATATGAGTGGTTGGATGCTCATGGGTGTGCCTGGTCTAGCGTATACTACGGGGATTTCTGGTGTATGGATTGCCGTAGGCCTCACATTAGGCACATGGGCGAACTGGAAATTCGTTTCTAGACGCTTACGTAACCATACTGAGGTAGCTAGTGACAGCTTGACATTACCGGATTATTTGAAGAATCGTTTCCACGATCAGTCTCATTCGGTAGCTGTCATTTCCGCCTTATTTATCTTGATTTTCTTCTTGATTTATACATCATCGGGCTTTGTGGCAGGGGGCAAATTGTTCAATACCATTTTTGGTCTTGATTACACCGTATCCCTCTTTATCACCGCCGGCATCGTCGTATTTTATACCTTCCTTGGCGGATTCCTTGCCGTATCTTGGACAGACTGTATTCAAGGCGCATTAATGTTCTTTGCTATCTTGGCAGTACCAATTACAGCAGCCATGTACATGGGTGGCCCTATTGAAACATTCCAACTCATCCAACATGAGTTTCCACAAGGACTTAGCTTGTTTGGTAATCCTTCTGATTGGTTTACTTGGGCTATCGGCCTAATTTCTTCTCTTGGTTGGGGTCTTGGCTACTTCGGTCAACCTCACATCCTAGTGCGCTTTATGGCTATCTCTGATGCGAAAGAGCTTAAGAAATCTACGAATATCGCCATGGTATGGGTTATCTTATCCCTTATGGCAGCTATTGCAGTAGGTCTCATCGGTCATGTTTACATGCTGCCAGATAAATTAGTAGGCACTGATGCGGAAACAATATTCCTCATCATGACTGAACGGCTCTTTACTCCATTTGTAGCAGGCCTTATCTGGTCCGCTGTATTGGCCGCTATTATGAGTACCGCATCTGCTCAATTATTAGTAACAGCCTCTGCTATTTCTAATGACTTCTATGCTAATATCATCCATCCAAAAGCAAGCGATAAAGAGCTTGTATTAGTAAGCCGTATCGTAGTACTTCTAGTGGCATTGATTGCCATCTATATGGCAATGGACCCAGACAGCTATATCTTGACGATGGTAGCCTATGCTTGGGCAGGCTTCGGCGCAGCCTTCGGTCCAGCAATCTTGTTCTCCTTGTTCTGGAAGCGCATGACGCGTCACGGCTGTATCGCTGGTATTGTTGTAGGTGGTTTAACAGTACTCATTTGGAAACAATTTGGATTCTTTGGCCTATATGAAATTGTGCCAGGCTTCATCCTCTCTTCTATCGCAATCTATATTGTAAGCCTCATGGGTAAATTGCCTCCACGTTCGGTTCTAAAAGACTATAGAGAAGCAGAAAAAATGCACGTTCTATAATATAACATAAAAAAGCTAGTTGATTCATCGATCAACTAGCTTTTTATTTATGAGTATTGGTGTAACCCTTCCTCAATTGCTTCTTTCACCTCAGCTACTAAAGAAGCTGGAGAAAGAACTTTTACACTTTGCATATATTGGAGCGCCCAATATTTAAAAGCGTCATGATTAACACGTACGCAGCATACAACATTATCAGCTGTTATATTTGTAAACTCTACATTGCCATCGAACCAATCTAAAATTTGATTTACGATGGAACGTCTAGCTTTAAACGTAACAGTAATAGATTCACCACCGAACATATAAATATGTTCCTTTACGTATTGTGACACGTTAAAGGTGCGTTGTTGTTGGTATCCCTTTATCTCCCGTAAAGGTTTTCTACGTTCATTTAGCACAGTAATATGTGCAATTCGATCAACGCGTAATGTAGACATATCATCATAACTTTCGTGATTTCCTACCAAGTAATAATGTCCTCGATTCATTACTAGTTGGAATGGATTAAATACATACTTCCGTTCCTTATGATCTGGCCCAAGATTAATATGTAATCGCTTATCCACATCTGGTTGGCAATAGGCCAATGAAATTTTTCTACCCTTTTGTATTGCTTCTTCTATGAGATCAATATTAAGAAATAAATCTTGGCTTCTATGAAGGTACCCCGTATTACTTTCAATATCAATACCATGAGGCTTAAAATAGGAGCTACCCAATTTTGCAACACGCCCGATTAAATCTTTACGTTGAGATGCAGTAATATGGCGAGATGCCAATATACCATCAATCAATAATCGCAATTCAGAATCTTCAAAGGTATGAATCATATAGAAATCAGTACGTCGAATTGTGCCATCTGCTCCCACAGCAGACTCTTCACATTGAATACTAAAATCTCCAGATTCATATAAATCATTTAAATGACGGCCTAAGGTTTTCCGATCGACGGATACCTCGTACCGTTCGGCTAATATACTACGAATCTCCTCTTGAGATAACGTATGATTAGCATCTGTTTCGTCTTTCAGGATTTCTAGTATGTATACTAGAACTGCCTTCTTAGATGCCATAAAAGACTCCTTTTACAAATAATACAATTAATACAACTTTATCAACTAATACAATTTATAGAATCATCCACAACACATCGGATGATATTTACAAAATACCCATACACATTATACCATACTTTCATGAACGGTTCATTTTTTCCTCATTAAAATTATCGATTTACTATACTTTTTCAGCAATATAAAATAACTAAAAGTAATAAATATAAAATAAAAGTAAATTTAATTATATTAAATAAAACCCGTTAACACTTAATACGTATAAATATTATAAGTGTAACGGGTTTTTATTTTAACTATGAAATCAAAATGAATATAATACAACTTCATAGCAATACAATCAAATAACGAGCTCTATCAATTAGGAAATACTACCTGTTTTCTTACTTCTAATAAAGCCCAATTGTTCCATACGCGTTGTTAATTCATTATAAAAAGCTTCAGCCATGGCATTTTGATGCTTTGTAGGTTGAGACTGATCTGCACTAAAGAGAGCATCTTTAATCTTTTTAATTACCGTGGATTTCGCTTTTGGTTTGTTCAACAACTCCATAAATAATAAATCCTCTTCAGAGATATCGCCAATAGCATCATTGAACATATTTGCTCCATACATATATTCACTACCACCATTCACAATAGCTTTTACAAAGTTTGTAAAACGGGCAGGTATATAAGATAAGCCCTCCATATATTCTTCTTTTACAGGGAATGTTTTATAGAAGCGAATACCACCACGTACCATATGCTCTACTACAGCTTTATACAAGCTACATACAGCAGGTTCTAATTCATCATCAGATGCATGAGCCGCCTCATGAGCCGCTTTCAAAATAGCGAGGGCTTCAATCATATTGAAAGTGCCACCATCTTTAATTATTGCTTGGAACGTATCTCTTACGAGCTCATTTTCAAACATTTCCAGTGCTTCCTCATCAAAGAGAATTTGGAAAACAAAGCTATTTACAATAGTACGTACAGGAATTGTATCCACTTCAGCCGGATTCGCAACAGCAAAGTTAATATTATTTGCAAAGCTAGCTTTACAAATAATTGACTTGCGGAATGTCGTATCTAGTATAAAATCTAAATATTGTTCTTGATCCGCTTGGCTATTAGGAGCCAGTTGCTCAAGTTTAGCTGCTATACTTTCATCATAGGTACGAACCATAGATAGTGTAAGGTCCGCATCGCATACATAAGCAAGATTATGCGCTTTCAAATGATCATTAAATTGATAGAAATAGCACGGATCATTATGCGGCTCTAGATGGTCATGACCTACATAATAGTCATCCTTTTGCATTACAGAGCGCAATGCACCAAGAAATTTACTATTTCGTTCTTTAAGGTTATCATAGTTAAGAATCTGAGCACCCACAAGACTGCCTACGGTCTTACCGCGCAACACCTTTTCCTTATGGGTCAACTTATCTTGGCCACGATTAGCAAACAGCATGAGCTGACGTACTTCTTCCATGGTATGCCAACCTGGATACGTATTGTAAGACACATAGGCAATACCATTATCCACCAAATGATTAGAAATAATATTGAGCAGCTTATCCTTCATTTCATCATTGATCCAAGAGTAGAATCCATGTGCAATAATATAATCGAAAGTCCCCATAGATTCGTCAAAATTCAAAATATCTCCTTGCACCAAGGATACATTCTCTAATTTTGCATCACAAATAATTTGATTGCCCTTCTCTACTTGGTCTTGTGAAAGTTCAATGCCTACAAAGGTCGCCTCTGGGTTAAATACAGCTTGAGAAATAATATTACCGCCATAAGTAGCGCCTAGTTCAAGAACACGAGCTGTCTTCGCAGGTGGAGTATTTAGCCCTACAAGAGCACCATATGCTTCTAAATAGGCCGGCGTTGTAAAAGGAAATGGATAGGATTTATAGCCTAACTCTTTATATATCGTTTGTTGCATGTCTTCCATTGCTATTTGTGAATTATCCTTAGCCATATGTACCTCTATGTTTAACTTTATGAAATATACATTGTTATTTATCATTATACCAAATTACTAGTATATTACCTATGTTTAAAGCAGTTATTACCTAAATAATATGATATTAACACATTTAGCTATATAGTATTACATACAAAAGAGGCACCCTTGAAAGGGTGCCTCATATAGTTCTCAGTCGTTAAATAACGAATTATTTTACGTCTTCAAAACCTTTTTGCAAGCGAACATAGCTTAAGCGACGTTCTTTAGCGTCTTTTTCAGTTTTAGCGAATAATTCTTCTGCAACGTCTGGAGCTGCTTTAGCCAAGGAAGCGTAACGTACTTCACCTTTAAGGAAGTCTTGGAAGCTTTCAGTTGGTTCTTTGGAATCCAAGGAGAATGGATTTTTACCTTCTTCTTTAAGTTGAGGGTTGTATCTGTAAAGATCCCAGTAACCAGCTGCAACTGCTTTACGTTGTTCTTCTTGAGCTTTACCCATACCAGCTTTGATACCATGGTTGATACATGGGCTGTAAGCGATGATCAAGGATGGACCTGGATATGCTTCAGCTTCTGTAACAGCTTTCATCAATTGGTTTTTGTCTGCACCCATAGCTACTTGTGCTACGTATACATAACCATAAGACATAGCCATCATGCCAAGGTCTTTCTTCTTAGTACGTTTACCAGAAGCTGCGAATTGAGCAACTGCTGCTACGTTAGTGGATTTAGATGCTTGACCACCAGTGTTGGAGTATACTTCAGTATCGAATACGAAGATGTTTACGTCTTCGCCAGAAGCTAATACATGGTCAACACCGCCGAAGCCGATGTCGTATGCCCAGCCGTCACCACCGAAGATCCAGTGAGAACGTTTGATCAAGAATTGTTTTTTCTCAAGAATTTCTTTCAATTCAGGAGTTGTAGCGCCTTCAGCTTCGATAGCTGCTACTAAACGTTCGGAACGTTGACGAGTAGCTGCACCAAGGTTAGCAAATTCAATCCATTGTTCTAAAGCGTCTTTCAATTCGCCAGTAGCAGTTTCAACTGCTTTAGCAGCCAATTCTACTAATTGTTGGCGGATTTTCTTAACGCCGATGTACATACCATAACCATACTCAGCATTATCTTCGAACAAGGAGTTTGCCCAAGAAGGACCATGACCTTGTTGGTTAGTTGTGTATGGAGATGCAGGCATGGAAGCACCCCAGATGGAGGAACAACCAGTTGCATTGGCAATCATCATACGGTCACCGAACAATTGAGTTAACAATTTAGCATAAGGAGTTTCACCACAACCTGCGCAAGCACCGGAGAATTCGAACAATGGTTGTTCAAATTGGGAACCTTTAACAGTTTCCTTCTTCATAGGATTTTCTTTTACAGGAAGGTTAACACCATAGTTCCAAGCTTCAGCTTGTTCGATTTCAGTATCGATGGATGTCATCACGATAGCTTTGCCTTTAGGAGCTGGACAGATATCAACACAGTTACCGCAACCCAAGCAATCTAATGGGGATACAGCGATACGGAATTGAAGATCTTTAGCACCCAATGCAGGGATTGTATCGAAATGTTCTGGAGCTGCAGCCACTTCTGCTTCAGTTGCCAAAATTGGACGAATTGTAGCATGTGGACATACGAAGGAACATTGGTTACATTGAATACAGTTTTCAGGCAACCATTTTGGAACGAACAATGCAGGACCGCGTTTTTCGAATTTAGCAGTACCAGCAGGTAATGTACCATCTTCATAGCCAGAGAATTTGGATACAGGAAGATCATAACCAGCTTGTGCATTGATTGGTTGTGCAATATTTTGAACGAAGGATGGGCAAGATTCGCAACCAGGTTTAACTGCATGATTGCCATCATCTACTGCATCTTTCCAGCTAGCAGGAACATCTACTTTTACCAAAGCGTTAACACCTTGATCGATAGCAGCATTGTTCATGTCAACGATATTTTGACCTTTTTTACCGTAAGAAGTTACTACGGATTCTTTAAGGTATTTAACAGCATCATCTACAGGGATGATTTCAGTCAATTTGAAGAATGCAGCTTGCGTTACCATGTTGATACGACCGCCCAAACCGATTTCGGAAGCGATTTTCGCAGCATTGATGATGTAGAAGTTCAATTCTTTTTCTGCGATTTGACGACGTAATTTAGCAGGTAAATGTTCATCCAATTCTTCAGGAGACCAAGTACAGTTCAATAAGAATGTACCGCCTTTTTTGATGCCGCGAATCAAGTCGTATTCATGTACATAAGATTGACGGTGACATGCTACGAATTGAGGTTCAGTAATCAAGTAAGGCAAGTTGATTGGATTTTTACCAAAACGAAGGTGAGACATTGTTACGCCACCAGATTTTTTGGAGTCGTAGTCAAAGTATGCTTGAGCATACATATCAGTGTGGTCACCGATGATTTTGATAGCGGATTTATTCGCACCTACAGTACCGTCAGAACCGAAGCCCCAGAATTTACATTCAGTCAAACCAGGAGTTTCAACTTCTACGCCTTCAGCACGATCTAAGGACAAGAATGTAACATCATCATTGATACCCAATGTGAAGAATTTCTTACCATTTTCAGCAGCTAAATTATCGAATACAGCAACGATGTCTGCAGGGATAACGTCTTTGGAGCTCAAACCATAACGACCAGCGATAACTTTTACATTACGGCCACCGTCAACTACAGCTGCTTGTACGTCTAAGAACAATGGTTCAGCCAAAGCACCTGGTTCTTTAGTACGGTCAAGAACTGCAATGCGTTCTACAGTTTTAGGAAGAGCTTTCAACAAACGATCTGTTGCGAATGGGCGGAACAAATGAACGTTGATAAAACCAACTTTGCGACCCAATTTGTTGAGGTAATCCACAGTGGATTCTACAACTTGAGCGGAAGAACCCATAGTTACAACAACATCAGTAGCATCAGGAGCACCATGATAGTTGAACAATTGGTAGTTAGTACCTGCCAATTTGTTAACTTCGTTCATGTAGTGTTCTACAACGTCAGGAACGTTCAAGTAGAATTTGTTGGATGCTTCACGATGTTGGAAGTAAACGTCAGGGTTTTCTGCAGTACCACGAGTTACAGGAGCATCTGGATTTAAAGCATTTTTACGGAAAGCTTTAACAGCATCCATGTCAACCAATGGTTTTAAATCTTCATAGTCCCAGATTTGAATTTTTTGAATTTCGTGGGATGTACGGAAACCGTCAAAGAAGTTGATGAAAGGTACACGAGTTTTAATAGCTGTCAAGTGAGCTACAGCGGACAAGTCCATTACTTCTTGTACAGAGGATTCAGCTAACATAGCACAGCCAGCTGCACGAGCAGCCATTACGTCTTGGTGGTCACCAAAGATAGCCAAAGCATGTGCAGCCAATGCACGAGCAGCTACTTGGAATACACCTGGAAGTAATTCACCTGCTACTTTATATAAGTTAGGAAGCATCAATAACAAACCTTGGGAAGATGTGAAAGTTGTTGTTAATGCACCAGCTTGTAAAGAACCGTGGGTTGCAGCAGCAGCACCTGCTTCAGATTGCATTTCTACAACTTGAACAGTGTTGCCGAAGATGTTTTTTCGACCAGATGCAGCCCATTCATCAATGTGTTCTGGCATTGGAGAAGATGGAGTGATTGGATAAATCGCAGCAACTTCTGTAAAACCATAAGAAACGTGAGCAGCCGCTTGGTTGCCGTCCATAGTTTTAAATTTACGACTCATGTGATTATTGCCTCCTTAAGCATTTAGCAAAAATAGAACACTTGCTTAATCTATCATTATGTTTAGGAATAACAACCATTACAAACTTGCGCACATGAAAAAATAATGCAATAATATATATGTTATATATAATATGGCATTATGTGTGAGCATACTTTTTTGTGATGGGCACAACCATAATTCCTAATATCATAACTTGATATAGCCCTATATGCTAATTATAACGTGCTGGGCCCTATCAACGCAACACATACAGTGACTGTCGCTTTGCCAATATTGCTATCCATGCTTTACATAAAGTAATAGCTAATTGCATTACAGTAATAACTATTCTCATTTAGTTAGGTCACGTCCTATAACCAAGTTTTATTTTTAGGGGGTTAATTATGGATTTTCATCATTTGAAATACTTCGTTGAAGTAGCTGATCAAAAAAGCTTTAGTAAGGCTGCAAGGAATTTACACATCTCCCAATCTGCAATCAGCCGTACAATTAAAGCTTTAGAAGACGAACTTGGTGTTGTTCTCTTCATGCGTAATGCTAAATCTGTAGAACTTACTGATGGGGGTACCATCTTCTTAACCCACGCTAAACGCGTTGTGTTTATGTTTGAACATCTAAAAACTGATTTTGAAAACGAGTTTCGTTTGGAGCAAGGTTCCATCAGAATTGGTATTCCACCAATTACTGATGCTCCCATTTTTGCCCAGTTATTAGGTGAATTTAAAAAAGTATATCCACAAATCGAATTGGAACTCTACGAACAAGGTTCTAAAAAGGTTGAGATCAGCGTTCAGGAAGGTTTAATTGATATTGGCATCATCTGTACTAAACCAAACCCTAAAGAATTTGAATCTTTCTACCTTACGAGTGACCCACTGTCCGTTATCATTCCAAAATCTAGCCCTTTAGCAAAAGAAAAAGAAATTCGCCTAGAAATGCTAGCTGATGAATCCTTTGTATTGCATAAAGACGATTTCAACTTACATGATGAAATCATCAAAGCTTGTAAACACACCGGCTTCCAACCGCATATCGTGTTTGAAACGAGCCAACGTGATCTCATGTTACAAACGGTTAGTGCAAACCTTGCTATCGCATTATTACCATCTCGTCTCTGCCCTGAGGTAGGTGAAAATACGGAGGTTGGTTCTAAGGTTGTCGTAAGACCTCTCGTACCTGAAATTATTCATACCCTTTATGTAATTTGGAAAAAAGGTCATTACCTCTCCCACGCTTCTCGCTTGTGGTTAGACTTTGTAAACTCCAAATTACCATTACCTGGATTACAACTCGAGGATCGTCAATAATGAACAAACCATCTGGGCTCGCATCTAAATTGCGAGCCCTTTTGAAAGCTAAAGAAGCTCCCATGTGGGGCGTTATCATTGTGCTGGTTATCGTTATCATATTCCAGCAAATACAAATCTCTGAATTACAATGGCGTGTCGATGAAGACCACGATGGCTCTACCATCGACAGTGTAGCAGGTCGTCTTTACATTCTTGAAGGGATGGCTAATAAGCATAGTGATCAACTAGACGAAATCCTAAAAGATATTCGTCAACTACAAAATGACGGTGCCAAGTACGACTGGGAACTAAAACAACTGCAATGGTTGCATCCAGAGCTCAAAGTACAACCACCAGAGGCAAACCCACGCCCATTCAAATCCACAGATCTAAACCTCGATATGAATCCTGGGAAAGTGCCTGATGTAACAAAACAAAATCAATAAAGAAATCAGGAATAAATAAAAGCACCTTACATACCTACAAAAGTCATCACAAATGACTCTTCTTATAGGATATAAGGTGCTTTTTTCATTATTTTATTATAGATTTAATTGCTAACTTTCCCATAATACGTCTCCGCAATGACAAGTTGCTTCTACTTGCGATACGCTTCTAATTTATATGCATATTCACTTAAAAGCTCCTTTGAATAAATTTTTTCATTTTTTGAATCTCTAACTTCTTTCCAAATAATAGATGCTACTTTTAATTTATTCGAATAATTGCCACTACATTCGTCTGCACAAAAATCCTTAAAAAATTGATTCCATTGACAAACCGAATTGTCATACTTTGCATAATCTGATTCACCATAATATACTTTCAGCAAATCTCCAATTGTAAAGCTTGTATTTTTTTCACTTTTTACTTTTCTCCAGGCAGTAGCCATATCAGCATTAAATTTAAATCGTGAAACACCTATTAAAGCAGAGAAATATTCTCTAAACTTCGTATTAAAGGAAAAATTACATTCAAGTAATGGTGTATCTAAAGTAATACTTTCCACTTGCCTTCTTCTATTTTTTATTGATGATTTTTTAATTAAATCGCCTTTAAAGTACTGCTCAATAATATAATTGAGTTCTTGTTTTGTTCCCCTATATTCTAATCCTAATGATTTACATATTTGTGAAAGTTCATCACGATACCAATAATATTTATTAAATTCATCAAATGATGTAATTTCATCAAACTTAGGTCTACACTCTTTCAATATTTGTCTCCTCAAGTTTAAATAATACTATTTTGTAAATTGTAACATAAAATTGAATAGTATCCAAAATCACACCATTGAAGCATTCGTTAAATATTTTCCTATTAAGTTGTCTATAATCTAGTTATCTATAATATAGCTCTACTTAATCCTCTTTATGTTCCATAGATTTTGGAAGTGTCAAAATTAATAGACCAGCAAGGAACATACAAGCCCCCATTACATAGTAACCATAAGCAAAGCTACCAGTGTGACCATTGATGAATCCAAGCATATAAGGACCTACCCAGCCCCCCATATTACCTGAAGAGTTAATGAGTCCCATCGCCCCCGCTGCAGCAGCGCCAGATAAGAAGGTTGTTGGCATGGTCCACCATACACCCATACCACCGTAAACACCTACTGCAGTTAAGCATATAAAGAATAAGCTAACTTCTGGAGATGGACTGTGTGGTGTTGCTAAGAAACCAATAGTACCAATGAACAATGTAGTAGCAACGTGCCAACGTTTTTCATTGCGCTTTTCAGAAGAGTAACCACAGTATATTTGTACAAGTAAGGCTGCTGTCATTGGAATAGCAATAGACCACGCTACCACGCTTGGTGGCCATCCAGATAAGCTTTTAAGAACTTGAGGCATCCAAAAACTAAAGCCCCAGAAACCAATAACCCACAAGAAATAGATTAACGCTAAACGCAATACTTTTGGGTCTTTTAACGCTTGCCAAATAGTATATTTCTTTGCGGCTTGCTTTTGTTGCTCTTCTTTTTCAAGCTCGGCTTTAATATATACCTTTTCTACATCAGTTACCCAAGATGCATGTTCAGGACGCTCTTTCATCCAGAATGCGAAAATGAACGCAAAGATCACAGCAGGAATAGCTTCAACGATAAAGAGTGTACGCCAACCATGTAGACCAAAGAACGTTGTATCCAATAAAATACCTGCCAATGGCCCACCAATGATGTTAGAGAACAATAAAGATGTCAACATCAAGGAGATTGCCTTCGCTCGCTCCTTTGGCAAGAACCAATTTGGAATGAGTAATGAATAAATTACAGGATATAAAGAAGCCTCACATAGACCAAGTAAAAATCGATAAACATAAAATTCCAACTCAGTGGTCATCGTCGTCATAAGAATACATACGAGCCCCCAACTAAACATGATACGCGCCACCCAATGCATAGCATTACAACGAGCTGCAATTAAAGATGCAGGCACTTCAAACAAAACATAACCAATAAAGAAAATGCCTGCCCCCATACCAAATACTTCTGGCGTCAACCATGGTAAATTCTCCTTCATAGTCAAGCCTGCATAAGCAATGTTAACGCGATCCAGGAAGGCAATAATAGAAACAATAAACAATGGTAAGACTACGTGAAGCATACGACGTTTCGTAAAATCTCTGAAATTGATATCCCCACTTTGAGGCTCTAGTGTAGATGAGTTCATATAATTCCTTTCTACTTATTAAAATATTACATACTTTACCATCTTAAAAGAACAAACGTCCTCTGTCAATGGAATTTTATAGAGTATAGAAATAACAAATAGGAATAGTAAAACCAAAATAATGACATATAAAATAGAAAAGGTATATTCGCTAGAAATGACTGTATAAAATAAAAAAGCACTTTATAGTATGAATATATCTCTATCACAAGAGAAGAAAATACTATAAAGTGCTTTCATATTAATTAGTCTTAACAGGATCATAATCAGCAGGCACTGGAGCAACGATACTCACAAAGACAATATCTTCCGTTCCAGTATTTTTTGCACCATGACATTCACCCTTTTTAGATACTATAACTTGCCCCTTTGTAAAAGGCACCTCTGTATTAGGCGTTGGATAAAATACACCCTTGCCTTGCAATATAACCCATATATCATCAGAGTGATGATGATAATGTTTTGGTAAGATTTGACCAGGTTTAATAACCCATACTGAACCACCTGTGGAATCAGTTTGATAAAATGGCGTCCTAACAGCGTTCTCCAAACTTTCAACTTTCACAAGTTCCATATCAAAAACACGTTGATCACTCATAATGCTCACCCCTTTCATTGATTAACAACTACCGAGTTCCAGATGCGTATTCACCCATATTAATATCTAGAACCTCTCGAACGGGCTGGATTAAAGAATCCTCGTATTGAACCTTCCACTGAATATCCTGATTCATCTCGCCATTTTGTAACCCCGCAATGGTTTCCCCATCACCTATTATATTACCATGTTCGAAAATATAATTCAACACATTATAAGCATGAAATACTACATGATTAGGATCTACACCGTGAAAGTGATACTGTAAATCAGGTAAAAATAATGTACTCATACCCACAGAATCTACCATCATATCATTGGTACCTTGAATACTAAAATAACGCACATTTACAGCATAATACATGAAACGAGTCACCTCTTTATCAGGATGATTTTCAATCGATTCTCGACTTAAGAACTTACGAGATGGTCCAAATACAACGGCTTTACAAGAGGGATATAATTCTAGTAATGCATCTACATACTTTACAAGCATATCTGCACGTTCTTTGGCCGCTAAACCAGAGGCTAACATATCCGTAGCAAACACCCTGTATTGGCACTCTGCTAATAACTCATCCACATTTGGACAATCCCATACCTGACTACGATCAAAATCATCTAATACAGGCTTATCGATTTTCTCACAATTCGTCACCATCAAGGTCGGTGGAATATCTGCATCAGTATCCTCGTAATGCACCTTATAATTCTGAGGTGCAAAACCAGCAGATTCAGCTCCATAACTAAAGCAATCAATAAGGCCCAAATGCTTTGTGAATACCTCTACCATTGCATCGCGAGTAGGCATATCACACTGCTTAGGCATTAATAACTCAACGAAAAACAAACCACCAGGACGAACAGAGTTATCTGTTAGATCTTGCTTAAATACTTGACTCATAGTCACTCTCCTAATTTTTAACTATTTTTTGATGAATGTATCAGTTTATACCATTTTACAATACCCTCAGGGATTAAAAAGCTATTACCCTCTATTTTTTCTTTCGCCCAACTATAAAGTTCATCCGGAGAAATAATATGTATATTATCTATATGAGCATCAACTAAATTTCACATAATATACATCCTTTACTTTATAGTATATCGGATGTTTATAAGTACTACAATTACGTAACCAATGTTTTATAAATAATATAAAGTCTATATTTTGACTACAGGTTAGAGTAATTTCTATATACTGTGACATGACGTTTATATGATTTAAACATAGGGATTCATATTCATGTTCAAACTGTTTACTATTCTCTAATGTTTGTAGAAATTTTGCATATAAATAATCAATACTTTCATAACGATTACCGACCTTACAACTTCCCATATCAAATAGGTTACGATAAGAAATATCTCCAGGTAATACAGATATCCAGTTTAAGGCATACTCTGATACACCAAACACCGTATTTTCTGGATTAGGCCCATCTAAATCATCCTGTAACCACGCTGATATTATTTGGTACATACTTAGCATTTCATATTCGTCTAGCTCACTATAAAACTCACCTAACCCATCTAGATCAATCTCTAAATTGGCAATACAACGATACATAAAAACTACCTCCTAAAGGGCTCCAATCTTCTTATAGTAAAAGTATAACTATAATCATGTACCATATTTGCCACATTAGACTTTATTTCTATCTTTAAAGTTAATAATAAAACAACGCATAAATTCAAAAAGACCCGCTCCATGGTCCTCGGACTCATGGAGCGGGTCTTTGTATTAACTTATTAGCATGGGATGGTGAGTTGACAGCAGAACCCAAACGGACTCTACCGGACTCCAAGCCCTAATCAATTATAGAGGTTTACGAACCACGTCAAGGATAGAACCATCGCGGTATTCTACGATTGCCACGATGTCTTCGTCTTTGTCGGATACAGGGATATCTTGTGGTTTACCTACTAAGTCGAATGCTAATTGTTGTAATTCTTCAATTGTGTAGATAGGCAAATTGCTGTCTTTGAAGCGTTCAATCAAATCAGTACGAGCTGGGTTGATTGCAATACCGTATTCAGTAACGAGTACGTCAACGGAGGAGCCTGGTGTAATTACAGTTGCAACTTTGTCTCGGATCATTGGCAAACGACCACGGATCAATGGACAAGTAATAACTGTACATTTAGCACCTGCTGCTGTATCGGAGTGACCGCCAGAAGCGCCCATCAATACACCGTTAGAGTCAGTCATTACGTTTACGTTGAAATCAAGGTCGATTTCAGTAGCACCAAGGAATACTACGTCTAGGTAGTTTGTAGTGCAGTCAGTCCATGGGTTAGCATACATGGAAGCGGACATTTCGACATGTGCAGGGTTTTTATCCAAAGATGCAGCTGCAGTAGTATCGAATGTTTGAGTATCGTAAATGGCACGAATCAAGCCTTCTTCAAGCATACCAGTCAAGATGCCAGTAGCACCACCGATAGCGAAACCACCTACTTCACCGCGTTTGCGAAGTTTTTCAGCAATGAATTTCGCTACAGTCAATGGAGCACCGCCAGCGCCCAATTGGAATACAAAACCATCTTTAATGATGCCTGCTTGGTCAAGAAATTCACCAGCGAGCTCAGCAATTTTAATTTGGATAGGGTTTTTAGTGAAACCTACTGCACCAGAAGCGATACCTTCTGGATCACCAATACTTTCAACCTCAACAACATAATCTACATCAGTTTGAGGGATTGCATAGTTGTGTACATAATCAACCAAATTATCCGTAATGATAACGGTTGTGTCTGCATAGTGGGAATCAACTTTAGCATAACCAAGTGCACCACAAGCAGATTTACCTGTACGACCAGTTGCATTCCCACGTGGGTCAGCTGTAGGAGCACCCATGAAAGCTACATCAATATGAACTTCGCCGGATTCGATAGCACGAGCACGACCACCATGAGAACGAATCACTACAGGGCGTTTCAATACACCTGGGTTTTGAGTTAAGAATTTACCAAGACGATCGCGTAAGCCAGATGTTTCGATAGCTGTTACAGTACCGTCTTGAATCATTTCTACCAAGAATTCGTGGCATGGGGATAAGGAAGAAGACGCGATTGTAATGTCTTTAATGCCTTTTGCTTGAACGCGTTCCATAACCATTTTCATTACATAGTCGCCATTGCGCAAGTGATGATGGAAGGACAATGTCATGCCATCTTTTACGCCAGCTTTTTCGATTGCTTCATCGATGGAAGCAAGTACTTTATTAGTACCAACACGGCTCATATGTACAGGTTTACCTGTGCGATGAGCTTTAGGTTCAATAGCGAATTCACCTTGATATACTTCGCGACCTTCTAGTGCTGGGATATTTGTTGGGATATCGCGACCTACTTTATTTAACATCGTATTCTGCTCCTTCCTCTAATTCAACTTTAATGCCTGCTGCACGTGCTTTATCAACTACGCGTTGTGCACGAACTACGATAGGACCATCGATCATTTTACCATCTACGGAGATTACGCCTTTATTGTTGCGCAATGCATCTGCATAGCTGTTCAATACCTTAACGGAATGAGCGATTTCTTTTTCGTCAGGAGTGAATACTTCGTGGATAATTTTGATTTGGCTTGGGTGGATACAAGATTTGCCATCATAGCCCAAAGCTTTAATGAATTCAACTTCTTCGCGGAAGCCTTGTGGGTCTTTCACGTCGGAGAATACAGTATCGATTACGCGGATACCTGCTTCACGCGCCGCATGAAGGATTGTTTGACGAGCGAACAACAATTCAACAGCTGGTTTATGTTTACCTGTGCGAAGGTCTGCACGATAGTCTTCAGCGCCAAGAGCGATAGCAACTACGCGAGGACCATGGCAGATTTCACGAACATTATATAAGCCGCGGACGGATTCAATAGCCACGATAATGTTGATTGTACCTTCCGGCCAGCCGTTAGCTTTTTCTACTTCTTCAATTTTCTTCGCTACGATTTCAACTTCAGAAACATCTTCAGTTTTAGGTAAACGAATCATATCAGGTTTAGCTGGAACGATGACATCAAGATCGTCATAGCCATAAGGAGTTTGTGTAGGATGGTTGATACGAACAACTGTTTCTGCACGGAATTTACGGGATTTCAATGCTTCTGCAGTTAAAAGACGAGCTGTGTCTTTTTCTGTAATTGGCACGGAATCTTCGATATCGATCATGATGGAGTCAGCACCGTGAATATCTGCACTGTTAATCATTTTAGGTGTATTACCCGGTACGAACATCATGGAACGAGACAAACGTTTTTTAGCAGCCTCTGTTAATGGGTTTGTTTTAACTTCTGGGAATGTTTTATCGTTAGCCATTATGCTTTGCTCCCCCTTTCCAATGCACCTAATACGCGAGCTTTAATTGTGTAATCCCAAGCATTTTTATCTTGTACGATTACTTTTACGCCATCATAACCAGCTTCTTTCACTGTGTTCAAGATAACGGATTTAATTTGGTCGCCGTATTGGCGGATAACTTTGGATGTTAATTCAATTTCGATACCGCTAGCAATCGGTTCAACCGTTACTAATGCATCATTTTTTTCGTCGAAGCCAGCTTGCGCAGCTTTTACTAATTGTGCCATGTTGCATCCTTTCGTTGTGAAACATATATAAAGTTCAAGTCTGTACAGGCTCGTCGCGAGAGCCCAGTACAGACATTGAATACTAACAATTAAATTCTAACACTCCATAGTGAAAGCTTCATATTACATGAAACCAGTGATTTTCCACCAAGGGATACCGATTACGTAGTTCAATACTAAACATACTAAAGCGGAAATCAAACCAACTGTCCACCAATCTTTTACGTTGTTGTAACCAGCGGAGAAGATGATTGGACCAGGAGCAGCACCGTAGTGAGTTACGGAACCACCATAGGAGTTTGTGCCGATCAAGATGAAAGCAAGTAATGTAGGATCCACGCCTGCGTTAACACCTAAAATCAAGAATACTGGAAGCATCGCGGAGATGTATGCAGTACCAGATGCGAAGAAGTAACGAACCGCAACGGAAACAATGGAGATAAGGATAAGCATCATGAATGGATCTAAACCGAAGTTCATGTGAGTTTCTAAGTATTTAGCCAACCATTCGAAGAATTTACCTTTAGTTAATGCAGAGGATAAGCCCAAGATACCGCCAAACCAAATCAATGTGTTCCAAGCAGCTTTAGTTTTGAGCAAATCATCCCAAGTAATAATACCAAATACGAATGTAGCAAGCATCGCTACGATAGCAACTGCTGTTGCATTAAGAGTAACATCAAAAGTAGGAAGAATCCAGCCTACGATTGCAAGAAGTGCAATAGCGATAAGACCTTTTTCGGACGCTTTCATAGGTCCTAATTCCGCCAAACCGTCAGCAGCAATTTTCTTGTTGTCGATGTCTTTTACACTTGGACGTTCATACATGTAGCCAATAAGTGGGATAAGCATTAACATGATGAAACCAGGTACGAACATAGCTAATGCCCATTGAGCCCAGTTTAAAGTTACACCAGTCAATTTAGTAATGAAGTCTAAAGCCAATAAGTTGGGCGCCATTGCTGTCGCAAAGAAGAAGGATGTTACTTTAGTTGCAAAGTAACCATTCTGCAAGAGGTAAGCACCTGCTTTTTTAGCAGTCTCACCAGGGTAAGAACCAACTGCTTCAGCGATGGACAAGTTGATTGGATATACGATACCTGCCGCACGAGCTGTGTTGGATGGTGTTGCAGGAGATAAGATCATATCAAGGAATGCAGTTACATAACCAAGACGAAGTGTTGTACTACCAAAAGCGCGAACCAAGTAGTACGCAATGCGGTGACCAAGGCCAGTTTTACCGAATGCAACGGATAAAGCGAAGGCTGCGAAGATCAACCACAATGCTGTATTACTGTAACCAACCAATACGTCTTTTGTATTGTTCAATAAAACAGAAGATGTAGCAACACCTAATAATACTGTAATAGGAACTGGGAATGGTTTTAATACCAAGCCCACGATAGTAGCTAAATAAATACCAAATAATTTCCATACTTCTGGTTTGAGGCCTTCAGGTGTGCCACCGAACCACATAAATGCGACGATGGCAACCATAAGGCCAATGCGCCATAATTTGTCTTTCATGTGTGTCTTTCCCTTTCTTAACTAACTTAGGCATACATAAAATCATCTAGTCTTTAACAACATAACCGCTCGCGACGTCGATTACATTGATTAAGTCTACCCTCATTATAAATGTTTAAAAGTAATATGAAAAATAGATTACCTTTATAGGGGTTATAAAAACTTTTATATCTACTAATCATACTTTTTATGCATTTTAAGCATAGAATTATAGTCCCAAATGAAAAAAATGCATGTATACCGCCCCAAAGGGGATATACATGCACTTACATGGTACTATATTGCTCTTAATCTATATTATGAGTTATTATATCGAAAAAGTCCAATACTGAAACAGCATGGATAAACAGTTAGAAAATCTCATAGATATACTCTATTATAATGCATCCTATGCTTTATATTCTCTAAATATACTGTCATCCACCACGGTATGTTCTTTGTAGTAATTGCGAACATATTCGATAAATGTTTTTACCACAACCAAGTTTTCCGCATCTTTTGTGTACACCATATTAGTATCACGGGTGATGTATTCACCATCTTTGCTACGCAATGAACTCACATAGATATCTTTATCCTTACAGGATCCAAGTCCCATATAGGTCAAGATAGACCAACCAAGGCCAGCACGAACAAAATGGCGACAAGTACTCATAGAGTTTACATCCATCGCCACACTTGGAGGCTCATCAAAATGTTCTGCACACCAAGTTTCGATAATATTTGCCACCGATGCATCTGTTTGATATTTAATGAATGGTACTTTTACCAAGGATTCAGGTGGCACTAATTCTTTATATACTAAACAATATGGTTCTGCTAGTAACAATTCAGACTTGCCAGACACATCATAACCACCACGAGCAAAGGCGACCATACAGTCACCGGTATTAAACATTTTTACCACTTGATGGCTGAAAGCAGTCTTCACTTGAATGTGAACATCTGGATATTGTTCTCGGAAAGCTCTCAATAAGGCTGGTAGTTCATAGTCTGCAAAGTTAATAGATGATGCGATTTTCAATGTCCCTTGAATCTTGCCAGAAGCGGAATTCATAGCATTCTCCAAGGCCTCTTGTTCTTGCATCATTCGCTTGCAGTAATCATAGAAAATTTCGCCTTGTGCCGTGAGGGCAATCCCTTCAGCAGTCCGCAACAACAGAGAATGGCCCAAGGCTTTTTCCATATGACGCAACCGATAGCTCAACGCTGGTTGTGATAAAAATAATTTTTCAGCAGCCCTTGTAATATTGCCTTCATCCACAACAGTAACAAAGGTTTGCCATTCTCTATCGTCCATACAAACTCCTTTGTTATCGCTTATTACCAAAGATGCGTAATAAGGATAAGAATAAGTTAATGAAATCTAAATAAAGGCTCAAAGCACCAGTGATTTCAATGCGGTCTAAAATTGTTTCATCCTCCATGAGCGCCACTTGTGTCACATTATTTTTAATGCGGTTCACATCGATAGCTGTAAAGATAGAGAATACTACAACACCTACATAACCTAGAACTAAACTAACAGTATCACTAAAGCCACTGAGTACAGTCCAGTTAAAGAAGCGGGCCCCCATCATGACCACAGATACGATAATCATACCAATTAAGGCAGCTAATACATATGGTGTAAGAGATGATAAATTACGCTTAGTTGTAGCCCCTACCACAGCAAAGCCAATAAAGAATGCTAACGTACCTACTAAAGCTGGAATAACTACATCAAACACATCATATCGCAAAGATACCAAGGTCAATGTGAGACCATTCAAAGCACTATAGAGGAAGAACATACCGCGTAACGTCATTATATTAGCAGAATATGCACGAGCACTAAATAGGAATACCACACCAAGCTCTACTAATAAGATAATATTAAAGTTTTGGTACGCAAAGCGTAACCAATTTGGATTCACTAATGCGGCAAATCCAACACCGATGGTTGTAAGCAAGCCTACAACCATCCACAAGAAAGAGCCTTTTAATCGTTGAGATACGATACTTTCAACCTGTGCAACCTCAGCTGCAGTAGGTCCTGTTACATTATATGGATTCATACTATCCCTCCTTATTTAATTATCACTCATAGAGATTATCGAGCATTGGCAATGCCCGCAAATACCTTACCACGTTCGCCATCGATTGTCACTTCTTGACCTTCGAGGAGCACTTCATGGGCATTTTTAGCGCCTAAAATAACAGGGAAACCATACGTAATGCCCGCAATAGCACTGTCCGATGTATAACCATCTTCTACTGCGATGATACCGCCAGCGCGTTTGGCAATGACCATCAATTCAGGCTCCATTGTACCTACCACGAGGATATCGCCGTCTTTGAAGGTTTCATAATTGCCCTTATGATTAGCAGCAATGTACACATTACCTGTAACGGATTTGCGTAAAATACCATTACCAGACAGGAGCACTCGACCTGCAATATGAACGCGAATCATATTGGTCGTACCTGTGGCCCCAGATGGTACCCCAGCAGTAACAACTACGAGGTCACCAGACTCGATGGCGCCAGTGCCGAGAGCACCGGTAATAGCTTGTTTAACCATTTCATCGGAGTTGATGATTTCATGTCCCTTGATAGCCTCTACACCCCAGCATAATTGCATACGACGGATAGTTTCCTCATGAGGTGTAACAGCGATAATTTTACAATCTGGACGATGACGAGCCACACTAAGTGCGGTGTGACCAGATTCAGTACATGTCAAAATAGCTGCGGCCCCGAGGTTTTGAGCTACGTGCACGCTAGCCAAACATACGGCGCTTGTGGTAGTCATTTCTTCATCCTCACGAGCACGGCTATAGCTATCATAAATTGCAGCCTTCTCCGTTACCTCTGCAATACGAGTCATGGTCGCAACAGCTTCTACAGGATAGGAACCATTGGCTGTTTCACCAGACAACATAATCGCATCAGTACCATCCAAAATGGCGTTGGCTACGTCACTTGCTTCCGCACGTGTAGGACGTGGGTTTTGAATCATAGACTCGAGCATTTGTGTCGCCGTAATAACGGGTTTCCCCAAGTCATTACATTTTTCAATCATCATCTTTTGAAGTACTGGCACCTCTTCTGCAGGAATTTCTACACCGAGATCGCCACGAGCAACCATGAGTCCATCCGCAACTTCCAAGATTTCATCGATATTTTTAACGCCTTCTGCATTTTCAATTTTCGCGATAATCTTTATGTCTTTTTTCTCAGACTCAAGAATGCGACGAATAGCCACAATGTCTTTGCCGCGTTGCATGAAGGATGCGGCCACAAAGTCTACCCCTTGTTGACAGCCGAAGCGCAAGTCCGCTTCATCCTGTTCAGATACAGGTGGCAAGCTTAGTGCTACACCTGGTACGGCTACGCGCTTGCGGTTGCCGATTTCTCCGCTGTTTTGAACAGTTGTAACGATATTATTGCCTTCGATAGCATCGATGGTAAGTGTTACAAGCCCATCAGCCAAAAGAATTTTATCCCCTACGGACACATCGCCTGTAAGACCTTTGTGGTTCACGGAACTAAGCTCTTCTGTGCCTTCCACCTCATCTGTAGTCAACGTAAATTGTTGACCCGCTTCGAGGAATACCTTGCCCTCTTTAAATAGACCGAGACGCACCTCAGGGCCTTTTGTATCAAGCAATAGTGCGATTGGTTTATTCACAATCATCGCCGCATCGCGCACCATTTGCATGCGTTCTGCCTGCTCTTCATGGGATCCGTGGGAGAAGTTAAAACGAGCTACGTTCATGCCCGCCCGCATCATATCTTCTAAGATACCAAATTTATCCGTTCCCGGACCTACAGTACATACGATCTTTGTACGTTTCATCTTTCCTCCTATGAAAGCACCTCCAAGATTGGATCTTTCATTTCTTATTATATCAATGTTGGTGAAAGCTATCTGTGCCTCACGCAACATATGTTATTGCACCTCTACGGAGCCCTCGCCTAGAATAGATTCAATAGCCCTGATGGATTCATCACTAGGGTCAAAGCACATATTTGGTGGCAGATTAATCCGTTTTCGTTGACGGTGTAAGTATAATGACGTTGGCACAGAGCCAGCGGTGCTAGTCAATACGCGTTTTAAGGCTTCGCTATTTTCTGGTGTATCATATTGGCTATAAATGTGGATTGCCAGCTGTTTTGCCTGACTATAGTTTACCTTTAGCGGCGTAATACGGTCTGCAATGATTTGCACGCCCTTTTCATCCGCATCAACCCGACCTTTTACCTTAACAATCATATCGACCGCAAGGAATTGCTGGCTTTGACTAAAAACCTTAGGGAATGCCACTACATTAGCCGCACCAGAATAATCTTCGATGCGAAGAATAGACATAACCTCATTGCGCTTTGTCATGCGGTCCGATTTATTTTCGATGAGACCACCAAAGGTAATGGTTTGACCATCGTATTGCTCTGGATTTTCTACGAGAGCGCCCAGTTCAAAGAGCCCTTCCAGCTCCTTCGCATATCCTTGCAATGGATGTCCCGTAATGTAAAAGCCGGTATATTCCTTTTCATCCTTTAATTTATCGTCTTCCGATAAATCCTCCACATTGGGAACAGGGATAAAATCGACAGATTCTTCCATATCGCCAAAAAGATTCATGGTACCCATAGCGGCATCCTTTTGCTCTTTAGCACCAACGGCTTGTGCGCTTTCATACATGTGCAACAATTGGTTACGATTTTCCTTGAAGCCATCCATAGCGCCGCAGCGAATGAGACTTTCAAGAAGTCGTTTATTAACGACCTTGTTGTCCACCCGTTTGCAAAAGTCCACGATATCCGTATAAAGACCATGCTCATTGCGCTCACGAATCAAGCGATCGATGGCATTATCCCCTACGTTCTTGATACCGCCAAGGCCGAAACGAATAGCGTCGTCTTGTACGGCAAAGCTGCGCTCAGAGTAATTAATATCTGGGCCTAGTACCTTAACATTGTGCTTCTTGCAAGCATTAATGTAGTAAGTCAATTTCTGCATATTCTGCATGAAACTAGTCATGGTTGCAGCCATAAATTCTGGGAAGTAGTGGGCTTTCAAATACGCCGTTTGGTACGCGATATACGCATACGCCGCACTATGCGATTTATTAAAGCCATAGCCCGCGAAGTATACGAGCAAATCAAATACTTCGTTCGCCACGGATTCTTCTATACCATTATTAATAGAACCTTGAATAAAGGACTCGCGCTGTGCCTTAAGAACAGATTCCTTTTTCTTACCCATGGCGCGGCGCATCAAATCCGCTTGACCAAGGGAGAATCCCCCCATGGCAGAGGCAATCTGCATAACCTGTTCTTGGTATAAGATTACACCAAAGGTATCTTTCAATATAGGTTCCAATATGGGATGTAAGTAAGTAACCTCTTTTTTACCATGACGGCGGTCGATAAAATCCGCCACCATGCCAGAGCCTAGTGGCCCTGGACGGTACAAAGCTACCAACGGAATCAAGTCCTCAAAATGCTCAGGCTTAAGATCCATTACAAGCTTAGTGATACCTTCCGACTCGAGCTGGAATACACCAGATGTATCACCCTTGGCGAGAATGTCACAGGCCGCCGCATCATCGAGCGGAATGGCATCTAAGTCGAGGTCGATGCCACGGTTAGCCTTGATGAGCTTTAAGGCATCCCCCATAACCGTCAAGGTACGAAGGCCCAAGAAGTCCATCTTTAAGAGGCCTAATTCCTCGATATTATCCTTATCGTACTGCGTAACAAAGCCTTCATCGTTGGCATTTTGTACCGGTACATGGTCATCTAGAGGATCTGCAGAAATTACGACGCCCGCCGCATGAGTGGACGAATTGCGTGCAATCCCTTCTAGCTTTTTACCGAAATCAAACAGTTCTTTTACATTTGAATCCGATTCATACAGAGCCTTTAAGTCCTTGCCTTGTAACGCCTTATCTAAGGTAATACCCAATTCGTTAGGAATCATCTTAGCAATACGGTTTACCTCCGCCAGAGGTAAGTCGAGCACACGACCTACGTCACGGATAACGGCACGAGCCGCCTCAGTACCAAAGGTAATAATCTGAGACACACGAGCTTGACCGTATTTTCTTGTCACATATTCGATGGCTTGACCACGCTTTTCATAGCAAAAGTCAATATCAATATCGGGCATGCTTACCCGCTCTGGATTTAAGAACCGTTCAAAGAGCAAGTCGTATTTCAATGGATCAAGGCCTGTAATACCTAATAGATAGGCTACTACAGAACCGGCCGCAGAACCACGTCCAGGACCTACTAAAATATCGTGCTCACGAGCATAGCGCACATAATCCCATACGATGAGGAAGTAGTCCTCAAAGCCCATGGTTCCAATAACATCTAACTCGTAGTCGAGACGTTTTTGTAACTCTTCAGAGGTCTCTCCATATAGGCGAGGAATTTCTCGTTCACAAACCTTACGTAAATAGGTCTTAGACGTTTCCCCTTCTGGCACATCAAAGTGTGGCAAATGATGTTCGTCGAAATTAAACTCTACATTGCAACGGTCTGCAATTTTTAAGGTGTTTTCGATAGCCCCTGGGATATGTCCAAATAACTCCGCCATCTCATCCCCAGACTTGAGATAAAACTCATCATTCGGGAATTTTAAGCGGTCTACCTCAGCACGGCGACGACCTGTAGATATACAAACCTTAATATCCTGCGCGTCTGCATCCTCTTTTAAAACATAGTGGAAATCATTAGACGCTACAATGCCAAGACCATATTCCTTGCTGAGCTTAATGAGTTCCTCTTGAGCCTTTGCCTCCTCTGGCAAACCATGATTTTGAATTTCTAAGAAAAAATTATCCTTGCCGTACGTCTCGATATGCCATTCGATGGAACGCTTGGCGCCTTCCATATTGTCTTGCAAAATATACTGAGGAATTTCTCCTTGAATACACGCACTAAGGGCAATAATCCCTTTGCTGTATTGGCGCAATAAATCTCGGTCTGCACGAGGACGATATAACATACCTTCCGTAGATGCTTTAGACACGATTTTAACAAGATTACGATACCCTTCCATAGTCTCCGCCAATAGGATGAGATGTTTTAATCTTTCACGGCTGCGACCTTCGGGACGATCAAATCGGTTGTTTTCCGTTACATATACTTCACAACCGATGATAGGCTTAACGCCTTGGGCTATACACTCTTTATAGAAATAAATGGCTGCGTACATATTGCCATGGTCCGTGATGGCAAGGGCGGGCTGATTTAACTCCTTCGCACGACGTACCATGTCAGGCAAACGACTTATGCCGTCTAGCAAACTAAACTCTGTATGACTATGTAAATGTACAAATGGCTGCATGGTACACCTCCTTTAAGGGCGATGAGCAAAATACACGTTCAATGACTTCTTACGAGCCTTCCAATCTGGCAAAAACTGTGCCACGAGATTGTGAAAGTTCTTGGAATGGTCTAAATATTTAAAATGAGCAAACTCATGAACCATAACGTACTCAATATACGCCTGTGGTCCCTCTAACAAACGGGTGTTCATCTTGACGAGCTGCTTTGCAAGCGTACAAGAACCCCAACGACTCTTCATTCGCTGCTGTTTTATGATTGGCATAGGCACATCAATACCTTGCTTGTGAAAGCGCTGATACACGACCTTTGCCCAGTGGACAAAGACCTTCTCCCCTAAATTACGCCAGTAACTCTGCATTAATTTATGCTTTGCTTCAAAGGTCGTACCCTGAGGTACAACCATGGTAAGAATGGCTTTCCCGTCAAAGCCTATGTGAGGCTTTCCATCCTGCTCAACTAAGCGCAACGTAACTGGAATGCCGAGGATGGATAAACTTTCACCATTCACATACTGCAACGCATCGACGCGCTTGGCATTCAATGCATCAATCTTGTAACGAGCCCGCTCAATGAAGGACATATTCTCGATGACAAACTTGTCCACCCTATAATCCGGCACATACCCATTCGCCGACACATGGATCACACCATCCTTTGTAATGCGCATGTTCATGTTCTTCACACGCTTGATGGTTAACTCATATTCAATTCTGTCGCCATTATAGGTAATAGACCTAGTTGTTGAAGTATTCATACCTTTTATTTTATCATAAAACACTCATGAAAACGTAGAATTCTGGTAATTTTAATAGAACTACTTAGATTTTAATCAATACTGATTTTTATTAGTTTTCAATATAAAAATGACACCTATACCAGTCCCTTATGAAAGGTATAGATGTCATTAAAATAAGCTTATAACATTTAACACTAAATATTATTTAAGGATAGAAGTTAATAAAGGTTAATCCCAAAATTAAAAGTAATCATAAGTATAGAACCAACTTAATAATCTTTTAGAATCTATAATCCCAAGTCTATAAACTTCCCTAAAACTTTAATTTGCCAGAACATCCCTCTAGTAGCTTTTAAATCAATGTCTGTTTTTAACTTATCAAAACTCACATCATAAAATGGTAATAATACCTGTAATGATGCTAATTTTGCTTTCATAGTAATTAATTCTTTACTTAATTGCCCGGATATATTAGTATCAACTATCTCCTGTAAATTGGAAATACATGCTTGAAAATCTTCATTCTGAATACGTTCACACGTATATATTTCAGACAAATAGGTCTGTTTAATACAACTTAAGATTGATTCAGAAATGAATTCAGGTTTTTGTAAGACTTCATACAATCCTAACAAAAACAACGCCCAAAATATCTCCTCTACATAATCGGTAAAGAAATAGATACCGAACTTCTTTTCATCATGTGTAGAAATCTTTAACGCTTCAGATAAAGTATTACCCTCTAACTCCCGTTCTATTAAAGCAATCCAACTACTGCATTCAATATCATCTAACATATCATTTAATGGTGGTATAGGAATCCTACGAGCCATCCACTCATCAACATCCTCTAAACTCATCCCATCTCCAATAATATTTAACAATTTATCGGACAGATGTGCTTTTCTACACATTAATCGAATTAACATACTAAATATGTAATATTCTAGAATGGTCAAATCAATATAATTTCGTCTATATGCCTTAACAGCGCCCAATATAAAGACCATTAAAAATGTATCTAAACTTTTTTTATTTTTAAAATAGATCATATTTATACCTCTACCCACTATATTATTTTAGCTTTTGATTTACTGGTTTATCATTAACCCTTTTTATTTATAGTAATAAATAATATATATTCTTTAGCCAGCCTCCCCAACTAAGTATGAATACATTGAAAAGTTAATCACTCTAAATAGTTTTCTAACCTCATTTTATGTTCTGGTTTTAAGCTCATATTATCTCGTGCAGTGACTAACTTAACAAATAATTCTTCTATAACCTCCTTATCCTCTTTACTAAATTGACTATAATGATCTATAGCTATAATTTTATCTTTCAATTGTTTATCATGATTTCGTTCTTTGATTAATTCATTAATACTAAACTCTTTTGATTTACTAGAAACCATTTCATTAATAAAATTATAATTTAATAAGTTATTAGAATAGTACTTCCATACTATACCAGTTTCTAAATCTATCTTAGTAATGCTTCCAAAATCAACATTATAGAATATATTATTAGAAATTTTATACGTATCAATTTTCGATAATTTAGATCCTGTAGCTAAATTATAAATTCCACGGGTTTCGTAAGAAAAAAAGAATGGAAATCTAATGATATTTCCCTCCTCTATAGGAATTCTTTGCCTAAAATCAGCATAAAATTTGCTTTTCCAAACTTCCTGTTCCGAATCAGAAAAACGACTAAATTCTGGATATACATTAGTAATGTCATTTATTCTGATTTCATTAGATGGCTCTTTATGTAATATAAATACATGTTCGTTATTTAATTCATTATATACACCAATACCATTTGTAGTTATATAATATATTTTCCCTCGTACTTCATCAAAACCAAGAACATTAGAAGCAATTATATTAGTTGGCTCTTTGTAATATATTATACCTCCCCTCAGATCCAAATAGTGGATAAATGGGTGTATAAAATTTGTAGTAAAGAAAAGCCAAACACCCAAAATAATACCTACTACTATTAAACAAGAAAGACCTATTCTCTCAAGCCATTTTTTTGAGTTTCTTCCTATCCGCATGAAAGCTCATCCAATCAATTTCATCAACGAACTTAAAATCATTTATCTCCATAAGTTAGCTCTAAAGATACCTCACCATTAGATGTTAATGTATATACTAAACCAGAGAATGGGTTTTGATTATAGAATTTAAAAGTCTCAATCATCGCTAAAACTTCATTCTTTAAATCATACATAATTTCCGAAATAATAGCCGGCTCTTCATCATTATTTTCTACATACTTTGTAATATATGAATCATCCTCAGTTTTATAAACCCAAAGCTCTACAAAGGGATTATTAACATTCATATCAAAGTGTAATTTAGCACGATGCCAATTTAGAGGGGTTAATTTATATATATTTTTGGCCACTTTATTATAATGTTTTTCAAGTTCCGATTCCAAGCTTTTATGCTTTAACTTAAACACCTTATCAATGGCAGTATAATTTTTTGCTAATACACGAGATTCCATATCTTCCAATAATAAAATACCTCGTGGACCTTTTAGCATTTCTTTATATACATGCGGATCAAATTCATCTTCATTTTCCAAAACACCAAAATTTTTATATACCCACTTATATCTATTTTGGAGCCAGTAATCGTCAGTTACAGGGTCATTATGAAATTCACAATGTGGCTCATAGTCATCGCGTAAAATATACATTGTTCCCCACGTCCATTGTTCTGTAGAGGCTTCATGAAGTAAACGTACATACGTTAAAATCTCACTAGTCCCAGCTTTTATAGATTTTACTTTTTCATCACTGCAATTATATAGCAAATCTCCATAACTAATGATCGAACCAGCCGGGGTTTTTACATAATAACAAGCCGAACTCATACCTGATTCTGTACATTCAAAAAACAAATAACACTTATACCAATGTCTTGGCATACAATCAATAAGTAAATCTCTTATTTTATTAATATATGTATTCATAGTAGTTCCTATTAATCTTCACTTTTCCAATTAAATCTATTTAAATCTTGATGAAATTAAATACAAACATACATGTTAATAAAAATAGCATTGGCAATGTAGAATAAAAATCTTTTTTAGCTTTTTTATTGAGCATTGCTTTCACGTCAGGTGATAAACTAAAATCCGATTCAATAGCAGGAACTCTTAACCACATTTCTAATAAAAACAGAATTACAGATGTCAATTCTAATAAAAACCGCACTAATCTAGAATACCCTGCAAAAATAATATATAAGAAAATTATCACACCTATAGAAAGCTCTGTAATTAACAAAGATTTTGAGCGTTTAATTTTAATATGCTGTAATGTGAAGTATGGATTTTTAATGAAATACAGACAAAATAAAAATGCTAAAAATCCTGCAAATACTACTATCATAACTTTCTCCTATAAGACTAGTAAATATTTATTTCACTTCTATATTTAATTATATGTTAAACTAGCATATACCACCAAAGAATATTTTGTTATATACGGCAAAAAAAAGCACCATCTATCGGGGGACGACTTATATGTCGTTTAGCTCCCCAAATAGATGGTACTTTTTATAATTAAGTTAATTAAATTGTTCAAATAAACATGTCCCACTCGGTCTACAATGTAGTATAGCACTACTTTATATTCCGTCGTGCCGCTAAGCTACCAGCGCTGCTAGCTAGGCCCGCTCGATTGATATGTGGGTTCCCATGTTTGTACGTCTTTGGCTTACTGTCTTTATCTTCTACCTTTGATTTCTCAAATTTAGTAAATAAATTATCTAGCTCACGCAAGAGCGCACGTTTTTGTGAGTCTTTTAACTCAAATACTTCCCCTTTATAGGCGATGTATTTGTTTTTAAGTACAGGACTGAGATCATAGATAGGCTCGTGTTGTTCTCCATTTACATCCAACAGCTCATCCAAGGTCAATCCATAATAGCGAGACAGAGCACAGAGTGTATCTAAATCTGGTTCGCGATACCCTGTTTCGTAATTTGAAAGCGCCGCATTACTGATACCTACGGCCTTTGCTACTTCGATTTGGCTTTTGCCCATGCGCACGCGAGCACGCTTTAAGTTCTTGTAAAACTGCATGTTCATCACCTGTATCGATACATAAACAACTACAAACTATATACTTTTATAATAATGTATCACTGATTTTTTTGAAAGCTTCATCAGCAACGGCTAATGTGCGTTCCACTTCACTGCTCTTGTGGCAGATAGATACGAAATTACTTTCATAAGGACTTGGCGCATAGTAAATACCATGGCTCAAGTTATGGTGGAAGAACATTTTGAATTGTTCTTCGTTGCAAGCTGCCGCATCATCAAAGTTCTTAACTGGTTTGTCAGTGAAGAAGATGGTGAACATAGAGCCTACACGCTGTACTACAACAGGCACATTGTATTGTGCCGCCAATCTTTCAAAGCCTTCGCAAAGGGCAATCGTCGTATCTTCTACTTGTTTAAATACCGTTGAATCACGTTGCAGAATGGAAAGCGTTGCCAAACCAGAGGTAACGGCAATTGGGTTACCACTCAATGTACCAGCTTGGTAGATAGGACCAGCTGGTGCAATTTGGTTCATAATCTCACGAGATCCACCGAATACAGCGAGTGGCATGCCACCGCCAACGATTTTTCCAAGGCATGTGAGGTCTGGTTTAATCTTGTAACGTTTTTGAGCACCGCCGCTGCTAGCACGAAAACCGCACATAACTTCGTCGAAGATCAATGCAGCGCCGTGAGCTTTAGTCACTTCGCGCAAGGTTTCGAGGAAACCTGGTACTGGAGGCACACAGCCCATATTACCTGCTACAGGTTCCACGATGATAGCCGCAATGGTATCGCCCATATCGTCGAATAATTTACGAACCGCTTCAGAATCATTGTACGGCAATGTTATGGTATTCTCTGCTACGCCTTGAGGAACGCCAGGGCTATCCGGCACGCCAAAGGTAGCAAGGCCAGAGCCAGCTTTCACCAGGAGCGCATCACTATGACCATGGTAACAGCCTACAAATTTTACGATACGATCGCGACCAGTATAGCCACGAGCTACGCGCAATGCACTCATGGTAGCCTCTGTACCAGAGTTTACGAGGCGGATAACCTCCATAGATGGCATGAAGGCTTGTATCTTTTTAGCCAATTCTGTTTCTAATAGTGTAGGTGCACCGTAGCTAGTACCGCGAGGAATAGCCTCTTGCAGGCTCGCGATGACTTCAGGGTTCGCATGGCCCAAGATCATAGGTCCCCAGCTCAACACATAGTCGATATATTCGTTGTTATCGATATCATAAATACGGCTGCCGCTGGCACTGCTGATAAACGGAGGGTTAGATCCTACGCTGCGATAGGAGCGAACAGGGCTATTTACGCCGCCTGGCATATAACGTTTAGCCTCGTTAAAGGCCTTTTCAGATTTACCGAGTTGGAACATAGTTCCTCCTTATTGTTGTAACCATTTAGCAATATCTAAGGCATGGTACGTAATGATGATTTTAGCACCAGCACGCTTCATGGAAAGCATTGTTTCCATAACGAGGCGTTCTTCATCGATGAGACCAGCCGCAGCAGCAGATTTAACCATCGCATATTCACCGGATACATTGTATACTGCAACTGGCAATTCATAGCGGTCACGCGTTTCACGAACGATGTCCAAGTAGGACAAGGCCGGTTTAATCATGATAATATCTGCACCTTCAGCGATGTCGAGTTCGATTTCTCTGAAAGCTTCTAAACGATTAGCCGGGTCCATTTGATAAGATTTGCGGTCACCAAATTTTGGCGCAGAATTAACAGCTCCGCGGAACGGACCATAGTAAGCAGATGCGTATTTTGCCGCATAGCTCATGATAGATACATTGGTATAACCTGCCGCATCAAGGGCTTCACGAATAGCACCTACGCGACCGTCCATCATATCGGATGGAGCCACCATATGTGCACCAGCTTCTGCTTGGCTTACCGCAACTTTACAAAGCAATGGTAATGTTTCGTCGTTCAAAATTTCATGGTCATCGATCATGCCACAGTGACCGGTAGAGGTATATTGGCACAAGCATACGTCAGAAATAACCAAAAGATTTGGTACGGCTTCGCGGATGGCTTTGATGGCTTGTTGTACTGGTTGGGACATATCCCAAGCAGAGGAACCTTGCTCATCTTTATATGTAGGAATACCAAAGATTTCTACACCACGCACACCAAGATCATAAGCCTCTTGAGCTACTTTCACAGCCTCGTCAACAGACAAGTGATATTGACCTGGCAATGTGTCGATTTCTTTTTTAATACCTTCACCAGGCACGATAAATAATGGATAAATCAAATCAGTTACGTCGAGTGTCGTTTCGCGTACCAAATCACGCATTTCTGGATTGATACGCAAGCGGCGAGGACGGTATGTTAAATCGTACATGTAATCCTCCTAAATATCCTTTATAATAGCATTTACTAAGCCATCTGTTGTATATACATCGCTGATGATAGCCGGTTTAAGACCTGCACTCATAGCCGTAGCAGCCGTAATTGGACCGATGCAAGCCACTTTAGTTTTGCCTAATAGCTCTAGTGCATTGTCGCCCAATAATTGGATTGTATTTGTTACAGTAGAGGAGCTTGTGAAGGTAATATAATCTACATTGCCTTCTGTTAACGCTGTTACTAATGCTTCTTGTTGAGATGTATCTTGTGTCGTTTCATACAAACGCAAGATATCTACATTCATATCGCGGTGACGCAAGCAACGTGGAATCACATCGCGTGCTACCTTTGGTTGAATCAACAGTACAGAATCCCCTGCATTGAGTTCTTCTTCAAGAGCCTCTACAGCAGATTCAGCCTTGTAGTCTACAGGAATGATATCCGGTACGATGCCGTATTTTTGAAGTTCACGAGCCGTAGCACAGCCGATAGCCGCCACTTTAGAATTACCTAAAGCACGTGTATCTTTGCCTTCTTTATATAGAGCATCGAAGAAGTAGCGAACGCCTTCACCAGATGTGAATACGATACATTGGTATTCTTTTGTATTGTTGATGATGCGTTTATCTTCTTCAAATAATTCCAATGGAGATGTTTTTATGGCTGCTGCTTCCACTACATTAGCACCTTGAGCCGCTAATTTTTCGCGGAATGCACTTGCTTGGGAGCGAGCGCGTGTGACTACGACAGTTTTACCGAATAAAGGTTTATTATCGAACCATTGTAATTTTTCACGAAGGTTGACAACATCACCTACTACGATGATAGCTGGCGCTTTCAATTGAGCCTTTGCTACATCTTCAACGACATGTTCAAGGGTAGAAACTAATACCTCTTGTACTGTTTTTGTTCCCCACCGAACAAGCGCTACTGGTGTAGATGGTGCTCGCCCATGAGCCATCAATTTTTCCGCAATGACAGGCAAGTTACCAACACCCATTACAAAGCAAAGTGTATCTACCGCCGTAGCAAGGCCTTCCCAATGGATACCGGATACCGCTTTTGTAGGATCTTCATGACCTGTTACCACCGCAAAGGATGTAGCCATAGCGCGTTGTGTTACAGGGATACCCGCATAAGCAGGCGCTGCGATAGGAGATGTTACACCTGGCACGAACTCAAATGGCACACCGGCTTCGCCAAGAGCCATCGCTTCTTCACCACCACGACCGAATACGAGCGGATCACCGCCTTTTAATCGCGCTACAATTTTGCCTTCTTTACCTTTTTGGACTAATAGCTCATTGATTTCCCATTGATGCATTGTGTGATCTTTACACTGCTTACCAGCGTAAATCAACTCTGCGTCTGGGCGCGCCCATTCTAACAAATGAGCATCCGCTAAATAATCATATACAATTACATCTGCCTTTTCGATGCATTCACGACCTTTTACAGTGATGAGTTTAACATCGCCAGGGCCCGCACCAATTAGATATACCATACCTGTCATTTTATGATTCCTTCCTCTATGAGAGCATCCACAATACGTTTGCCCCCTTCTTCGTATAAAGCTTTTGCAAGGTTTTTCCCAAGAATTTCACCTTTTTTAGCAGGGCCAGAGATTTCCCCTTCGTACACAGTTTTTCCATCGAGGGATGCAATCATGGCTTTCAAGGTTAATTGTCCTTTATTTATGGTACCATGCACCCCCATTGGCACTTGGCAACCTCCATTTAGTTGACGCAAGAAACTGCGTTCCCCTTCAACGGCATAGCGCGTTGCTTCATCGTTGATAGGAGCCAACATATCAAGCATTTCCGCATCGTCGGCGCGGCACTCAATAGCGAGAGCCCCTTGACCTACGGCAGGAATCATTTCATCAGCCTTGAAGACTTGTGTGATTTGGTCTTCTAAACCTAATCGTTTAAGCCCTGCTTGAGCCAAGATAACACCATCTAACTTTTCCGTTTCGATCTTGCTCAAACGAGTCTGTACATTACCGCGAATAACCTCTACCTTTAGGTCAGGTCGAGCATGCAGTAACTGCGCTTGCCGGCGTAAACTGCTGGTACCAACGCGAGCTCCTTGTGGCAATTTGTCTAGTGTTTTATACACGGGACTCACCAGCGCATCATAAGGCACTTCACGAGCAGAAATAGCCCCAAGAGTGAGGCCTTCTGGCAACTCTGTAGGCATATCCTTTAAGCTATGTACGGCGATATCGATATCGCCTTTATGCATAGCCTCTTCTAGCTCAGCAGTAAATAAACCTTTACCACCAACTTGAGCCAGTGGTTTCTCTAGGATACGGTCACCCTTTGTATTAAAGTGAACTAGCTCTACCGTAATATTGGGGTACAGACGTTGTAATTCTGCACTAATATGTTCAGCCTGCCATAGGGCAAGGGCACTTTTTCGCGTGCCGATTCGAATATGATCTCTCATGGCATTAGCCTTCTTTCTCAAGATTAAACATATCTTTGAATAAGTCCCAGTACAGACCTTCTTCCTCCGTACCAGCAATTTCGTTGAAGTGAATCATCGGTTCACGCAACATTTTGCGAATGATCATGCGACTCATCGAGTCCATAACACGGCGCTCTTTATCGGAAATATCTGGTAATTTAGCTAATGCGCGATGTAATTCACGACGGCGAATACGCTCCGCTTTTTCTGTAAGCAATGCCATCATCGGACGCACTGTTAAATAGCTTAATTTATCCAATAGCTCTTCAATAGCATCGTGAATAATAGGTTCTGCCCGACGAGCTTCCTCTTCGCGCTGCGCCTTATTTTCTTCTACTACACTTTCAAGAGAATCAATATTAAATAGATAAATACCGTCCAAGTCTGCCACCGCAGGGTCGATATCGCGAGGCACCGCTATATCGATCATAACGATAGGTTCACCTTTACGAAGAGTCGTAATTTTCTTGGCTTCTCGTTCCGTAATAATATAATGTGGTGCCCCTGTAGATGTGATAAGAATATCCGCATCTTTAGCATAGTCTACAAAGTTATCGAGCTTAACAGCTTTACCATTAAAGCGTTCCGCTAACATTTCAGCCTTAGCAAAGGTTCTATTAGATACGAAAATCGTTTTTACACCCTTCGCTTGTAAATGTGTAGCCGTCAACTCGCTCATAGTACCTGCCCCTAAAATGAGTACCGTAGCTTCAGATAATGGCTTATCTAAGCTATCCTCAGCTAGGTTAACAGCGGTGTAACTAACGGATACAGGCGTATTTGCAATGCCCGTATTGGTACGCACCTTTTTACCAACCCCAATAGCACGTTGGAATAAAATATTAAATATTGTGCCCGTACAGCCTGCGCTATAAGCTTGAATATAGGCTCCTTTTAATTGGCTCAAGATTTGACCTTCCCCCAACACAAGGGAATCAAGGCTAGCAGACACACGGAATAGATGTTCAATACAGTCCCGTTCTTCGTAGAAGAAGAATGCATCTGCATCAATATAATCTGCCCCTTTTAAATCTTTTAACACTGCCAACATGTAATCCTTTGGAAATTCTACGCCTTCTAAAGCAGCATAAATTTCCGTTCTATTACAGGTGGATAATATAACGCATTCTGAGATACAGTCAAATTCATAGAGGCGGTTTAGTGCGGCAACTACCTCGTCTTTATCAAACGAGAAACGTTCACGCACCTCTACAGCGGCACTTCTATGATTTAGACCTAATACCACTAATTGCATGGTTAAGTTTCTCCTCTATAATCGTCCACTCTCCCTTGAGAATGGCTTCAAATGTTTCTACCGTCAGATTGTCTCGCCAAAATTTCTGTCGAGCCTCTGGAGTAGGAAGCAGTAACTTTACTTCTTCTCTAAATATTTTAAGTCTAGGCATAGCCTTTTGCAACTGACCATAACGATTCATCATATCTTGTCGTACGAGACGATTAATACGAGGGCCCACATTATTGGCGCTAATAGCAATATGAAGATCGCCTAGCTCAAGTGATGAAGGTATGGTAAACCTACACGCCCCAGGGTCATCACTGCGGTTGGTCCACACGTGATGCTTTTTGCCAAGTGCATGCAACGAATCGTTCAATTTATGATTATCTGTGCAGATAAAGAACAAACTGCTCGTGATGATGAATTGTTCATCATCACTGGTGAAAGCACGGTCCCACCAAATGATGCGCTTTTCTTTTGCCCATTGGCCAATCCTATCCGTCACAACAGGAGCGATAACAACAATGTTACAAGGCTCCTCAATAAAGAGCCGTATCCGTCGTTCCGCTACTTCTCCGCCGCCTACGAATAGGATTCTATCTTCAGTTGTAGGTTGAAATGTTATGGATACCATGGCTGTCCTACCATATATAAAAAAATCGGCTTGATGGTCAAGCCGATTTTCAACTGCCTACATAAATCGTTTCAGGTATACGCCGATACGCCCTTTACGAGAGGTACCTGTAATAGCTTCTACCTTCATTCGGCCACGACCACGCATGGATATGACATCTCCTTCTTTAACTTCTTGGGATGCACCCTTAGCTGGTTGCCAGTTTACTTGTAATAAGCCCGCATTGATAGCACTCACCAATTTAGTGCGCGATACACTAAAACCAGAACTTGCTACCGCATCTAAACGCAAAGAAGCAACTGTAGTGCGGACTTCTTTAATTTTTTCTTCTTTTGGTGCAATATCTGATAACTCAATAGCCTCTACAGATACGGAAACCATAGCAATTTTCGTAAAGTTTTGAATTACAAAATCAGCCACGCTTTCATCCACTATAATCTGAGCGCCCCCTTGTTGGACGATAACGTCCCCAAATTTGGAGCGATCAATGCCTAGGCCCATTAAGGAGCCAAGCACATCGCGATGAGTGAGCAATCGGAACCGAGGGTCCCAATTCACCTTAAGGGCGCGAATGCCCATATCCACAGTACCGTTAAAGTCGCTGTCTACGAAAGCGATACGAATGCGTTCCGCCCCTTCATAGCCACCATCAGTTTTAACTGTTAACTGTGGGTAATTAGCCTTGATAGCATCTGCAATAACAAGGCCTGCAGGACTCGTAAAGTCCGCCACACGATAGGGACGACCTTTTACAACCTGCTCAGCCAAATCTAGCATGCGACGAGCTTCCTCGCCACTGCCACTGGCCTCGAAATATCGTATTAATTTACTAGTATCTGCCAAAATTATTTCCCCAACTCATTCGACCGAGCAAGACATGCTACTACGCCATCTTGGAGAGCACTGCGAAGTCCACCTTTTTCCATAGCACCAATACCAGCAATGGTAGTGCCACCAGGGCTTGTCACTTGATCTCGTAGTACCGCTGGATGATTGCCACTTTCAAGAGCCATCTTACCTGCACCGTACATCGTTTGAGCCGCCGCCTTTATGGCCAACTGACGTGGTAAACCAATGCGAACGCCCGCATCAGCTAAAGCATCAAGGATGACAAACATATAGCCAGGCCCCGCACCAGATAACGCTCCTAAGCGATCTAAATCGGCTTCGCTCACCACTGCTACCTCGCCTACAGCCGCAAACAAGGCTTGTACAGCACGACCTAGGTCCGTATTCACATCATCCCCGGCGAGTGCCGTCATGCCAGCACCGATAGAAGCCGGTGTATTTGGCATAGCTCTAAACCAGTTAGCTTGTGGAATTGCCGCATCAAGAGTATCTAAGGTTATACCTGCGGCAACGGAAATCATAACAGTCCCATAAGGCACTTCTTTCAACGACTCTAATACAGATGGTAACACTTGTGGTTTTACAGCCAATAGAATAGTGTTGTACTCGTTTACATTAGGCAATGTAGTAAAACCTACTACACCAAGCTCCTCTGTAAGATCCTTACATTGTTCTTCGCGACGCACTAGAATGTGTGTATCACATGCTTTCAAAACACCATGCTGTAATGCACCGCGCAATAGAGCGCCCCCCATTGAGCCAACGCCTATACATAGGGTTTTACCTAACATAGTTATCACCACCATTTATAGAGAGATTATTTATTTTCCCAAGAGTATTCGTTTTGCTCAGTTGTGTTACTTTCATTGTCATTATAATCAATGGAAATATTTACAGGTACACACATGAAAATGTCTTTACCTACTTTTTCCAATTTGCCATCCAATGCATAGGTCGCACCAGATACGAAATCTACAATACGAGCTGCTTCATGAGGGTCTGTATTTTCAAAATTAATCAATACAGGACGCATGTCGCGCAATTGATGTGTAATATTTTCAGAGTCTTCAAATACTTTTGGTTCAATTACAACTACTTTCATAGCTGTTGGACGTTGTGTCATCGTAGATTGGCCTCCTACCTTGCGTGGATGAAATTCAGATGCGCCGGACACGGAAGCCGCTGTTGCTACTGGGGTAGGTTCAGCTTCGTATTCCTCTTCATCTTCGTATTCGTAATCATCATATTCATAGTCATCATCAGTTCTGCCTAAGAATAAGTTTTTTGCTTTGTCTAAATAATCTCCCAATGCCATTTGGATTTCCTCCTAATACAATTAACGCTTCCGATTATCAGGTAACCCGAACCTTAATAATATACACGTTCCCCAAAAATTGCTGTGCCTACACGAACGATGTTAGCCCCTTCTTCCAAAGCGACCTCAAAGTCGTGAGTCATCCCCATAGATAAATATTGAATCTGACCTTCTTCAAAGTAGCGCTTCATATCCTCAAACAAGGCATTCGCTACGCGGAAGATTGGACGAGCTTCCTGTGGATCATCGAAAAATGGTGCCATACACATCAAGCCTCGTACGCGTACATGAGGCAATGTTTTTGCATAGTCTCGTATTTCTGGAAACTCTTCAACGGTCATCCCCGTTTTAGAAGCTTCGCAGGCCACATTGACTTGCAGTAATACATCTTGTATCTTGTCGTGCTTTGCAGCAACCTTTTCGATTTCATCTAATAATTTACGGCTATCCACAGAATGAATTAAATCAAACATAGGAACCGCTTGACGCACCTTATTGACCTGTAAATGACCAATCAAATGCCATGTTAATTGTGGTCCCTTATAGGTTAGCTGTTTTTCTTTGGCCTCTTGTACTCGATTTTCCCCTACATGAGTGACACCGAGACGTGCGACCTCTTCCACAGCCGACACAGGGTGGTTCTTTGTAACCGCCACTAATAATGCTGTATCTACGCGACCAACGCGCGCCATGGCATCGGCCATGCGCTGCTGTATAGCGTGTAGGGATTCTTCAATCACGTGAATGCCCCCTTCAATCTATATATCATAATCATCAAATATATTTGTATAGACTATTCTATTATATAGTATTTAAGGTCAAATGTACATGATTTAAGGCTATCCCCTCCACAAATCCAAGCATGTATATACTTAAAATATCATACTTTATTATGATTCCTGTGAAAGTCGAATTTTATCGGTCTTGTAACATCCCAAATAAGGCCATACGACCTGTTCGCCCAGCCTCTCGGCGATAGGAATAACAGTCTACTTCGGTTACACTATCGGTACCACCAATCGTTATATTCTCTGGAGGAACGCCATTTACAACGAGATCCTCACCAATAAAGTTCCATAAGTTGATATAAGCCTTGTCCAATTTATCACCAGGATAATTGACAACATCAGATACATCTCGGTCTGTCATATCTCTCCAGGCTAATTCAAAGCGTTTACCTAGTTCTACATCTACTTCAAAGGACTCAGGTCCAATGCTAGGCCCAAGATATATATAGCAATCTTTGAACTCGGTCCCATACGCCTCTTTCATGGCCTCAATAGTAAGGACAGGTAAGCGACCAATGGCGCCACGCCAGCCTGCATGCACCGTAGCAATCGCATGATGTTTAGCATCGTAAATACCTACGCCAACGCAGTCTGCTGTGAACAGAAATAATGGCACATGCGGTAGATTTGTAAATACCGCATCACAATCATCGATAGCCGTATCTTCTCCAAAAGCACCTGCCCCAACAAGGTCTTCTGTGATTTCTACAACCTTTAAACCATGGACTTGATTGCCACAAGAAATACGGTTTGGTTCAACACCTAAATATTTCGCAATAATAGCTCGATTTTCTCGTACGCTTTGAGTTTCATCCCCTACATGAAACGCTAGGTTTAATGATTCATAAGGGGCTTTAGATACGCCACCATGACGATAAGTATCGCCCATAACAATAGGAAATCGATTAACCCAGCTTGGCGCCTCATAAGACCAAGTACCATAAGGTCCTTTCACATCTATACGTTTTACAGATTGACTCATCTGTTCCTCCTATTTACAAACGCCACAGCGTTTACAACCTTTTGCACATGGAGGGGTATAGGCTTCATCGATAGATCGTTTCCATTCCATTTCAAGATAGCCCTCCTGCATCCCCATGTCTAAATGACTCCATGGCAAGAATTCATCAAAACTGCGTTCACGATAATTCATATTATCCATATCCAGGCCAGCAGCCTTCATTTCGGACTTAAAAGATTTACTGCCCCGATCGGCTGCACATGCTGCAATAACAGCACCTAAGCGGCGATCCCCACGAGCGAGAACGCCTTGAATATACGCCTCTTTAGGCGATTCTACGAGAACCTCAATACGGCGATTCTTTTGCAATGCTTTCTTTATATATTGTAGCTTTTTCTCCACCGCTTTTTGATTATCCATGGCCATCCATTGGAACGGTGTAAAAGGTTTAGGAATAAATGGATTAATACTGAGCGTTAAACGACCTTTACAGCCTACTTTTTCCATATGAGCCTGTGTTCTCTCCGCAAGGCCTACAATAGCCTCAATGTCTTCATCGGTTTCCGTTGGCAGCCCAATCATAATATATAAACGCATATGCTGAATACCTGACTTCGCAGATAAGGTAGCTGCATTTTGTAAATGCTCTTCACTGATTCCCTTGTTAATGACCCGACGCAAACGTTCACTGCCCGTTTCTGGCGCAATGGTAATCGTCTTTTGTCCACTATCCGCTAGTCCATCCACCACGGCTTGTGTTAACGAGTCAGCACGCAAGGATGCACAAGAGTAGCGCATATCTTTAGAGCGAATATAATTAACGAGCTCGTCTACCTCAGGATAGTCCGAGATAGCAGCGCCCATAAGGCCCACCTTTTTACCTAGCTTTTCTGCGCGCTCTACGCCCTCTTTCAAAATGTCTAAAGGACGTACACGAGGTACGCGGAAGCAATATCCAGCCATACAGAAGCGACAGTGACGACCACACCCACGGGCTACTTCAATGATATACATAGCGCCAAATTCAGTATAGTTCGTAGCCACTACCGTTTCGCCACCACTGGTGAGCATTTCAAAGTGCCGTTTGATCGTTTTAGGCACGCCCTCTGCAATATCATAGCCTTTAAATTCACCGTCTTCACTGTAAATCGGCACATATAAGGATGGTACATACACACCCGATATATCCGCTAATTGACGTAAAATAGCGTGACGATCCAAACCTTCCATTTTTCCATCTCGAATGATATCTAATACGCGACTGACGATGCCTTCTCCTTCACCGATGATGAAAGCATCAATGAAATCAGCAAAAGGCTCAGGATTGAAGGTCGCACAAGGGCCCCCTGCAATAACGATAGGATCGAACTCTGTGCGGTCTTTCCCCATAATAGGAACACGGCCATGGCGCAACATAAGCGGAATGTGGAAATAATCCATTTCAAAGGTGACGTCAAAGGCTACCACATCAAACTGATGCATAGGCCGTTGTGTTTCAACACTCATAAGAGGCGTCTTAGTTTTATCGTACGCTTCTAGTTCTTTTTTCTCCGGTAAGAAGATACGTTCACATACGCTATCATTTCGTAAATTGATTTCCTCATAAATAATATGAAGCCCAAGATTACTCATGCCCACGAAGTATGTATTCGGATAGACAATGGCCACCTTTTGCCCTGCATGAGGATTTACTGTTACCCGACTATCTTCATCTTTATATAATTCTTGTAATCGATCTATTAAATCTTTACGATTCACTAATTTCCTTTCTATATAAGCCCACTACGAATAGTGGGCTTAATAACATTATATATATTATTTGTATATCGATAAGGCTACGAAATACGTATCTCGACTATACTATAAGAACAATAGATATTATAATTTAGATTTCAATGTATCTTTAGTATGATTGGTCTTACTTTTAAGAGTGCTTACAATTTGTGGACGATGTTTTCTTTCGTAAGGATATACAACAACTTTACCATCTTTATATTCTGCAATATATATATCCTTAACAGAGTATCCTTGAGCTTGGATTTCTTGTTCAAGCCACTCTCTATCTTTTTCAATTACATCAAGGGTAAATTGATTAATTTGTCCATCATCGATAAGATCAAATCGGATATTATCTTCACCAAATTGAACCACGTTCAGCTGACCGTTTTGCTCCAATACGGCACGCTTAACATCCGTAACATATTGAACACCTGCAGCGCGAAGTTTTAATTTAAGCTCAGCCGCTTGTATACCATAACGCATACATTCTTCTGTTAGAATATGACCTTTTTCGATTACTATAACTGGATGACCATCAAGAATTGCTTTAAAAATACGAAGATTCCCTTTTAAAAACTTAAGAGTCATTACGAGGATAGTCCATAAAATAAGAACTAACATAAACTGTAAAATGCCAATTTGATCATTGTAAATAATGGCACCGATAATACCACCAAGTACGTAGTTTTGCAATTGATCTAAGGCTGAGGTTGGTGCTAAATTTCCCTTACCCATTAAATTGATTTGTAGAATAATCGCCAAGAGACCGATGGCGAGTTTTGCAAAGACCATCCCATAGACGGCCATAGCTTCTGTCATATGTGGTCCTCCTTATTGTAATGCATCCTCTTTATCATGAATTCGATCTATAGGACTTACCTTATAAACACGTGTAATAGTATAGGTTGAAAATTCTGGATTAAATTGAACCTCATAGTAAGCATCACTTACTTTTAAAATCATACCATTACGAATCTTTAAGGAGTTAACCGCCAATTGGTCGCTCGGTACGGAACGATCTGAACTAAAAGAATGTAAAAATTGAGCCATACGAGAGGAGTCCTCAGAATAGGTTTTCATCCGATTATACTCTTGGTATTCAAGCCCTAAGAAGAACACTACGATTAAAGACAATATAATCATCAAGTCACGATAGCGACTAGTAAAACCATTTCGCAATACTTGTACTCCCAAAATGAGCAATGCTAATAGAACAGCTACAATTATAATAAAGCCCCAAGTTTGACCTATTACAGCCTGACTTTCAACATAGGCTAATGTGTAAAAATCCATGCCACACTCCTTTCAAATATTATTTTTTATTATACCATATTTGATTCCAATATTTTCGATGTAATCGTCAAGATGGCCCAAAATAATGTAAGAAAAGATAAAAAATAGCGACCCCTTACGGGGTCGCTTTTAATAAGCATATAATCTCACAAAAGATTACCTAAGTAATACTCTTATTTTAACCAGCTCATCAAGTTGCGAAGTTCTGCGCCAACTGGTTCAATTGGATGATTAGCAGCTGCTTCGCGATGTTCTTTAAGGAATTTTTGACCATTTTTGGAATCTGCTAAGAATTCATCAGCAAATTTACCAGATTGAATATCCGCCAAGATTTGTTCCATAGCTTTTTTAGTATCTGCAGTGATTACGCGAGGACCTGCATGGTAATCGCCGTATTCAGCAGTGTTGGAAATGGAGTGGCGCATTTTTTGGAAGCCACCTTCGTAGATAAGGTCTACGATCAATTTCATTTCATGCAAGCATTCAAAGTAAGCGTTTACAGGTTCATAACCAGCTTCTGTTAATACTTCGAAACCAGTTTTGATCAATTCAGTAACACCGCCGCACAATACAGCTTGTTCACCGAAGAGGTCAGTTTCAGTTTCAGATTTGAAGTTAGTTTCCAAGATACCGGAACGGCCACCACCGATACCAGAAGCCCATGCTAATGCAACTTCTTCAGTATCACCAGATGGATCTTTTTCTACAGCGTATAAGCAAGGAACGCCAGAACCTTCTTGGTATGTACGACGTACTAAATGACCAGGGCCTTTAGGAGCTACCATGAATACGTTGATGTCTTCACGAGGTACGATTTTACCAAAGTGAATGTTGAAGCCGTGAGCAAATGCCAAGTATGCACCTTGTTTTAAGTTAGGAGCGATATCTTGTGCATATACGTCTGCTTGTAATTCGTCTGGAATCAATACCATAACGATATCAGCGCCTTTAACGGCTTCTGCAGTTTCTTTAACTGTAAGGCCTGCTTCTTCAGCAGCTTTCCAGCTAGAAGAACCACCACGAAGACCAATTGTTACATCCATACCATTTTCTTTCAAGTTCAATGCATGCGCATGACCTTGGGAGCCGTAACCTAAAACTGTAATTTTTTTGCCTTCCAATTTGCTCAAATTACAATCTGCATCATAATAAACTGTAGTACCTAAAATTTTACCTGCCATATTAGACAACCTCCAAACATATTCAATAGAATATAGATTATATATACTGTACACAATCTAACAAATTTTTGCAAGATGTGGCGTACATTAATTTAGTATCAGCAAGCCAAGTTTTAAGCCTCTGATAAAAAAAATTTGATAACTACCGAACCATCACCCATGGACGATCATCTTTCCATACAACTTGTACGGAAAGTCCAAAGACATCAGATAAAATATCATCAGTTAGTACCTTGTGTTTAGGACCTGCATGAATCATCTTGCCCTCTCGCAAGATAGCTACATGAGTAATAAACGGTAGTATCTCTTCAATTTGATGTGACACATAGATAATCGGTGTCTGCTGCTCAGCTACCAAAGTAGATACGATGCGTAAAAACTGCTCCCTCGCTGGTAAGTCCAAACCAGAGCAAGGCTCATCCAAAATCAATAATTCTGGATTTGCCATAATAGACCTCGCTAACAATACCCGGCGCTGTTCGCCAGCAGATAAGGTTCGAAAACGATGACCTTCCAAATAGTCTAGTCCAAATTCAGATAATAATTGCATACCTCGTTGACGCACCTCAGGTGCTACCTCTTGGTATATACCAATGCTACTAAATGCACCAGAAATAACAATATCTTCAACGACTTGTTTATCCAAGGTTGACTGAAATTGTCCAAGCACAGAGCTAACAAATCCTAGTCTAGCCTTGATTTTGGGCCACGCATATTTACCAAATTCCTTACCAAACACACGCAAAGTACCCGTTGTGGGAATTTGATAAGCAGGTATCATGCTGAGTAGCGTTGATTTACCAGCCCCATTAAGCCCTAATAAGGCCCAATGTTCACCGTCCTCTATATGCCAATTTACATTATCTAAAATAGATCTACCATCACGGCGAAAGCAGACATTTTCATAATGGAGTAATTCACGCCCCACGTTATCAACTCCTACATTTTTTCTCCGCGGCTCATAGCGGTGATACCTGTTTTAGCAATTTCAAGAATACCATAAGTTTCCATAATTTGAATGAAGCCACGTAATTTTTCTACACTACCAATGACTTCAATGATCATAGATGTAGGAGAAATATCTAACACATTACCACGATATACATCGGCAATCTGTACTATTTGTGATCTTGTGGAAGCAGATGCTTTTACCTTGATAAGCATTAACTCACGGCATACCACATCATGATCTTCAAACACTTTAACCTTAACAACATCGATAAGCTTGTAGATTTGTTTTTGCACTTGATCGAGAATTCGGTCATCGGCCTCTACAGTAATAGTAATACGTGCATAACCTGGCTGATTTGTAATGCCAGATGTCATTTTTGTAACGTTAAAGCCACGACGGTTAAAGAGTGCCAAAATACGTGTACCAATACCTGGTGCATTTTTTGCAATGATTAAGACTTGATGTTCTTTCGCCATTATAGCACCCCTTTCTTACCCATCATACCGCTTATCGTGCCGCCTGCTGGAATCATTGGTAATACATTATCCTCTCGTTCAACGCGACAATCCAAGACAATGCTTTCATCCGATGTAATGTATGATTTAAATTCTTTGTTGAAAGTTTCAACATTATCTAGACGCGCTGCTTTCAAGTCAAATGCATCTGCGAGTTTCACGAAGTTCGGACTCACTTCCAAATCTACATAGGAGTAGCGTCTATCATTGAAGATTTCTTGCCATTGACGAACCATACCAAGATAGCCGTTGTTAATAATAATAATCTTGATTGGCAAATTATATTGGCGAACCATCATGAGCTCTTCACAAGTCATTTGGAACCCACCATCACCGACAACAAGGATAACTTGCTTCTTAGGCGCCCCTACTTGAGCCCCAATAGCCGCCGGCAAACCATACCCCATGGTACCCGCACCGCCAGAGGTAACGATAGTATGAGGTTTTTTATGAGTTAAGAATTGAGCCGCCCACATTTGATGTTGACCGACGTCACTTACGATTATGGCATCTTCCTTGGCAATCTTATTAAGCTCAGATAACACATATTGTGCATGCAATACATCATTTTTAGACTCAGGGATTACCATAGGGTATTCCGCTTGCCATTCTCGGATTTGCTCAAGCCACGCTTCATGAGTTGTAGGTTCTACAAGAGCATTAAGCTCCGTTAATACCTGTTTTAAATCCCCTACGATAGGCACATTGATTGTAACATTCTTATCAATTTCAGCTGGGTCGATATCAATATGGATGATTTTAGCTTTTTTACAGAAGAAATCTGGATGGCCTGTGATGCGGTCATGGAAACGAATCCCTGCAGCAATCACGAGATCTGCCTCATCTGTACTATTATTAGCTGCAACAGAACCGTGCATACCAACCATACCAAGAGCCAATTCGTGATCTCCTGGGAAACCACCAAGACCAACTAATGTATTCGTCACCGGAATTTGAGCCTTTTCAGCTAATTCTTTAAGCTCATCCATAGCACCAGACTTTAATACGCCTGCCCCAGCAATGATAAGTGGACGCTTTGCATTTTTGATGAGAGTAGCTGCTTTTTTGATTTGACCTTGATGACCTTTATAGGTTGGATCATAGCCTTCAAGATGAATAGGTACTTCGTACAATTTGTTGTATTCCGCCATGGATATTTTCTCGGTTTGAATATCCTTCGGAATATCGATAAGTACAGGGCCTGGGCGACCTGTGCCAGCAATAAAGTACGCCTCTTTAATGATGCGAGGCAAATCATGAATATCTTGAACAAGATAGTTATGCTTGGTTATAGGCATCGTAATACCTTGGATATCCGCCTCTTGAAAAGAGTCCTTACCGATAAAGGGCCGGCCAACCTGACCTGTAATGGCCACCATAGGTACGGAATCCATGTACGCAGTCATAATACCTGTTACAAGATTCGTTGCACCAGGACCAGACGTAGCAAGACATACACCTACGCGACCAGATACGCGAGCATAGCCATCTGCCGCATGTGCTGCACCTTGTTCATGACGGACGAAGTAATGTTTAATTTCAGGGAAGCTATAAATTTCATCATAAATTGGGATTACTGCGCCACCTGGATAACCGAACATATCGGTTACGCCTAAGCGATGCAATGTTTCAAGGACAATGCGTGCCCCATTGATTGTTTCTGCGCTCATAGGAACCCTTTCAACCAGCTATTCAGATAAAATCTCGCTGGAATTTAAACGTTTAATAATGTAGCCATTATGTTTGAAAGTATCAATAATGTGTTGGATGTGCTCTTCACCATTTGTTTCTACCGTTACTTGCAATTCCACTTCATGGAAACGGTCAAGGTTTTTGAACTGATTATGGTCGAGTTTAATAACATTTGCATCTGCATCTGCTAACATTTGAGATACAGCCACTAACTGGCCAGGTTTATCAGGAAGGTTAACGGAGAAGGTAAAGATACGACCGCGCAATACGAGGCCTTTATTAATCATTGACGAAATAGTTAGTACGTCGATATTACCACCACTGACGATAGCTACCACCTTTTTACCGCGGCACTCTAATTTCTTGAGACCAGCGAGTGGCAAAATACCAGAGTTTTCTGCTACTAACTTATGTTTTTCAACAAGCAATAAAAATGCTTCCATCAATTCATAATCAGAAACGGTAATAATTTCATCTACATATTGCTTGATATATTCTAATGTAGTTTCTCCAATTTGACGTACTGCCGTACCATCTGCAATCGTCGCCACTTCATCGAGAGGTACAGGATGATCAGCCTTTAAGGCAGCTAGGGCACTCGCTGCACCTTCTGGTTCTACACCGATAATCTTAACACGCGGATTTTTTAATTTCGCCGCAGCCGCAATACCAGATACGATACCACCGCCCCCAACAGGAACGAGCAAAATATCCGCATCAGGCAATTCATCAAGCACCTCAAGGGCAATCGTACCTTGCCCTTCTATTACATCTTCATCATTAAACGGATGAACGAACACATAACCGTGTTCTTTTTGCAACTCCATCGCCTTTTGATAGGCTTCGTCATAAATCTCGCCAAATAGTACAACATCTGCACCGTATTGTTTTGTAGCATTCACCTTAATAAGAGGTGTATGTTTCGGCATGACAATAGTCGCTTTAATGCCAAGACGTTTCGCAGCAAGGGCCACGCCTTGTGCATGATTACCGGCAGATGCAGCGATAACACCGCGCGCCTTTTCCTCTTCTGTTAGTTTTGCAATTTTATTATAAGCTCCACGAACCTTAAATGAGCCTGTTATTTGCAAGTTTTCTGGCTTGATATATACATCATTGCCACACTCGTCAGAAAACACATCACTATGAAGTAACTTCGTTTTCACAGTGATTGTGCTCAAGCGCTCACGAGCCTCCATAAAATCATATAACTTATACATATACACGGTCTCCTCTAGTTAGTATTAAATGAAAGTCGAGTATTAGTCTTCAAATACTTCGATAGCACCTTGTGCAGCAGAGGATACGTGAAGAGCGTATTTTTTAAGATATCCAGTTACATTGGATTTGAATGGTTTCAATGCAGCTTTACGACGAGCGATTTCATCATCAGATACAGCTAGTTCCAATTTACCGTTTGGAATATCGATGTTAATAATATCACCATCTTCAACGATAGCAATGGTACCGCCTGCAGCTGCTTCTGGAGATACATGTCCGATGGATGCACCACGAGTCGCACCAGAGAAGCGTCCATCTGTCAACAATGCTACATCTTTATCTAGACCCATACCAGCAATCATAGATGTTGGGGTCAACATTTCACGCATACCAGGACCGCCTTTAGGGCCTTCGTAGCGGATAACTACAACATCACCTTTTACAATTTTACCGCCCGTGATAGCTTCAACAGCTTCTTCTTCGCTGTTGAAAACCTTTGCTGGACCAGAGTGAACAAGCATATCTGCATCTACGGCACCGGCTTTTACAACGGAACCATCTACAGCAAGGTTACCTTTGAGAACCGCGATACCACCAGTTTCATGTACTGGATTATCCCATGGATGGATAACATCTTCATCCACAACATGAGCGGCCGCTGCAATTTCACCTTGTGTTTTAAGAGCAACAGTTTTGCAATCTGTATGAAGGCGACCATTTTCTGCTAAACGTTTCAACACGGCAGATACACCACCTGCAGCGTACAAGTCTTCAATGAAGTATACGCCAGATGGAGATAATTTAGATAATTGAGGTGTATTTTGAGCGATGCAATCAAAATCGTCTAAGGATAATGGTACCCCTGCTTCGTGAGCAATAGCCGGTAAATGAAGCGCCGTATTAGAGGAGCCACCCAAAGCCATGTCAAGAGCTACCGCATTTTCAAAGGCTTCACGAGTCATAATATCTTTAGGGCGAAGGTTTGCTTTTAATACCTCTACCGCTTGCATACCCGCTAATTTTGCTAAACGCAAACGTTCAGAATATACCGCTGGAATTGTACCATTGCCTGGAAGGCCCATACCGAGAGCTTCTGTTAAACAGTTCATTGTATTTGCTGTATACATACCAGAGCAAGAGCCACATGTAGGACATGCCGTATTTTCGATATCAGCTAACTCAGCATCATCCATTTCACCAGTTTGATGTTTGCCTACGGCCTCGAATACGTCGGACAAACCAATCTTTTTACCTTTATGTACACCAGCGAGCATAGCCCCACCAGACACGAATACAGATGGGATATTAAGGCGCGCAGCTGCAATCAACATGCCTGGCACCACCTTATCACAGTTTGGAATGAATACCATCGCATCGAATGGTGTAGCCATAGCAGTAGCTTCGATGGAGTCAGCAATGATATTACGTGTAACTAAGGAGTATTTCATGCCGATATGGTTCATTGCCAAACCATCGCAAATACCGATAGTATTGAACTCGATTGGCACACCACCTGCGTTGCGGATACCGTCTTTTACGGCTTGTACAATATTTTTCAGGCCTACGTGACCAGGGATGATTTCATTGAAAGAATTGGCAATACCGATGACGGGTCTACCCATTTCTTCATCAACAAAACCTAGAGCTTTTAGTAAAGATCTGTGTGGTGCACGTGCTACGCCTGTTTTCAAATTGTCACTTCTACAACTCATGTTAATCTCCTCACTTTTGAAAGCATCCACTTGGACAGCTTTCACGACGCATAAAAAAAGACGATTCCAATGAATCGTCTTAAAAGTTTACAAATGATATTCCTTTTGTTTACAGAATTCCTATATACATAAATAATCCTATGTACCCCTTGGAAAATATACACATAAGAAACAAACCATATAGTCAAATCTTATTGATTGTATATTAAACCATTCGCGGAACTTCTAAGACAAAAACGTGTTAAGTTGTTGTTCATAATTCGAATGTCATTAATAATCACGACTAGCGCAATAATCAATAAGCTAATGACTAAACCTAACATGTTTCCTCCTAAAATATTCTGTAATATTAATCACGGAATAATAATAACACGTTATATTATCCCGCGCAAGATAATTCACAATAAATTCTATAGATTCATCATAGTTTTTTTATGAAGTTCACCATACCCAAAAACTATAGCAAACCTAGTAAGGTATAAAAAATATAGATATAACAAGAAAAATCCCTCACCGTAGTGAGGGATTAAATATATTATAGGATACCAAAGAGCCACATACCAAAGGTGCCGCCCCAGAAATGAATGAGGAAGCTCACCACAGAGATAGCAAGGCCTACGCGCCACCACGTACCTTGTGGCACATAGCCAGCACCGAAGAAGATCGGTGTTACACCCGAACTATAGTGAGTCAATGTACAACCAGGACTGTTCATCAAACCAAAGAGCAATATCGTAAACGGAATAGGAGCCCCCATCGCCACTAAAATGGCTGAAAAGGCGGAGAACAAAGCTGTAATACGCGCCGTGCCACTGGCAAAGAAATACTGAGAGTACACAAAGGTAGCGGAAATGATAAAGGACGCCCAGAACCAATCGAAGCCAGCTAAATGTTGACTTACAAAATCTGCAAAGACAGCTACTACACCGAGTTTGCCAAGCAGCCCAGCCATGCCTACAAGCGTACCCATCCAGATGAGGATATCCCAACCGGTGCGTTCACCCAAAATATCCTCCCACGTAAGAGAGCCAGTCACAACACACGCCAGAACCCCCATCATCGCTACTACTGTAGGATGAAGCTTAGTCCAAATTGCTGTAGCCCAAAGTAAGATACAAAGAACAAAAATAATGGCAACAGAAATTTCGGCCTTCGTAATAGGTCCAAGAGCATCTAGTTCTTTTTGAGCCATTACTGCAGCCTCTGGTGTTTCCTTGATTTCTGGTGGATAGATTTTATAGATAAACCAAGGCATCAAAATCATACAAATCACACCAGGAATCACACCGGCTTGGAACCATTCCCACCAAGATATATCATAGCCAAACAGTTTAGCACCTAAGGACGTAATAAGCAAGTTACCACTACATGCAGTCAAGAAGATCGTTACTGTAATGGTGTTAATAGTATGTGCCGTCGTCATCAAGTACGCCCCAATGCGGCGAGCCGTATTACCATATGGTTCAGAGTCAAATGCTAAGGAAATATTTTGTACGATGGGGAATACGATACCACCACCACGCGCCGTATTAGATGGTGTAGCTGGAGAAATAATCAAATCCGTACAAGCCAAAGCATAAGCAAGCTTTAAAGAGCTTGTGCCAAAGGAGCGAATCAAGGTGTACGCAATACGCTTACCAAGGCCAGAATTAATAATACCTCGTGAAAAGAATACGGCTGCTACGATAAGCCACACATTCGCCTCTGCATAGCCACCTAGTGCCTGAACCATAGTAATGGAGTTAGTGGCTACGGCTACAACAATACCAAAAAGCGCCATAATGCCCGTTGGCCAAGGTCGCAAGATAAAGCCCACAATAGTAGCCGTAAAGATAGCTAATAAATGCCAACCTTCAGGCTTGATTGCCTCTATATGAGGTAAAAACCAAATGACGAGGCCCACTAAAACGGTAAGGGCCGCTCGTGTAAAAGTATTCATAGAACCTCCACCAGACTCAACAACTTTCCAAGAATTCTTTGATTTTAGGATTTGCTCGTAACATTTCCATCTCTTCAGGGGATAATAATTTCACCTTATCCCGGTCTTGATTTACCAAGCAAAGAAAACCAATATAATCGCCCTTATTAGCACGGAATTGATGAATTGTTTTGCCTGGAATTTCGATAAAGTCACCAGCTTCTACATCGTGGATTTCATCACCTAATAAGACCTGCCCCTTACCGCGGAATATCATAACCATATGCGTATGATCGTGATACTCCAAGGTAGAATACCCTCCTGGCAAACATTCAAAATAGCGGAATTGACATGGAATATCATAAGCACCATCGTATAATACTTGACGTGTTACATCTTTAAAAGGACTACCATCTTGCTTATATACCAAGGTTTCGATACCATCCCACTTAAAATTTTTAGCATCAAACTTACGTATCATCGTATTACCTCTTTAAACAAAAAAGGGCTGCATCGAAACAAGGTTTCAATACAGCTCCATCGGTTCGATTATTTGAAGAGACGTTTCAAAGTGCCTAGTAATCCATGACTATGTTTTTGTACACCGTCTGCAACGCCTGCCACTTCAAAGCCAGTTCGTTCAATGGCTTTTGTAATAACTTCTACAGATGCTTTTGTTGGATCAAAAGAAACAGTAGCAGTCTTTTCTGGCAAATCTACTTCTGCACTTAATACGCCAGGCAAACCTAAAGATGCACCTTCAACTGTTTCTTTACAGTTGTTGCACATCATCCCCGGTACGGTAAATACCTTTGTTACAACGCCATTATCTTCGCCACAACCACAATCTTTACACATAGTGTTACCTCCTATTAATCGTTAGCTTCTTTATGTTTATCGTCGTTCTTAGCCCCTGCTGTCACATCGATAGTAGTCGCTTTCTTAACGGCTTCTTTCGTTTCATCAACAGCCTTTTTAGGCCCCGAAATGGCATCTTTAAACTCATTGATGCCTTTACCAATAGCTTTACCGACTTCAGGCAATTTACCAGGTCCGAAGATAACTAGAGCAATCACTAATATAACTATTAATTCAGGTGTTCCTATAGACCCCATATGTATCTCCTTTATCTTTACTACTACTTATACTCTTTAGTGTACATCATCATAGGCTGCCTTGTCCACATACCAGGTCATAGCTTCTTGTGAAAGCACCGCTCCAGGCAATACACGACCAATTCGTTTTTCCCAAGGTAAATCCTCGTAATCTTCGCGTTGATACAATACCTTTGTCAATGCAATTCGCTTACTTTCACCAGTTACGGTAAACCAAATCGCATCAGATTTTGCCAAGAACGAAAAGGTCATAGAAATACGTTCCCATACCTTTCCATCCTCAACGGCTACCACCTCTTGATCTGTGACACGCAATGCATGAGAACCTGCAAATAGGCCGGCTGTATGACCATCTTCACCAAGATCGAGCAATGCCAAATCTAGACCACTTTTTTTACAAGCCTTGAGAACATTCTTAACCTCTTTCTCGTATTTCGCTGCCGCTTCTATTACAGTTTTAGAATCTGTATTGATTGGCAAGAAATGAGCCGCCCCTTTCGCCTTACACAACAAGTAAGGTTTCACGCGATTGAAGTAATTATCCTCATGAGATTGCGGCAAGAATCGCTCATCAGTCCACACAAAGAATATTCGTTCCCAATTAAGGCGTTCAATATATTCTGGGGAATTAAGCAATTCTAATAAACCATTAATAACAGTCCCGCCCGTAATACCAACAACACACGTTTCAGTGCGATTGATTTCCTCGTTGGTGAAAGCAATAAAATCCTCTGCTAATGCTTTAACTACATCGCTAGGGCTGTCATAACATTTAATTGTATCTTGAGCCATGTAATAATGACCTCCTAAAACTATTTCAATAGTTCTATTATATACACTTTTTCTGTGTAATGAAAGCAAAACCGATGTAACTCAATAGTTGGAGCCACATCGGTTCTAATTATATTTGTATTTTCTTATGAATTACAGGAAATTCCATTCCGTATATTCATAAATCAATATTATTGTTGACCAAATTTAGGACGGCGACGCTCTGTAAACGCACGGACTCCTTCTTTGAAGTCCTCTGAAAGACCTAATTTACATTGGTTTTCTACTTCAAACTTCTTGTACTCTTCCCAACCTGCTAAGAAGCTATTCCACATCATTTCCTTCATAACGCGGTAAGATTGTGCAGGCCCTTTTGCCAATTTTTCAACGAGGCGTCTTGTAGCTGTCTCTAAATCTTCTAATTCACAAACCTTATACACAAAGCCCAGTTCCTTCCCCTTTTCAGCAGATACGGCTTCTCCAGTCATGACAATATGCATAGCACGGTTCATACCAATAGAACGCGTCAACAAGAATAAACCGCCCGCATCAGGAGCAAGGCCTACATTTACGAAGGCTTGAATAAAACGTACATTGTTAGCCGCCACGACAAAATCTGCCGCTAAAGCCATATTGAAGGCAGCACCTGCCGCAGCCCCTTGAAGGCTCATGATAACAGGTTTTGGTAACTTCTTCATAGCCATAGAAATCTCAGCTACTAGCTCAACGATTTCAAATAAAGACTCAGTATCCCCTTCGTTTACAGCGCGCTCCATCTCTGTTAAATCGCCACCCGCAGAGAACACCTTCCCCTCTGCATTGATAAGCAATGCACGCACGCTTTCATCATTATAAGCTTTATCTAAGACCTCAAGGATCTCCTTGCACATCTCGATGTTAAAACCATTCGCCACAGTTGGACGATTAAACGTCAACGTACCAATACCGTTGTCCACTACGTACTGAATTGTATTATAAATCATATGAGTTCTCCTATATGAAAATCTATTTTCGAAAAAATTCGATTATATCTCTATTATAGGAGAATTAAATGTCTGTGTAAATGATAGAATTAAATATCGATTTACTCCCAATATATTAAATCTAATTATTATTTATACCCGCATTATTTTTCAAGTATCTTCTCAATATCATTTATAAAAATTGATAATAGTCCTCCCTTTTCAACCGATTTAACACCTAGATCTTTACGCATTTCATTCATCACATCTTCAATAAGAATTAAAGTATTTTCAGAATTATTTTGAAGTGAGTTTTTACGAAAGGCATTCCACTTTTTTACAACATTAGGAGAACCCCATAGTATCAATTTACTATTAAAGCTACTTATATCTTTAAGCATATCTTCTTCACTATATATACAGTTATTATTTCCTTGTTGAGATACTTTATTAATCAATTCTATAAATTCAGAATATGGTGTTTCTCTTTTTGAGGATAAATATTCTCTTCGTTTATTCTTTGATTCAGAATACTTAGAATAAAAGGAATTTAGTAAAGTTATCCCACCTGTAATCAAAGCAACTAAAACTACTGCATCAAGAGTTGATGTCATCGTATGTAAAAAAGTAATTATAAAGATAATAAATGGGGGAATATATTCTATTAAAAATAAAACAAATTGATAAAAGCCAAAAATTATCAATAATAACAATAGAGATTTTAAAATTATACTATCATTATTTTTCCTACCAATAAAACTTGCTAAAATGAAAATCCCAATAATACAAGCTACAAAAATCATGATATTCCCCTTTATTAAATTATTTATTGATGAAAGAAATAAATTAAAAACAAATAATTCTGCCAATAAAACTATATACTATTACTTTAAAATATTTCTACCCAAAATGCAAAAACACCTGCAGACATTGTCTGCAGGTGTAATATCCTGTATTCCAAATATTAACGTTTGGAGAATTGGCTTGCTTTGCGGGCTTTTTTAAGACCGTATTTTTTACGTTCTTTCATACGTGGGTCACGAGTCAAGAAGCCAGCTTTTTTCAAAGATTGACGAAGTTCGCCATCTACGTCCAATAACGCACGGGAAATACCGTGACGAATTGCACCAGCTTGACCGGAAGGACCACCACCAGCTACAGTTGCGATAACATCGTATTGTTCAACTGTGTTAGTCAAGTTCAAAGGTTGTTTTACGATCAATTCCAAAGTTTGGCGACCGAAATAATCATTAAGTTCACGTTTGTTAACAGTGATTTTACCTGTTCCCGGTACCAGACGAACTCTAGCAACGGAAGATTTTCTACGACCAGTGCCGTAATATTGTGCTACTGCCATTATATATTCCTCCCTCTAGATTATCGTACGGAAATTTCTAACACTTCTGGTTTTTGAGCTGCATGTGGATGCTCAGGGCCAGCGTATACGTTTAATTTACGGTATTGTTGTGCACCCAATTTATTTTTTGGAAGCATGCCACGAACTGCCATTTCAACAACACGTTCAGGTTGTTTTTCAAGCATCATGGACAATTTAGTGAAACGGGAACCACCTGGGTAACCAGAGTGACGGAAGTATTCCTTTTGTTCCAATTTTTTACCAGTTACGCGAATTTTTTCTGCGTTTACAACGATCACATGGTCACCAGTATCTACGTGTGGTGTGAAAGTTGGTTTATTTTTGCCCCGAAGAACTTTTGCAACTTCGGCAGCAAGGCGTCCTAAAGTTTTACCTTCAGCGTCAACAACATACCATTTCCGTTCGATTGTGTTCGGATTGGCCATATATGTAGTTTTCATGCTGCATATCCTCCTAATAACGTCATAATTCTACCAAAATCAGCTTGTCCTTTGCTTCCGGGGCTAATGGAAACACGACTAAAGCTTACTCAAAATAGTATACAGATTTTATGGGTTTGTGTCAATTAAAATTTAGTAGTTATACGCTATCATCAAATTAATTTTTTAATATAGAATTACATTGCTGAATTACCTCATTCAATACGGTCTGATCAGTATTAAGAACAAGTTTAACCCAATTATCACGCTAACTACCTCCCAATTGAGCGTCTACTTTTATATGTCCATATGATTTGCATATAATATGGACATAATCATCCGAATCATCATAAGCAATACGAACCTCTCCATCTAATGTAATATATATTAATTTGAGTTGACTGATTAATTGTCTAAATTGATTTACAGTATAAACAAATGTGCCTCGTCCGGAAAAATCACCACTTTTAATATACACACTAAAGGCAATACACTCCTCTCGAGACTCAACATCAGCAATATATTTTTCTTCTAACTCAACACGTATAAAATCCATTAATCTCCTCTAAATAATAAAGAATGAATAGTCCCCTTTATTATCTTGCCTTAGCAAAAACCTACTTATATTACATATAACTTTATATTGTGCAGGAAATTTATATATTTATATAGAATTATGAATATATAATATCAGAAATTGATAAAAGTTTAATTTAGATTTTGTAAAACAACACATATTATATCTGTACTTCTATAATCTAGGAGATGATAATATGAATCTAGAAAATAAAAACTCATTTCTCTTAAATAGTGCTCTATTTTTTTCAACAATGGGAAGCACAGCAACAACACTAGGCTTTATAACATATATATTTAATACCACCCACAGTCCTTTTAATACAGGGGCAGTTACGATAGCAACATTATTAGTTGGAATGTTATTAGGCCCATTTTTAGGGATACTTGTAAAAGAAAAAGGCTTAATGTGGTCTATGGTAGTTCCTGAAATAGTTTCGGGTTTTATATTATTAATTTTTATTTTCATAGATAATCTTTATCTAGTATATATCATAGCTTTTCTTATAGGTTTTAATAATAAAATTTTAGGAATCGCTAGACTTTCTTTTATACCTAATATTACAAATGATCTAGTCAAATTTAATGCACTGCTCCGGTCTATTAATCGTTTTGCATTGATAAGTGGTTCCTTATTATTTAGCGTTATAATTAATTACTCTTTAACGATGGTATTCGTTATTGATGCAATTACTTATATTATTTCAGCCTACCTACTTTATCAATTAAATAGAAATGTGAAAATACAATCATACTCAACTATCTCCCAAAAAACTATTAGACAAAACATATATGACCGAATTCAACTTTTAATAAAAGGATATAAATTATTATTCCTAAATAAAAAAATTAATTTTATAGTTTATTTGGGTATATTAGCTAGAATATTTTATATGTGTATTCCGATTCTACTATTAATATTTATTAAAAATATATTACATTTAACTGATAGTCAGTATGGATATACGCAAACAATCTCTAGGCTGGCATCATTCATTGTTTTTGGAATTCTTGCTAAATATTTCACCATTAACTTAGCAACGAGTTTTAAAAAGATTTTGTTTCCTCTTTTTATACTATATGGGGGAAGTATTTTTTGCATAGGTTATATAAAAACAATAGAAGAACTTTATATTCTATATAGCATATCTGAAATATTATTATTTACAGCCGTTGTTTTAGTTCATGCATATATACAATCTATTTTTTCACAGGAAGAGTTAACATTAGCTAGCGGTTCTGTAAGTACAGGATTCTCTATTGGATCAATATTATCAATAACTATATTTACAAGCTTAGCAAATGTATTACCTTTACATGATATATTTTTTATATGTGGATTTGGAATAATCATAAGTACTGCTATTATAATAGGTTATACTCGATTAAACTCTAAAATTTAATTTTTTATGACAGCCCACTTTTATAAACAATACCCACAACATAAAAAACCCGCAGTGCACAGCACTGCGGGCAATAGCGCCAAATTATTTGGAGTACAATTCGACGATAAGTGTTTCGTTAACTTCGATAGGAAGTTCTTCACGTTGAGGAAGACGAGTAAATGTAGCTTTGAAGCCTTCCAAGTCTTTTTCAATGTAAGGAAGTTCGAAAGAACGAAGTTCTTGGAAGTTAGTTTTGAACATTTCGTTATCACGAGATGCTTCGCGCAATTCGATTACATCGCCTGGTTTGCAGGAGAAGGAAGGAATGTCTACGCGACGACCGTTTACCAAGATGTGGCCATGGTTTACCATTTGACGAGCTTGACGAATGGAGTTACCGAAGCCGATGCGATATACAAGGTTATCAAGGCGTTGTTCCAAAAGGATCAACATGTTTTGACCTGTAACACCTTGCATTTTTTTCGCTTTATCATAATAGCGTACGAACTGGCGTTCTAGCAAGTTGTAGTAAGCTTTAACTTTTTGTTTTTCTAATAATTGTGTGCCATACTCAGACATTTTCTTCTGACGTTGGTCTTTTTTGACGCGATTCAAGGCTTTTGCGTGACCGAATACGTTCACACCAAAGCGACGACAAAGTTTGAATCGAGCCTCTCTTCTCGTTGCCATGTGATTATCACCTCATAAGATTAAAAATAAACCTGTACCTACACATAATGGTACCCAAGTATAATATCATTTTCATCTAGTTATGTCAATTATCGATACTTGTGAAAGTCATTGAAATAAGTGCATAATCACAATTTTGAATTACACTTTTTTACGATAATACGACGGACTATATCGATTGTGCATGTTTCATCATATTTTATAGATTTAGATGAAAAATCAATTATAGTATGCTACAATATGAATAAGTAAGGTAATAGGTATCATTGGAGTCTTATGTCTAAGTTGGGGGAATAACATGAAAGAGTTACCTACAATGCAAGAGCTACAAAGTTTTATTACCTATAATAAAACAGGAAGCTTTACATTAGCTGCACAATCTATGAATATTACACAATCAGCTTTCAGCGCTCAAATGAAAAAATTAGAGCGTTTAGTTGGTGTGAAATTAATCTCCCGTTCTACAAGAGGTAGCCGTTTAACACCAGAAGGTGAGTTGTTCCTACCAGAAGCAGAACAAGTTCTCGACACATTGGAACGCGCTATCCAATCCATTCGTTTAGCTAGCAAGGTTGAACGCCCAATTCTAAACATTGGCGTATTACGTAGTCTTGGGGATATCCGTCTAAACGGTTACGTTTCCCACTTCTTCCAAAACCATCCTGAATTCTCTGTTAGTATTTACGATATGGAAGAAGAAGAATTGATGCTCGACTTGCGAGAAAACCGCATCGATATTGCATTACTCTATTTACCTAATAATAAGGATATGTCCGCATACGAATCCACCGCGCTTAGAGAAGACGAATTTGTATACTATGCACCAAACTTAGTGAACGGTATGGAAACAGCCAGTTTAAAAGCTATCCAGCAACAACCACTGCTCATGTATCCACCTAAATACTTTATGTATCGCACATTAAAAAACTATGTTGGGAACGGTCAACAAAACCTACACATCCGCGGTAGCCGTCTATCCAATCCATATACAATGATCGACTACTGTCAAAAGAATAAATCTGGTTGCATCGTAGCACGCCAAATTTTAACGTCTTTAAACATCAATGATGGCTTTGTGCCTTTAGAAAAACCATTCAAACTACAAGTGTGCTTCGCATTTAAGAAGAATAATTCTAAAACAGAAACCATGCATACCTTCATGGATTATGTGCACAGCGAATCACCACCACGTTTATAATAACTAATAGAACCCCGTATACCTTTTGGTGTACGGGGTTTTACTATAAACAACAAATGACCTATCTATACAAAACAATTGCCCTCTCTTGTCCTAAGTTGTACAATGGAGAATAGATTTCAATTAATACAGCAAGAATACAGTGAGGTTATTATGCTCTTATCTATTCTATTCTTTATACTAGCAGGACTTGCGGAAATCGGTGGCGGTTATCTCGTATGGCTCTATATGCGTGACGACAAAGGACCTATTTACCTAATCGCAGGTGCTTTTATTTTATTCTTATACGGCATCATCCCCACCTTCCAGCCAGAAGCAAGCTTCGGCAAAGTATACGCAGCATACGGCGGCGTATTCATTGCCCTCTCTATTCTATGGGGCTGGCTTGTGGACGGCTTACGACCAGATATGTACGATATCATCGGCGGCCTTGTATGCCTCGTAGGTGTATATATCATCATGTATGCACCACGTTAAATATGTAGTTTCCAGATGTGCCTATAATAAAATTTATATTTTTTAGATATAACAAGAACTAACTATATATTTTGAAAGTACAACCATAGCAACTATATATTTTTTTACATAAAACTATATAAACATTACAACAAAAGGAGTACAACTATAATAGTTGTACTCCTTTATTTATCTACATGACCATATGTATTTTTATACCCATATGTACTTTTTACATACTAAAAAACGGTCATCCGAAGATAACCGTTTGCTTTGGTGGACGATGACAGGATCGAACTGCCGACATCCTGCTTGTAAGGCAGGCGCTCTCCCAGCTGAGCTAATCGTCCATGTGGTGACCCGTCCGGGAATCGAACCCGGGATACCGCCGTGAAAGGGCGGTGTCTTAACCGCTTGACCAACGGGCCAATAAAAATGGCTCCTCGAGTAGGACTCGAACCTACGACCGATCGGTTAACAGCCGATTGCTCTACCGACTGAGCTATCGAGGAATGTGTATGGAGCGGGAAACGAGATTCGAACTCGCGACCCCCGCCTTGGCAAGGCGGTGCTCTACCGCTGAGCTATTCCCGCAAATGGTGGACGATGACAGGATCGAACTGCCGACATCCTGCTTGTAAGGCAGGCGCTCTCCCAGCTGAGCTAATCGTCCATATGTGGTGACCCGTCCGGGAATCGAACCCGGGATACCGCCGTGAAAGGGCGGTGTCTTAACCGCTTGACCAACGGGCCAGAAATGGTGACTCACCCGCGACTCGAACGCGGGACACCCTGATTAAAAGTCAGGTGCTCTGCCAACTGAGCTAGTGAGTCAAATGGCTCCTCGAGTAGGACTCGAACCTACGACCGATCGGTTAACAGCCGATTGCTCTACCGACTGAGCTATCGAGGAATGTATGGAGCGGGAAACGAGATTCGAACTCGCGACCCCCGCCTTGGCAAGGCGGTGCTCTACCGCTGAGCTATTCCCGCATACAGAACCGATAATTACTATAACATAATTATCAATCTGTCGTCAAGGATGAATTAAGTCCATCCTGACTGCCATATAATAATATCAATTTACACATATAGTGTCAATGGTTTTTCCGTAAAGTTCCTTGAAAATATAGCATACAAGAACATCTTTTACCCGAGAAAAGGGGATATACAATCCCCCTTTAAAATGGGTTATTCTTTATTCTTTTGTCTACCTTTACCAGCCCCATCTTCAGCCACGCTAACTTCGGCTTCGATGAATGTTTTCATGTCATTTAGCATATGCATAGATGCATCGATAATAGATAGTCCCATAGTTGAACCTAAGGCTTCATCGATTAGCAGATTATAGTGCAAATAAGGCTTCACCCCTAAGAAGCGACATTGTTCTTTATGTATAGGTTCATCATGTATAGGCTCATCATAAACAGCCGATGGGAACACATAGTCCTTAACTAGCGGATCAATGGTAACCGCCGCTAAAATAGCTGCACCAGTTACTACATTATCAAAGACTACGGCCATGCGATGGCTAGCAGCCCCCAAGATAAAGGCTGTTAAAAATGCAATATCTAAACCACCTGCTACATGAAGCAAGTTCAATACCGCATCACGGCGCTCGCTTTCACTCAAAGTAGACCAATCATCAATAGCAATATTAAATCGATCTACAAAAGAATGAATATGAGCAGCACGTTCATCCACTGTAGGCCCCCATTCATTGTGTACGAGAATATCATTGTAGGCACAGCCCGTAATAGTAGCCGTCGTTACGAGAGAATCTAAGAAAGCTCTCTCCCCTACGTTACCAATCGCCACCACTTGTAGTCCATCTGCATGTAATTTGTCTGCATAGGTAAAACCTAGCTCAAGAGCACGCTCTAATTCATCTCGAGAAATAGCAGGTTCTACGCCAAAGAAATGGGACCCATTCCGAATCACCTGTTGCTCAATATTTGTTAAATCAGAAGTGTCTTGTTCTAGACCTACATTCACCACATGTACCGTAGCATTTAATTTAGCTGCAGCCCCTTGTGTAGCTGTTCTTCCCTCATTAAAGCGTTTTATAGCAGCATAACTTTCACTACCATGTTGATCATTTTGCGGTCCATCTACCAAGTGATCAGCTGCCACAACGAGCACACCTTGATGCAAATGATTTGGTTTAGGGTCTCCTAAAATTCCTGCAAAACGTTCCGCTATAGTTTCTAACGTAGCCAGGCTATAGATAGGCTTTGTCAAATTATCAATACGGAATCGACATGTTTCCATTGCTTGTGTATCTAACGGCTCAACTTTGAAAGTTCTCATTTATTACCTCCTGTAATGGCCATATACATATGCACCGCAAGATCTAGCATTCCCATTTGTATCGAACTGCCAGAGGCCTCACCCAAACAAAGTCCTAAGTCTACATACGCTTCTAAGCCTAGGTTTTCTAAGGAGGACTTCGCAGCCTTTTCAGCAGACAAATGAGATGCCATCACATAATCCATCGCTTTTGGAGCCAATGTTTTAGCCACCAATGCACAAGCCGATGTATTAAATCCATCGATAATAACTAACCCATGATTTGCTGCGGCACCTAAGATAACACCCACAATACAAGCAAATTCAAAGCCACCTACAGAAGATAAAATTCCAATGGCATCGTCTTTAGGAATATCCTTATATTTCTCTAGTACATCATGAACAATGCGTTGCTTTAGTTTAAGTCGTTCATCGGAAATATTCGTTCCTCGTCCTGTCGCCTCTTCCGCTGTAAGTCCTGCAAACTTAGCGGTCATAAGGGCACTAGCTGTCGTATTTGATATGCCCATTTCACCTACCAAAAATACGTTAAAGCCTTCATCGATTTTTTCTTTTACTAGACGAATCCCTGTTTCGATGCCCTCCACGGCTTGTTCGCGCGTCATGGCTGGCTCTTCTACAAAGTTTTTTGTACCCATCCCCAGTTTATGACTTCGAAGGCCTGGAACCCAACTCATATCCGCATCGATCCCCATGTCGATAACTTCCATTTGGGCCCCACAATAATTAGCTAGGGAGTTAGCACCCGCCCCTTTAGGAATTAGATAATTTTGTGTCATCCCAACAGTTGTTTCCTTGGGATACGCACTGACCCCCATATCAGCTACGCCATGATCCGCAGAAGCAATAATCATGCATGGTTTTGGCACGGTTACCTGCTCTTGGTTCGTAGCCGCCCCATATTGAGCCACAACATCTACAAGACGACCATATAGTTCCACCGGCGATTCTGCATTCCAGCTATTAAATATATGTTGTTCAATCTCTAAGCTGCGACCTGTAATAGCGCCACAAGTTTCTTGTAACAAACTCATAAAAGCTCCCTTAACATAATACTATTTACATACTCATAATGATATATAGTATACACGATTCTAGATATATGTCATGTTTTTTCAGTTACATTTACTCTCTTATAGGATACAAAACTACGTAATTTTAATTATCCTTGATTTGACCAGTTAAATACGGTAACTTTCCTCGAATCTCGCGACTTCGTTCAAGATAGACTTCTAATTCTTGACCGTCATCCTCTTGTAAAAGTATCTCTTTTACGCGTTGAATTTCTGCTTCAACTTGTGTGAGACCTTCGATGACATTACGACGATTTCCATAGATAATTTCACGCCACATAGATGGTAAGCCACCAGCCACACGTGTACAGTCTCTAAAGCCCCCTGCGGACAATTTCATACGCAATTCGCCCAATTCATCGCCTCCCGAAACTTGTGTTAAAATAGAGGCCAATAAGTGAGGCATATGACTAACCATAGCCAGATATGCATCGTGAGCATAAATATCGACAAACTCGATACGAGACCCTAAGGCACGACCCATGTCAGCTAATTCTTGAGCTACTTCTTCACTATATACATCAGATGCCTTATCTTCTAACACGATCCAGCCCATACCTTTGAATAGGTTTTTATGAGATACTTCATACCCACCCTTTTCGGATCCTGCCATAGGATGGACAGATACGAAAACGGTCCCCTTAGGAATCGATTCATAAACGGCTCGTACAAAATTTTCCTTCGCACTAGATACATCGGTTACGACTTGTCCCAGTCTAAATAGATGAGCCGTTTCAGTAAAAAGTCGTGCATTTGTATCAGGTGGCAAGGAGAACACAACGATATCTGAGTTCTTAATCAATGGCTCAACTTCAGTCCACGCAGCTTTTACCACACCATCTTGAATGGCCGCATCACAGACCTCTTGACGACGTGCATAGCCTACTACCTCATAATCTGTATATTCCTTTAAGGCCTTTGCCAAGGATCCACCTAATAGGCCTAAGCCAATAATGCCCACTGTCTTACTCATATAAACCTACTTTCAAGTAAAACTAGCAATGTCTATTCTCCAATATAATGCTAGTTATATTACATTATTATTTAGCTAATTGTAAATCAAAATCAGGGAGAATGAAATTAAGCTTCGATAAGATGCTTGTTTCTCCATTTACCGCTATACCAACGATATATAAACAATAAACCTCGCAAGATTTCATCAGCGGCCATGGCAATCCATATACCAACAAGGCCCCAACCCCAATAAATACCAAATAGATACGATAATGGCACGGCGCATAACCACATGCCAAAGATTCCCACCAGCATAGGCGTACGAATATCACCGGCAGCCTGCAAACAACCAACCATAACGATATTTACTGCACGTCCTAACTCAAGAAAGATCTCAACCAGTAATACATTATGTGCTAACTCTAGGATTTCCGGATCCGAAGTAAACACAGAGACAACAAAATCACTAGTCACATAGAAGAATGTAGCAAGACCTACGTTAATAGCAATCGCTAAATACATGGACTTCCATACACGACTAGTAACCTCCTCTTGGCGTTTAGCGCCCATTAGGAAACCTACGATAACTTGTGAAGCATTGGATAGTGCTATGGTGTATACATAACAAAGCATGGCAATAACAGATACATAAACTTTAGTATTAATAACTGCTAAGCCTAAAATATTGACCATTTTCATAATCGTAGTTTGAGATAATTGATAGCTCAATGTTTCTCCACCAGAAGGAACACTGATATGCAATAAAGATTTAACCGTATGCCACGGAAATGGTTTTAAGAATTTAAAGCTCACCTCTAAGGTTAATAATTTCTTAAAAGTATATCCAATAATCACGAGCCCTACCACTTTAGATAGCCACGTAGAAATAGAAACGCCTAATACCCCAAGACTTGGTATTGGACCATGTCCAAAGATTAATACATAGTTTGTTAGAATATGAATGATATTCATCACAAGAGCAATGTACATGGTAACGCGTGTTAATGAGTGACCTCTAAATACGGCTACTAACGCATAATACATTGCTTGTATCGGTAGCCCTGCAGCAACGATAGTAGTATATATCGACGTATCACTCATCGTTTCTGGTGGTATACCTAGCCATGTAAAGATCCATTCATGGCAAGTAATAAAGAATACTGCCGCTATAGATGAAAAGAGAAAATTCATCATTAAGCTGACCGTACATACCTCTGATAGCTTGGACTGGTTTCTCGCTCCTAAATATTGGGCAATCAAAATCGTCGTAGCTGTACTCATGACGATGATGAGCATAATAAAGATATTTAAAATTTGATTGGCATTAGCTACCGCTGCTACCGCTTGAGGCGAGTAGTGACTCATCATCAATTGGTCTATATTACCTACTAGCATCTGTAGGAACACTTCAATAAATATAGGCCAACTCAAAGTCCAGATAGATAGACTAATCCCCTTTTCGTATGCTTTCATAAAAACCTCTGCAATGAATACGATACAATTGCAATGAATATCATACAATGTCCTTATTATATCACGTTATATAACCACATGGGACAAATCGCAGAAAGCAATATACTAAATAGTTTTTCATAAAATAGTACATACAAAAAACGTGCCACCCAAAGGTGACACGTTTATTATGTAGACAAGCAAGTATCTATAGTGTTCTGCTAATGATTATTTGAAGCCATTACAAAGGCTATCAAATAATGCTTGGTCAGGTTTAACCACATCTTCAGTCAATGGACGAGGATGTGGGCCACCATTTGCAGCAGCCAATGCTTTTTCAAAGGAAGGTTTAGATGTATTTTGATAGATAAGGCCTGTAACCAAACCATCAGTATCACCCAAAGTTTTAAGCGCTGTTGCACGATCTGTTGGGTCATACCCTTCAGGCAATGCTACTAAATGTTCTTTGAACCAATCGTAACTATTACGTTTGTTATATGTAACACATGGGCTGAATACATTGATGAAGGAGAAGCCCTCATGATCCATAGCTTGTTGAATCAAATCGACGAGCTCTTTACGATTCACCATATAGCTTTGCGCTACAAATGTAGCACCTGCTGCAATCGCAGTTTCACAAACGGATAATGGAGACTCAAACGCACCATGAGGCGTTGTTTTTGTAACAAAACCAATGTCAGAACGAGGGGATGCTTGGCCTTTAGTCAAACCATATACATGGTTGTCCATTACTACGTATGTCATGTTTACATTACGTTTGAAAGCATGAATGGTGTGACCCATACCGATAGCAAAGGCATCACCGTCACCAGAAAATGCGATAACTTCAAGATCTTGGTTAGCAAGTTTAACGCCTTGCGCATAAGGAAGCGCACGGCCATGAGTTGTATGTGCACCATAAGCGTAGAAATAGCCACCGATACGGCTAGAACAACCGATACCGGAAATTACGGCTAATTTTTCTGGTGGAATATTTTTCGCTACTACAGCGTCAGTAATCGCCGCTTGAACCCCATAATGGCCACAGCCTGGACACCAGTTAGGACGAATATCATTTCTGTAATCTTTAGCTGTTGTCATATTATAGGACCTCCTTAATCGCATTTTTCACATAACTTTTTGTGAATGGATTACCATCGTATTTCAAGCAGCTAGAAATCTTATGTTTCTTATGCATGTTGATTTTAAATAAGTTAGCCAATTGACCAGTTTTATTGTGTTCTACGATAACTACTTTTTTCGCAGCATCAAAGAACGGTTGTAATTGCTTTGCTGGGAATGGTTTAATTAAGCGCAATTGTAAGTGGTTAACTTTAACGCCTTCTTGATCGAATTCAGCAACGGCTTCTTCAATAGCACCACGGCTAGAAGCCATACCTACAACGAGTACATCTGCTTCGTCGTATTTAGCATTGTTCAAGAATGGTTCATAGTTATCAGCTACAGTTTCCAATTTGCGGAACCGTTTATCAGTTTGCGCTACGTGCATTGTAGGCGCTTCTGCTGGTTTACCTTCTTCATTATGCTCTAAACCTGTGGAAAGGAATAGACCATTTTTCATGCCTGGAATTGTACGCGGAGAAATGCCATCTTCAGTCAATTCAAAGCGTTTGAAGTAGTTAGGTTGTACCAATTCAGGTAGTTCAGCTTCTTTCATCATTTTACCGCGATTAATAGGTACGCGGTTCAAATCGAAGGAAGGAACTGATTGTTTATTCAAACCTTGTTGTAAGTCAGGCATAAAGATAACTGGACATTGATACATTTCTGCCAAGTTGAAAGCTTTTTGAATTTCATAGAAGCATTCTTCGATAGATGTTGGTGAAATTACGATACCAGAATAGTCGCCATGTGCATTGTAGCAAGCTGCATCAATATCAGATTGTTCAACTTTTGTAGCCATACCAGTGGATGGGCCAGAACGTTGAACGTCGATAACAACCATTGGCAATTCAGCCATAGAAGCCATGGACAAGGATTCTGCCATCAAGGAAAGACCTGGGCCAGAAGTACATGTGAAGCCACGAACACCTGCGTATACGCCACCCATAGCTGTCATACACGCTGCGATTTCGTCTTCTGTTTGAACAACAGTTGAGCCCAACTTATCCATAGTTTTAATCATGTATTCCATAACTTCGGATGCTGGTGTAATAGGATAAGACGCCATAAAACGGGAGCCTGCTGCAATAGCACCAAGAGCACATGCTTCGTTACCTAATAAGAACATTTGATCTTTCTTACCAGGCGCTGGCAATGTATCGATTTCAACATCGCCTAATTTTTCCATTACAAGGCTATGACCATCATCGAAAGCAGCCAAGTTTTTATCAATAATCTCTTGGGATTTCTTTGCAAATTTCTCAATAATAGCATCTTTAAACATCTTAGTATCAAAGCCAAGAAGCGCTACGGACATCCCCAGTGCTACGATATTACGCATCAACAAGGAGCCTTGTTTCATTGCTGTTTCAGAGATAGGCAAAGATAAGCAATTAATCTTTGTACCTTCAAATTTAGAAAAGTCTGGATTAACTTTGCTATCACAGATGATATATCCACCATCACGTACTTCGGAACCGTGCATATCAACGGTTTCTTGATCAAGGGAAAGCAAGAAGTCTACCCCTTCACCAATGGACATAATTTGTTCCAATGCTACGCGCAATGCGAATGTAGTATGACCACCTTTGATGCGAGATGCAAATAAACGTTGGCTATACAAAGAGTAGCCTTCTTTAGCAAGGATTGTGGCCATAATTTCGCCGCAACTCTCGATACCTTCACCTTGTTGGCCGCCCATTTTCCAGATAAAATCTTTACGTTTTTGCAAGAGATTCACCCTCCTTAGGATAAAAATTACACTGCTGACAAGAGTCTACCTTACTATGTTAATGTTTTATAGTACGAACCTGTCTTATATCGCCATTGTATCATGTATATTTTAGGTTTACAATGTATCATTTCACATAATAATAGGTATAAATTAAGGCATTATAACTAAAAATTATAAGAAAAAAAGGATACTACTTTTGAAGTAGTATCCTTTTAGTATTTATGCTCAACGTTTTATACTTTCACATCAAAAAAAGAGTCTATATAAAATTATATAGAATATTTATTCTCAAATCATCTAAAATATTTATTCCGTAATACCTCTTGTTGTCGCTCTTCAGTGAAGAATATTTCTTCTAAACATAAGCCTTGAGCAGGTGCAGTTTTCCCTATAGCACGCCGGTCTTTAGCGGCTAAATATCCTTTAATATCCTCAACCTTGCGACGACCAAGACCTATATCTACAAGTAAACCTGCAATATTGCGGACCATATGATATAAAAAACCATCACCAATCACAGAAATCGTTACCTGTGAACCTCGGGCCTCAACACGAACTCCCATAATTGTCTTTACAGGATCCACCGGAGTTGAGTTGGTGCCCTTTAGGGTTGTAAAGTCATGCGTACCTACTAGTTCATTACCTGCAGCCTGCATACGATCAATATTTAAGGGCTTTTTCACATGCCAATGATATCGCTGCGTCAAAGGATCTGCAATGAGCTGATTATGAATCGTATATACATACTCTTTACCGTATATATTCCACCGTGGCTTCCAATCTAGCGGAATTTCTACCGCTTCTAGAACGACTATATCCTTAGGAATATGAGTTATCATAGCGCGAGGAATATTTTCTACTGGTATAGTCCCCGACGTTTGAAATGTACAAACTTGAAATTTAGCATGTACACCCGCATCCGTACGAGAGGCACCATAAATTTGAATCGGTTCATTACAAATACGTGATAAACCATATTCCAAACAACCTTGTACCGTTAACACCTTATCATTAGGTTGCTTTTGATAACCTGCTAAATCTGTACCATCATAAGCCACTATGATTCGTATATTTCTCATAGACCTAACCACCACAATGCAATGAGTATAATCGTAATCAAGACAACAGCACCGACGCCGATATAATCGACATAGGTAACTTGTAATTCTTTCATACGTGTACGATTGACGCCACCTCTATAGCAACGCGCCTCCATAGCGATGGCTAATTCATCAGCCCGTCGAAACGCACTAATAAATAATGGCACTAAAAGAGGCACCATATTTTTTGCGCGTTGAATGATAGAGCCTGTTACAAAGTCTGCCCCACGAGCAGATTGTGCTTTCATAATACGATCCGTCTCGTCCAATAAGGTAGGGATGAAACGCAGCGCAATAGTCATCATCATAGCCAGCTCATGAGCAGGAACACCTATGCGACGAAACGGATTGAGCAAGTGCTCGATACCATCAGTTAAGCGAATTGGTGATGTGGTATAGGTCAACAAAGAAGAAAACAAGATTAAGAAGATCAAGCGTGCCGCCATTTGAAGGCCCATTGCCACGCCATGGTCGGTAATATTAATAATCCCCCATTGAAAAATTGGATTGCCTGGTGTCGTAAAAATATGAATCCCCATAGTAAATACGATGATAATCCAAAGCGGTTTAATAGCAGACCACATCAGACGTAACGGCAAACGTGATAACAACATTGAAAAGATGGTGAACCCACCTACAATGCCATATGCCAATGGAGAATTCGCCAAAAATATGGCTACAACGAATATGGTAGTAGCAATAATCTTTGCGCGTGGATCCATGCGATGCAAGAAAGAGTTTCCTGGGAAGTATTGACCAATAGTAATATTATTTAACATGGTTACCTCCTTCGAGAATTGCTTGCACCGCATCATCTACAGATAGTACGCGATTAGACACATCAAGACCTTGTTCGCGCAAATATTCCATGGTAACAGACACTGGCGGTACATCTACACCGACAGCCTGTAATTCATCACGATGATTATTAAAGATGTCCATCGGTTCACCATCGAGAACGATACGCCCTTTATCGAGTACCACAAGACGAGAGGCCATGCGAGAAATATCTTCCATATTGTGAGATACAAGAATTACAGTGATCCCCTTTTCTTTATGAAGTCGAATGATTTCTTCAAAGATTTCTTCCCGTCCAAATGGATCAAGACCAGCAGATGGTTCATCAAGCACGAGAAAATCTGGATCCATAGCCACTACGCCAGCAATAGCCACGCGGCGCATTTGACCACCAGATAAATGGAATGGAGAACGTTCTGCATATGTGTCATAATCGAGCCCTACGAACTTCATCGCATCTCGCACACGCTCGTCTACGTCATCAGCACTAAGCCCTAAATTTTTAGGACCAAAGGCGATATCTTGAGCGATGGTTTCTTCAAACAATTGATGCTCTGGATACTGGAATACCATCCCCACCTTATGACGCATTTTTTTAGCTTCCTCTGTGGAGGCACTAATATCTACACCATTGACAGTAACTGTACCAGTTGTAGGATGTAATAGCCCATTTAGATGTTGTACAAAGGTGGATTTACCGGAACCAGTATGACCGATAACACCTAGAAACTCCCCATTTTCAATGGTAAGTGATACACCACGAAGCGCAGTCTTTTCAAAAGGGGTACCCATGCCGTAGGTATATGTAATATTATCTAACACAATCGCCATTAATGGGTTCCCTCCCCTCTTGGAGCATCTGTTGAGTGTATAGCGGATAATTGCTTGCCTAACTTTGAGCCTTTGAGCCCTTTTACTAACTCTTCATTATTAATGATACTCTTACCCACTTCATAACCTTTAGCATTCAATTTGAAAGCAATCTCAGAGGCTACCGGTACATCGAGGCCCAGCCCTTTTAAAGTATCTACATGGCTAAAAATTTCACGAGGCGTACCATCATGTAATTTCACACCATTTTTCATAACCACAACTCGGTCTGCCGTAACAGCTTCCTCCATGAAGTGCGTAATATATACAATCGTAATGCCCTCTTCCTTATTGAGCTTGTGAACCGTTTCAAGCACTTCGCGGCGACCTTTTGGATCGAGCATCGCTGTTGGTTCATCAAGAACGATGCAATCTGGCTTCATCGCTAATACACCTGCGATAGCAATACGTTGTTTTTGTCCGCCCGATAATAAATGGGGCCCATGTTCTCTATATTCAGTCATATTAACAGCGGCTAACGCTGCATCGACACGTTGTCTAATTTCTGCACTAGGAATACCTAAGTTTTCTGGACCAAAAGCAACGTCCTCCTCTACAACGGCCGCTACGATTTGGTTATCAGGATTTTGGAATACCATTCCTACATGTTGGCGAATATTCCAAATATGCGCTTCATCCCGCGTATCAAAGCCACATACATTGATATGACCTTCACTAGGTTGTAATAACACATTAAAATGCTTGGCAAGCGTACTTTTACCACTGCCATTAGTGCCAATGATACAAACAAATTCACCACGCTTAATGGATAGATTCACATCATCCAAGGCACGTACATCATTGCCGTTTTCATCAGTATAAATATGACTCATATGATTGACCTCAATCATAATGTCTTGTTCATTCATGGATAACCTCATATCTTTCTAGTCAATTTCGTTTCTATGAAAGTAGAACCATTTGCATCATCTATCATACTCATGTTGTGCATAATCCCCATATTTCAATTTATCCTATTTAATAGAACTTGAATTTAATAATGTCTTAGATATTATGCAAAAGGTTGACAATACATATTCATTCTTTACGATAACTGCTAACATATTACGATATTATACTAGTCGATTGTACCATAAAATTGACAATAAAAAAACGGTGCTGCAACATAAGTTACAACACCGTATGAGTTTGATTAAACTAACTCGATAATAGCCAAAGGTGCAGCGTCACCTTTGCGAAGACCAGTTTTGATTACACGAGTGTAACCACCTTGACGGTCTGCATATTTTGGAGCAATTGTATCAAACAATTTTTTTACTACACTTTCATCCATGAGGTATGCAAGAACTTGGCGACGTGCATGAAGATCACCACGTTTAGCCAAAGTTACCATTTGATCAGCTAAAGAACGAAGTTCTTTCGCTTTAGCTTCAGTCGTTTCAATACGCTCATATTGGAAGAAAGATGTTAACATGCTACGGAACAACGCTTTACGAGCGGAGCTGTCGCGGCCTAATTTTCTGTACATTCGTCTTCCTCCTTATTCGCCTTTTTGTTTAAGTTGAAAACCACCTGGATGATTATTGAGTTTTTCCTCAATTTCATCGATAGATTTTTTACCTAAGTTGCGAACTTTTCCTAAGTCATCAATGGTTTTGTCTAGCAAGTCTGCAATTGTATTAATGCCAGCACGTTTCAAGCAGTTATACGCACGAACAGAGAGTTCCAACTCATCGATGGAAATCTTTGCTGGGCCGTCATCTACAGCTGGTTCTTCATTATCGGAACCTACTGGATCTATAACGATACCGCCTTCACCAGTGTTTACATCTACAACATCTGCAGAATGCGCTAATTTAGTGAAGTTCCCTAAATAACCAATCATAATGGCAGCAGATTTTGCCACTGCATCAGCAGCAGTAATGGAGCCATCAGTCCAAACTTCTAATGTAAGTTTGTCGAAGTCCATTTCATTGCCTACACGAACATCACTCACTTCGTATTTAGCACGAAGAATTGGAGAGAAGATGGAATCGATTGGAATACAACCAATAACATCAGTATCTTTTTTATTCTTCGTTGAAGGAACATAGCCTTTACCTCGTTCGATTACTACGTCCATTACGAGATGAGCTGTCTCATCCATTGTCGCAATCACGAGTTCAGGATTCAATACTTCTACCTCTGGTGGGAATTGTTCAGCTAAATCAGCAGCTGTCAATATTCCATCCTTTTGGAAGTCAAAATGAACTTCCAAAGGTAATTGTGCTTCTTCTTCAACTTTGATGCACAATTGCTTTAAGTTAAGGATGATATCCGTAACGTCTTCGCGAATACCAGGAATAGTAGAGAATTCATGAAGAACTCCATCAATTTTGATAGAGGTGATAGCTGCCCCATCCAAGGATGAAAGCAAAATTCTGCGTAAGCTATTACCGAGAGTGATCCCATAACCACGATCTAATGGTTCACATACGAACTTACCATAACGACCGCCATCGGCGATGTCCACTTTCTCGATTTTAAGTTTCTTTTCTTCGCTCATCAGGAACATCCTCCTATATAACACACGTTCATAGTTAATTATAGCACCGTATCATATCGGTCGCTATAAATTATACACGACGGCGTTTTGGAGGGCGACAACCATTGTGAGGAATTGGAGTTACGTCTTTAATGGAAGTAACTTCAAGACCTGCAGCTTGTAAAGCACGGATTGCAGCTTCACGGCCGGATCCAGGACCTTTTACGAATACTTCAACAGTGCGAAGACCATGTTCCATTGCAGCTTTAGCAGCTTGTTCAGCAGCCATTTGAGCAGCAAATGGAGTGGATTTACGAGAACCACGGAAGCCCAAGCCACCAGCGGAAGCCCAAGACAACGCATTACCGTTTGTATCTGTCAAAGTTACGATAGTGTTATTGAATGTAGAACGAATATGAGCCGCACCGGATTCAATATGTTTCTTTTCTTTTCTTTTAGTTCTAACAACTTTTTTAGCCACGCTTTATCCCTCCTTTATCTTATTTCTTTTTACCAGCAATTGCTTTTCTAGGACCTTTGCGAGTACGTGCATTCGTTTTAGTACGTTGACCACGAAGTGGTAAACCCATACGATGACGTTTGCCTCGATAGGAGTTGATTTCAATTAAGCGTTTAATGTTAAGAGCTTCTTCACGACGAAGGTCACCTTCTACTTTGTAATCAGCATCTAACACTTCACGGATTTTCGCTACTTCATCTTCAGAAAGATCGCGAACGCGTGTGTCAGGATTGATGCCAGTTTTAGCAATAATTTCAGATGCTAAAGTTGGACCAATACCATAAATATAAGTTAAACCAATTTCCACTCGTTTATCACGAGGTAAATCTACACCGGCGATACGTGCCATCTAATCATCCACCTCCTATCAGATTATCCTTGTTTTTGTTTATGTTTTGGATTTTCGCAAATAACCATTACACGGCCTTTGCGTTTAATGATTTTACATTTTTCGCATATCTTTTTAACTGATGGTTGAACCTTCATTAGTACCTCCTTTGTGGACCCTATGCTTATTTAAAGCGATAGGTGATGCGACCACGATTTAAGTCATACGGTGTCAGTTCCATAGTAACTTTATCACCAGGAAGAATACGGATAAAATTCATACGCATTTTACCTGACACATGAGCCAATACGATATGACCATTTTCCAATTCAACTTGGAACATGGCATTCGGTAATGCCTCAACGACCGTACCTTCCACCTCAATAACGTCTTCTTTTGACATATCTTTTCCTCCGGTTACCTGTTTATTTAATTAACCGCGGTTCTTCCCGCATAGTTAATATTTCAGGGCCGTTTTCTGTAACAACCACTGTATGTTCGAAATGAGCAGCAGGTTTACCATCTACTGTAACTGCTGTCCAGTCATCCCCTAATACACGAACACGGTGAGTACCTAATGTAATCATCGGTTCAATACACAATACCATACCTGGTTTCATAAGAGGTCCTTGATCAGGACTACCATAGTTTGGTATTTGCGGATCTTCATGCATTTCGCGGCCTAAACCATGACCTACGAAGTCGCGTACGACACCGTAACCATGTTTCTCACAATACGTTTGAACAGCGTGACCGATAGCACCAATACGGTTACCGACTTTCACTTGTTCAATTCCCTTGAACAGACTTTCCTCTGTAACTTTTAACAATTTCATCACATCGGGTTTGACGTGACCGATAGGAATCGTCACAGCCGAATCGCCGTGATATCCATCAATAGATGATACGAGATCAATACTGAGGACATCGCCGTTTTTAAGCTTACGTTTAGCGCTCGGAATACCATGAACGACTTCTTCGTTAATAGAAGCACAGATTGTAGCGGGGAATCCATAGTACCCTTTACAACTTGGTATACCACCGTGGCTGCGAATATATTCTTCGGCAATTGTATCTAACTCAAGCGTCGTGATGCCAGGTTTAGCCTTTTCTACTAACAAGGACAACGTGTCTGCTGTAAGCTTACTTGCCTTGCGGATACATTCAATCTCATGGGGCGATTTCAAAATAATCATAGATTATTTCTCCAACGCCTTAATGATGTCAGCAAATACTGCGTCTACATCTTGTAAACCATTGATTTCTTGATACAATCCGCTATTGCGATAGTAATCAATTAATGGTTTAGTAGATTCTTCGTACACAGCTAGACGTTTCTGTACTGTTTCAGGGTTATCATCAGCACGATTTTCTAGAACAGCTCGTTCGCTAATACGTTTAACCAATTCCTCGGAAGGAACGTTTAAGTTAAGTACAGCGTCCAAAGAAATTCCTAATTCTTTAAGGATTGCATCCAAAGATACAGCTTGCGCTGTAGTTCTTGGGAATCCATCAAGAATAAATCCAGATTTGCAGTCATCTTTCACCAAGCGATCACGTACGATACCAACAGTTACACTGTCTGGTACCAATTGACCAGCATCGATGTATTTCTTAGCCTCAACTCCAAGAGGTGTTTCGTTCTTAATCGCAGCGCGGAACATATCACCTGTTGAAATTTGGGGAATACCGTATTTTTCAATAAGTCGAGCTGCCTGAGTGCCTTTACCAGCACCAGGAGGTCCCATTAATAGAATATACATATTGTTTCCCTCCTATTTCACAAAGCCTTTATAGTGGCGTGTTACCATGAGCGACTCAATTTGTTGCATTGTATCAAGTGCTACACCTACAACGATGAGAAGAGCCGTACCACCAAAGTATACGCCTTGGACGCCGGTTATACTACCGAGGAAATTCGGTATAATAGCAACGACAGCTAAGAATACAGCGCCAGCCAAAGTGATCTTGGTCATCACGTTATCCACATAATCAGCAGTTGGTTTACCCGCACGAATACCTGGGATAAAACCACCGTATTTTTTCATATTATCTGCCATATCTGTAATGTTGATAGAGATTGCAGTATAGAAATACGTAAAGATAAAGATCAATATCGCATACAATGCCGTTTGTAACGGCGTCCCCCATGTAAATAAATCAGCAACTTTATGAACAAATTCATTGTCAATAAATTGTGCAATTGTTACAGGGAACATCAACACAGATGACGCAAAGATAATTGGGATTACACCTGCCTGATTGACTTTCAACGGCAAGAATGTAGAGTGACCACCGTACATTTTACGCCCTACTACGCGTTTTGCGTATTGGATAGGAATGCGACGTTGGCCTTGTGTAACTGCCACTACGACAGCGATCATCGCAAGTGCAATTACAGCAAATAAGAATGCTTGGAACATGTTAATGGTTCCGTTTTGGATATATTGATAAATAGTTTCGAGACCATCTGGCAATCGAGCTACGATACCAGCAAAGATGATCAAAGAAATACCATTACCTATACCATATGCTGTGATTTGCTCACCAATCCACATCAACAAACATGTGCCTGCTGTGAGGATGATGGCCACAACGAATACGCTAAGGAAATCATTATTTACCAAAGCGTTATTTGCTCTAAGAGCAAATGCCATACCAGCGGCTTGTACAAAGCCAAGGACTACGGTGCCATAACGAGTTACCTTCGCTATTTTCTTACGCCCGTCTTCACCATCTTTACTCCATGCTTCAAACTGAGGAACTACAGACTGAAGCAGTTGCATGATGATGGAAGCATTAATGTAAGGGGTAATACTCATCGCAAAGATAGAGAACTTACTTAGCGCACCACCAGCAAACAAGTCTAATAGACCAAATAGGTTACCGGATGTAAACAAGGATTCAATAACAGATGCATCTACACCTGGTACTGGGATGTGAATGCCGGCTCTAAACACAGCAAACATCATCAATGTGTACAAGATCTTGTTACGTAACTCAGTAATCTTAAAGATGTTCGAGAGGCTATCTAGCACCCTAGATCACCTCAACTTTTCCGCCTGCTGCTGTGATTTTTTCTTCAGCAGCTTTAGTGAAGCCATTAGCGATAACAGTCAAGTTTTTAGTTTCCAATGTACCGTTACCTAAAATACGAATACCATCGCGTACATTTTTCAAAATGCCAGCTTCAATAAGAGCTACTGGATCAACTGTTGCACCATCTTCAAAGCGATTTAATTGTGCTACGTTAACTTCAGCATATTGTTTAGCAAAAACGCTGTTGTTGAAACCGCGTTTTGGTAAACGACGATAAAGAGGCATTTGGCCGCCTTCAAAACCGGAGCGAACGCCACCGCCAGAACGGGAGTTTTGACCTTTTTGACCACGACCAGATGTTTTACCCAAGCCAGAACCTAAACCACGGCCTACACGAGTACGAGTTTTTTTAGAACCAGCTGCTGGTTGTAATTCATGAAGTTTCATTCAGTGCACCTCCTTATCAGTATTAAACTTCTTCAACTTTTACTAAATGTCTAACTTTATGAAGCATACCTTCGATTTGAGGTGTTACTTCTTTTACGACTTGAGAATTAGTTTTTTTCAAGCCCAAAGCTTTAACTGTCGCGCGTTGATCTTCAGGACGACCGATTAAGCTTCTTGTTAATGTTACTTTAACTTGTGCCATTTCTTGTCTCCTTATTACGCGTTATAGATTTCTTCAACGGTTTTACCACGAAGCTCAGCAACTTCGCTAGCGCGTTTCAAATCTTTCAAACCTTCGATTGTAGCGCGAACCATATTGTTAGGGTTAGAAGAGCCCAAAGATTTAGTCAAGATGTTACGAACACCTACTAATTCCAATACGGCACGAACAGGGCCACCAGCGATAACGCCAGTACCTTCAGCAGCTGGTTTCAAGAATACGCGGCCTGCACCGAATACGCCTGTTACGCTGTGAGGGATTGTACCATTTTTAATAGCTACGTTTACAATATTTTTCTTAGCATCATCGATACCTTTGCGAATTGCTTCTGGTACTTCCGCTGCTTTACCTAAGCCAACGCCTACATAACCGTTGCCATCACCAACAACTACAAGAGCGCTGAAGGAAAAACGACGACCGCCTTTAACTACTTTGGCTACGCGGTTGATGAATACTACTCTTTCTTTAAGATCAAGACTGGTGTAGTCAATTCTCGCCATGTCTATAGTTCCTCCTTCTTAGAATTTTAAGCCTGCTTCACGAGCACCTTCTGCAAGGGCTGCTACGCGGCCGTGGTAAATGTAACCACCACGGTCAAACACTACAGTGTCAATGCCTTTAGCGATAGCTTTTTTAGCAACTGCTTTACCAACAGCTTTAGCAGCAGCTACGTTACCACCATAGGATAAGTTCAAATCTTTATCTAAAGAGCTAGCAGCAACCAAAGTTGTACCTGCTACGTCATCGATTACTTGTGCGTAAATGTTGCTCAAAGAACGGTAAACGTTCAAACGTGGGCAAGTTGCCGTACCAGAGATGTGACGGCGAATACGAAGATGACGTTTTGCTCGAGCGATATTTCTACTAGATTTACGAGGCAAGATATTCACTCCTTTCATTCATATAGATGATATTACTATTTACCTTTTGCACCAGCTTTACCAGCTTTGCGACGAACAACTTCGCCTTCATAGCGGATACCTTTACCTTTGTAAGGTTCAGGTTTTCTCCATTTACGGATATCAGCTGCTACTGCACCTACAACTTCTTTGTCTGCACCAGACACAACGATTTTGTTAGGAGCTGGAACATCGATTGTAATACCAGCTGGAGCTTCCATTTCTACTGGATGAGAGAAGCCAAGTGTAAGAGCTAATTTATTGCCTTGTTTAGCCGCTCTGTAACCAACACCGTTGATTTCAAGAGTTTTTGTAAATCCTTCAGATACGCCTGTTACCATATTAGCAACAAGAGCGCGAGTCAAACCGTGAAGGGAACGATGGTTTTTATCGTCGGAAGGACGAGTTACTGTGATTGTGTTACCTTCTACAGTGATATTCATATCTGGATGCAAATCGCGAGATAATTCACCTTTAGGGCCTTTTACGTTCATATGATGGTTATCATATGTAACAGTAACGCCTGCAGGGATCTCGATAGGCATTCTACCGATACGTGACATTATTTCTACCTCCTATTGCTACTATTACCAAACGTATGCGATTACTTCGCCACCAAGACCTTCTTTACGAGCTTGTTTGTCACTCATAACGCCTTTGGACGTAGAAATAACTGCGATACCCAAACCACCAAGTACACGAGGAAGTTCTTCCTTTTTCGCGTAAACACGTAAACCTGGTTTGGAAATACGTTTAATTCCTGTAATAACTTTCTCGTTATTGGAACCATATTTCAAAGTTACTTTTAAAGTGTTTTCTTCTTTTTCAACGTTCTTTACAAAGCCTTCTTGTAAAAGGATGTCAAGAACGGCTGCTTTCATTCTAGATGCAGGAATGTTTACCGTTTCATGAAGTGCAGCGTTTGCATTACGGATGCGCGTAAGCATATCCGCGATAGGATCGGTCATTACCATAATCTAAAAACCTCCTCTCGTCTAATATTACCAGCTGGCTTTTTTAACACCAGGAATTTGTCCTTTGTACGCCAATTCACGGAACGCAATACGGCTGATACCGAATTTACGCATATAACCGTGAGGACGACCAGTTAAGTTGCAACGGTTGTGCAAGCGTGTTGGGGATGCATTTGCTGGTAATTTGGATAAGCCTTCATAATCACCTGCCGCTTTTAACGCTTCACGTTTAGCTGCATATTTTTCAACGATTTTAGCGCGTTTCTTTTCGCGTTCAATCATAGATTTTTTAGCCATCTATATGTTCCTCCTATTATTTTTCAAAAGGCATACCGAATTGAGTCAACAATTCACGAGCTTCTTCATCTGTCTTAGCACTTGTTACGATAATGATGTCCATACCAGTAACACGTTCTACCTGATCATATTCGATTTCAGGGAAGATGAGCTGTTCTTTAAGACCCAAAGCGTAGTTACCACGGCCATCGAATGCAGTAGCGCTGATACCGCGGAAGTCACGTACACGAGGTAATGCCGCATTGATCAATCTATCAAGGAATTCATACATGCGTTCGCCACGAAGAGTAACTTTTGTACCCAACGCCATGCCTTCACGAACTTTGAAGTTCGCAATGGATTTTTTAGCTTTTGTGATGACAGGTTTTTGACCAGCAATGATAGTCAAATCATTAACTGCTGCTTCCAATGCTTTTGCATTGCCTACTGCATCACCTACGCCGATGTTGATAACGATTTTTTCCAATTTAGGAATTTCCATTACATTGCCGTATTGGAATTTTTCTTGCATACTCTTTTTAATTTCAGAGTTGTATTGTTCAAACAAACGAGACATTTATGTAGCTCCTCCTTTCCTGATTATTTAAGTACTGTACCGGATTTAACAGTAGCGCGAACGAATTTACCGTCCTTGCCTTCTACCTTTTTGATACGAGTAGCTGTTTTAGTTTCTGGGTCGACAACCATTACGTTAGAAACATGAATGCCAGCTTCTTTAGTAACGATGCCGCCTTGTGGGTTAGCTTGGGAAGGTTTTGTGTGACGTTTTACAGTGTTAACGCCTTCAACAAATACGCGTTCTTTTTTAGGTTCAGTTGCAATAACTGTACCTTGATTACCTTTATCTTTACCGGAGATAACAACAACTGTATCGCCTTTTTTGATTTGTAGCTTAGCCATATGCTGCGTTCCTCCTTCTTATAATACTTCTGGAGCCAAAGAAACGATTTTCATGAAGTCTTTTTCACGAAGTTCTCTAGCTACAGGTCCAAAGATACGAGTACCACGAGGGGTCTTGTCATCTTTAATAACTACTGCTGCGTTTTCATCGAAACGAATATAGGAACCGTCTTGACGGCGGATACCTTTTTTAGAACGAACAATAACAGCTTTAACTACGTCGCCTTTCTTGACAACGCCACCGGGTGATGCATCTTTTACAGAAGCAACGATTACGTCACCGATATTGCCGAATTTGCGATAAGAACCGCCCATGACTTGGATGCACATAATACGTTTAGCACCAGTGTTGTCGGCAACATTCAAAATTGTTTGTTGCTGGATCATCGTCTATTCCTCCTTACATCACTCTTATTTTTGTCTTTCAAGAATTTCAACAACTCTCCAACATTTATCTTTAGAAAGTGGACGAGTTTCTACAATTTTAACTGTATCGCCAATTTGACACTCATTATTTTCATCATGAGCTTTGAAGCGTTTTGTGCTAACCATTGGCTTGTTATATAATGCGTGAGGTACTTTACGTTCAACAGCAACAACAACAGTTTTGTCCATTTTGTCGCTAACAACTTTACCTACGCGGACTTTACGTACATTTCTTTCTTCTGCCACGATTTTAAGCCTCCTTTTCAAACTTTAACAAATCTGTTATTATGCGTTTTCAGATTTAAGTTCAACTTCACGTTGTACAGTTTTAATACGAGCGATTGTCTTCTTAACTTCACGAATGCGCATAGGATTCTCTAATTGACCTGTTGCAAGCTGAAAACGGAGGTTAAATAACTCTTCCTTAAGACCGGAAACTTTTTGTTCCATTTCGGCAGCGCTCATATTGCGAATGTCATTAACCTTCATTTACGTCACCACCCAATTCTTTACCCTTAACAACAAATTTGCATTTGATTGGAAGTTTATGGCTTGCAAGACGCATAGCTTCACGAGCTGTAGCTTCTGGCACACCGTCCATTTCAAACATTACACGACCTGGTTTAACCACTGCTACCCAGTATTCAGGAGAACCTTTACCGGAACCCATACGAGTACCAGCTGGTTTAGCTGTGATTGGTTTGTCAGGGAAAATTTTAATCCATACTTTACCACCACGTTTGATATAACGAGTCATAGCAATACGGGCAGCTTCAATTTGACGGTTAGTGATCCAAGATGGTTCGCATGCTACCAAGCCAAACTCACCATGAGACACTGTATTACCGCGCATAGCACGACCTTTCATACGGCCGCGGAATTGCTTACGATGTTTTACGCGCTTTGGAATAAGCATTACTTGCCACCTTCTTCCTTCTTAGCAGGTGCTTGTTTTGCTTCTGGCAAAACTTCACCTTTGTAAATCCATACTTTAATGCCGATACAACCATATGTTGTATGAGCTTCAGCAGTACCGTAGTCAATGTCTGCACGAAGTGTATGCAAAGGAATAGAACCTTCACGATAGGATTCGCTACGAGCGATTTCAGCACCGCCAAGACGACCGCTTACCATGATTTTAATACCTTTTGCACCTAAGCGCATTGTACGACCTACAGCTTGTTTCATTGCACGACGGAAGCCGATACGACGTTCCAATTGGCCCGCAATGTTTTCAGCAACTAATGTTGCATCCATGTCTGCTTGTTTAATTTCTGCAATGTTAACGTCCACTTGTTTATCAGTGAAACGAGTCATTGCTTTTTTGATATCTTCGATACCAGCACCACCACGACCGATAACCATACCTGGTTTCGCAGTGTGGATAGTCAATTTAATACGTTTATTTGTACGCTCGATTTCAATGCGGGAAATACCAGCAATGAAAAGGGTTTCTTTCAAGAAGTTACGAATTTTTACGTCTTCATGAAGATTAGCAGCGAAATCTTTATCTGCATACCATTTTGCGTCCCAATCTTTTACGATACCGACACGCAAACCGTGTGGATTAACTTTTTGACCCACTCTGTTTCCCTCCTTCTTAAGCTCTTTCTTTAACTACTACTGTTACGTGGCTAGTACGTTTCAAAATTTTGAAAGCTTGACCACGGGAACGAGGATGAATGCGTTTTAATGTAGGGCCTTGATCAACGAAGATCTCGGATACGTAAAGATTGTCAACATTCATATCGAAATTATGTTCAGCGTTTGCGATTGCAGAACGCATAACTTTTTCTACTACATCAGCGCCAACTTTCGGAGTGAACTTCAAGATGGCAAATGCTTCGCCGATGTTTTTACCGCGCACTAAATCTGCAACGATACGGATTTTACGAGGCGCGATTCGGATATGTCTAGCGATTGCTTTTGCTTCCATGTATTATTTCCTCCTATTTTTTGCCTGTAGATTTTTCGTCCTTACCATGACCTCTATAAGTACGTGTAGGAGCGAACTCACCTAATTTATGACCTACCATATCTTCTGTAATGAATACAGGTACATGTTTGCGACCATCATGCACAGCAATTGTGTGGCCTACAAAACTTGGGATAATAGTAGAGGCACGGGACCAGGTTTTTACAACTTTCTTTTCGTTAGTTTCGTTTAAAGCTTCAACTTTCTTAAGCAAATGATCTGCTACGAAAGGGCCTTTTTTAATAGATCTGGACACTATTTTATCTCCTTTCCTTTATCCTATTTTGTACGACGTTTAATAATTAAGCTGTTAGAAGCTTTTTTCTTGTCGCGAGTTTTAACACCATGTGCTGGTTTGCCCCAAGGTGTAACAGGATGTTTACGACCAACAGGAGATTTACCTTCACCACCACCATGTGGATGGTCACAAGGGTTCATTACAACACCACGGTTGCCAGGGCGAACACCCATCCAACGATGACGACCAGCTTTACCAATTACAAGGTTGCTGTGGTCAGCGTTACCAACAACACCAATTGTTGCACGGCACTCTTGACGAACACGACGCATTTCACCAGATGGTAAACGAAGAATAGCGTAGCCATTATCTTTACCCATCAATTGAGCAGATGTACCAGCGGAACGAACGATTTGACCACCTTTACCGATTTTCAATTCGATATTGTGGATTTGTGTACCGTCTGGAATATTAGCCAATGGTAAGCAGTTACCAGGTTTAATATCGGACTCAGGACCGGAGAATACAACGTCACCAACTTTTAGACCGTTAGGAGCTAAAATGTAGCGTTTTTCACCATCAGCGTAGTTAAGCAAAGCGATACGAGAAGAACGGTTAGGATCATACTCAATTGTTGCTACTTTAGCTGGAATATTATCTTTAGTACGTTTGAAGTCAATAATACGGTATTGACGTTTGTGACCGCCACCTTGGTGACGAACTGTCATTTTACCAGTATTGTTACGACCACCTTTTTGAGAAATCTTAGCGAGCAAGGATTTTTCTGGTTTGCTTGCTGTGATTTCGTCGAAGGCGGATACTGTCATAAACCGGCGACCAGCGGAGTACGGTTTAAATGATTTAATTGCCATTAGTGGGCCTCCTTACAACTAGACTCTTAGACACCTTCAAAGAATTCAATGGATTCGCCAGCTTTTAAGGTTACGATAGCTTTTTTATAATCGCTACGTTTACCTTGTGTACGACCCATGCGTTTAGTCTTACCTAAAACACGAATAGTAGCTACTTTTTCTACTTTTACATTGAAGATTTTTTCAACTGCTTGACGGATTTGCACTTTATTTGCAGTCAAAGGCACACGGAAAGTGTATTTGCCTTCTTCCATAAGCATAGTGGATTTTTCGGTAATAACCGGGCGGATTAGTACATCATGTAATTGCATTATCCGAGCACCTCCTCGATTTTTGCGACAGCGCCTTTAGTAATGAAGAGCTTATCGTAATGAAGAAGATCGAAAATGTTCATACCTTCGCAAGCCAAAGCTTTAACACCTTGGATATTACGAGCGGAACGTTCAACATTTACATCACCTTCAGTGATGAACAATACTTTTGCATCACCAACGTTGAAGCTGTTAATAATGTTCAACACTTCTTTTGTTTTAGGAGCTGCTAATGTGATTTCTTCCAAAACGTATAATTCGCTATTATTCACTTTATCGCTAAGAGCAGATTTAACTGCTAAACGTCTAGCCTTACGAGGCATAGCTTTGTAATAGCTGCGAGGTTGTGGACCAAATGTAGTACCACCACCGATCCAGATTGGGGAACGGCTGGAGCCTGCACGAGCACGGCCAGTACCTTTTTGTTTCCAAGGTTTGCGGCCACCGCCACGAACCATACCTCTAGTTTTTGTTGCATGTGTGCCGAGACGTTCGTTAGACAATTGACGAACTACGGCTTGATGCATTACGGCTTCGTTAACTTCAACGCCGAATACTGCATCGTTTAACTGTATTTCACCGACTTTAACGCCGGATTGATTATATGTTGCTACTGTAGGCATTACATAATCCTCCTTTCGACAAATGATTATTTAACAGGTTTAACCGTGTTGCGAACCATAACCAAGCTACCTTTAGCGCCTGGGATACCACCTTTAACCAATAAAAGGTTACGTTCAGCATCAACTTTCACAACGGATAAGCGTTGTACGGTAACTCTGTAACCACCCATTTGTCCAGGGAGTTTTTTACCTTTGTATACCTTACCGCCGCCACCGGAGATCATAGGACCGATGGAACCAGGTTCACGGTGAGATTTAGAACCATGAGTTTCAGGACCACGGGAGAAGTTATGGCGTTTAATTGTGCCAGCAAAACCCTTACCTTTACCTGTACCCACTACGTCCACCAATTCACCTTCTGCGAAGATATCAGCTGCCAGAGTTTGGCCTACTGTGTAGTCAGCTGCATTAGCTACGCGAACTTCGCGAAGATATTTCACTGGAGCTACGCCAGCTTTGTCGAACTGACCTTTTACAGGTTTTGTTAAATGTTTTTCTTTAATGGAACCGTAACCAATTTGTACTGCTTCGTAGCCGTCTGTTTCTACAGTCTTTACACGCACTACAACGCTTGGGGTAGTTTCCACTACTGTTACAGGAACTAATTGGCCTTCAGCTGTGAAGACTTGTGTCATTCCTAATTTTTTACCCAAAATAGCTTTAGACATTATCGCACCTCCTTATAGTTTTATTTCAATAGATACACCAGCTGGTAAATCTAAACGAGTGATAGCATCTACTGTTTTCGAATTTGGTTCAAGAATATCGATTAAGCGTTTATGTGTACGCATTTCGAATTGTTCACGAGAATCTTTGTTTACGTGTACAGAACGAAGAATTGTGAAGATATTCTTTTCTGTTGGCAATGGAATCGGACCAGATACCATAGCGCCATTTCTTTTTGCAGTGTCTACGATCTTAGCAGCGCTTTGATCGAGAGCTTTGTGGTCGTATGCCTTAAGGCGAATACGGATTTTTTGCTGTTTAGCCATTATTAATAATTCCTCCTGTCGTCCATTTCGTGAATGGGCTGCTCCATAGAAATTCTCCTCCGCAGAGGCAACCTTCTACTTCATAGTTTAAAAACACAACACGAGAGCGGCATTATCTGCCGCTCTGAGTGCTGCATGTATTGTGCTCAACGCATTCTACGATGAGCATAAAAGGTTAAATTAACCTTCGATTTCTGTTACTACGCCAGCGCCTACTGTATGGCCACCTTCGCGGATCGCGAAGCGAAGACCTTCTTCGATAGCGATTGGAGTAATCAATTCGATTTCCATTGTTACGTTATCGCCAGGCATACACATTTCTACACCTTCAGGAAGGTTTACA
>JAGZPX010000003.1:0-458174 GCA_018382475.1 Veillonella parvula
TACCTTTTGGTCATTTGCATTGATACCTGTTGGAGATACATATGTTTTACCACCTACAGTCAAACCGCTGTTGTTGATAGTAGTACCACCAGCTGTAACACTGTCCAAGCCAGTCAATGTTTTAGCTAGTTTTACATTTAATGTGCTGCCATTAGACACGACACCGATATTATTATCCGTAAGATCCGCCGTAGCACCGCCTTTAATGGTAACAGTGTCGCCCAATTTTTTAGCACCTGTAGTCCCCGTATCGCCTGTGAAAGTAAGACCTTCTGTATCTACTTTTGTTTTAGCGTCTACACCTTTTTGGATATCGTCTTTTGCCTTTTGGCTAAGATCAACAGCAATATCATTGCCATTAAGTGTCGTCGTTACACCTACTGTCGTTGTTGGTGCCGCATTGGCAGAACCTTTAATGTTTACAGTAGAACCATCCGCTACATTCGTTGCTGGGGCAGTACCATCTGAAAGTTTCCAGTCATAAGAGCTATCTCCTACTGCTTTTTTCAAGTCTGCAATCGTTGCTGCATTTTTCAATGTGTTAGCGTCAGCCGTATCTAATGTTTGCGTACCTAAGCCACTTGCTACATTTGTAATCTGTTTACCACCCGCATCAATCCCGGTATTTTTATCGATAATGATAGGGCCTACAGTTATTTTATCTGTGGTTACGCTTGTACCAGTGATAGCCGTTGTACCATTAGTAAAACCTGTATTGTTGATAGTTGTTGCCCCTGTTTTTAAACTGCCATTAGCACCAAGATCAACATCTTTTTTCAATTTAACAGTTAATGTATCATCGCCATTAGAAACAACACCAATGTTATTATTTGTTAAATCAGCTTCGTTAGTAACACCACCAACAATATTCGTTTTTTCACCTAATTTTTGAGTGAATTCATTAGCACCTGCTGCAGCCGCTTTTACATCACCTGCATATACAATACCTTTATTAATCTCTTCTGTAACAGCAAATAACTGGCTGCCATTAATAGCATCTGTAGATGTAGCACTAATACGACCTGCTGCAACATTTGTGATTGTACGTTCTGCTCCACTCTTACCCACGCTAACAGTTGAATTAGGAGTAATACCTGCAAAATTATGAGTAACCCCATTTATAGATGCCGATGGTGTTCCTACTGCTACTGTCGTTTCAGAATTAGCACCTAGTGCTACATCATTTGCATTATTGGCTTTTGCATTGGTACCAATAGCCACACCTGCAACACCAGTTACTGTAGATTTATTGCCTAGAATCATAGCATCATCAACAGTCACTGTATTATTATTACCAATTATACGAACATTATTAATAGCACCTGTAAATGTGTTGTTATTACCAAAAGCACCCGAGTTATTAGCTGCCACGATACCATTGTTGTTACCGATAGTATACGTACCTGTCCCCGTAATCGTTGTTGGGTCACCAATAGCCCCGGAATGTGCACCAGATACAGTATTACCTGTACCAATGGAAATAGCATCTTCTGCTTCTGCTTTCGCACCTTTACCAATAGCAATACCTTTTGGTGCATTTTTCGCACTAGCTTGGTCGCCAATAGCAATTGCACTCTCACTATTCGCAGCTACGGAAGATGTATACCCTACCGCAACACCTTTATTAGAAAGAACTTTAGCTTCACGACCTACCGCTGTTATGCCGGTGAAAGTACCTTTATTAGTGCCGGGTGCATTATCAGCTACATTATAATTACCAATAACTACATTATCCGCACCCAATACATCACGACCAGCATTTTTACCAATAAAAATACTGTCATTACTTTTTTGTAAACTACTTGTATCAATGCGAACCGCACCATCATTAGGTGCCATGGTGGCAGTGGATTGTGAACCTGCCTGGTACCCGATAGCAGTCGTATAATCACCTGCAGCTAATGAGCTAGTACCTATAGCAGTAGCACCTTTTTCACCATGTGCAGTAGATAATGTACCTAATGCATAAGTATCTGCTTTTTCTACTTTAGAACCCCAGCCAAGAGCTACGCCATTAAGTGCATTAGCACCTGTGTAACCCCCTAGTGCTGCCAAAGAATTTTCACCATGTGCCCGAGATTCACTACCAAAAGCTGTGGATTTTTTACCGTAAGCATGAGAGCCTGCACCAAAAGCTGTAGAGGCCGTGCCATTAGCTACCGTCCAGTTCCCAAAAGCTGTGGCATATGTACCATTAGCAACCGACTCATTACCAAAAGCTGTTGCTACCACGCCATTTGCTTCTGTAGAATTACCAAAAGCCGTTGCCTGTATATTTGTTGCTTTCGACTCGAAACCAAACACCGTAGATAGCGAACCTGACGCTATATTTTTAGCACCAAAAACAGTACTATTTTCACCAGAAGCTGTATTATTAGAACCAAAAGCTGTCGCTGATTTAGCAGATGCGATATTCTCTAAACCAAAGGCTGTGGCCTGCGTACCGCTAGCTATAGTACGAATACCAAATGCTGTCGCATCTTCACCCTTAGCATTGGTTTTATAACCAAAAGCTGTCGCATTCATTCCCTCTGCTATTGTTTCAGAGCCAAACGCGGTAGACTGTTCTCCAGATGCCTTTGTATTATTACCAAACGTAGTACTGTTACTACCACTGGCTTCAGTTTGATAACCAAAAGCGGTTGCCGATACAGCATTTGCTTTTGTTTCATAACCAAATGCTGTTGCACCTGTTGCACCTGCTGCTGTAGATGTGCCATTACCAAAAGCAACGGAGCTAACGCCATTAGCCGTCGTTTTCGTCCCAAGAGCAAAAGAGTTTTTGGCTAACGCCTTCGCTTCAGAGCCCATAGCAACAGAAGAAGCCCCTGTTGCCTGACTATTATCCCCTACAACAATACTATTCTCTCCAGTTGCCTTATTTTTATAACCAATCGTTGCCACATAGTTCCCAGTAGCAGTATTCTGATCTCCTACATTAAGACTTGGTGCTGACAACCCCGCCGCATCAACTTGAATAGCTGGAAAACACGTTGTCGTTACACATGCACCTACACATAAATAGACTAATTTTTTCTTATCCATCTTCATCTTTCACCTCAACCTAACATATTAAAAACACTATCACAGTTAAAATATACAATTATGTTCCCCTTAAAATGAAATTTTGATACTCCCTAAAAGCCGTTCGCTCTCCATAGGACCTCGTCTATACATATCTGGTACAGAGGCTTCTGCACTACGATTGCCAAATTTCCAAGTCACACCTGCGTTAGCCATTAAATGATTATCACCACCACCTGCATAAGAAACACCGGCGTGTAATAGCATAGATTCATTCTTATAATGTGCTAAGCCTAATGCAACGACAGTAGAGCTGCGGTATGCACCAACACCAGCCATAATTTGTGTAGGTTCTAACGGATCATACTGAATTGGTTTTAATGCAGAAAGAGCTGCCCCCAAGGCATCCGTAGGCATCATAACGCCCGTCAACATAACGGCAACCACAGTAGCGCCTACCATTTTAGAAAATACAACCGACAAAGAAGAGCGTTTCGTCATGTTCTTCGCTGTTTCCGCCACAACGACATAACAGCCCTTTGTGCGATTCCAAATTACTTAAAATACTCGGTTCATTAATCTTACTCCTATAAAATCAAACTAACACTATCTATATAAATAAAAATTAAAGAAAAAAATAAATCGACTTATGATTGAAATTACATCGATTTTGATAAAAGTATATACTTAAAATACCACATATTTACTGGAAAGTGAAACATTTTCTCATTTTATCTTCATGATATTATGAGTTTAAATTATTAATATTTTAGTTATATTTAAATGTATTATATATAATGTATGATTATGATCATTCACCTCCTTTCACCGGGAATAGTCATCCCCTGATTATGAAACAATATCATCCGATGCCGGATAAATTTATTTTCTCTTCATCATCCTGTTTTAAGATGGACCATATAATAGAATGGTATTTCGTCATAAACGGATACCGTACACGGCAATTTGCCATTTCGACTCAATGTACGTACACAATTACTACATACCTACTTAAGCCAATTAACTTTAGCACATTACACATGTCTATGAAGGTAACATTCTATTATGTGAGAAAAGGAATGAGCGGTAAAAACCATATTACCGGCATTCCTTTTCTGTTTATTTTCACGGCGCACCATCGACGAATCAATGGACTTTGCGGGCCTTGTTGCGGACTCCATAGAGATAGAGCATAGGTATATGAAAACTATTTATAGAAAATCTCCATGTGTTTTTTAACTTTTGTTGTTATACTGAAAGCAGAAAGGAGGAACTCATCTATGTCAGAACTCAATATCTTACAACAGAATACAAATCAACCGAGTCCGGTTGCGGAGGAAGATATCGTAGTTACACGAGATAATCAAACTTTCACAATCAAAGGTCAGTTCAACGGGGAAGAAGGCGTGTTCACATACGACACGGACGTTCAACCTAACGATCAGTTAAAATTTCTGCGTCACAACTTCACGGCCATCGTAAAAAAAATTACATATAAGGTGATTCAAGGTCAGCGAATCACATTGATTGCAAAACTATATGCATAAAAAATCAGGGGTATTGTCAATACAAACAACACCCCGATTTTTTTTACATAATAGCCCGATTTTCGGTCTTAACATAATAAGATTACAACACAACAACACTTCTTATACGTTACGTAATATTCAATTGTCTATGTCGCAATCGAACTATCTATTGAACTGTCGGTGCGTTGATTGCAGTGCGAAGGTCAACCACATGTGCGTCCTCCATTAAAGGAGCGCCTTTTTCGTCCACAGGTTTCACGCGATTATTGCCGTCTTTCATAGCTTCGTTCAAGCTGAAGATCACCATTTCGTTCATGTAGAAACGCAATTCATCATCATGTACATTGGCTGTATTACGATCCAAGATATCGATGATTTGTTGCGCATAATCCAATTTTTCATCGTCAGAAACAGTCACACGATCCATAAAGAACTTTTTGTAATCATTGTACAAACGATCTAACGCCATGCGTGCATAGCTGTCTTTCTTATAACGATGGCTCACAATGTACCAGCTACGACGAACGTTCATATAATACAATGCATTATTGCGGTACCGTTCTTGGCCCTTCATAACGCGAGAGTCGTCCATGATATATTTGCCTTTTTGATCCAATTGGAATTGTGTGAAAGCATTCACTACATCGCGAACTTCTTCGCTAGGTACAGGAACAGCCACTTCTGCTTCAATCACGTTTAATGGTTCAGCTGGTTTCTCTGGCATCATCAATCGATCTTGAGCCGCATCCGCTTGACCTACCGCGCATACACAAGCAAGTGCCAATACAGGCATAAATGTTTTGAATTTCATACTTCCTCCTTATGATGAGCCGCCCTAGAAGGGCGGCTTTCATATTCCTTACATAACAAGACTAAGAATTTTTTTATTTGGAAAGTCCTACTTGTTGCATCAACAATGCGATTTGAGCTTTCATTTCTTCATTATCGCGTTGTACTTGATCGTATTTAGCAGTTAACTCTAAGTCATGTTGTTTCATGCGTTCATTTTCAGCTTTCAACGCAGTCACTTCATCTTGCAACACATAAACGGAGCTGATAGGGCCACCTTTATAACGATCTGGAATCGCTTTCTTCGCATCGGAGTTACCGAATTTGTGAGTTACACCGGCATTCACCATGTTATGGTGGCTACCAACAGATACGCCTACATGGAACATAGTGTCTTCTGCTGTATAATGTGCAACACCTAACGCCGCTGCCGTTTCACCTCGGTAATTACCTACACCGGCCATTACTTGAGTTGGCTCCAATGGATCGTATTGAATCGGTTTCAACGCAGACATAGCCGCTGCATGAGCACCTACACGTTGTGTTTCACCCGCTACAGCACTGATAGCATTCGCCATCTTATCAGTTGCACCTTTTAACTGATTTACGTTAATCGCATCAGTACCGTTTACACCAGCAGCAACATTGCTAATCTTGTTACCACCGTTATCCAAACCATCTTTAGTACCAATTTCCATTTATACATAACAAAAGCCGAGGCAATCGCTGCCTCGGCTTTTATAAACACCATGCATTCTAAATATTATTTAGTTATCAGTGTATTATCACAGAATCTAATGAAACTATCCCTAATTCAATTACAATATTTAATCAAATTACCGGTTTATTAAACACACCATATCTTACTGAATTGTTGGCGCATAAATCGCTTGGCGAAGATCCACCATACGAGGTTCTTCCATAATCTTAGGAATGTCCTCTTCTTCGGCAGGTTTCACGCGATTGTTACCGTCTTTCATAGCTTCTTTCAAGCTAAAGATAACCATTTCATTCATGTAAAAACGCAATTCATCATCATGTACATTGGCCGTATTGCGATCCAAGATATCGATGATTTGTTGTGCATAATCCAATTTTTCATCGTCAGACACAGTCACACGATCCATAAAGAAATCTTTGTAATCATTGTACAAACGATCTAACGCCATACGTGCATAGCTGTCTTTCTTATAACGATGGCTCACAATGTACCAGCTACGACGAACGTTCATATAATACAATGCATTATTACGGTACCGTTCTTGGCCCTTCATAACGCGAGAGTCGTCCATGATATATTTGCCTTTTTGATCCAATTGGAATTGTGTGAAGGCATTCACTACATCGCGAACTTCTTCACTAGGTACAGGAATAACCACTTCTGCTTCAATCACGTTTAATGGTTCAGCTGATTTCTCTGGCATCATCAATCGATCTTGAGCCGCATCCGCTTGACCTACCGCACACACACAAGCAAGTGCCAATACAGGCATAAATTTTTTGAATTTCATACATCCTCCTGATAATCAGCCGCCCTCTAAGGGCGGCTTTCATATTCCTTACATAACTAAACTAAGGATTCTCCCTTATTTAGAAAGACCCACTTGTTGCATAAGTAATGCGATTTGAGCTTTCATTTCTTCATTATCTCGTTGTACTTGATCGTATTTAGCAGTTAACTCTAGGTCATGTTGTTTCATACGTTCATTTTCAGCTTTCAATGCAGTTACTTCATCTTGCAACACATATGTAGAGCTGATAGGACCGCCTTTATAGCGAGCTGGAACCGCTTTCTTAGCATCGGATGTACCAAATTTGTAGGATACGCCCGCATTAATCATGTTGTCATGACCGCCAAGAGATACGCCCATATGGAACATTGTAGATTCATTAGTATAGTGCGCCACGCCTACAGCTGCAGCTGTGCTACCTTTATAGTGACCTACAGCAGCCAATACTTGAGTTGGTTCCAATGGATCATATTGTAATGGTTTGAGGCCAGAAATAGCTGCACTAGTAGCACCTACATCAGCGATTTTACCATCTACGCTACGCATAGCACTGCTCAATTGATTTACGTTAACCGCATCTGTACCGTCTACACCAGGGCCTACATTAGTAATTCTATTACCACCGTTATTGAGGCCGTCTTTAGTAAGACTTACAGCATTACCTTGAGCAGGTGTAATTGTCATACCGCCACCGTTCATAACAGTTGTATTACCAGCAGCATCCATAGTAGTTACGGACTCAAGACCTTTCAAGTCTTTAGCCAACTTAATGTTATAACCATCACCAGCAGCATTTTTCACAACACCGATATTATTATCCGCCAAACGGTTCACATCAGCACCACCAGTAAGGTTCATAGTATCTCCCAATCCACGAACCACTTTACCGCTATCGCCAGATTGGTCACCTTGGAATACACGGCCTGTTCTTGCTTTATTATTGAAGTCGTCATTAACAGCTTTCAATTGATCTTCTGTTGCGGCACGACCTGGAACTGCTACAGGGTTTTCAGGATCCCAAGTTTTGTTATCCAAACCTGTTACGAAGTTGCCTTCTTTACCGTCAGAAGTTTGTTTACCTACAACTACGTCGCCAGCTTTCACAGTATTTGCAGTTACGGAACCATCATTGCCGTCGATTTTAACTTGATTATCACCTTTACCGGCTGTAATTGTTCCTGCAGCGCCATCCAACTTAACTTCTTTGTCGCCATTGCCGGCTGTAACAGTACCTTCGGTACCGTCAATCTTAACTTGTTTTGCAGGGTCTTGACCAAGAGTGATCTTATCATTTAATGCCATTTTGATAGCGCCGTTATCCACGGAAGTTTTGATGTTGCCATCACCTTTTAGATCGATTGTCTCGCCAAGAGGTTTCTTCACGGATTGACCATCTTCCGCTTTAAGACCGAAGCCTGTGGATTTGATGTCTTCGATAGCTGTATGCAATTGACCGCCGTTGACAGCGTCCTTGCTACCAGCTCCAATAGTACCATCAGCCACATTAGTGATCTTCTTATCAGCCGCATCGATACCATCTTTTGTTACCTTAGGACCGTTTTCGATTGTTAAGCCATCTTTATTGATAGTAACAGCTTTATTACCGCCATCATTAATTTGCAAGCCGTCTTTAGTCAACTTAGTCGCTTCATTAGCGCCGTCCTTGATAGTAACGCCGTTTGTATCCATCTTAGTGTCACCTGTAGTCACAGTGTTAGCTGTTACAGTATCTACAGTGATGTCTTTTTTCAATTCCACCTTAACAGCACCGCCGTCTACGGATGTTTTGATATTAGTGTCATCACCTTTAACCTTAACAGTTTCACCAAGAGGTTTCTTCACGGATTGACCGTCTTCCGCTTCAAGACCGAAGCCTTTAGTTTTAAGACTTTCAACAGCATCATGCAATTGGCCACCGTTTACAGCGTCTTTGCTATCTTTTGCAACCGTACCGTCAGCTACGTTAGTAACCTTCTTACCTGCTGCATCGATGCCGTCCTTCGTCATGGATGGACCATTGGTAATCTTCACGCCGTCTTTTGTAACAGCTGTCAACGAATTACCTGCTGCATCTTTAATAGTCATGCCTTCGCCGTTTACAACGGTTTTACCATTTGCACCGTTAGCTCCGTTGTTGAAAGTAATGGAGTTCAAGTCTTTAAGGTCTTTTGCCAAACGAACATTGAGAATGTTATCTTTGCTGATAACACCAATATTGTTTTCAGTCAAATCAGCTTCATTTGTTACGCCGCCCTTAATGTCCAATTGTTCATTAAGTTTTTTCTTGATAACGTCGCCGGAATCACCGCCGTAAGCCATACCGTCATCTTTGGTTGCCACTTGATGTGTCTTACCGTTTTCATCAGTGTATTTAATACGAGTGATTTCGTTACCGTTGAGGTCCGGATCACCTTTTTCAACAGAAATGTCAGCGCTGCGACCATCTTTACCGTTTAAACCGATATGACCGATACCGTCCTTACCGGAGATGGATACAGCTTCTTTGCCATCCTTACCAGTCACAGCTACCTTGCCGTCTGTACCGTTCGCAGTGTCAGGACCTGTAATGGACACGCCGTCCTTACCGTCTTTGCCAACTTTCACGGATTCAGCTTTAAGGTTTTTATTCATCTTCACGTTGATAGTTGTATCACCAGATGTTTGATCTTGTGTGATGAAAGTTTTAAGGTTTTCGCCGCTGTAATCTCCGTCAGCTGCAGTGCCTTCACCTTTAATAGTCACTTTGGTGCCAAGCTTGTTAGTTTTTTCGCCGCCTTGGTTAGCATCGAATTTCAAACCTTTATTAGTCAATGCGTCCGCACTATCTTTGATTTTATCATTCAAGTAATCCACATTAACCGCTTCGCTACCATCGTTGCCTGTAGCATATGCCACATTCGTTACGTGAGTGCCACCTTGTTTGTTGTTATATGCAGGACCTTCGTAAGTTACCTTGGATTTATCAGGATTACCAGCTGGATCCAAATCGTACTTAACAGCACGATCATTCAATTTATCAAGTTTGGATTTAGAAGCAACGTCTTTGATTGTAACGGTTTCTGTTTGATCTGGATGATTCTTATCTTGTACAGTCAACGCTACATCGCCGTTCGCATCCACAGTGTAGTCTCCATTAGAGCCTGCCGCTTGATTTTTAATCAAACGATAATCAGTGGAGTTAGCACTTTGAGCATCCAACGCTTTTTTCAATTGATCTTCTGTTGCAGCACGACCAGATACAATCTTATCTGCATCCCAATCTTTATTATCAAGGCCTGTTACATAATTGCCTGTTTCGCTGTCACCAGCTACATTGTTAACAGTTTGACCACCCATAGTAGCACCGCCTGCTTTCACAGTCTTAGCGGCTGTTACGGAATCAAGATTTTTAAGGTCTTTCGCCAATTGAAGTTCTAATTTGTCAGTGCCATCAGCTTTTACGTTGATGTTGCCGGATGCGCTCTTGAATGTAGTAGACTCAGCTTCAGTTACGCCTTCACCTTGTACTTTCACCAAGGAGTTCAATTTTTGTTTATTCACGGTACCAGTGTTGTTACCAGTGAATTGTAAACCGTCTTCCATAGTCGCAACTTGGTGCTCACCGTTGCCGTCAGTGTATACGATACGAGTAAGACCGTTTGTACCGTCTACACCTTTTTCGCCTTTAACACCGGTAGCAGGATCATTGTAACCAGGTTTTACGGATAAGTCGATACCATTAGTACCGTTCACGCCGTTCGTTCCAGCAGGGCCTGTCAAGCCAATGTGGCCTACGCCGTCCTTACCGGAAATAGAAACTGCTTCTTTACCGTTTTTATCAGTAACAGCTACCTTGCCATCTGTGCCATTCGCTGTGTCAGGACCAGTAATGGATACGCCGTCCTTACCATTTTTGCCAACCTTCACAGATTCAGCTTTAAGATTTTTATTCATCTTCACGTCGATAGTCGTATTACCTGTCGCCGCATCTTGTTTGATGAAAGTTTTAAGATTTTCACCACTGTAATCAGCGTCTGCTGCAGTGCCTTCACCTTGAATTGTAACAGTAGATCCTAATTTGTTAGTTTTTACGCCGCCTACATTAGCATCGAATTTGAGACCTGTGTTAATCAAGTCATTCTTGGTATTCGTAATTTGATCGCCAAGGTCTTGTTTTACTTGATGTAATTGACCGCCGTTTACAGCATCTTTAGAGCCGGCCGCTACGTTACCATCTTTCAAGTTAGTAATTTTTGTACCGTTAGGACCTTCCAAAGTTACTGTATCTTTATCAGTATCACCGTCGTATTTTACGGAGCGGTCTTTTACTTTATCGAGTTCAGTTTTGGACGCAACATCCTTAATCGTTACAGTTTTAACGTCTTTGGATTTTTCGTCTTTTACCTTCAAGTCAATTTGATTATTAGTAACCTTATAGGAACCGTCTTGTGCATTATCTGGATTAGCGATTAAGCGATAATCCGTAGAACTTGCATTAGCCGCTTTCAAAGCATCACTAACTGTTTTTAACTGTTCTTCAGTAGCTGCACGGTTTGGTACATATACAGGATCAGCAATATTCCAAGATGTATTATCTAAACCTGTTACAAAGTTACCAGTTTGGTTAGCACCTTTGTTATCTGCTACCGTATGATTACCTACAGTTGCAGTGCCTGCTTTCACAGTGTCGGATGCCGTTACAGATTGCAAACCAGTCAAGTTTTTCGCCAATTGCAATTGTAATTTTGCATTGCCATCAGCGCCGACAGCCGCAGAAGTAACACCGATATTATTACCTGTAGCAAGATCAGAAGCACTTGTTACACCACCATTGATGTCCACTTGTTTATTAAGTTTAACATTAGATGTAGCACCCATGTCGCCTTTGAATTTAAGGCCGTCGTTCAAAGTTGCCACTTCTTCGTTAGAGCCATCAGGTTTTTGGTACACGATACGAGTTGTAGTTGTACCTGCTGCACCGTCAACACCAGGTTGACCATCACGGCTAACGGAAATGTTAGTCGTTACACCATCTTTACCGTTGATACCGATTTTACCGTCTTTACCGTTTGCACCAGTAGCAGTAATCGTTTCAACTTTGAGGTCTTTGCCAAGTTTCACATCAATTGTGCTATCGCCGTTACCATCTTGAGTGATTTCCGTAATGATGTTGGAGTTATCCCCTTTAACAGTTACTTTGGAGCCCAATTTATTTGTTTTTTCGCCGCCTGTATTAGCGTCGAATTTAAGACCCTTATCAATAAGATCTTGTTTAGTTGTATCAATCTTATTGTTTAAATCATTTTTAGTATTTGTGATTTGGTCACCAAGATCCTGCTTAACTTGATGTAATTGACCACCGTTTACAGCGTCTTTAGAGCCTGCTGCTACGTTACCATCTTTCAAGTTGGTAATTTTTGTACCGTTAGCACCTTCTAATGTTACTGTGTCATGACCTGTATTACCATCGTATTTCACAGAACGATCTTTTACTTTATCAAGTTCAGTTTTAGACGCGATATCCTTAATTGTCACAGTATTAACTGTACCGGATTTATCGTCCTTCACTTGCAAATCAACTTTATTGTTATCAACTTTATAAGAGCCGTCTGCCGCATTGTTCGGATTAGCGATTAAACGGTAGTCCGTAGCACTTGCATTAGCCGCATTAGCCGCTTTTACAGCATCGCTGACAATTTTAAGTTGATCTTCTGTTGCCGCACGACCGGATACAAAAGTAGGATCAGTTAAAGTCCAAGATTTATTATCCAAGCCAGATACAAAATTACCATTTTGAGAAGCTGACTTATTGTCTGTTACAGCTTGGTTGCCCATAGTAGCAGTGCCAGCTTTTACAGTCTTAGTAGCTGTCACAGTATTAACATTGATGTCTTTACCTAATGCAACCTTAATTGTTGTATCGTCACCAGTTTGTGTAATCGTAGTGCTGATATTAGTACCATCACCAGCTACTGTTACCTTGGAGCCTAATTTATTTGTTTTTTCGCCGCCATTATCAGCATCGAATTTCAAACCTTTATTGATAAGCTCCGTTTTTGTATCATCAAGTTCTGTTTTGGATGCAATATCCTTGATAGTTACGGTTTTCTTATTCGCAGGATTTTTAGCATCTTGTACAGTCAAGTCAACTTTATTGCCAGATACAGTATAAGCTTTATCAGCAGCACTGCTGTTTTCAACTAATTGATAGTCAGGAGCGTCTACGTCAACTTTATATGTTTTATATGTACCGTCAGTACCTTCTGTAATCGTTGTGTTTTTACCTGCAACAACTTTTACTGCTTTTTGCGCTTCATCACGAATAACGGATTTACCGCCGTCAGTAATATTGCTCAAGTCAGTTTTTGCCACTTTTGTTGGATCTACGTCCACAGTGTAATTACGTACACCGCTTGCATCAGGTTGACCACCTGAAAGTGTCATCAAGCCGCTAGTACCCAAGGATACCTTTGTATCCATGCCGTTTACAGTATATGTTTTTTGACCTGTAGTAGCATCCACTGCAGGAGCCCCAACAGTTACATTATTACCTGCCTGTACAATAGTACCTAATGCGGTAATATTCTTTTTACCAGCATTGGTAATATTAGATAAATCTTGATTTGCAGCATTATCGATCTTTTTCTTAGTTGCATCAGTCAACGTCACATCAATTGTTTGGTTGTTAACAGATGTTGTAACATAAGAACCATCGCCTTTTACAGTCAATGTTTGATTGTCCAATAAAACGTCATTGTTACCGCTGTTACCAGCTACTTTCAAATTAACATTGCGCAATTGTGCCACGTTAACAGCGTCAGAATCAGCTGTACCTGCAGCCACGTTTGTGATCTGACGAGTTTTCGTACCGCCGTCACCTACGGACACCGCACCCATAGTGGAAGTCAACGCAGCGCCTGTCAATCCGCTATATCCGTTTGTACGGCTGTCTGCAGTTTTAACATTATAACCTGCTTTACCGGCCGCAACGGAAGCAACGGAATTCGCACCCAATGCAACGCCGTCATCTACGCTAGATTTAGCTTTATAACCGATAGCAGTACTGTTCGCATTAGCTGCAGTCGCATCAGCACCGACAGCTGTAGCAAAGTTACCTGCTGCAGAAGTACGTACACCAGCTGCTGTAGCGTTATTGCCTGTAGCACCTGCATTATTGTAGTTTGCATCGGCAGATGTGCCTTTAGCACTGAAGAAATTCGTTTGCGCCGCTTCAACAGCCTCTTTTACCGTATGGTATGTGCTGTTCTTGATATTAAAATCAGGCGCTTTATATGTAGAACCATTTGCTTCATAGCCCGTATAAGTAGGACCTGCAATGGATTTTGCCAAGTTACTGTTTACAAATTTTAATTGTTTTACATTTGTTGCGTCAGTATCGTTTTCACCGCCCGCCACGTTGATGATACGGCGTTCAGAACCTACGTTACCTACCGCAACTACACCGTTTGCAATATTGTTATTTTGTTGGTTAGTGAAAGCAGAGAAACCATTAACCAAGGCACCTCTTACTTCCGTACCAGTACCCAATGCCAAGGAGTTATTGGATTCTGCAACGGCATTTGTACCAATAGCCATGGAGTTAGTACCTGTAACAGTTGCACCAAGACCGATAGCTGTCGTATTAGTATTGTTTGCTTTTGCTTCTTTACCGATTGCAATGGCACCATCTTTAGAGGCATTCGCCGCACCACCAAGTGCAAGCGCATCAGCACCCAAGGATTTTGCATTACCACCTAATGCGATGGAGTTGGATAATTTTGCTTGGGAAGAACTACCCATAGCAATAGCATCGGCACCAGCAGCATTAGAACTACTACCCATAGCAAAGCTGCTTACACCACTTGCATTTGCACTTTTACCCATTGCCACGGCATTTTGTGCGGATGATTGTGCCGTATTACCGATGGCAAAGGCATTCTCTGCACTAGCATTAGCACTATAACCCATAGCTACCGCATTGGCGCCACCAGTGCTGGATGAAGAACCGAATGCCATAGAATCATCTGCACCAACTGCAGTACGAGCTTTTGTACCGAAAGCAAGAGAACGAGCCCCTTCTGTTACGGTATTACCATCGCCATTATATTTAGCACTTGGAGTACCATGTTGTTGACCAGGTAATTTTATAGTTTCTGCCGCACCGATGGCAATAGATTGATCTGCTTTTGCTGTAGCAGAATAACCCATGGCGAAACTACCATTACCCTTTGCCCAAGCTGCGGTGCCTAATGCTGCGGAGAACTCACCTTCTGCAGCGGATTGACGCATCATAGCCAAAGAGTTAAATCCGCTCGCCTTTGTAGCTGTACCAAGAGCCATAGCAGATGGTGATAAAGCTTGAGCATAATGACCTAAAGCAAAAGCAATACCACCTGTGGCCTGAGCATAGTTACCGATAGCTAAACCGGAATAATAAGTTGGATTACCAGTTTCCTGAATATTTGTATTTTTACCGATAGCAATGCCGGCAAAACTATTTTCTGTATAGTTACCTCTATCTGTACCATTGTACAAATGACTGTTATCAAATGGTGTCAGGTTCCCAGGGTTTTGATAATTATATAAATAACTACCTTCACTATAAACTACATTACCAGTAGCATAACCAGCGCCATTTACATCATTAATCGTCATAGCAGTATATGTAGCAGCATTAACCGTAGTAATATTACCAGCCATCAATAATGCGGCCACGGCCATAATCGCACTCATATGTGTCCAGGTTGTACCACTTTGTACGGATTTTACCTTGCCACCACCTGTTTTTACGATTTCAGATACTACTACGTAGCATTTTTTAGTCTTACTCCAAATAACATTATAAATTCGATTCATGATTATCCTTTCTTACCGAAACCTCAGTAAAACACATCACTTGTGTTGCATAATATTGCAAAGATAATAAAAAGAAGAAGTATAACGATTAATTATCATCTACACTTCTTACACCAAATATTAGTATTCCAAATTACGATCTGAATACTATAATTATTCATGATTCTTCATCATATACTCACCCACGGCAATACAATATCAAAAAATTTCTATCTTGTAAACAACTTTTTCATCTTTTCTTCATTTTTGTCATTTATTTATTTCTATTTTAATACTTTTTAATTTTAAGAAATAAAATCTTCATCTTTCCTATCAAAATTTACGATAAATCCACATATCGGAATATAACGATTATTGTAATTACGTAATCAATTTCATATTTTTAGATGCTTCAGTTTAATGCTCTCATAGATAAGATAATTTTATATACAAAAAAATTATCACCTACAGGTACACGAAAAAGCCGAGGCCCTAGAGCCTCGGCTTTCACAATATAAATCATATATATTCTATTTTTTATTAACCCTTACACGTTCAATAGTCGGTTGTCCTTCATGGTTCTTGGCAATAGTATCCACACGGAATAGTGCCATTTCAGGACCAAATTCAGATACAAGTCGATCATCAACAACAATGCTCTTAATCAACATACACTGTATGTTGGCGACGCACATTTTCCAACATATTCGCTCGAACCGATGCTTTTGTATCCGATCGATGGTTACCACCAAACCATGCTGTATCGACACCGGCTAGGCGGAACATGATTTTGCCGTACGGACTGCCATGCTCATGCTCCGGCTTATTATAGCCCATGTCCACGGAAATCCTCGGCGTGAGCTGCAACTCAGTACCGATGCGCAAGCCATGCTTATCCTCACTACGCTGCAACTGCCAGCGATAGGCTTCCATGTACACGCGCGCCCAACGAGCATTCTTAAATCTAGTCCCATATTCCGCAGTATATCCGTTAGACACATTTTCCAAGCGTGTCGCACCATCAAGAGAACGCTCGCTGGACACCCCGCGATACCAGTTCATGCGAAACGCACCGATCCCCGACACATACTCCAGCCCGACACTCATGCGACTGTGATTGCCTCTGAACCGATGATCATAAAATAGATTGCCACCGTAATAGTGTTCATCGTTCGTTGAGATTCGGCGATAGCCGATGCCCACATTCGCCGTCGTTCCTGTATCCGCTGCATTCGCCAAACGCTCCTGTGTAAACCACACATGGCGAGATATCTCATCATAATGACCTAGCGGCTGCAAGGTTTCCACACCGTACAAGGGCTTCCAGTTTTTCTGAAAGCGCAATGACACGACGGTTCTCTGCATCCAGGGCTTCGCCTTCGATCCGTGCATTGCGGAATTAACACTAGTCATGACCACCGCCTGCAATGCAGAATTGACCGCATCCGTATCGGAATAACGAGTCGTCTTTTTATCTGTGGAGTCCGGCATCTCCAATCCGCCCTGACCGATGACATGATCTGGAGTATGAGACGAATTAACATGGAATGTATCTGAGTCGTTAGATAATACGGCCGTACTTTCACTATGAACTTGTTTTACCGTAGTCCCCTGCATAGGTTGCGCTGTTCTGTCCACCTGTTTTCCCGACACAGGCATGACAAACATACATAAGGCACTCATCAACACGATTATATATTTCATTACACACTCTTACGTACAAACTTCTCATTACATAATTATGTACGTACTTAATTACGTACATAATACTTAATTACACACGATTACATATACCGATGATTCATGATTTTATCATGAATAACACATGAAATTATTTCTATTTTATATAAATATATAGAGGATTGTCAATGCAAATACAATACAATATGCTACATTCATACAAAATATCCATACAATATAATCGTTACAATCCATAATATTATTTTATATACATAAGTAAATTTCATTTTATTTATATATAAGCTCTTCTTAAATATTTATAATAAGTGTATAACCAAAATATATAAACAACGTTTAATAAATTCTTAAAAGGAGAATTACAATGAAGAACAAATTATTACCAATGGGCATTATAGCCTTAATCATCGCCGTAGTCATCTTGCTGATCATTCCAGATCCATCAGCGAACAACGTAGAAATCGCAAAACATGCGACCAGTGCACAACAAGCGGCTCAAGCCATTTCCAAGAATAACCAGACATCCATTCTTATCCACACTATCGGTATGTTCTGTCTCGGCCTCGGCATTGCATCGACCGTAGGCGGTATTATCGTGAAATTTATCAAGAAAGATAACTAAAATCTCATACAGAGCCTAAAAAGGGCTGTAATTGAAATGCAGTTATATCGCATTCAATTACAGCCTTTTCTGTCTATTCTTCCAATGACTACTTTCACACAAACACACTAAAACCAAAACACAAAAAGCTGTACACACATAATCGATTTTTGAACCACCTTTGATGTTACATTCGTTTTGACATCAAAGCCGTTCAGTCTAATCTATGTATGTACAGCTTTTATGATTATTTATATGTAGTTATTATAATAATGTATTTCATCTCAATTTGACGATATATATTTTTATCCCTATAATATAGGTAGATAGCCAAGCGAGTGGTTCCGTTAGGCTCATCTCAAAACTATAAATAATTGATGAAATGGCCTTTCAGTTATCCAGTTACTGGTAACACAAGTGCACCAAAGGCAATAACTACAGTTATTACCTCTAGAATTAACATGATTAGTTCATAATCACTCATAGACACCCCTCCCTTCATTAACGAAGAGAGGCCCAACCTCGTTGGCTATCCTAATCCTATTATAAGTCGAACTAATGCTCGATACAATAAGAAACGTTTTAAAGAAATATATGAATGAATCAATAGACGACTTTACCTGTCATGCAATTATCGATGTACTAAAATCGCTCCTATCTATTAATAATTCGCTTAAAATTTATGTGTAAATCCTGCATTTACAGACCAACCGGCCTTATAATCACCAGATAGACCTGTACTAATATCAGCAAAGATGCTGTTATTTGCATTAAAACCGTAGCGACCTCCAAAGGCTAAATCTGTCCAAGTGCCTTTAATGTCCTCGGAAGTGTATTTAGTAGTAGCACCACTAGTATATGTAGTTTTTACTGTACCAGAGAATGCATGGTTAACACCAAGACGAGTATATAGATTACCTGCGCCGAAATGTTTACCGATTTCAAGGCCAAGACCGCCTACTGTACTGCTCACACCAGACTGATCTACTTTCATACTGCCAGCATTGAAGCTATCACCACCAAAGTGAGTATAGCTCAATTGTGCTTGTGGCTCGATATATGTACCATTAGAAAGTTTCACGGTTTTACCATAGCGTGCACCAATTGTATACGCATTAGCTTTAGTCTCACCAGAAAATTTTTCACCAATCTCATTACGAACAGTGAAATCGTTAGATGCACGACCTACTTGGGACTCAATATGGATATATTGGTTGTTACCAAGATTTTTCAAACCATACGCACCAACAGCAAAGGCTTTTTCCTTACCAGAGCCGTTGAAAACGTAATCATCGTTACCACGAAGATAAGAAACTTGACCACCTACGGTCCAACCGCTACCAGTTTTAGCATCGTAACCACCTTGGATACGCGTGTATGTTGTATCTGTATCGATTCCGCTTCCATTAAAGTTGTATTTACCTCCACCAACGCGAGCCCAAATACCTGTTGGTTCACCTTGTTGTAATACGCGTGAACGATACATATTATCTGTCAACGTTCTCCAACCATTAATATTACTCATGATGGCGGAACGAGTACCACGCATATGTGGCGTATCAAAGGCACCCATATTGACATTCATCTGAGGATTCTGCTCAAGAGCTGGTACTTGTTTTTCCTCAGTTTTTGGAGTCGGTTGCGGTGTTGGTTTCACTTCCGGCTTAGGTGTTGGAACCGGAGCCGGTTTTACCTCAGGCTTCGGAGTCGGTTGCGGTGCTGGTTTCACTTCCGGCTTAGGTGTTGGAACCGGAGCCGGTTTTACCTCAGGCTTCGGAGTTGGTTGCGGTGTTGGTTTCACTTCCGGCTTAGGCGTTGGAACTGGAGCCGGTTTTACCTCAGGCTTCGGAGTCGGTTGCGGTGCTGGCTTTACCTCAGGCTTAGGCGTTGGTACCGGAGCCGGTTTCACCTCAGGCTTCGGAGTCGGTTGCACCTTACCATACTCATATTTACCCTGACCATTTTTATCGGCCTGCCACGTAACAGCACCTTCCTTAGCATAACCTTCGGTTAATACTTTAAAACGCGCAGATTCAGCACCTTCAGAAGCAATAGCAACCGTGCCTTGAAGATTTCTTTCACCATTTACATAATTATGGTAGTACACCTTATGCGCCAAATTATCCAAAACTTTATTTACATTGTCCTCAGTAGACAAGTCTAAGCCCTTACGACTCGTGTACATATGAGCACCGGAATTAGGTGCCGCACTTGTAATATGAACATCACCACCCCAGAATGATTCTGGAGTCAATCCATTTACAATATTTTCACGCTCTTTATAACTTGGATCCTCTTTATCATCATACTCACCATTTGGATCATACACAAAATTTACATGGCCTTCTAATTTATCAATGTGAATTTCATTATGCTCACTTTGAGTTACTATGGATTCAAAATTACGATTTTTTGAACCGACCAAACGATGTACACGGCTTGGAGTTGTCATTGTGCTATAACTAGTACCATTCAAACCGCCTTGATACATATGGTCCCAATAACCACGATCACCAAGAAATACATTGATATGGTTTGGCTGTTTTGCATTCTTATCTGCTAAGTTGAGAGCAAAGCCAGTCCATAGTACTTCATCACTATCTACACCGATATTAATTTCAGATGGATGTGTATTGCTACCATCGATACGTACATCGCCTTCAATGGACATATCATGGCCAGTAAAATTACCCTTATTACCATCTACGCCGAGATTTACAGTACCGCCTTTAGCAATAACAAGTGGATTACTGTCACGACCAACTTGAAGATCGCCATTTTTAATATTCACAGTACTTCCATTTTGACTAGTAATGATAGTCTTTCGTCCATCCATTAGTCTACCAGATACATAATCTGCATTAATAGTACTCTTATTATCTGCATCAATTCCAAACAGTGTCCCTTGTACCTTTCCCAAGTTTAAAGTTTCACCTTTAACAGCACTAACAACAGGATATTCTGCCATTACATACGGCACTACAGAGCTAGCAATCGTCAGGGCAATCGCTAAGGATAAATTCGCTTTACACATGCGTTTCATAATAACCCTCTCTTATTCACACTATAAATTATAATTAAACATTTTTAATTATAATTTATAAGGCTATTATTGTAAACATAAGAAAACTGTTTCATCATCAAAAAATAATAAATAACAAAAAAAGGCGGCACCTAAGTGCTGCTCATAATTATAAAAAAATCTATTGAAAGCTATATTATCATTTATTCGAATTTGACGATATATATCTTTATCCCTTTAATATAGGTAGATAGCCAAGCGAGTGGTTCCGTTAGGCTCATCTCAAAACTATAAATAATTGATGAAATGGCCTTTCAGTTATCCAGTTACTGGTAACATGTCCTCCATTACTAGATGTTCAGTAATGGAGGACATATCAATAATTCCTGCCTTTTTTGTTTATCTACGAGCCACGCGCATGGCTGCCATCATGCCTGGCGACTTCCAGACGGATTGGCCATTATCTGATACGAGTTTATTATTATCGTAAAATACGTCTGCATTGTAATAGTTGTCATCACTAGATGTCACTTTATAGCTAAGACCTGCTGTTGTGTACACCGTAAAGTTGAGTATATCCCCCACCCGTTTTACAGAGTCTTGATCTACATACCAGCTATTACCGAGATACGTCGTAGCATACACATCTTGACGAGCTTCTACATCATTTGTGCTAATGCCAATTAATACAAGCAACACGGCTAACATATATAAGAATTTACGCATTATAATTACCTCCCGTTTTATGGTAAGAATACTTATATATTATACCAAAAAACACCGATAATCGCATTATAATGGCAGTACTTTCTCAACCCTTGACTGAATTCGCTCGAGGCTCGGCGTGATTGCTTTCATCACAGGTTTTTCTATGAAAGCCAACCGCACATAGTCTACAATCATACCGATGACAAAAATGAGCACCACCACAAGAATTGCATACAGAGGTAATAGTATTGAATCATAGTACTGATACGTTGCCAATACATTATCCCACATGTAATGAAGGAATAGCTTATTATCATGTAATAGGTATATGCCAAAGGTAGTAGATGCTATCACATTAATCCAAGGGCGATAATTGATCTTTGCTTTCAAAAAAATAATAAATAAGCCAATGCCTAATAGCAATTGAAAGAAACCATAATCATTTTGCGTAAAGTAGAAAATTTGTTTCATATACGCTGGATTCGTCATAGCTAGTACATCAACGAGGATGTCCCCTAGAAAAGCCCCTACAAAGCCTATGGCGGTAAATATAATACCTATTTTCTTTGTTATATGTGAGCCGTACAGCTTGATGTACGCCCCCATCGAATAGAATACAATAAAGGAAAAGATATGTTTAAATCCAAAGGTGGTATGCGGTACATTAGGCCACAAATTCAACACCGTCGGCATTAAGAACCAAATTACCGTGGAAACCACTAGGAGTATAACGTAGTATGTATGCTGCAGCCAATGAAGTACTCGATTAATAACAGGCGTTAATAAATAGAGTACTAAAAAGTTCTGGGCGAACCAACTCATGGCACCAATGGGCAATAAAGCGAGCATCATATTCCTTGACGTCATCGTATCGAGTCCTAAACCCATAGCCACGCCGAGCATAGCAATGCTGTAAAACCATATTTGCCCTACTAACTTCGCAAACTTGTGCAACTTGAAGCTACTAGAAATCATAAAATAGCCTGTTATCATAACAAAGACAACTACACCAGCCTTGCCTCCAAGTCCAAATACTTGGAGAAACACCTTATTAAACGTTAAATCTGGTGTAAAGGGGAAACAACCGTGCACGCTAAAATGATGCATAATAATTAGTATCATCGAAATGATACGCAACAATTCAATATTGCTCGCTCTCATTCTCTATACCTCATATTCTTCCTCTCAAACTATATGAATACTACGCCAACTGGTAACTACCTAGATGACTTGTATACATCATAAAATACATGAAATATATGAGAATGTTGTGACAAATTTTACACATAAAAAAGACAGCTGATATAATCAACTGTCCTTATAAATTATATATTACCAAGTTACTCTAATATACTTGTTTTTAACATATACGATTCGGTACGATTATTTTTTACCCTTATGAGATGTTCTTCTCATATTTTATATAATCAATTAAATTTCTATATCCTGTTACCATGTTAATCTTGGGTTTCCACCCTAACGACTGGATTTTTTCACTATTTAGAATAAATTTTACATCATGTGCATATCCATATTGATTGGCATTATCTGGTATATCAAATACCACGTCTATTTTACCCTTAGCGACTTCTTTCGCTACTAAATTTGCAATATCTTTGATGCTTCTTGTTTCATTACTATTACATATATTATATGCTTCTCCACATTCTCCTTTAAACAGTAATAGTACCAAAGCGGAAAGTACATCAGTTATATAACAAAAGTTTGATACAGATTGTCCTTTGGTATGTAAAATAATATTTTCATTATGCATAACACTTTTAGCAAATTGCATAGATACACGATTATCTAAAAGTGAAAGACCTGGACCAAAACATTGTGCAACGCGAGCAATACAAATTGGTACATTATATTCATGAAAATAAGCACTACAGTAACATTCACAAATACGTTTACCTTCAGAATACGAACTTCTAACATCTAAATGATTAATATAACCTAAATCATCTTCAGTCATATTTTGATAATCTACTTGCTGAATACCATATTGTTCCATAGAGGATAAATATACGATTTTTTTAACTCTATTCTTTGTTGCATATTGCAAGACGTCTAATGTTGTACTAATGCTACCATTTAACGTTTCAACTGGCTGTGTAACAAAAAACTTAGATGTAGTAGGTGCTGCAGTGTGAAATATATAATCAACAGAATCATTACATGCAACAAGGCCATTAGTAATATAGACTAACTGTTCTGAATTCTTAAGGTTAGAGAACAAAGCCTCTGCCTTTTCTATATTTCTCACGGAACAAATAATATTAATATCTGTTCCATATTTCATATTACTAACTAAAAACAATCGGGTGAGCATAGATCCTATGAATCCGGTTGCCCCCGTTATCAGAATAGTTTTCCCTGAAAGTTTAGATAAGAAAATATGAATATCTTTAGCAGTGCGTTCCAACTCATAAGATAAAACATCATTCATAAATACTAGCCCTCTACTGTTTTAAAATACTCATATGTTTTTATTAACCCATCGTGTAAATTATATTTTGCTGTAAATAAAAGCTCTTTTTCTGATTTATCAGTTGCCAAAACAGAATCTCTAATATCGCCTAATCTAGGCTTATCATAAACTACCTCTATATCTTTACCGCTAATATTTCTAAACTCATCCACTAACAAATTGACGGAACTTGAGATGCCAGTACTTACATTATAAATACCTGTAACCTGGTGTTGCATACCTAAAATATTAGCTTCAACTACATCATCCACATATATAAAGTCCCTTGTTTGTTTTCCATCACCGTAAATAATAATAGGAGAGCCTTGTACAATCGCTTTAGCAAAAATACTAATAACGCCCCCCTCTCCACCATTACCTTGTCGTGGACCAAACACATTAGAATAGCGATAACATATATATGGTAATCCAAAAGCTTCATGATAAATACGAAGATAATGTTCTGTAGTTAACTTTGTTAATCCATAAAATGAAGACGGATTTCCAATCATTTCCTCATTTAGTGGTAATGTATCTAAATTACCATAAACCGCTGCAGAAGATGGCATCAAAAACTTTTTAACATCTAGTTTTACTGCTGCATTAAGTAAATTGATTAACCCCATCAAATTAATATCACAATCTAACATTGGATCACTCATAGATGTGGAAACTTCAGTTTGTGCAGCCTCATGAAATATATAGTCTGGACGAAATTCTTCTAAGACAGAGTATAACTTTGGGTCTCTAATATCCAATTCTACGAATTGTGCTTTCGAATGAACAAATTCTTTGTTTCCTGTATATAAGTTATCAATAACCTGTACAGTATGACCATCCTCTATTAAACGATCAACTAAATGAGAGCCAATAAACCCAGCCCCACCAGTTACAGTTATTCTCATTATTATCCCCTTCTTATAGCCTACTTTTTATTAAATCAAGATAAAACCTTAATTCTTTACTTCTAATAAATAATATTCCCCATGCCACTATTATAAAGATGCTATTACATACAACCCCCAGTAAAAGCCCAAACCAGCCACTATCCAAAGCAATAAACTGTGATAAGAATTTACTGAAATAAACTAATATAAATGTAATTAGAGTATAACGGAAATAAAGTTTAAAATAACTAACCAAAGACCAACGTAATCCGTATTTAAACAAAACATATGGTTCAACTATAAAAGGCATACAAATCGTACTAATAAACATAGCCAATAACACGCCCCAAACATCAAAATATTGAACCAAAACAATGGAAGATCCTAAATTTATTAAGGCCTCTATTAAGGACATATATCGATTTTGCCAAAAGAGCCCCATAGCATCTTTAAATACTAAGACGCCTTTACGCATAAACATTAGATAGAAGTTGATAACCATCCAAAGCACTATACTTTCATCAAAACGATAGCTACTTCCTAGCCAGATGGTAATAAATGGATTTAACAAAAGGTACAAGTTACTACAGATAAAACAAGCCAAATAGGCTGTCATAAATTCTAATCTCTTGAAAATGACTAATTTATGAGCATCATCATGAGACTCATTCAAATTTCCTACAGATGCCTTTAGTGCATTAAATACCTGATCAGACAACTTATCGATACCATTAATAATCAAATAATAATTCGTATATAACGCAACAGCACTTAAACCTACAAATTTTGATAAAATAATATTTGATGTTCCAAAAACAGTAACACCACCAATTTTATGAAGTATTAAAGCCTTTATATTTCTAATAATATTTTGGTATATATCTTTATTTAAAGGCTGAATATTCTTTTCATTTAAGAACGAATATAAGTGATCGGCTTTTCTAGCTATTAAAAAATTCTCAGAAAAGGTCATACATATACGTAGAATAATATATACCCAAAAACTATGAGTTAAAATGACTAAGGCAATTTGGAATAAACTCCCTATCAGTTGAGTAATCCCTCTGTAATAGTTAGCTATATATTGTTTTTGGTCAGCTATAAGCAAGCATTTTTTATAAGAGTAAAAATAACTAATACCCGTATCAACAACAAAAAGTAAAAAGAAAATATTTAAATATGCAATATTAGGAGGTACCTTTATAAGATATTGAACAAAAGGCGATATACATAACCCTAAGAATAGAATAAGTGTACCAATATAAATATATGCTTTTTTAAATATTCTCATGATTGATTTTGCTGTTTCTAAATCATGATTAGCTAAAGGAGAATATAAACTAAATATAATAGCTGGACCAATGCCCAATTCAGTAAGAGATAATACAGTCAAAATATTATCAAATAAACCATTCAAGCCTAAATATTCAATAGATAAATAATATAGTAATACAAAACGGATAATGAACTGTAATACCATATTTAATCCATATACAATTAACGTGGAATTTATATTCTTAATTGCACTAACTGTCCGCATAATATCAGCCTATAATCCCATAATATTGAGGCTATTTTTTACTTCTAAATAAGCCTTAAATGTATAAAAATCAATAGGTGTTGTAATCTTAATATTCTCAGCTGGTCCTATTACTGTAAACAGTTCAGTCCCATAAAACTGCATCATAGATGCCGAATCTATGAACTCCAAGTTTTCAGATCTTGCTTTGTCATGTGCCTTATAAATATCTTTTAAATAGAAACATTGTGGAGCTTTAGCAAGTAAACATTCATCTCGAGAAAGTATTTTCCCTACATGAGAAAGCTCATTATCTTTTAAAACAATAGTTTCTATAGCTTGTGAAACAGTAATGGCATTGCCATATGTTTTTGTGGACGATATACACGTATTAATTAGCTCATCAGAAATAATAGGTCTAACCCCATCATGTAGTAAAACTATACTATCTTGATCATATAGTCTTGAAGACTCTTGAATTCCAAGATAAATTGACTCTTGCCCTGTTTTTCCACCTGGAATAATCGATTTGACTTTATCCAAACTATACTTTTGTACTAATTTACTAACCTCTCCAATAATAGACTCTAATACTACCAAAACAATTCCATCAATATTATCATTATTTTGAAAGTGTTCTAGCGTATACACTAATATTGGTTTCCCATTAACTTCTAGCAATTGTTTCGGTGTGCCAGTTGAACTCATGCGTTGTCCAGTTCCTCCAGCAAAAATAATACCTATATTCATGCTATACCCCTATACATTAAATCTCATATGCTCTAATACTTGATATTTTACGTTTACCTTCTGGCGGTATTTCCATATAGTTACGACCATATAAATTACTTAAATATGTATCGTAACATGAAAAAACCTCTAATTTTAAATCTCTAAATTCTATAGGGACACGTTTTTCAAAAGCATCCTTTACCATACATTCAGCTTCACCATAAACGCCCCCAGTAATAGCTCCTACATAATCAGAAGTATTATAATCATACTGTTTTGCTAATTGATCTAATTTATGAGCCCAATATTTATATCCCACACATTTAGCAAAAATAATTAATATAGACTTGATAAATGCTCTACTAAATGATTTACCATGACCTAATTTAGCATCGCATAATTCGAGCATTTTACTATAAATTTTACGTTTTTTATAGATACTAACAACTTCATTTTTATCATTTGGTAATCCATCAACAGGCATAATATCCATAAATAAAAATTGATTAGCATTACTGTACTCATCTTCAATCTTGATATCAAGCTTTTCTAATCGCGCAAAAGGATATTTTGAGTTATTACGCTCAATAGATCTAAGCAGGTAATTGCTATGTAAAACCTTTGGAAATATAGTAATTAATTTTTCATAATCTGGTCGACTTAAACAAATGTCTATATCATCATCCCAAGGAATAAAACCTTTATGCCTAATGGCCCCCAATAATGATCCTCCTGATAGCGAATATTTAATATAATTCTCTTTACAAAAGGAATCAAACTCTTTAAGCATTATATATAAATGATCTTGAATTTCAGATATAGTCAACATTATAAAAATCCCCTAATTTTCAAACCATACTAACTTCATTTGTCGTATAAATTCATCTTTTGACCAGTCTTCAATACCGAATCTAGGTATAGAAAATGGATTAGTATTAGAATGAAGCTGTGCTCTTTTAGTACTAACTGAATATGTGAATCCTAGATCTCGAACAATTTGTTCTGTCACTTGATCAAAACTTTCTTTATGACCAAAAGGATACGCAAAAATATCTATATCCGTGTGTAACAAGTTCTCTAAAAAAAGCTTAGAAGATTGTATTTCATGTATTTGTTCTTCTCTACTAATTTGTTTCAACGCTGGATGATGAATAGTATGCGCTCCTAATGTGATCAACTGACTTTGATATAACTCTATTAACTCCGATGAAGTCATAGTCCTATTATTAGGATTAACCTTCAATCCATAAGACTCATACCATCTGTCTAACATCATATCTCTTTCATTAGGATGTAGAGAAAAAAGCATATGGTGTAATGTATAAAAACTATGTAATCGCTTTTTATCATCAGATACATCAAATATATGTTTTTGATTTAATATATCTAACTCAATTGATTCTCGTAGATTTTTATTTTCGAATAAAACAGTTTCTAATCGGTCCCACCAAAACTCTTTACCCGTATCTACACCGCCAGATGTTATAAAAATCGTCGCTGGGACTTGATACTTTTTTAAAATTGGAAAGGCATATTTGTAATTATCATAATATCCATCGTCAAAGGTAATAATAACAGATGGTTCCTTTATATCATTGCGTTTTAAATCATTAAAAGTTATTACATTGTAGTGATTTTTTAAGATTCGAATATGTCTTTCAAAATTATCAGGAGTTACATTAATATTAAATAAATCACGATTCAAATAATTAACTCTATGATAAAGTAAAACAACTACTGGCTTATCAAAAATATTATGGATTAAATTGATTGGAGCCAATCTTTTTCTATAGATAGATCGAATCCATGGTAGATTCTCTTTTATATAGCCTTTAAAACTCATTGTTTTCCCTTGTATATATTTTCAATCTTCTTTATAGCAACACTGGAGTCATAACCTAACTCTTTAATTCTAGTTCTATAATCAATATATTTATTCTTACCAAATTTAGATATAATCTCATAAGCCCATAGTTTAGGATTATCAATTGGTAGAGTACTACATAAATCAGTTAACACAACCTCTTGTGTAATCGTATCAGATACTAATATTGGTATACCTAATGCTTGAGACTCAATAGCAATTAGGGGTAGCCCTTCAAATAAAGAAGGTAATATCATAATATCTATAGCTTGCATAATATCCACAGTGTTATTTACATACCCCATAAAAATAACCTTGTCAGATATAGCTGCTGATTTTACAAGACTTTCAATCTTATGACGTTCTACACCATCCCCCAAGAGAAATAAATAACTATTAGGATTTTGTTTTAATACCTCTTTAAATATATCGATAATAAAAGGATGATTTTTAACAGGCGTAAAACGACCAATATGTCCTACTACCAATGCATCCTTAGGAATGTTGAATTTTTGTCTAACCTCCAACCCTAGATTTATATTTCTATCATATAAATCTAAATCAATCGCATTATGTAATAAATAATATGAATCACTATCTATACACTTTCTAGGAAACATCCATTCTGAGGCCTTAGTAGAGCAACCTATATAAGTATCAACCAAATAAGGTAATAAAAATCTTCCAACCTTATGTAATCCTGTCTTTAGAAAGCGTACGATTTTTCGATTATCATCTATACTAGAGCTATGCGCATGTAAAATAATAGTTTTAAATCCAGCTAATTTAGCAATCAAAATAGGAATAATATTGACATAAGATTGATGAAAATGAATGATATCTTTACCTTCAGAAAGCAGACACTTCATTTTTTTATAGAACTGAATAATATGATATGGTCTACTAACCGTCTCTACATTATAATTTACATCAAAATTTTGAGGATCATCATAACTCAGTAGTGTTAATTCAAATTCTTTTTTATCAATCATTCTATATAATTGAAGAACATAAGATGTTAAACCTCCCATATCTTTATCTATAGGAAGTTCTATTACCTTTATCATAGTCAGTATATTATCTCCCAAATAATTTACGTTTTAAAAATAATCCACCTTTTTTAATCCAATTTTGAGGTTCCATGAAAGATACATTTTGTTCTTTATAGCTAATATTATTAGCTTCAATCCATACATCAAGCAAGATTTCGCTAACAAAGCCATAGATACGCGCTTCATATGTATCATAATCAGAAATATCAACACGTTTTTCGATTTCTTCTAAGATGGAAAACATCCATTCACAGTATTGATCAAATAAATCTCTACGCATCACGAACATGTTGAACATATGAGCCCAAGTGCGATTGCATACCTTTGTGAAAGCAGCGCTATATTCGGGATATTTTTCAGCGATGATTTGCTCTGCCACATCTAGTCCTGAGCTATGGTGGGCATTATTATAGTGAGAACGATTGGACTCAATATAATATTTACGCTTATCTGCTACTACTACAGGATATTGTGAAAGCAGATTCTCCCATTCTGCTCCCGTTAAAATTTGATTCTTTTTGTCCTCCACAGAGCGTACCTCTTTACGTGTAAAGTAACGTCTGTAATGAACGAGACCAATATAATCCGCATCAAGATTTTTCCACGCCCAATAGAGGCCCGTCAATTCACAGTAATTAGCATTCTTTGAAGATATATTATCTCCTGTATGATCCCCCGTATAACCAATATCAGCCTTACCTTCTCGCCCTACATGAATCGGCATATAAACAGAATCTTCAGGCATCCAATATTGTTTATGTGTTGCTACTAAAATCTTAATATTCACTAATTTCATCCACCTTATTACGATATGAATTTCTCGTATATACTAATGCATAACCAAACCCTAATAATATCCAAAAATAATACAGCTCATTTAAAGTCGTTCCTATCCCTGTCAACAAAGACTCTATATAAGCAATTGTAAAAAATATGATCCATATATCTTTTGGATTTTTAAATACATAAATAAGCAATCTAACTAATAAGAATACAATAGGTCCCATAAACAATACAAAACTTATGATCCCTGTTTCCGATAAACGAGAGGTATATTCTCCTAACATGGGAATAGAAATATTAATAAGGCCCTTATTTTTAATATTTTCAATCCACATTTTTACTTCCGCACCATTTAATGTATCTTCATCTAAATGATTCAAAACATATGGGGTACGTAACCCTTGTCCAATTCCTAATAACGGATTTTCTTTAAATATATTCAAATCAGCCTTCATAACACCATATCTTTGGTTATTACTACGACCACCTTTTTTAGATAAAGACGTAATATTATTTTCTCCATAAGATGTAATTTCATTTGCAACCTGCTGAGTTGAAATATTTTTAATTGTTGTACTAGTTGTACTTTTAGTAGAAGCATCTTGTACATAAAGAACATTAGATGTATATACTATATTTCCTACAAAAGCTAAAAGGCCTATTAAAGTTACAAGAACTGTATGTATTATAAATTTTTTGTTTCTAAATTGAATACAAAGCGCAAATACTAGCAATATGTGATCTATGATAAAAAAAACAGTTGCCGTTCTACTATTAGCTAATAAGGTAATCATCTCTAAAAGCAATAGAATAATGAAAGATAATCCTACCAACTTTTTATTCTTAGATGTAAAAATAATACTCCATATAAAAGGAATTGTGATAACTGCATAAATCCCCAAAAAGGATGGTTCGGGAAATAGAGATCTAAATTGTAATTCTGGCCAAAATAATGGTGGCCACCATGTATTATTAATCTCAATAGCATGAACAATGGGTCTTATGTATGTTAATAATGAAAGTGCCCATTGCTGTTTATCAAAATAAAATAGTTCAACAACACCAAAAACAACAACTAGACTAGCAGAAATCAATGAACCCTTACTTACTATTTTCAAAATTGTTTCCGAGCGATTTTTATACCAATAGAAAATCAAATAAGAAAATCCAAATGTAAAAATAAGTTGAGTCAAAGAGTTCTTTAAAACTCTAAAGCAAAAATGAATGACCGATAATGTATATTCACTCACAGTTTCATTAAATATGAATTGAATTATAGCTTCCAATTTATGATTCATATAATTAGTGCCAGGAACTAAATCATAATAAGGGAAATTAATCAAACCATGAACTAAAGATACAGCAATACTGAAACCTAAAAGAGCTATATATAATAATTCTTTCCAATATAAATGATATTGACGTAGACTATGTCTTTTTAGCCATACACTATATACTAAACAAATAAATAGTGTATAAAATGATGCTTTTGCTGAAAACTCACCACCTAAAAAACCTATTCGTAAAGACATGGGGATTACAGGAAATATTACAAATATAAAACTTAATCCTATTAAACTATCAATATATTTATTACTAGACATATACTCTCATCCTACTACTCTCATCTTATCATTTCAATTTGATTAACTTGGAATTACCAAAAACCCAAGAAGTTATTTTATATCTATCAAAAAACTTAACAATAAATATAGGCACTATTGTACTAATCATACAAGATAAAATTAAACACACCATAATATTATCAATCGACAGGTGCTTAAATATAGTTCTCAATGGCCCAGAAAAATATAAATGTAAAATATAGATTCCCAAAGAGTAACGACCACAAATATTCCAAATAGTAACCCACTTTATATTCTTAAACTTAAAAAATAGAATAGATAAAAAAACAGAACCTGATATAGCACATATAAACTTTAAAATATTATGCACTTCAATATAAGGAAATGTAATGACTGCCAGAACAATACTAATAAAACCAATACCATTCAACTTATTACAAATAATTGTCCTGAGTTGATCCTGATACATACATAATACTGATCCTAATGTAAAATACACGCCTCCATAAATAATTAGATTAATAATCTTCAATAATCCATGAACAGGTGGCATAAAAAAATACAAACATAGAAATATAATAAAGACTATTGTAGGCTTTATTATAGATTCAAATATAGGAATAGCTACAAAAAGCCAAATCAATACATACAAGAACCATAAATAAGAAAGAGGAGCTATATAAATGTGCATTAAATCAACTAGATTAAAATGATCACTCATTTGGATATTCCCATACAATGTTGCATAATATTTAGATAACCAAAATACAACCGAGAATAATAAATACATAGGTACCATGTTTAAAAACTTATTAAAAATTTTTTTTAGTAGACCTGTATTTTTTCGTGCCCATGTAAGCTTATATAAAAAACCACTAATCAAAAAAAACAACGGCATGTGGAAACTATAAATAACATCATATACAAACTGTAAGCTCCATTGATATTCTGTAAAAGTTTCTGCACGAATATAGCCAAGAATAACATGGCCAACAACAACTAAAAATATAGCAAAACCCTTTAGCGAATCTAGCCACTCAATTCTCATTCCTGAAACTCCTTATTACATAGTGCTAAAGCACTAGCAATGACCTTATCCATGTCGTAATATTTATATTCTCCTAAACGACCACCAAAGATAACATTGGAAATTGTTTCGGCCTTTTTAACGTATTTAGCGTAAAGATCTAAATTCTTCACGTCATTTACTGGATAATACGCTTCTTCACCGATTTTCCAGTCCTTTGGATATTCTTTTGTTACATATGTAACAGGCTGTGTACCAAATTCAAAATGCTTATGTTCAATGATACGAGTATACGGAATCTCTCCTTCCGTATAGTTCACCACCGCAACGCCTTGATGGTTTTCTTCTTCGAGACGTTCTGTTTCAAAGCGAAGACCACGATATTCTAATATCCCTTCAGAATAACCAAAGTATTCATCTATAGGGCCTGTGTAGATAATCTTATCTGCCAAAGATTCGTATTCATTCCTATGTTTAAGGAAATCTACACCTAAGCGGACTTCAATGCCTTCTAACATGCGTTCAATCATCTTGGTATAACCACCCATAGGAATACCTTGGAAGCGATCATTAAAATAGTTATTATCATATGTATAACGCACAGGTAATCGTTTAATAATGAAAGCTGGTAACTCTGTACATTTGCGGCCCCATTGTTTTTCCGTATACCCTTTGATGAGCTTTTCGTAAATATCCGTACCTACAAGACTAATAGCTTGCTCTTCTAAGTTCTTTGGCTCCCCTGATATAGCAGCTCGTTGTTTAGTAATGATATCTTGTGCCTCTTTTGGAGTTCGAATATTCCACATTTTAGAGAATGTATTCATATTGAACGGCAAATTGTACATCTCGCCTTTATAGTTTGCTACAGGACTATTTACATAGTGATTAAACTCAGCAAATTGATTGACATAATCCCACACATATTTCAAGGATGTATGGAAAATATGAGCACCATAGACGTGAATATTGATATCATCTTTGCTTTCACAATATAGATTACCTGCTATGTGATTGCGACGGTCGATGACAAGTACAGATTTACCACGCTTGTGCGCCTCATGAGCAAATACAGCACCAAATGGGCCTGCCCCAACTACTAAATAATCGTATTTCATTAATAGGCCCCTTTCGATTTAGCAACAGCCAATACAGTTTTCAACAGATATACAATATCGATCCATACAGACCAATTATGCACATACCAAGAATCCATGAGAACCCGTTCTTCATAGGTGGTATCACTGCGACCACTTACCTGCCAAACACCAGTAATCCCTGGTGGTACAAGGTAAAAGTCATTAATATAATCGCCGTATTTTACAATTTCATCTCGAACAATAGGTCTTGGCCCAACGAGACTCATATCGCCGACGAGAACATTCCACAACTGTGGCAATTCATCAAGACTTGTTTTTCGAAGGAATTTACCGATTCTTGTGACGCGAGGATCATCTTTCAATTTAAAATCTCGTTCCCATTCTTCACGAGCAGTAGGATTATCTTTCAAATATTGCTCCAAAGCCTCTTGCGCATTTGGTACCATAGATCGGAATTTGTAACAAAAAAATGATTTCCCACCCTGTCCAACACGTTTATGACCAAATACGATAGGTCCTGGAGAATCTAAGTAAATCAATATAGCAATGATAGCGAGAATTGGTAAAATCAAAATGCCACCACATACAGTAGCTACGATATCAAAAATACGTTTAAAAATACGGTTAGACTTGCGCGCTAGGTTATTTTGTACACGCAATATGACGGCTTGTTCTTCCATCATGCCACGAGCACTGATATTACTAGTAGGTAAACCAAATAATTCAGGTACAAATGCTACTCGTTTTACCAATAATTGTAATTGATTAATCAAGGATACTAATTTTTTAGACTCAAGTCCGGGAGCACAAATCAGTACAGTTTGAACGCCTGTATCTTTAATAACGCTTTCTACATCTTTAAAGGCTCCAAGGCATGGATATTCTTTAGCGATGGATGATGATTTAGGATTATCATCTACATAACCAATAATCTTATAGGTAGTAATCGGCATACGCTCTAATGATCTCTGTACAAGTTCCGCTGTCTTTCCCGCCCCAACGAGAAGAATCGGAATTGTTAAATATCCTGCTTTTGAAAGTATTTTTCCTACAATAAAACGCTCGCTAAAGATAAATACGAGCATACATATATAAGCAAAGGCAACAAATAAACGAGACACATCATTAATGACATGTCCTGTGTACATGAGAACAATAGATACAACAACACCGATCGTAATGCTACGGAATAAATTTTTCATCGTATCCCAATAAGGTGTTACCACAGAATAGGCATTATTAAGCAACAATATAGTTAAAAATACGATAGGTACAACACCATATACGTAAATTTCTTCTACCTTAAAATTTGAACTTACCGGTAAAATTGATAAGTTTAAACGCAAATAATAGGCTGCTAATGTTCCCAAAACAATAGCTATATAATCTGCTATAAGCACTATGAGCTTACTAATAAATAACTTTTTATTATTGTTATTACAGATGGAACTATTCATACTAATACCCCAAATTATAAGAAAAGGTTGTTTTCTCAATCTCAAAATATTAAGAAAACAACCTCTCTATCATACGAATACAATGTACCAATATTTACATATATTGTATCATATTTAAATATGTAAAACTATAAAAAAACATAGATTTCACCTATCTTTTATGTAGTTATTTATTCTTTAAGTCTATTTGAATCCTACTTAATTGTCTATTAAATGGTAGTTAAATACTTTCCAATACAGATATACGATTCTCAATTATCCCGCAATTGAAGCATCGTAGCTAACATAAAATACATAATGCGCATTCCTGATGAATTATCTAAAGTATACTCCACTTGGCCAAATACAAATACATAACAAATAACAGCAATCATAGCACAGAGACTATAAGGATCTCGCTTCTTAAACCAAACCACAAAATTATCAACAACAATAGATCCATAAAAGATGAGAACCCCTAATAGACCTAACAGACCTACTTCACCTAAAAGTTGAATAAAATTATTGTGTGCATGATATAAATGCTGATTTTCCGTTGGTAATCGATAGGATGCTTCATATATAGTTCGCCATTGTCCTATACCTACACCTGTCACAGGATGGTCTTTAAACATATTAATAGACGATGTCCACACATCAAAGCGGCCTAGGTTGGAACCATCTGTAGTCGTATTCGTAATGGACTCAAACCTAGCTACATATTGTGGTTGTGTACTAAATCCCCATACGACTCCACCTAATGCAGCAAGAACAACGACTACATAAATGAATCGTTTTAGTATATATGGTAAGGATACGATAGGCACCATAATCATATTAAAGAGCCATGATCCTCTACTTTGATTGCCATACATACCAAAGCCAACACAACCTAATGCCCATAAAGCGGATGCTTTCACATAGTTAGGAAAGGCCGAATCTAATAAAATAACGCAAAAAATAGGCCCTAGCATAACCATGAGGCCTGCTATGGTCAACACGCTGCTACCAAATCCCCAGCCTCTATCGGTCATTCCTGAAACATGTTGATAAAAGGCTACTAAATTATCAATACCAAAATCCACAAAAAACACGGCAAGCATCGTAAATAATGTTTTCTTATCACGAATACACAGGGCGATAACGAAAAATACAGGAATCCTCCACAGCCAAACATTGATAAATTCAGGTAATCCTACAGCTATATTTTTCGTTAATACTGCAGAAGGCAATAGCAATAACAACATTAGAGCAAATGTTTTACTATATTTTTTGACATAGGACGGAACATATAGATCATGCCTATGTTTCCAAATATAGAAAATACTTAACAAAATAGCAATAACATAAAATACTTGACCAGCTGCCATGGATAGCCTTGTAAAGCATGCCATCAACGTAATCATAATGGCAATCCATGATTCTAATCTTACACTTGATAATACCCCCATATTAATTCTCCCTTACATATAAACTACAAACCTTACATAGTACCCCTTATACATGTATGATGGATTTAATTAATGCACGGTGACTGTAGTCCTCATTTGCATCTATTAACCCCTGATTATATTGCTCTTTATGATGCTGTAAATTCTCTACAAACTCTTGAATCCCCTGTCTGATGGAATGTACATCATCTAAATTTAAAAATTCCCCAATAGAATACTGTTCTAATACCTCTGGATTGATCTCTGGAGATATAAGAACAGGCTTGTGAAAGCCAATAGCAGTGAACAACATAGCCGCCCAGTGATAGCGATATCGCTCTGCTCCATACGGCAATAATAAAGCATCTACACTCAATAAGGCTATATCCCAGTCTTTTCCAATCAGACTGGCATGGATGAACTTAATATTATTATACTGGCTATATTTCTTGATGATAGAATCAAATAAAGCCCCATCTTCAGGCTTTACCGTTGCCCCTTGAACGACGAGTTGTACCGAATCATCATAATTCAGTGATATAAAGGCATCTATAAAGCGCTCAATGTTTTTTTCTTTTCTAAACTGACCAAAGAAGCCTAATTTTATCGGTTTATTCGTTGATATAGGAGACTCCAAATTAGTACCTATACAAGTTGTAGAGTTCGCATCTTTTTTGTCTTGTATACTAGTATTGCCTTGTGTAGCACAATTTCCTTGTTCTCCACTCAATTCACTCGATGGCAAGAACACAGGAGGCAAAATTTTACGGACTCTTGATAGATCAGAGCGCAACATATCATCGCGCAAAGAGATAACATCGAGGTACACGTTTTTATACGCATTAGCACGATGAGCTTGCTTGATAAAGCGATCCATTTCGCCCTTCCCAATACCATGGAAGATAACATGTACTGCTGCCTTACTATCCTTTAATGGCGTGTCTAACAAAGCTTTAATATAACGGTATGTCCCTGTGGGAATAATCAAAGCATCTATATTATGTTCTTTAATTTTTTCTGCTGCTGATGTGAACCAATTGCGGCGACGGCGTTCTCGTAAAATGGATAAAAACGGCTTCTTCCATTTAGACGCTCCCGCATATGTCACTACCTCTCCACCTTCTAAGTACACTATATCTACTCCATAATCTACTTTGAAAGGAAAGTTCTCCGGCACGAATAGTACTGGCTCATGACCTTGACGCTTCAGTTCATTGATGAGGATGCGATCAAACTCCACCTCATGACCAGCAGGCATGACAATACTTTCTAAAATTGCTACGCGCATAGCACACCTCTAGGCCTTTACGTACGGTTTTATGTTTTCTTGAATCATAGCTTCATACTCATCTAAAAGAGCATAGCGATTGCGATATTGGCTACGTTTTTGTGATTTAATCTCTTCCATAGGTTTGCGTTCTTCTTCAAGTGGAATGGTGAAGTAATTTGGATCGGATTCCAATACGGTACCGCCGATATCCTCCCACAAGGTATCTAATATGGCCACCTTTGATTTATTACCGCGCACCATATGTGAATTTGCATAAAAGCCTTCATCAGATACGGCAAGTATGGATTCTACTTGCGCAGCACGACCAATTTCACGAATCAAGAAAGTAATAAAGTTCTTAGGACGGTAACCATACATCTTTTTCGTAATCTTCTTAGCTCGCTCAAGTCCATCTTTATAACCTTGAATAGTACCGATAACAAGAGTTCTCTCTCCGTTAGGGCCTTTAGCAAAGCGAATATTTGCATGATATACACCCTTATCTTCGAGCAAGAGCATAACAGTCAAGAAGCCTTCCTTACGTTGTCCTGGCTCGTAATAGAGATAAGCAGACATATCGAGCTCATCGGAACTCCAAAGGGTAATACCCCGTTTTTTATCGAAATAATCAAACTCTGCTTCGTCTACATACATGAGCTGAATCGCTTCATCCGTAAACACCTCTTGTAAGATGGTAAAATGCTGACGGAGGGCTTCCAAGCGCCACTGAGGTGTAGAATTTTTAATCAAAAACATACGGCTCATCAATTCATAAAGACTTGGATGTTTTTGCAACAGCTTTGGATCTGCCGTATAGGACTTAAAGAAATTTTCAAATTCAGTAACCGTTGAGTCATGACGACAAGAGCGCATGGTATGTAAGAAGGTGCGTCTCGTTTCACGCCATGTGCGCTTACCATATATAGTACGGCCTATGTGCCAATGTTTTCCAAAATTGCCTAACATAATGCTTCCTCTATTACAATTTTCCCTTGGATTTTAGTAAATAGTAAAACTTCACGTATTTAGTCATCGTGTAAAAGTAGTGATTAACGGACAAAATAAAGCCCATCTTCCCATCGAGAATACCACCTTGTAAGAAGTACACCTTGATGAAAGCCCAGGTAGGGCGCAGAATTATATCCTTGATGAACGAGCAGCTTTTACCATTATCACGATATTTTTCCGCAGATAATGTGGTATAGTTATTGAATTTATTGAAATATTGATGCCAATTATCGTAGGTATAATGGTACATCGGATGTTGTAATTTTTCTGTTGGATACGGCGTAATAATCGCAGGATGCACGTAGCCTTCTACATAGCTACCCTCTTTAGGCATGAGGCGAAGCACATAGTCTGGACGCAATACACCATGTGTAGCGTGGTTATGATGGAATTTATTGCGCCGTTGAATCCAATACGCTTTATTAGGTTCGTTTACAACGATAGCTTGAATTTCTTTCGCTAGAGGCTCAGAAATGCGCTCATCCGCATCAAGGAATAAGATCCAATCAGATTTCGCTTGTTCAATGCCAAAGGTTTGTTGCGCACCCCAATCGCCATTCATGGCGTGTTGCACAACACGAGCACCCATTTCTTCAGCAATTTTTGCAGTATCATCGGTACTGAAATCATCGATAACTAAAACTTCATCGGCAAACTGCACAGACTCAATGCAGTCATGAATATTGTGTTCTTCATTTCTCGCTAAGATTATTACAGATACAGTTGCCATAGTTTCACCTTTCAATTACGAACGTACTTGTTTTGCTAAGTACGATAAACGAGCCCCTATTTTATGAATCCAATCGGCACGGCCAAAGGACCATAAAAAGAGCTTATATTTAGAATTTAATAGCTTATAGGATGCGTCATTGCGATAAGTTTCAATCATTTTTTTGCACTTATCATAATACACTTGATTACCCGTTGGCTTTGCATAATAAGCCGTTAAACAGGATAATACGGCTTTCATCAATAAACTATTGCAATCATCAACATATGGTAATTGATGATCTATAGCATATTGCAAGCGTTCTTCATAGCCCAACACAAAATCCCATCGAGATTTAGCATCAAAAGAGGTTTGAGTTATGGAATTTGGATTGAGTCGATAGTAATAGTAACAACGATTGATATGACCCACTCGATTGGCATTAGCTACATATAGATAGGATGTAGCAGTATCCTCGAACTTTCGACCTACAGGAAAACGCACATCACCGATGGCACTGCGTTTATATAACTTACTCCAAGCCGCCACAAAACAATCATGCATGGCTAATCGCAAGGCATCCTCTTTCTCATAAATTTCTAATTGACCATCATTGCAACCTTCGATAATATCACCATTTTTATCTCTGAAAGCAGTAAATTCGATAATATCAAGATCATGCTCTTTTAAAAGCTTTAACATATCTTCATAGAGGGTAAGCCCAACGTAATCATCGGAGTCTACAAAAGCAATATAGTCACCATTAGCTGCTTCTATCCCCGTATTGCGAGCTGCACTGAGACCACCATTTTCTTGATGGATGACCTTGATGCGTTCATCATAGGCTGCATATTGATCGCAAATGTCACCACTCATATCTTTAGAACCATCATCTACTAAGATGATTTCTAAATTCATATAGGTTTGGTTTTGAATGGATTCAATACATTCTGCAACATAAGATTCCACATTATAGACGGGTACAATGACCGAAATTAACTCCATTCCATGCTCCTCTTAAACATGCACTAGCCAAATTAGTTTCTACAAATTCTTAAATTCATATAGCTTGTTCTAACTATATCATTAGATAAATATCCCTTATTTAATGTTATTTCCATGTTTAATACGCCATGCCGCAAGTTCGCGCATGTTTTTAATCATATCTCCATAGGATTGAGGCATACTCGCACTTTGTTCTAACACTTTGCCATTTTTATCGAGATATAGTCTATGATTAAATACAAATTCCTCTTGTGTAAACAAGCTTGGTACCATCGCTTCATAGGTTTGACCAGGTCGGCCTACCAATTCCGCTAAGGTTGGAATGATTTGAATGCTCATGCCGAACGCATTAGGCGCAAGCCAATCTTTATGAATGCCGCGACCATAGAAAATAAGTGGAATCGTAGATGCCACATTAGGGCCTACTTCACGAGCAAAGTTAAAGCGTTCGCTATGGTCACCTGTAATGACGAAGAGTGCAGAAGGATCTGCTATTTCTTCGCGAGCGATAAAATCACCCATTACGTGGTCTGCGTACCAAATATGGCCCATTTCGTTCAATTGCTTATCGTTTTCTTCGATAGAATCTGGCAAATGCCCTTTTACCTTATTCACATCGTAGCCTTCCTTACCCACATTGATGCTATACGGTGGATGATTAGAAGTGGTCATGATAACATTGAGAATTTTTTCCCCTCTATGTTGATCCATGTAGGCAGAAATAGCTTTAAATAAATATTTATCGCCTACACCCCAAGCGTTGCCGTCTTCGCTTGGCATTTCAGAGGCATCGTGGAATTCATCGAAACCTTGAGATAAAACAAAGTTTTTAACATTTTGCCATGTGCTAAAGCCACCGTACCAGAATACAGTCTTATAGCCTAGCTTTTTCATAACAGGACCAATGCCTAAACCATAAGGCTCTTTGAAACTTTCACCTTCATAGTTAGGATATAGCCCTGTGTCAGGCATACCCGTCAACAAACCATTAATGGCCGGCATCGTGCCGGTGCCTTGGGCGAGGGCTAGCTGCGTGCTCATCGCTTGAGGGCTAGCAGCGTATTTACGACCTTGTTCAACGAGGTACGCTCCAGGCTCGTTATATTCAGCGAGGAACGGCCACAAGCCATAGGATTCTCCAAGAACGAGGTTTATGGACTGCGGTTGATCCGCTAATCGTTGTGTCGTAATGGTTCTCGTAAAAGAGCCGTCAAAATTTGTACCGTTAAACTTACCACCAACGGCAGTGATTTTTTCGTTTAGCTCTTGAGGCGTTAAATTGATAACCTCAAGCTCAGCCGTCCGTTTTGCAATACTTTTAACACGATAGAGAGCCTGCACATCGTCGAGGATATTCTCATTCAACAGATTGGAACTGAGGCGGGCTGCACTTTCCCAGTTAATGGAATTTGTATAGCTGAAAGCACCGCCAAATCTAAAGAATAGACCTAATACGCCAATAGCGACAGTCAACCCAATGCCCGTCATCCATTGTGTTTTCTTCGTCTTAGGATACCAAGTAGTACAAAGTCGTCGATTATCTGCAGAATCACTATTTCTTACAGTATCCGCATCATCACCATTCCTTAGATCATCAGCGTAGTCACTATATTTCTTCGTGTTCCACGCTAAAAAACGAACTAGGAACCAGCAAAGAGCTGCGCTCAATACAACGGCCCCAATAATGTACATGAGGGCATTATATTCGTTGATTGCTGTATTTACAATGGCGCCGATATCATCGTTTTTGCCATTGATGAGCATCGCATTGTAAGAGGAGTTGAAGATTTTATAGAACGGAATGCGTCCCAGAAATAGGAATGTCAACAGTACAGTCGCAATGGAATAGAGGACCTGTTTAATGCGCAATGACGGCCATTTGGGTACAAAGGTATGCACCAACGTACCCCCTAAAAAGCCCAGTAAACACAAAGAACCGACGGTCTTGAGACTCAATCTAAATCCTAACCATAAGGACGTAAGGATATTCTCCATCGTCACGGAAGCCAGTTGTGATTGAAATACTGCAAGAAACACGATTCTAAATGCAGTCAACAAAGCAGAGAAAAAGATAAATACCTTAATCTCTGTTCGTATGCCTTCAAATAATCGCTGCCATCGGTTCATCATTAACCCCTAACTGTTGAATTTTATAACAAAATTGTTAAATCACTAATCCAACTATATTGTTACAAATATAACAAAACTACATAACTATCAATTATTTCGGATATTTCTTACATTTAGGACCTTTACATCGTTTGCATTTACCGCATCCACGGTCGATAGTCTCAGCACCTGCTGATTTCTTCGCACTAGTACTCTCCTTGACCATCTTTTCAGAGGCCTTACTATTCCATACGGAAACTATCGATTCTGCTTTTTTGCGGATTCATCCTTTTTGGATTTTTTATCCTTTTTCTTGTCTTTCTTCTTATCTTTTTTCTTGAAAGTATCAGCTAAGAAGACTGTTTTTAACTTATCATTTAAGACTTTAAGCTTCTTTTCAGCCTTGTCTTTCTTTTTCTTTAACTTTTCTTCGTCTTTAGAACGTTTTTCTTCCTTAGACTTCTTGTGTTTTTTCTCTTTTTTATCTTCTTTAGACTTTTTATCTTTCTTAGATTTTTTCTCGTCTTTGGACTTTTTGTCTTCTTTGGATTTCTTATCCTCTTTAGATGTTTTGTCTTCCTTGGATTTTTTATCGCCCTTAGTTTTCTTATCTTCAGAACCGTTGATACGCGCCCATTCATCGTCAACGCGTTTCAATTTCTTTTTAAGAAGCTTCTCCATCTTCTTATTTGTTTTATCGGACTCTAAACCAGCTTTACCAAATAATAAAGCATTCACCGCCGTGTATGGATCGATAGAGGACATATCCTTATCATCCACTTTAGCTTCCTCTGATTTCTTATGTTTCGATAATTCATCAAGACCATCTACATCTAACGCTTCATCTTCATCTAAATGATGAATTGCTAAACTTTCAACGCCTTCTAATGGTTTTACATCAAGATGCTCAATCGCAGTATCTTCAAAATCTGCCATTTCCTTACCGGAGCTTTCACCAAAACCAGTAAAGAGGCCGCCTATAGATTTTAATTCGTTCAATTTAATATGGTTCATGCCCACCGTAGAATCATGATGTACAGGAACGTCAGATAATTGTACCTGTTCCATAGCATATGCATCATCATTATAACTAGCGCCCTTGCCAAGTTCAGATGTATTAGAAATGACGATATCTTCCTTATCATCGCCTAACACATCACCAAATAAATCTTCTTCTAAAGATTCGTAAGAATGCAATAAGGCCATACGTTTTTGAACATCTTCAATTTGATTCCACAAATCAACGAGAGAAGATGTATAGTACACCCGTTCTTTTACCTCTAAATACGCTTGGTAAACGATAGATAATTCGGTCTCATTAAGGCCTTCCTCTGCACCAATTTCTTCAATCATTTGTTGAATCTGTTGATCTCGGTCATATCGTTTAATTAACGCTTTACGAATGCGTTCAATCAACATTGTATCGATGAGTTCCATATGCACCTCCTATATTCAATACACTCAGTCCTACCCGCTACATTAGCGTATACGAATCAATGTATAGAATCATAAAAATGAATTGATTTTATAATCTCTAATATATTATTATAGCAGAATTTATCTGCTTTTTCCTTAATAATATGTGTAAAAGTTCCTTAAAAATAGAATAAAACCTCAATTTAAATACGTTCCTAATAGTATGCATTTCATACTACTAAAACACTATTCAAACCGAGGTTATTTAATCAAATTTATATACATCATATTCATATATAAACTTACTATATTAAAATCTTATATTTATTTGTTACATCAATCTAATATGTATTGCATCCATCGGATTTTTAACTATTACATCAAAATATATCTAATTGTTACATAAATGTCTTTAAAGGTCTTAAATTATTTCATTATAAAAGTCTTAAATTACTGCACTAAACTGCACTAAAACAAGTTAACTGAATAGACGAGAATTCGCTCCTTTGCATCGCTAGCCTCAAAGAGGTCACTACAATCAATAGTTTCCTCTTGTTCCAAACGCACATGGTTATTTAAAAAGTTCTCCACCTCTTCATTGACATAGTAGAAAAATAACTTAATCTCCCGAGGATTATGATATAGCGAATCAAAAATATTTCCTAGTACCCGCTTAATCGTATGGAGTGCAAAGGGATTAAAGAAAAAGCATCGATCAGCCTGATCTGGCAATTCATACAGCGCCGCATCACCTAGTACAAAGCTTACACGATTACGAGCAGCAGGGCTTTCACCATTGATTAAAGCCTTTTCATAGAGCCGTTCATCGTATTCGATGCCTATAGAATGGCAGCCCGTTTGGTAAGCCATGAAAATACTCACTCGGCCCTTGCCACTACCATAATCGATGAGCGTATTTTTCTTGCGAATATGACCGCTATTTGCCAAGCGCTCCAGCACGCAATAATCCGTCGGCTCGTACGGATGATGCTCCGTATCGGAACGACTATCATCGCGACCAGAGGTTTTAATTTGTAATACACTTTCCCACTCTTGCTCTGTTGCCATCTATATAATCCTATTATGAGGCCCAAATTATATGACCTAATACTGATATTAATCTTAATTTCTATACATACTATACCCTTATTAGGGTACTATTTACTAGTCCAGTAACACCTATAGTATATAACAAAAGCATCCACATCGGGTGCTTTTGTTATATGAAACACTTATTAATGTCGATATGGTATACTAGGAGTAATATTTCTATTATTCTCATGTGCAGAATTATATGTCATTAAAAAGGAGTATCTACTTACATGGACAGTGATCTGACCTTAGATTTTATCATTATCATCGTATTAATCATTGCAAATGGTTTATTCTCCATGACGGAGTTAGCCATTGTAAATGCGAAAAAACGTAAACTTGAAGAGTTAGCAGAATCAGGCAATGAACGCGCGAAAACAGCCTTTGAATTATCAGAGAACCCAAATGAAATGTTCTCTACCATTCAAATCGGCATCACCCTCGTAGGTATTTTAACTGGTTTGTATTCTGGTGCCACCTTCTCTAGTCCATTAGAAGAAATTTTAGTATCAAATATTCCAAGCATCGAACCATACGCAGCCTCTGTGAGCTCCTTCATTATCGTTGCTATCATTACCTATTTATCCCTCGTTATCGGCGAACTTGTGCCTAAACGCTTGGCCTTAAATAGCCCTGAAAGCATTGCCGTTGTAGTAGCAAAACCAATTTACTGGCTATCTGTGGCGTTGAAACCAATCGTTAGCTTCCTCGGCATTTCCACAGAATTCCTCTTAAAAATTCTAGGCGTTACTGTAAAAGAAGAAGCCCCTGTTACAGAATCTGAAATTAATAAAATGCTTACCGAAGGCGTTGCCATGGGTGCTTACGAAGAAGAAGAACCTATCCTCGTAGAAAATATCTTCCATCTTGCAGATATGAACGCAGGTGATATAATGACTCCTCGTACACAGCTCAAATGGATTGATCTTAACGGCACGGAAGACGAGATCATGGGGGTCCTCAAGAATGCCAACCATTACCGCATTCCTGTAGGTACCGATTCCTTAGATGAATTAAAAGGTCTCGTTACCGTATCCGATGTATTAGTTCAAATTATGCAACGTCCTAGTGAAAGTTCCATTCATGATATCATCAAAACTTGTTTGAAAGAACCGGTTCTTGTTCCTGAATCCATTTCACTCATGAAATTATTGAACGTTCTACGTACAGAAGGCGTTCATGAAGCAATTATACTCGACGAATATGGTGGTTTTACTGGCCTTGTCACCTTGCATGACATCATGGAAGAAATCGTAGGCCTTATGCCTTCCGGTGAGGAAGAAATCAAGGAAGAAGAAAACAAGATCATCGAACGCGATGGTGCATGGCTCGTAGATGGCCTTCTCAACGTAGATGAATTTAAAGAATTCTTTCACATCGATCAAGAATTACCAGGTGAAGAAGACGACTTGTACAAAACTATGGGCGGTCTTTTAAACGTCCTCTTCGGTCGTATTCCAAAGGAACTCGACAAGGCAAAATGGAACGGCTATACCTTTGAAGTCATCGATATGGATCATACTCGTATCGATAAAATCCTTGTAACCTATGAAGAACCTATTGTAGAACAAGAAGAAGAAAAATAAAGCTCAAATAATATAGACAAAATCTAAAGAAGTGAGTTCTCTTACTATGAACTGTACCCCAAAAATTGGACATATTTTTGGATACAGCTCAATCAATAGAGAACTCACTTTTTTTGCTACAATTTTGTATTCATAATATAAGTAATACATATACTAGCAAAATATAGATTACTGTTAAAAATTATCGTTAAAATATATCATCAATTATATAAATTAAGTATATAATTCTTTAATTTTCTGCATAAAGGCTAGAACTTTCAATATAAATATAGTATTATTAAATTGTGTAAAATATATAATTAGAAATTAGAGTTTTCTAATATACATATAGAGTCCTATGATTACTATCTATGTGTAGTTCTGTGTCATAGGGCTTATATGCGATAGTCAAAGGAGAGATTCTATGAATCAACGAATCATAGCAACTATAGGCGCCCTATTAATAGGGACCGCCATTATAAGTGGTTGTGGATCAGAAAAGCCACCTGAAGATACAAGTCTCAAGGTGCGTACCATCACTATAGGTGAAGAGTCTGGAACTACTGATGCTGGCTATGCAGGCACCATTCATAATAAAACAGAAACAAACTTAGCCTTTCAAATTGGAGGGCGTGTCATCAACAAATTTGTAAATGTTGGTGATGTAGTGCAAGCAGGCCAAGTCATTGCTCAAGTCAATGGTTCAGATACATCAGCTCAGGTGCAAAATGCTGAAGGTGCTGTAAAAGCTGCTCAATCGGCCTACGAATTGGCAGAAACCAATGCTAAACGATACCGCGAGCTTTATGCACAACAAGCGATTAGTAAATTGCAATTAGACCAAGCTGAAAATCAATTGAATGCCACATCTGCTCAATTACAACAAGCACAAGCAAGCCTTAATTTGAGCAGCAATCAAAATAGCTATACTAATTTGACTGCTCCTGATACAGGTATTATTACAGCTTTCAATATTGAAGCAGGACAAGTCGTAGCAGCCGGTCAAAGCGTTGGTACCTTAGCGGCTGGTCACGACCCAGAAGCAGTCATCGCCCTTCCTGAACAAGAGTTGAGTAAAATTCATGTAGGAAGCCCTGCTACTATTACCTTCTGGGCATTACCAGATGTAACAGTACAAGGCGTAGTACGTGAAATTTCACCAGTTCCTGACCCTGTAGCGAGAACGTATACCGTAAAAATCACCTTGCAAAATGCGCCTAAAGAGGTACAACTAGGTATGACGGTCAATGCTAATCTATCTACCACAGATAGTACCAATATTTCTATTCCGTTAACGGCTCTTGTAAAAGACTCTAACGGCAATAATGCGGTCTATATCATCCGCGATAAGAAGGCTCATCTTGTGCCTATCAAGACTGGTGAGTTCGGTAAGAACTCCGTCATCGTCACATCTGGTTTAGCTAAAGGTGACATTGTCATCACCGCAGGTACCCAACAATTACAAGAAGGGACGGCGGTTAGTCAATGAAACAATTTAACTTAGCCGAATGGGCTCTTAAACACAAGTCCATTATCTACTACTTCATGGCTGTGCTCCTCACCTTCGGTATCTTCTCATTCACCCATATGGGACGCATGGAAGATCCTGATTTTACGATGCGAACTATGGTGGTCGGTGTTGCTTGGCCGGGGGCTTCTCCACAAGAAATGTCGGATCAGGTAACGGACAAACTCGAAGAAAAACTACGCGACCTTCCTGGTGTAGATTATACAAAATCTTTCACAGATGGCAGCAAATCCGTTATTTATATCAATTTAAGAGAGGATTTGCCATCCGATAAAATTCGTCCCGCTTGGGAAGAAGCGCGGAATATGATCAACGACGAATGGAAATCATTGCCTGCAGGCGTTCAAGGACCGACCATCAACGACAGGTTCGACGACGTATATGGCATTATCTATGCCATCAGCGGTGATGAGTATTCGTACGAAGAAAAACGACAACAAGCAGAAGACCTAAAACGTCAGCTTTTATCTGTGCCTAATGTTAAGAAAATCAGCCTCATTGGAGTTCAACAGCAAACCCTCAATGTAACCATAAACAAGGATAAACTCGCATCCTATAAAGTCAGTACACAACAGCTGTTAACAGCGCTTAAACAGCAAAGTATGATGGTTCCAGCTGGTGTGATTACAACAGATACAAACAATGTATATCTCCGCGTCAACGGCCTATTCGATAGTCCTCAAGCGGTGCGAGATATGCCGATCCGCATCAATAATCAAACGTTGCGCCTCGGTGACATGGCTGATGTAACCATGACCTACCAAGACCCTAGCGATCCACAGTTCTATTACAAAGGTAAGCCAGCCATTGGCATCGCTATCTCCATGGATGCAGGGGGCAATAATATCGAATTCGGCGAAGCCATCGACAAAAAACTCGGGGAATTACAGAAAACGATTCCTGCCGGCCTCGAACTCAATCAAGTATCGAATCAACCGCATATCGTTAAGGAATCCATCGGCGATTTCTCTCAATCCTTATTTGAAGCCATCGCCATCGTATTGCTCGTAAGCTTTGCATCTCTCGGCTTACGAACTGGTATCGTTGTAGCTCTTACCATTCCAGTCGTTGTGTCTACGACGTTCATCTTGATGTATGAAAGCGGCATCTATCTACATAAGGTTAGCTTAGGTGCCTTAATCCTAGCTTTAGGCCTTCTTGTAGACGATGCCATCATCGTTGTAGAAATGATGAGCGTTAAGCTTGAAGAAGGGTGGGGTCACTTTAAATCAGCTACCTTTGCTTACCAATCTACAGCATTTCCAATGCTATCGGGTACGCTCATTACCTGTGCAGGCTTCTTGCCATTAGCATTGGCACAAGGTATGGTAGCAGAGTTTACAAAATCTCTATCCATCGTCGTATTTATGGCACTCATCCTATCTTGGTTCGCCTCTGTTCTCGTCAGCCCTGTATTGGGTTATAAAATCATCGAAAACAAGGCTCCAAAGCCAGAATCGGAATGGACTAAACGAGACCGTATCATGCACAAGCTCAATGTGACCTTCTATGATAAGTTTGAAAAACTATTACATTGGGCTCTAGGACATCACAAGGTAGTCTTGCTGGCCACATTAGGAGCTTTCGTTTTATCCTTGCTTTCACTACCATTGATCAAACAGGAATTTTTCCCATCATCAACGCGTAATGAAATCATTGTATCCATGCAATTTCCTCAAAGCTCGTCTATCGAGTATACTGCTAACCAAGCAAAACTCATCGATAAACATTTAAAAGACGACGAACGCATTGCAACCTTCACCTCCTACATCGGACAAGGTTCTCCACGTTTCGTCCTCACCTTGGAACCTGAATTGCAACGGAACAACTTCTTGCAATATGTGATTGTTACAAAATCCTTAGAGGATCGCGATAAACTCTATGCTGAATTGACTCCGTATTTAAACGAGCAATTCCCATCGGCCCTTGTAAACACGCAATTCTTACAAATCGGTCCACCATCCAAATTTCCAGTCATGCTTCGCGTTGCTGGCCCTGATCAAAAGGTGGTAAAAGAAATTGCGAATCAAGTAAAAGCTAAAATGCAAGACGATAAAGACTTACAAAATATCGCCTTTGACTGGCCAGATACAGAACCTGTAGCCAATATTCACATCGATCCAAACAAGGCACGTTTACTCGGCATCGATAGCTATGCTGTATCCTTGCACTTGCAAAGTCTATTGTCTGGTACTAAATCTGGTGAATACTATGAAGGGAACCAAACCATTCCTGTTACCTTCCGTTTAGGTGACAACGAGCAACATAACTTAAGTGCTCTTTCATCCTTGCCAATTCAAACAGGAAATGGATCCTATGTACCACTAAGCCAAATTGCAACCATTACCATGACACAAGAGGATGGTATTATTTGGCATCGCAATATGATGCCAACCATTAGTGTGCATGCCAATGTAAAAGCAGGTATATTGGGTAATGCGAAAACGAAAGAGATTTACAAATCCTTACAAGACATTCGCGATTCCTTGCCTACAGGCTATTCTATTGACCTAGACGGCGCCGCTGAAAAGAGCGAAACAGCCGTTCAAAAGCTATTAACACCAATGCCGATTATGCTCTTTGTAATCATGACCATCCTCATGTTCCAATTAAAGCGTATCGCCCTCATGGTAATGGCTCTACTCACTGCTCCATTGGGACTAATCGGTGTTGTATTAGCACTCAATATTACGAGAACGCCATTAGGCTTTATGGCTATTCTAGGGATTATCGCCCTCTCGGGTATGATCATCCGTAACTCCATTATCTTGTTAGACCAAATCGAAATTCACAAGGCAGAAGGACAAGAACCTCGTGAAGCGATTATCAACTCCGCTACACTTCGTTTCCGCCCTATCATGCTCACCGCTATCGCAGCGATTTTAGGCATGATTCCGCTCATGGGATCTGTCTTCTGGAGCCCATTGGCCATCGCCTTCAGCGGCGGCTTACTAGTGGCAACGGTTCTAACACTCATCGTATTACCAGTCATGTATGCAAGCTGGTATAAGGTAAAATAAAAAAGCAGTAATTATTTCTGCTTTTTTATTATCTATAAAATATATAGATAAACCACAATACAAAAAACCCCCTATAAAAGTTTCTAATACTTTTTATAGGGGGTTTTTTAATAAATATCATATAAAAAAACAGCAGGGCTTTCCCCTGCTGTTTTTTTAGTCACAATAATACATTACGACTTACTTATTTCCCTTAGGATTATATTAATAATTATATCTGACTTAGTCTATTATTTATTAAACTACAACGGCTGTACCATTGCATGTAATCATAAGCATGCCATTTTGTGCACCTACTGTGCTGTATTGGAAGGATACGCCAATAATAGCATTAGCACCCAATTTAGAGGCTCGTTGAGACATTTCGTCGAGAGCTACTTTGCGCGCATTCATCAAAGAATCTTCATAGCTGCCACTACGACCACCAACGATATCGCGAATGCCAGACATGAAATCTTTCACAAAGTTACGGCCTTCTACGACTTCACCAAATACAATACCTTTGTACTCTTGTACAGGTTTGTTTTCAATATGCATAGTTGTAGTAATAATCATAATTGTATCCTTTCTAATTGACTACAATATATTTTATATGTTATCTATCGAAGTCACGATCAAGGTTAACTTCTTTCAACGGCACAACTTTAGTTTTGTTGATGTATTTGTAACCAAGGTAAACTGCGAAGAAGATTGGTAAGCCAATGTAGGCAACGGATACGCCGTACCAGTCGATGGTATCACCTGTGAAAGCGGAGTAGTTTTGACCACAGATGATAATGACGCAAAGAATGAACGCCAAAATTGGGCCAACTGGGAATAACCACGCTTTGTATGGCAATTCACTAAGATCTCTGCCTTGTGCGATGAAAGCACGGCGGAAACGATAGTGAGACACGGCGATACCAACCCATGCGATGAAACCACATAAACCAGAGATATTAACAATCCATGTATAGGCTGTACCTTCGCCGATAAAGCTTGTTAGGAACGCAAATAAACCGATTGCTGTCGTTAAGATTAACGCAGGCACTGGAACGCCACGTTTATTTAACTTAGCAAAAATTTGAGGTGCTTGACCTTCTTTAGCCAGTGCGTACAACATGCGCGTAGAAGAGTATAGACCAGAGTTACCAGCACTCAATACAGCCGTTAAGATGATAGCATTGATAAAGCTAGCAGCAAAGGCAAAACCAAAGCGATCAAATACGAGTGTAAATGGAGAAATAGATACGTTCTCTACACTAGAGTTCAACAGATTTGGATCTGTATACGGAATCAAGAAACCAATAACCGTGAAAGCACCGATATAGAATAATAGAATACGCCAGAAAATTGTATTAATCGCTTTTGGCACATTCTTTTCAGGGTCTTCCGCTTCACCAGCGGCTACACCGATTAGCTCAGTACCTTGGAAGGAGAATCCTGCTACCATAAAGATAGCGAGAATAGATTCCCAGCCACCTACAAATGGAGCCTCTCCTACGGTCCAGTTTGCAAATCCTGGAGATGTACCACCGATACCAAAGATGAGCATAAAGCCACAGAATAGGAATACGAATACCGTAATCACCTTGATGCTAGAGAACACATATTCACTTTCACCAAAGGAACGAGTAGATAAATAGTTCAAGCCAAATAAAATGAGCAAAAACAGAGCAGACCATACGATGGCAGGCACATCAGGAAACCAATATTTCATGATGAGCGCCCCTGCTAATACTTCAGCAGCCAAGGTAATAGCCCAGTTAAACCAGTAATTCCAACCTAAGGCAAAACCAAAAGCAGGGTCTACATAGCGTTTTGCATAAGTTCCGAAGGAACCTGGAATTGGCAAGTATGTAGCCATTTCCCCAAGGGATGTCATGAGAAAATAAACCATGATACCAATGAGGCCGTAAGCTACAAGAGCACCACCAGGGCCAGCTGTACTTACCACTTCACCACCAGCAACGAATAAACCTGTACCGATAGCACCACCTAAAGCAATCATATTCATATGACGCGCTTTTAAGGAACGTTTTAGGTGTTGATCTTTGTTAGACGTAAACTCTACGTTACTATTATGATTTTCAGACATGGGTCACCTCTTACAAATCTAGATTACGCACGTATTTTGCGTTATCTTCAATAAATTTACGACGAGGCTCTACCTTATCACCCATGAGGACTGTAAAGATTTTATCAGCTTCGATAGAATCTTCTAAGCTAACTTGTAAAATCGTACGATTATCAGGGTTCATTGTAGTTTCCCATAATTGTTCAGGGTTCATTTCACCTAAACCTTTGTAACGTTGGATTGTAGTACCATCGCGGCCTACTTCATCAAGTTTAGCAGTCAACTCTGCATCAGAGTATACATACCAGTGAGATTTACCCTTCTTGATTTGATACAAAGGTGGTTGAGCAATATAGATATGACCTTCCTCTACCAATGGTTTCATATAGCGGTAGAAGAATGTTAATAACAAGGTACGGATGTGAGCACCGTCAACATCCGCATCTGTCATGATGATAATCTTATTGTAACGGGATTTTGTAATATCGAATTCATCACCAATACCTGTACCAAAAGCGGTAATCATGGAGCGAATTTCGTTATTAGCCAAAATCTTATCGAGACGTGCTTTTTCTACGTTAAGAATTTTACCACGTAATGGCAAAATTGCTTGGTAACGACGATCGCGACCTTGTTTTGCAGAACCACCCGCAGAATCACCTTCCACAAGATAAATTTCAGTCATAGATGTATCTTTTTCGGAGCAGTCCGCCAATTTACCAGGAAGACTGGATACTTCCAACGCATTTTTACGGCGCGTTAAATCGCGGGCTTTACGAGCAGCCTCACGAGCACGGCTCGCCATCGTTGCTTTTTCGATGATCTTCTTCGCATCTTGAGGATGTTCTTCAAAGAATGTTTTAAGACCTTCTGTAACGATAACATCTGTAATACCTTTAACTTCACTATTGCCAAGTTTAGTTTTTGTTTGGCCTTCAAATTGAGGTTCCAAAACTTTTACAGATACGACAGCTGTCAAACCTTCACGTACGTCTTCACCAGAAAGATTGGACTCACTTTCCTTGATCAAACCAGATTTACGGCCATAATCATTGAGTGTACGAGTCAAAGCAGCACGGAAACCAGATAGATGTGTACCACCGTCAATCGTATTGATGTTATTTACGAAGGACAACAAATTTTCGCTATAGCTATCGTTATATTGCAATGCCACATCTACCACAACGTCGTCTTTTGTATTTTCAATATTGATAACAGTTGGGTTAATTGCTTCTTTATTTTCGTTCAAGAAGGTAATGAAAGAAACCAAACCACCTTCATAGTGGAAACTTTCAACACGAGGTTCCTCTAAACGCAAATCGCTCAATGTAATGCGAAGGCCTTTGTTAAGGAATGCCAATTCTTGTAAACGCATTTTCAATGTATCAAAGCTGAATACAGTAGTTTCAAAGATTTCAGCATCTGGTTTAAAAATAACTGTAGTGCCAGTGCCTTCAGCCTTGCCAATTTCGTGCAACTCGGAAGTTTTATGACCACGAGCAAAGGAAATCTCTTGAACAATGCCATTTTGAGAGACTTGAACCTTAGTCCATTCACTCAACGCATTGACTACGGAAATACCTACACCGTGAAGACCACCAGATACCTTGTAGCCGCCACCACCGAATTTACCACCGGCATGCAATTTCGTTAATACTAACTCTACAGCAGACATACCGGATTCATGCATCCCTGTTGGAATACCACGGCCATCATCGACAACGGTAACACTGTTATCTGGATTGATGGATACTTCGATATGTGTAGCATAACCAGCAAGCGCTTCGTCTACAGAATTATCTACAACTTCGTATACGAGGTGATGCAAACCACGAGCAGACGTACTACCAATATACATCCCTGGGCGTTTACGCACCGCGTCTAGACCCTCAAGAACCTGAATATTCTGAGCGCCATAATTTTGTTCAGGCATGAAACAAACTCCTCCTAACAATCTATCATACTGCACTTGATTGAAATAAAGTAACAAAACATGTACAGGATTAAACTTTATCTCTTTATTATACTATAAAATTCATCAATCCGTCTCATTAAAGTCTTAATACTGATACCAGATCCATACACACAATCATCTATGACCACATAGGTCTTGATTTGCTCCTCTGGCACCATGGCGATATATTCTAGCGTTTCATAGTTATGAATAGGACTTTTATGGGACTTTCCGCCCTTGGCATGAACCATCGTAATAATGGATTCTATGGGCACGGAAATGGTATCTCCAATATGAACGTACATAAGAATGCCCCCTCTACTTTTCTAATGTCCCATTAAGGGCATCGATTTTGCGTTGCTCCTCTTCAGCAAGGAACTTAGACCGATATTTATTACACAAATTAATAACGTGCTGATCCGTCAACTCATCAGGCTTTTTGTGGGTGATAAGCATAGCCACCATAAACATATGACGGCGATTGATAGATCCTTTATAAATCTTATCAAGGTAAAAGTATATGGATTCCCGCATCGCTTCTGCAAAGTCTGAAAAACTACACTGTATAAATTGCTGACAGTCGCTGTATTTAAAGTACGGATACTTTCTAATAACCGCCTTAATCTCCTTTATATGAGCCCGATGCAATTCATATTCACAGGTTGGACAGATTTCCTTTTTAGATTTCATATGCATGCCACATCGTTTACAACGATGGTATCCATGCTGCTCTAAATAGATTTCTCTCTTACGAGCCGTAATCTGTACTTTCCTGAAAGCAGCTTTTAATACTTCGTTATCCGTTTGTTTCAACGATGTATCGATAGCGTCTACGTCTTCTTTTGAAAGCACGATATCTGCAAAGTTAATACGTTTTGTAATAATTTGTTCATCAGGAATCGTGAGAGACGTATTAGTTTCTACTTTCACATAGCTCTGACGTTTCATGATGAAGCGAATATCGGTGATTACCTCTTGGCGGTAATACTTGTTGATAGCCTCGATGATACGACGTTTTTGCATCTGTAATTCCTGCATCCACATGGAATTATCTGCACTGATAACCATATTTGGAGGCTTGATGGACACAATTTTTGTATGATCCGCGATGACATCACCTACTACATCACGCCACTTGTGAACAAGGGTATTTAATTTATATTGTTCCAGTAAATTCAGTTCTGCTAAGGCCTTTGGTAAACAAAGATCAAGGCTGTCCATACTGAACTTGTCCCCCTTCACAAGAAATAAATTGAACGGATTTCAAATCTTTAAAATCGTGAATATCTGTAGTGGTAATAAATGTTTGAATTCGTTTATGAATAAACTGCAATAAATTCGTTCGTCTCGACTCATCAAGTTCGCTCAATACATCATCCAAGAGAAGAACTGGATATTCTCCTACCTCTGACTTGATAAACTCAAGCTCACTCAACTTTAAGGACAATACAGCGGTTCGTTGCTGCCCTTGCGATCCAAATTTCTTTAAATCCATCGCATCGGAAAAGAATCGTAAATCATCGCGATGAGGACCCACACTAGTGCTTAAACGATGACGATCCTGCGGCAACGCTGCTTTTATACGTTCGTAAAAGCCTTCCTTTGTATATTCCAATGAACCATTGTCCATATACGGCTGTTCATAACCGATGGTTAAATTCTCAAGGCCACCTGTCAATTTACGATTCATCAAATCGATGAGCAAATTGATTTTTTTTAAGCTTTCTAATCGTTTCTTTACAATAAAGCTCGCCATATCTGCTAGCTGCAAATCCCATTCTTCAAGAGGAATAGTATTCTTTCCTCTATATTCTTTTAGGACTGCATTACGTTGCTGTAACAGCCGATTATACTGCATCAATTGATGATAATATGTAGCGCTGGTCTGAGATATTTCCATATCGAGGAATCGCCTACGTCCCGAAGGAGTTCCCTTGATGAGCTGTAAATCTTCAGGACAGAAGATAACTGTATTTAATGTACCAATCAGTTCTTTTTGAGATATTTTTGTATCGTTTAATCGAATATCCTTAGGGCCTTGACGGAATAATTTAATATTTACCTTTTGAGGCGTATCTTTTTTCTCGAATTTTACAACTATGCCTGCTTCTTCAGCATTGAACATGAGCATATCTGACGTATCATTCGTACGATGGCTTTTACCAATGGTACCAACATAAATCGATTCGAGGATATTCGTCTTACCAGCCCCATTAGTGCCATATAGAACAATAATCTCAGGATTAAACTGTATCTGTACATCCTTATAATTACGAAACTGAAATAACTGAAGTGAGTCAATTCTCACCGATTATGCCTCCTCTTGTGTAATCACGAGGTCTACATCAAGACCTTCACAAGAAATCACATCACCAACGCGGCATTTCTTGCGTTTTTCCGTTACAACTTGACCATTTAAGGTAAGGATACCTTCATCGATGAAAGATTTAATTTGACCACCTGTTTCAATGATGCCTTCTAACTTCAACAACTGATCAATTTGAATGTACTCCGTATGAATGGGTACCTGCTGTTGCTCTTTCATAACGTTCTCCTAAAGTAGACAATTAACATAAGCATATATATCATACTGAGTCCAGGTCGCTCGCTGGGCATTTTTCTTCGAAAAATTGCACGCTCCGACCAAAGTGATGTGTGTCTCCCATCGTCGCTACCGCTCCTCTGTTAGCTCACACCCTACTTTAAGCATTTGTGCGAACTGGTGTTACTACGTATGTATAGTTCGGATTATTGTCTTGTCGAATGACAACAGGACCATTTTGTTTTAAGAACAAGTGGATATTATCGCCTGTGCTGTGACGCAAGATGTCAGAGATGTAGCGACCGTTGAAGGAGATTGTGAAAGGTGTGCCTTTAAATTCAACAGCTACGTCTTCTTTTGCCATACCGATTTCAGTATTTTGAGTAGACAATGTGACATTACTTTCAGACCAATCATAACGAATTACGTTATAACTGATGTCTTTAGCCAACAAGGATACGCGATCAACAGCACCAGCAAATTCACGGCGATCAATTACAGCGCTAGAATCGAATTGAGAAGGAATTACCTTTTCATATTCAGGGTATGTACCTTCAATTAAGCGAGAAATAATATAAATAGATTCAAAATTGAATACGATTTGTGTGCGATTCCAAATGATATTGATCATAGCTGGATTATCTGTTGGTAATAAACGAGATACTTCAGCTAACGTTTTTGTAGGGATGATAGCGCGCATTGGAGTCGTTGCTGGTTCATCGATGGTAATTTTTTTAACAGCCATACGGTGTGTATCGGTAGCAACCATAGTCACTTCGTTTTCTTTGATTTCAAGAAGAGCACCGGTAAATACAGGACGATCTTCATCAGTAGCAGCTGCATAATTTGTTAAATCGATGAGTTCTTTCATGGCAAAGCTATCGATGTTTACATGATCTTGGTCGTGAATTTGTTCCACCAAGGAGAAATCATCTGGGTGTAATGTAACAAGGTTAAATTCGGAAGATCCAGATGTAATTGTCAAAGAATTTCCATCTTCTGGTTTGTAAAGTTCAATAGTATCGCCAGGTAATTTACGAATTAATTCTTGGAAATAACGGGAACCTACTACTAAAGTACCAGGTTCTTTAATGTCTCCGTCAATTGTTAAACGGATACCAAGTTCAAAGTCGTTACCTTGCAATTCTACTTGACCATTTTTTGTAGTTATGTAAATAGCACCTGGTAAGTTGGAACTTGTTTTATTTTGAGATACCTTTTGCAATACGTTGATTGCTTTTTGGAGATTTGCTTTTGGGAATGTAATATGCATATGTTACTCCTTTATGATTTTTATATATTGTAAAAGCACTAATAATTACTTGCTTTGTTTGTAATATTCAATGTTTACTATCGTAGATGCTCTATAGATATTCTACTGTAGATCTATTTCTACTGGTTTTTTGATTGTTTGTTAGTTTTAGTAGTAGTAATAGTAGGGGCCTGTTTATATGTGTAAAAGTGATTTGGCGCCACTAACTGTGTGAATTATGAGTTGTGTATAACTATGTTGATAGTTTGTACCTACTTATCCACATATTAACATCAAAGTACGAGTTTTAGGATATCCACAAAGTTATTCACCATATATCCACAGAGTTATCCACAGGTTGTTAATTTCTGTTTAATTTCTGCAACCATTCGTTTAGTTTCTTCGTTTTTTTCAATTTCCTTCGTTATTTTATCGTACGCATGGAGAATTGTCGTATGGTCACGAGAAAAAGCTGCTGCGATTTGAGGATAGCTTTCATTGATCATATCGCGGCATAGATACATGGCGATTTGCCGTGGAAATGCGAATTGGGCTTTTCGTTTCTTGCCGAGTAGGTCTTGCTTTTTAATATTGAAATAAGAACTTACAAAATTCTGGATGCTTTCAATATTAACCATATTCACCTCTTCGGTATGAACGAGGCCCGCCAAGGCGTGTTTAGTATATTCAAGGTCGATAGATTCGAGACGTTGATCGATAGACGCTGTACCGATGAGCTTGGTGAAAGCACCTTGCAATACGCGGACGTTTTCGCTAAATTGCAGCGCTACATAGTTGATTGAATCATTATCGATACGAATAATGCGATTCTTTTTATATTCTCGTTCGAGTAGTGATCTGAAGATGGCGATGCGCGTTTCTAAATCTGGATTTTCCATTGTGGCAATGTAACCAGCTTGGAAACGAGAGCGAAGACGATCTTCGAATTGCTCCATATCGTTTGGCATCGTATCAGAGGTAAGAACGATTTGCTTGTTGTTATTTAATAATTCATTGAACGTATTAAATAGCTCAGTTTTCGTACTTTCACGGCTTTCAAGGAACTGAATATCGTCAATCATGAGCACATCGATATTGCGGAATGTGTTGCGGAACAATTTACCTTGGTTGCGCTGTAATGTTTCGACGAAAATATTCATAAAGTTTTCGCTCGTAATAGACATGACCTTCATATGTGGATGATTTTCCTTGATAGCATTACCGATGGCGTGCATCAAGTGTGTTTTGCCGAGGCCCGATGGACCATATATAAAGAGCGGATTATAGTCTCCACCAGGAAATTCAGCTACATTTTGTGCAGCCCCAAATGGTATACGGTTGGCATTACCTGTTACGTAGTTATCAAAACGGTACGCCGGATTGAGATTAGATAACGATAAATCCACAGGTACATTGTCAGACTGTAATGTTGGCGTTGTTTCTGTAGATTTCTTTGGTGTCGTTACCATTGGTTCGTCTGGAATCTCCACAGGCGCTGGTGCGCGGTCGATATAGACAGGATCTTGATAGACTGGAGTGTAAAATTCCTCTTGATGAGCCTTTTCCTCTACTATAGGTGGTAAAGGCAATGGTGGTGCCACAACTGGCGTATCGATGAGACTTTCATCAACAAAGGTAGTATCTACACTCTCTTGATTGAAATCGAATAACACCATATCTCGATGGGAACCGATAACCGTAGTAATCGCATCCTGCAAAGCCTTGCTAATTTGCGGCTGCTGGTCGATTAAGTTTTTTACAAATGTTTGCATGACCCCAATATGGATTGAATGACTTTCGAGAGACATGGGAATCAACGATGACGTGACGCGCAAATACAATGCGTCAGGTAAATGTTGCATATTCTTTTTCGCCTCTTGCAATATATGCTCCCATATATTATTTAAATCAAATGATTGCATGACGTGCCTCTTGTGAATAACTATTGCGATAAATGTGTATAACTTTAGGAATAATGTGTATAACCATTGTAAAAGCTGTGGAAAAAACTATTATTCCTGTGAATAACTTGTGTATAACCTGTGAATAAGTAAAAATAAAAGTCTATTTTATATAGATAATTACTGACTTTTCAGTTTTTATAAACTAAAAGAGAAAAAATGTGGATAACCTCGAAAGTTATCCATCAAAAACCTATAAAAATATATAATTTTTCCTAATTTCAAGTATGATTGTACCAAAAAATAAGTAATTTGTCATTCAATCTGTGGATAACTTTTATAAACTGTTTATAATGTATATTTTAATTTTCTCTTGGTATATCTATTACTTTTGGGATAGGAAGTGAAACTACTTTTATCGCTCCATCCTGACGCAAGTCGCTCAAAAAGTAGTTTCACTTCCCCTCCTCCAACCATATGATTTTATGATTTTTATACATATAACCAAAAAAGTAATAGATATACCTTCTATCAATCTACATTAGATCTGTTTATAAAACGTTATCAACACAACTTAAATGAAAATCGGGGAGAGAAGTCAGAGGAAATTAATAGCATCAATTTTCCCCCTTTCCTAGCAAGAGGTTAAAAGGTAACATTTGTTAAATCTTAGATCCGTATTCTGAAAGACTTTTAGATTTCCTATAAAAACTGATACTACTTTTTATACTGGTGGTAGGTGTATGAGTAGTCATTAGAGTGTGTTAGGAGCAGGAATAGATGTGGATTTTTGACCGACTTACGATGAGTATGGAGGGAGAAAACCACATCTATTCCTCCCCCTATAAAAGTAGTATCAGTTTTAAGTTCTATCGGATTTAAGTAAAATCCACATGAAAGTCTTTCAGAATAGCCCTAAATGATTGACAAATTTACGTTTTACCTCTATAATTACCCTGTTATGGTATAAGTAAAACAATACAGAATGACGAGGAGGTGTTTTACTAATGAAACGTACTTACCAACCAAATACTCTTTGGAGAAAACGTACCCATGGTTTCCGTGAACGCATGAAAACTATTGGTGGCCGTCTCGTTTTGAAAAGAAGACGTGCAAAAGGCAGAAAACGCTTATCTGCATAATATAATAGCTGTTAGGCAGGAGAAAAAACTTGGCGCTGCTGCCAAGTTTTTCTATTCTTAGGACTTAAGGACAATGCATATGGATTATTGCCTTGATAAAGCAAGACGACTGACGCACAATAATGAATATCGCCTTGTGTATAAGCACGGAAAATACGAAGTAGGCCGTATGTGTGTACTGTATCGTATGCCCGTGGCAAAGCAACCTACGCGCATTGGTTTTGTAACAGGTAAAAAGGTTGGTTGTGCAGTGGAGCGCAACCGAGCTAGACGCCTGATGAAAGAGGTATATCGCCTCAATCAGCACGCCATTCGCGAAGGGTATCATATCGTAATTGTTGGACGTGGCCCTCTGAAAAACGCTACCTACGAAAAAGCGGAAAAGGAGATTTTGTATCTCTTGCGAAAAAGCAAATTATTGATACAAAATGATAAATAGGACCACAAGTTAGAGGCTTTGGTCCTTTTTGTGTATATGGAGGTTTCCATGAAACGCTGTATAACCATGCTTTTACGACTTTTAATTAGGTTTTATCAGCTCGCCATATCTCCCTTAAAACCTGGATGTTGCCGTTATTATCCGACATGTTCCACATATACTCTGCAGGCCATCGAAAAATATGGTCCTTTGAAAGGTAGCTGGATGGGTTTAAAACGCATTCTTCGCTGTCATCCTTTCCACAAGGGTGGCTACGATCCAGTTCCCTAACCCACGTGGGATTAGGCTGGATGTGTTCTGTGAAAGTAACTTTCACCATCACCATCAAGCACAGTTTTGGAAATACCTGAGCATCTGTATGGATGAAATTTAGACCATACCATAACGATATATAGATGCGCAAAGGACGATTTCGGACTGTATGAAAAAGGAGAAACAATGGACTTTTTAAGTGGTATTTTCCAACCTATCGTTGATTTAATGAGCACATTGGTAACCTATGCGTTCCAATTGACTCAAATGATAGGTTATCCAAGCTACGGTGTGGCTATTATCCTTTTAACAATCGTTATTAAAGCGATTTTGGCACCACTTACTGTTAAGCAAATCAAATCCATGAAGGCTATGCAAGAATTGCAGCCTCGCATGAAACAATTGCAAGATAAATACAAAAACGATCCTGCAAAACTGCAAGCGGAAATGGGTGCATTGTATAAAGAAATGGGCGTTAACCCATTGGCTGGTTGCTTGCCATTGTTGGTACAAATGCCATTCTTGATCGCGATTTACTGGGCTTTGAAAGATTACCCATACGATCCAAACTTTGTACAATTCTTGTGGTTGCCTAGCCTTGGCGATCCAGATCCAATGTATATCTTACCTATTTTGAGTGCATTATCCACATGGGTTATGTCTCGTCAAACTAGTAATGGTGCAACTGGTGCAGCTGCGCAACAACAAAAGATTATGACAATCTTTATGCCTTTATTCATTGGTTACATTTCTTTGAGCTTCCCATCTGGTCTCGTTATCTACTGGGTAGTTTCTAACGTATTCCAATTGATTCAACAGCATTTCATTTACAAAAATTTGAACGCTAAGTAGGAGGCAATTATGGAATTTATCGATGTATCTGCTAAAACCATTGAAGATGCCATTGCTAAAGGTGTAGCTCAATTAGCCGCTGAAGGCCAAGAATTGGTAGAAACTAAAGTCTTAGAACAACCTTCTAGTGGATTTTTAGGCATTGGTCGTAAACCAGCAGTTGTTCGCTTATTCTTCACTGCTTTGGCTCAATCTGCTACTGCAAAAGAAGTAGCTAACGCAGAAGAACAATCTGTAGCTATTGCTTCCGAACCAGTGGCAACAAGCGAAATAGAAGTACAAGATACAGCAGTTGAAACTTCTGAAAGTACTGTAACGGAAAAACCTTCTAAAAAAGAACTTTCAAAAGAAGATCAACAAGAAATTGCTGAAAAAGGTAAACAATTCCTCGATGATATGTTTACGCAAATGGGCCTCACTGTGGTTATCGAAAAGATGATAACCAAAGACAAGATTACATTCCAAGTACACGGCGAAGAGCTAGGTATTTTGATCGGCAAACATGGTCAAACATTGGATGCTATTCAATACTTAACAAATCTCGTGGCTCACAAGGATGTATCTGGCCACTGCCATATCGTGGTAGATGTGGAAAACTATCGTTCTCGCCGAGAAGAAACATTGGTAAATCTCGCGAAACGTTTGGCTTCTAAGGTGAAACGCAACCGTCAAAAGGTTTCTTTAGAACCGATGAATGCTTTTGAACGTAAAATCATTCATACTGCCCTTCAAGGCGACAAAAACGTTGTTACCAACAGTGAAGGGGATGAACCATTCCGTCACGTTGTGATTTCGTACAAAAAATAAAATATAGTGGTGCAGCTTTCAAGTAACTGATATCCTCGGTTGCTTGAGGGCTGTTCCCTTTATTCTTTAGGTTATGGTGAAAGCTAACCTAAGTTAATCTTCGCATGCAAAGATTAGTTTAGTTTAACTTTCACAGGCGAAGAACATATACAAAAACAAATACTAGATAATCGAAATACGGAGATATGTATGTATATAGATGATACAATAGCGGCCATTGCGACACCGCCCGGCATCGGTGGGGTTGGTATTATTCGTGTCAGCGGCAAGGATAGTTTTCCTATTGTAAATAGCCTGTTCAAGAGCACTGGCACCGTTCCTTTGATGGACCGCCAAAATAGAACGATTCAATATGGGACCATTGTGGATCCAATGACGAACAAGACCATCGACGAGGTTCTTGTACTATTAATGAAAGGACCTCATTCATACACGGCGGAAGATGTGGTGGAAATCCAGTGTCACGGTGGCATTGTACCGGTTCGACAAATTCTGAAACTCCTCGTCAATCACGATGTGCGCATGGCTGAGGCCGGTGAATTTACGAAGCGTGCCTTTATGAACGGACGTATCGACCTTACCCAAGCGGAGGCGATCATTGATATTATTGAAGCAAAAACGGAGGACTCCCTCTCCCTCGCTGTATCTCAGCTAGATGGGACTGTTTCGTCCTTTGTGAAAGATGTGCGAGAACAGCTCATCGCCATGATTGCTCATTTAGAGGTAACCATCGACTATCCTGAGGAGGATATTGAGGACGTAACGAGCCAAGAGGTTCGTGAACAGCTAGAGCCTATTTTGAAAGCCATGGATGATCTCTTGTCCACAGCGAATACAGGTCGCCTCATTCGGGACGGTATTACGACGGTTATTGTAGGCCGTCCCAATGCAGGTAAATCGAGCCTCATGAATGCTCTCTTGCGTGAAAACCGCGCTATCGTAACGGATATTCCTGGTACGACACGGGACAGCATTGAAGAATATATGACCGTAGAAGGCATTTCTCTGCGCCTCATCGATACGGCTGGTATCCGCGACACACAAGATACGGTAGAAGCCCTCGGTGTGGAGCGTGCTCGTGATTATATCAACAAAGCAGACATCGTGCTCTGCGTTATTGACGGATCTACTCCGTTAAACCCTGAAGAAATCGAAATTTTGACCTCTGTGAGCGGTTTAAACACCATCGTACTCCTTAATAAGTCCGACGTGGCACAAGTCGTTACAGATGAAAATATTAAAGAACATGGGAATTTTACAGCTATTGAACGCATTAGTGCTAAAGAAGGGGAAGGCTCTGTAGTTCTCTCTAAATGGGTACAAGAACTCGTCTATGGCGGTTGCGTAAAACAAGACAACAGCGCCATGATTAGTAACGTGCGCCACATCAGCCTTATGGAACAAGCAAAGGGACAAGTCGAACAAGCCCTCTCCTCCATCGATATGGGCATGCCTGTAGACTTTGTAGCTACCGATCTGCGCAGTGCCTGGGAACTACTAGGCGACATCACAGGCGATACCATCCGAGAATCCATGATCGACGAACTATTCAGTCGTTTTTGTCTAGGGAAATGATTTAAACTTTCACAATAAGATAAGTAACAAATATAAGGAAATTAATATGTACACAGTAGATAATTATGATGTCATCGTCATCGGCGGTGGTCATGCTGGTTGTGAGGCGGCTCTCGCTACTGCTCGCATGGGTCATCGCACGTTGATGGCGACTATCAGTTTAGATAATATTGCGCTTATGCCGTGCAACCCTGCCGTGGGTGGTCCTGGTAAAAGCCATCTTGTTTACGAAGTTGATGCCTTAGGCGGTCAAATGGGTATTAATGCGGATGCTACAGCTATCCAAATGCGTATGCTCAATATGGGTAAGGGACCTGCCGTTCATTCTTTGCGCTGTCAATCCGACAAGATTAAATATCAACATTTGATGAAACAAACATTGGAGAATACAGATAATCTCAATGTTAAGCAAATCATGGTGACTGAGCTTAAGGTTGAGGATGGCAAGGTCACAGGTATCGTTACGGAACTTGGTGAATTTTATGGCGCTAAGGCGGTAATTCTTTGTACAGGTACCTATTTGAAAGGTAAAATCCTCATCGGCGATATCGATTATGTGGGCGGTCCAAATGGCCAACGTGTAGCGGAGCATTTCTCTCAATCCTTGCTCGATAATGGTGTTGAATTGATGCGCTTTAAGACGGGTACACCAGCACGTGTAGATAAACGTACTTTAAACCTCGAAAATATGGTAGTTCAAGAAGGCGATGCACATCATCACGCATTTTCTTTTATGGATGAATGGATTAACCGTAATGAAGATGTATGTTGGTTGACCTATACTAACAAAGAAACGCACGAAATCATTCATAGCAATATTCACCGCGCTCCTATGTATAGTGGCAAAATCGAAGGCGTAGGCCCTCGTTACTGCCCTTCCATCGAAGATAAAGTAGTGCGCTTTGCCGATAAAGAACGCCATCAATTATTCGTAGAGCCAGAAGGTACAGGCACAAATGAAATGTACGTTCAAGGCATGAGTACATCCCTTCCAATGGATGTACAATATGCGTTCTTGCGTACCATCCCAGGTCTTGAGAATGTTGAAATTATGCGCCCCGCCTATGCTATCGAATACGATTGCTTGAATCCAACGCAATTGACACCAGCACTTCAAGTGAAACATATTGAAGGCCTCTACTCTGCAGGTCAAGCCAATGGTACATCTGGCTATGAAGAAGCGGCTGCTCAAGGCCTCATGGCTGGTATCAACGCAGCATTGTGGCTTGAAGGTAAAGAACCGTTCATCCTTGCTCGCTCTGAAGCGTACATCGGTGTTCTCATCGATGATCTTGTAACAAAAGGTACAAATGAACCGTACCGCATGATGACAAGCCGCAGTGAATACCGCTTATTGCTTCGTCAAGATAATGCAGACATGCGTCTTACGGAAAAAGGCCGTGAAATCGGTCTTGTAAAAGATGATCGTTGGGCTAAATTTACAGCTAAAAAAGCTGCTATCGAAGAAGCAATGGATATGTTACGAAATACACCTGTCAATCCATCCAAGGAAACACAAGCTTTGCTTGAAAGTTTAGGTACAGCACCTATTAGAACAGGTATTCACGCTTATGATTTAGTAAAACGTAACGAACTCTCTTACGCCATCGTAGCCGATGCATTTGGTTTGAAACGCTATACACCTGACGTAGAGGAAGCTGTCGACATTTCCATTACCTACGAAGGTTATATCAAAAAGCAAATGGAGCAAGTCGATAAGGTTCGTAAACTAGAAGAAAAAATTCTTCCAAAAGAATGGGACTATACACAAATCAAGGGTATTTCCCTTGAAGCTCAACAAAAGCTCAACAAAATTCGCCCTCACTCCATCGGCCAAGCAAGCCGTATCTCTGGCGTCTCCCCTGCAGACGTATCTGTTTTGTTAATCCAACTCGAACAATACAATAGAAGTAAATAAAAATAGCATGTAATAACATGCATTTTATATGAACTTTTTAGAAGCTATTTCTTATAGATTTTAAAAGATATTTCCTATAGATCTTATTGTCCTATACATATTAGACAATTCATTAGGTGTACTTATGAAAGAAAAATATGATGTGCCTATAGCACCTCAGTCTGAATTTGTTTCGTACATGATGGAGCAAATGAGCCATTTTGGCTTGCCTTGTACGGAAGAGCAAGCCAAAGACTTTTACATGTATTATGCGCATATGATTGAAACAAATAAATATCTCAATCTAACGGGTATTACGGATATGAAAGAGGTCGTGGTTAAGCACATGATTGACTCCCTCTCCTGTTATGATTCTGAAATTATCAAATCTGACATGACGATTATCGATGTTGGTACCGGTGCAGGTTTCCCTGGTATTCCATTGGCTATCTATGACCGTAGCCTCAAGGTTACCCTGTTTGATTCTTTGAAAAAGCGGCTTACCTTTTTGGAATCGGTTATAGATGAACTAAAACTGACGAACTGTACTACCTTACACGGACGTGCGGAGGATTTGAGTCATCAAGATTACCGTGAAAGCTTTGATATTGCTACGAGCCGTGCCGTGGCACGCTTGCCGATTCTTTTAGAATGGACTGTGCCATACGTAAAAGAAGGTGGATACATAGTTGCTTTAAAAGGAGCTATCTACGAAGAAGAAGTGAAAGAATCTAATAAAGCCCTTAGCACACTAAAAGCTACTATCGAAGAAGTAAGGACCGTTACTTTGCCAACTTTAGAGGATAAACGAGCAATCGTGTATATAAAGAAAATTGGAAAAACACCAAAACAATATCCACGAAAACCAAAAGAAATCAAAGACAAACCGTTAGTATAGCAGTTAATGATTTAGGCGTAGAAACTAATATAAATAAACTCTATGCTATATTGCTACATAAAGAAAAAGAGGATGCAAATCTTAGATCTGCATCCTCTTTTTTTTCTTAGTAACGAATTAGTTCGCATTCCCTCCCCTACCCTATATCTATTAAATGATATCGTTTACAACAAAATTATATATTTTGTTCACTATATGAGGCGGAGATAAAGATACATATAACACCTTTCCCTAAGAACGACTTAGTTCACTATGGAGGTCGTGGGAAAGGTGTTATATGTTAATCTTAGAATGACTTTATACGTGGTCAATAATATATAATGTTGTATCGATATCATTTAAAGGCATAATATGTACGCCTGCTGCCATTTTCTTGATTTGTTCAAGTGTTTCGATTGCAATTTCTGTACCCGCCTCTTTACCACCTTTTTCCATGCGGTCTAAGATTTCTTGAGTAAGATTGATTCCAGGCACTTTTTCATGGAGGTATGTAGCCATTTTAAAGCTTTTAAGTGGAATCAAACCAAGCATGATAGGTACATCGAATTCAGACATCTTGTCAATGTAGCGTTTTGCCTGTTCTAAATCGTAAATTGGTTGTGTTTGTACAAAGTGAGCGCCATTTTGAATTTTAGCAGCTAATTTTTGGCGTTCAATCTCTAAATCTGGAGCACCAGGATTACCAGTTGCACCGATGTAGAAGTTCGTAGGTGCGTCTAGGTCATTACCTGCAAGGTCTTTGCCTGCATTTAATGTCTTAGCGATGTTGAGTAGTCCCATACAGTCGACTTCAAATACGGATTGTGCAAATGGATGGTCCCCATTATCTGGTTTATCACCAGTGAGTGTTAAAATATTATGCACGCCCAAAGCTGCTGCACCGAGTAATTCAGATTGCAATCCGATAATATTACGGTCGCGGCATGTAAGGTGGAAAATAGTTTCAATTTCTTTGTTATGTTGTAATAAATAAGAAAGAGAAATTGGGCTCATGCGCATTTTGGACATAGGGCTATCAGCGATGTTGATAGCATCCACCTTCCCTTTCAAACGGGCTGCTTGTTCGAAGGTCTTTTCTGCAGAACTGCTTTTAGGAGGATCCAATTCAACAGTAATGGTGAACTGCCCTTGTTGATGTTTTTCTCGTAATGTCATCATGTACCTCGTTACTATACATTATTTTTCTAGTGTTTCAAAGAAATCGTTAGCATGGTTAACAGCAGCGATGCCGTCCTTAGCGTAGATATCCGCGCCTGCTTGGTCTGCGTAGTCTTGAGATACTACGGCGCCACCAACCATGACCTTAGTTTTAAGGCCTGCTGCACGGATAGCAGCGATAGTATTGTCGATTTGTGGCATTGTAGTCGTCATCAAGGAACAAATACCTACTAGAGCGGCTTTGTTATCTTTAATGGCTTGTACAATCACTTCTGGATCAACGTCCTTACCAAGGTCGACGATTTTGTAGCCATTGTTTTCGAGCAATGCTGCTACGATGTTTTTACCTAAATCGTGAATGTCGCCTTTAACTGTAGCCACGACAACGGTGCCTTTATCTAAACTTTCACTAGCAGGAATAATTTCTTTAATGGTGTTGAAAGCAGCCTGCATTGTTTCAGCAGCAAGCATTACTTGTGGTAAGAATAACTTACCAGAACCAAACTTATCCCCCACTACGTTCATCGCTTCAGATAAGCCTTTTTTCGTAAGATCTAATGGATCGATACCATCTGCTAAGGCTTTTTTTACAAGATCAATGATAGCTTCTTTTTCGCCTTGTTCTACACATGCGCGAATATTGGCTAAAGGATCATTACTATCGAAGGATTTTTTATCTGGCCCTTTAGGAGCAGTGTTACCAGGAGCGGTAGTTTCGTCTTCATAGCCGTATTCTTTAATAAATTCAGCAGAACCTGGATCCCAGCCTAATAAGGTAGTACTAGATACAAATGCTTTTTTTGCTGGATAATTGAGTGGATTCATAATCGGTGTTGTTAAGCCACATGCGAGGGCCATAGTTAAGAATTGGCCGTTCAAATATGGACGCTGAGGCATACCGAAGGAGATATTGGACAAGCCCATTACTGTTGGGAAGCCAAATTTTTCTTTATATAACTGTAGCGTACGCAATGTTTGGCGTGCACTATCTTCACCACTGGCAAGTGTTAATACTAATGGATCGAGTAATAAATCATGTGGTTGAAGACCATAACCGTAAGCGCGATTTACGATGCTTTCAGCTAAAGCAACGCGATCTTCTGCTTTTTCAGGTAAGTCACCACTACAGATTGGCAAGCAAAGTAAAGCTGCACCATACCGTTTAGCTAAAGGCATTACGTGCGTAATAGACTCCTCCTCCCCATTTACGGAGTTGATGAGGGCACGACCTGGATAGTTTTTAAGAGCTATTTCCATAGCTACTGGGTCTAATGTGTCAATGGATAATGGTGTTTCTACGAGCATGGATAACTCGAAAATGGCACGTTCCATTAAGGGTGATTGATCCATGCCAGCTACGCCCATGTTTACATCGAGGATATCTGCGCCAGCTTCTACTTGATCCAACGCATCACGTTTAACACGGATAAAAGAACCATCGCGCAATTCTTGAGCGAGGACTTTACGACCGGTTGGATTAATACGTTCGCCAATGATAAGTGGTTTTGTATGATGGCCCAACTCTAAAAGTTTAGTACGGCTTGTAATAATTGTTTTAGGTGCAATGTGGGCGCGTTCTTTTGGCGTATGAGCTTTCACAGCATCAGAAATAGATTGAATGTGAGCTGGTGTTGTACCACAGCAGCCGCCAACATAGCTTGCGCCAGCATCAACAATTGGAAGCATCAAAGGCCCCATCTCTTCAGCTGAAAGTGGGAATACAGTTTGTTTATTAATCAGTTGAGGCATACCAGCATTTGGCTGACAACTGATTGGTAAATTTGTAACGCTTGCAATCTCTTCGATAAGTGGTGTAATTTGCTCAGGTCCAAGGGAACAGTTAATACCAATGATGTCAGCTCCCATAGCTTCTACAATAGTAGTTGCTACTGCTGGTGGTGTACCTGTAATAGTACGACCGTCTTCACTAAAAGAAAATTGACAGATGATTTGTAGATCATCTTTTGTCTTCCCTGCTGCTTCACGAGCATCTAAAGAGGCTAATAAAGCGGCACGCATTTCCTGTACGTCGATGATGGTTTCGATAATAATAAAATCAACGCCACCTTCGATTAATGCTTCGGCTTGTTCACGATATGTATCATAGATGGAGTCAAAGCTCATATTGCCTAATGGTTGTAAAAAACGACCTGTAGGACCCATAGAACCTGCTACACGAGCAGTTGGTTTATTCTCTGCAATGGCTTCTTTTGCTACCTTTACAGCTGCAATATTGATTTCTCTTACGCGATCCTGCAAGTCATAATCTTCTAATTTAAGACCACAAGCACCGAATGTATTGGTAGTGATTACATCACTGCCATGTTGTAAGTATTGAGCATGAATATCCTTTACTACTTCTGGTCTTTCAATATTAAATAGCTCTGGACAATAGCCCTCTTCTAAGCCTGCCGCTTGAAGCATTGTGCCCATAGCACCGTCAAATATATACATAAACATCTTCCTTTAACATCCTAAATTACAATGTTTCACGTGAAACACTATTGTATTGGTTGCCCTTTCATGGCAATACCAGAAATGTCGGCAGTAGTTTTACTACCTTCCTCTTCTCCCCCATCTTGGGTGTTGACTGTTGCCTTCTCTGGTAATTTTCGAGATGCACAGTTTTGTTGTGAACAAGATGTACAGCCTCGTTTAGTTTTTATATCTTCGTTTGCTGGCATTAAACCGATGATAGCCGTTACAGACTTACGTGGGAATAATAAATAGTTCTCTGTTACTTGTAAGCCAATCATCTCTGTTTTGATAATTTTAGCTAATTGTGGTTGAATTTCTAGTGGCCAGTTGCCATAACCAGGGCTAAAACGCCAAGTTGGCTTATAGCCTTGTTTTTTAGCAATTGTATTGATTACTTCGTTTACCTGATCAGCTACCTGTTCTACAGCAGTTGTGGCTGCTGCATCAAGTAATAAGCCTACCGTATAGTTACCTTGTTTAAATAACTGTTCACTGCGAATTTCTACATCTTCTCCAACTGTTACACCTAATACGTATACTTTAGTAGATTTTTCTAGATGTTTTTCAATGATAGACCCTTCAATTTTAAGCGGTGGATTGCTTAAAATTGTTTTTGTTTCTGCATCGTAATCATATTCTTGATATACACCCCTAGGTGTAGCCAATAATTGGATTTCCTTACATGCTTCGTCAACATAGTTTTGTGGGAAATCCTCAGCGTGACGAAGTCCTGCGTATCGTTTTACTTCTGCTTTGTCGATGGCAGGAAGCATTCCGTTATAGATGGGCATAGAAACGCCTCCTCTTCAAAATAAAAAGCTCTGCGTGTCCGTAGAGCGTGTGCTTACTGTTATTAATTGTATATATAAATCTTATAAAGTGATTTTTCTAGACTCTTAAGATTATCAATCTAATTACTATCTAACTAATAGTATATAGATATGAATAATACCTGTCAAAGTATATAGGGCCTGTATTCTCATATAATTTAGTAGTATATAGGTATAGTTTAAAGTTATATCAAAATGATTTTTTGATTGTAAAAGTTATTGTTAATGAAGGCTTTATGTGTTTAATGTTAACCTTAATGTTTCACGTGAAACAATTTGTTAAATATAATCTAATAATTTGTTATGAATATATAAGTATATTAATATTAGTTCACTACATTTCGTATATTACTGTTATATATAATGTTACTAATCAAAGGTTAATTACTTTATATCTTCCGCTAATAGTGTTGCTCTATAAATAAATAGATGATGTAAAATAATTTTGTATATATTTATTTGTTGGTATAGATTTATATTAAGGTAATAATTTTTTACAGTAAAAATTTTTATTGATTTTACAACTTAATTTTTGCGTTAGATTTTAATCCTTAAATGTTTCACGTGAAACATTTAATCGTAAAACTTATAGAACATTTGATGTAATTTTTTTTGTTTTATGTTGTACTTATATAGTAAAAAAATAAATTGTTATATTTCACGTGAAACAATAAAAAATAAGTGTTGTAATTATATTAATGAAGTTATTTACCTATAAGTTTATGGATATAATATAAATGTAGGTGGAAAAATAATGTAGTAGATAAAAATTTAATGAGAATTTGATTTATAAATACCGTAATTAGCATTGTTTTATGTTATAATGAAAAAGAAATATTTTGAACGAAGATGTGAGGTGAATTAAGTGGGCAAAGTTATAGCTATTACTAATCAAAAAGGCGGCGTTGGTAAAACTACAACATCAGTAAATTTGAGTGCTTGTTTAGCTGATGCAGGTAAAAAAGTGTTACTGGTTGATTTGGATCCACAAGGCAATGCTAGTTCTGGGTTAGGTATTGAAAAGGATGATTTAGAACTCTGTGTGCATGATGTTCTAATTGATGGAGAACCAATTGCTGATATTGTACAACCTACAATGCTTGCAAACCTATTTGTGGCGCCTGCAACAATTCAACTAGCTGGTGCTGAAGTAGAACTAGTTTCCGTTGTTTCACGTGAAACAATGTTGAAAAAAGCATTAGCGTCAGTACGAGATACATATGATTTTATCGTCATTGATTGTCCACCATCTCTCGGGTTATTAACATTAAATGCCTTCACTGCTGCTGATAGTGTATTGATTCCGATTCAAAGTGAATTTTACGCATTGGAAGGGGTTAGTCAATTAGTTAAAACGATAACAATTGTACAACAAACATCAAATAAGGATCTTGAAATTGAAGGCGTGCTATTGACTATGTTTGATGGCCGCACAAATTTATCGATTCAAGTAGCCGATGAAGTAAAAAAATTCTTTGGCAATAAAGTATATAAAACAATTATTCCTCGTAATGTACGTTTAAGTGAGGCACCTAGTTATGGGGAGCCAATCATCGTATATGATCCAAAATCCAAGGGTGCTGATGTATATACGAAATTAGCTAAAGAAGTAATTAAAGCATCTAAAGCTAAATAAGTACTAAAACTAAATTAACATCTAAAGTTAATAGGCATCTAGTGATAAGTAAGGAATCCAATTTTAAATGAATTGGTTGGTTCTTTGATCGTTTAAGAAATTTACTTATTTATAATTGGTAAATATTTGTAAGGCCGAGAGAGGTTAGTTGTATGCCAAGAGAAATTAAAAGCAAAAAAAGCAAAGCGTCCGGATTGGGGAAGGGCCTTGAGAATTTAATGAAGGTTGACTCTGTAGAGTCTGTATTGCCTGATAAGGAGATACATGAACTGCCAATTTCTGAGCTAGTTCCAAATGTAGATCAACCACGTAAAAGTTTTGATGAAGATAGTCTAGCTACATTGGCTGAATCAATCAAGAATCTTGGTATTTTCCAACCGATTGTAGTTCGTAAACAAAAGAATAAATACCAAATTGTGGCTGGCGAGCGCCGTTATCGTGCTGCTATGATTGCTGGATTGAAAACAGTACCAGTTATTGTTAAAAAATATAATACCGAAGAAATGACAGAGGTTGCTCTTGTAGAAAACTTACAACGTGAAGGATTAGATCCTATTGAAGAAGCATTGGCTTATCAAGGATTGATGGATACTTATAAGCAAACGCAAGAAATGATTTCCGCTCGTCTTGGCCGTAGCCGTTCATATATAGCTAATATGGTTCGTCTTTTAAAATTATGTGATTCTGTACAAAAGGATCTTATCGAAGGTGATTTAACGGTTGGTCAAGCTCGTCCATTATTAGCGTTAAGAAGTGCAGCTCAACAAATAGAAGCAGCTGAACGTATTAAAGAGGGTGAGCTAAGTGCTAGACAAGCAGAGGCCCTTGTTAAGTCTATGCAAAATAAATCGTCTAAAGCAAAGACTGGTAAACCTCAAAATACGGCAGAGGTTCGTGCCCTAATGGACCGTTTAAAACTAAGCTTAGGGTCCCCTGTGAATATTAAATTCCGTGCAGGCAAAAAAGTACAAGGAAAAATTGAAATTGCTTTCTCCTCTGAAGCTGAATTAGAAAGACTTATTGCATATATGGATGGGCAAGATCAAACAGAAGATACGGAAACAATAGAGTTTAGAGTATAATTGGCTAGCAAAAGCAAAAGCAAAAGCAAAAGCAAAAGCAAAAGCAAAAGCAAAAGCAAAAGCAAAAGCAAAAGCAATAGTAATAGCAATAGCCGTAACACCAACAATAATAGTAACGATAATAATAACAACAATAACAATAATAACAGCTATAGCAATTGTAATAGTCGTAATAATAACAATCTGAGGTAAAAGTGTAGTCTACGGGCTGCGCTTTTACTATATGTAAGAAATTTATTAAAAAATAAGATAAGACGGAAGAAGTTTTATAATATATTTTGTAATATATGTGAAGGTTAAGTAACAAGGATAGGTTATGGAACAAACACCTAAGGCAAACCGCATACATATTGCCTTTTTTGGCCGTTGTAATGCTGGTAAGTCTACATTGATCAATATGTTAACTGATCAGCCTGTATCGTTAGTATCCGATGTGGCAGGGACTACAACAGATCCTGTAAGCAAAGCTATGGAAATCTTACCACTTGGCCCTGTGGTGATTACTGATACTGCTGGTATAGATGATACAACTGAATTAGGTGCATTGCGCATGGAGAAAACCGAAGAGGTCGTGAAAAAGATTAACTTGGCTGTTTATGTGCTTCGCACCGATGAAGAGCCAACCTCCGACGATATGCACTGGTTAGGTCTTTTGAAACAAAATAATGTACCTGTTGCACTTTTCATTAATGAGATTAATGCGGTGCCAAACAATTTAACGGAGTCTAAAGCTAGTATAGGCAGAGATATACTGGGAGAGCGTTATATAGCAGATCATACGGGTTTATCTGAATTGGTTACTGTCATTGACTCTGCTGACTTCACATCTGATGCGAAACGATTAGAGTTGCTTGATTTACTCGGTGGGCTAACACCACTTGATGTAGAAGGGGAGCAAACTCTTTTACAAGGTTTAGTTGAAGAGGGGGATACAATCATTCTTGTATGTCCTATCGACAGTGCCGCACCAAAGGGGCGACTCATCTTGCCACAGGTGCAAACTATCCGAGAAATTCTCGATTATAAAGGCTTAGCTTTAGTCTGCCAAACAGAAGAATTACCGGCTATGATTCACTCGCTTAAGAATCCCCCTAAAATGGTAATCTGTGACTCCCAAGCGTTTGATCGGGTTGATGAGTTGACGTCTGATTCGATTCCGTTGACGTCCTTTTCTATTTTGATGGCGCGGTTCAAGGGAAAATTACAGGATTTAGTAACTGGTGTTAAGGCTATTAAGAATCTGAAAGCTGGTTCCAAGGTGCTTATCAGTGAAGGTTGTACACATCGTCGTCAATGCGATGATATTGGGACTGTAAAAATACCTAATCTTTTAAAGAAGCAAGGTTATACAGATTTACAGTTAGAATTCACTAGTGGGGGAGCATTCCCTAAGGATGTATCACAGTATGATTTGATCATCCACTGTGGTGCTTGTATGCTAACACGCCGTGAGGTGTTACGTCGTATTGAATGCGCTGTTGTACAAGGTACACCCATTGTAAATTACGGTGTACTCATAGCAGCTCTACATGGTATACTAGAACGAGCAATAAGCCCATTTGTTGACGAACTAGAGGGCTAATAAGTAGCATTGTAATATGTATGTAACACATACATTTAGATATACATTACATGCTTGTTATATACATTGTTATATAGGTATCGTTTATCTATATTAGATATATTAAATTAAATTGCATGCAGTCATTTAACTTTCACAATAGGAATGGTATAATTAACTGTTGGAGTTTTGATGATTGTATAGGAAGGAAAATACATGTTCGAATCGATTCAACCGTGGATAGGCATGGTTACCATCGTTCTTGTTATAGTGTTATTCGTATATTGTGTAATCTTACACATCCGTTTAGGTAGCTTGAAAAAGAAATACGATTTCTTTATGCAAGGGGAGCATGGTGCGAGCCTAGAGCGTAAATTATCTGTAGAGGTCAGTGAAATTCGCGATGCTGCGAAGGGCCTTGAGTCCTTGTTATCCGAGCAAGTGGCAATTCGTAACATTCAGAGTAATACGATACAAAAAATTGGCTTTATTAAGTATAATGCCTTTGAAAATATCGGAAATGATTTGTCCTTTGCGCTTACCTTGCTAGATGGCAACAATAATGGCATCTGTATCTCTAGTATTTACGGTCGTAGCGAATCTCGTATTTTTAGTAAACCTATTGTGAAAGGTAAAAGTTTAGTAAGTCTTTCACAAGAAGAATTAGAAAGTTTGAACGAAGCGTTGGGTGAGCGTACCAATGAGGAAGCGTTGACGAGCGCTATCGTCTCGAAATAAGGAAGTTTTATGTTGAAAATACCGGCATTCATTTCAAACAAAGTTGAAAGAAATGGTGACAACTGCATATTGACATTAACTACCAAACAAGCGAAACTCGTTGCCATTATTGGTTCTGTAGTATTGGTCTTGGCATTGGTACTCGGTATTTGGGGCATCGTGCGTCAGGCTGAGGTTGTGCAATTACGACAACAAACGCAATTACAATCGGAACAGTTGAAATTGTTACAACAAAAAACAGAGGTTCTGGATAAGAAAATTCAAAACTTAAATCAAATTAGTGAAGAGAATAAGCAAATGTTAAAGGGTGCTGAATCTGGTACACCAGCTCAAGGTGGCGGGGATGGTAGTGACCCAAAGCAGGAAGCCGCTGATAATAGCGAAGTACAGACGTTAACAGCGGCACAATTATCGGCTCGACTGTCCAAAATGGATAAGGAAGCACAAAAATTGCTTGTTAGCTTCTATACGATGCGCAATATTCTTCGTGATGGTGGCGCACAAGATTTGATGGCATTACAATCCATCAACTTCTCCGCTGGTTCTGGTGGTGCTGTGAATAGTACGACACCTAGTATTTGGCCGAGTAAGGGTGTTATTACATCTCCATTTGGTAGCCGTGTTGATCCTGTTACGGGTGCTATTGGTGCATTCCATGAAGGTATCGATATTGCCGATGACTATGGTTCCCAAATCGTAGCTACTGCGGCAGGGGTGGTAACCTTTGCAGGGTATACAAGCGGCGGTTATGGTAACCTCGTTGAAATCGATCATGGCAATGGCTTTGTTACCCGTTATGGCCATAATAGTGCTGTATTGGTAACAGTAGGGATGAGCGTGAAACAAGGTCAAACCATAGCTTTGATGGGTAGTACTGGTAAAAGTACGGGTGCCCACGTTCACTACGAGGTACGCCTTAACAATACGCCTGTAGACCCTATGATCTTCTTACCAATTAGCAATTAGAAATATAAAAGCTTATATAAGACCTAAAAAGAACTTGTTATGCGTGCATATGCGCTTATAGCAAGTTCTTTTTCTTTCCTTTTGTATATATATATTGTAAAATAAAAGTATATGAACGGAGGTATATCTATGAAGGCCTATGTACAAGTTTATACCGGCGAAGGCAAGGGCAAAACAACTGCCGCAATCGGCCTAGCCATTCGTGCCATCGGCGCTGGCAAGAAAGTCCTCTTCTTACAATTTATGAAATCTAAAGTATATAGTGAGCATACTATTTTACCTACCTTAACAAATTTAACCTTAGAAACTGTGGGCAAGCCATTCTTTATCATCAAAGAAGGGATGAAGAGTAAGGATGAACTTGCTAAATGGGGCGATGAAGTCGTTGTCTTTGAGTCTGGTAATCCTCCGAAGGATTATGTAGCGCTCATCGAAAAAGGCTATGAACGTGCACTCGCTGCTATCAGCAGTGGTGAGTACGACCTCGTTGTACTTGATGAGTACAATATGGCTCTCTTCTTTGAACTCATTACATGGGATAAAACTAAAGCTTTACTCGATGCTCGTCATCCAGAAACGGAACTCGTATTTACGGGACGTGGGGCTCCTCAAGAATTAATTGATGAGGCCGATCTCGTAACGGAGATGAAAGAGATTAAACATTACTACCTACAAGGCGTAATGGCTCGAAAAGGCATTGAAAACTAATCATAGGAACACCTAAGGAGGTGATGTGGTTGAGTACAGTGGCTATTGTGGCCCTCGTTATTGTGGCCATCATTGTAGCACTCATCTTGACTATCCTACTGGCACCAATCACATATAGCATCGAAATTGATGGGCGGACACCATATCGTGGCGAGCTGCGCATCAAATGGCTGTGGCGCGTATTTTCACTCCACTTAGCGTACATTCAAAATAAACCATTTTTTAAGGAATTATACGTTTTAGGTGTACTTAAGATCGGTCCTGTGAAAGACTATGAACAATGGCTTGAAAATCGTGTAGATGAAGAATATCAAAAGGTAATGGATGATGACGGCGACATATCACAGGCAGAAGCTTTTGCAAAGGCTATGCAAGGAGGCGGACAAGGTCCAACTGCAAGCTCTAGCGGCACAAGCTTTGATGACTTGAAGAGCGCCCAAGGCTCCGATACAATCTTTGATGATGACGAATCACCAGGGGCGGGGAGCGCATCTAGGGCAAAGGAGCGCATTGAGCGACCTGATGCGGCTTCTAAGGATATGGATGCACAAGCTCGTGCTGAGCGGTATGATTCGATACAACAAGATCCAACGGCTCATATTCAAGATGATGATGAAGTAATAAGTCATGTTACTTTCAATAGTGACGGCTCTATCAAGGAAAAGGTATTTACAAAGGTAAATGATATTAAAACGACTGTGAAACAACGTTTTGGAAAGCCTGATCCCAATGATCCGGTAGCATCATTCAAATCTGAAATTCCTACGTTCTGGTTCATGAAACACTTGAGAAATACGGAGTTGTGGCGTCAGATATTCCTTGTGTCGAAACGATGCTATAACCACTCTAAACCACGTGATATGGCTATAGAGGGCCGATTTGGTATTGGCGATCCGTATCGGATGGGGCTTATTGCATCTATGTTGTATAGTATTTGGCCTGAGCAAGCAGAGTCTATTGAGATAGATTATGTGAACTGGGTAGCTGAAGGTAGCGGCCATATCAAAGGTCGTATCATTCTTGCTGTATTGGCGTGGTATGGTACTAGATTCTTGGTATCTAAGCCTATGCGTTCCCTGTTAGGTGAAAGTGCTCGTGTCTTCTGGGTTAAACGGAAGGAAGCAAAGCAGCTAGAAAAGCTAAAAGTCGAACAAGGTCAAACAGCGTAAGGATATATAAAGTCAATTGAGTATATGAGCTGTATTATTACAGCTATAATACTTTCACAAAAAGCGGAGGTACTGTGATGGAGAACAGTAATGTAAAAGAGAATTTGGAAGTCCTATTCGAGAAGTTTAAGAATATGATTAAAGTGGAAACTGTAGTTGGTGAAGCTGTGCAAATCGGCGATACTACACTCGTTCCATTTGTTGATGTAACCTTTGGCTTCGGTACTGGTACAAACCACTGCACAGCCAATAAAAATCAAGAATCTGGCGGCGGTGGCGGTGGTGCCAAGATGGAACCAAGTGCGATCCTTGTCATTAAAGGTGACCGCATCGAATTGTTCAACATTAAGGGCAACCCTTACAGCAGCAGCTTTGATCGCCTTATCGGTTTGGTGCCTGATCTCGTGTCCAAATTGAAATCCGATAAATACATCTATTTAAATGATGAACAATAATTCGGTGAATAATAAACCATAATTTGATGACAAATTATAAATAATTGGTGAAAGTCGAAATGCCCACATGTGTGTTCTGAATATGTCTGTATCGACTGTTTTAAGGGTCTCAGAGTATGCTTGTGGGTATTATTTTAAGTTCTAATAACTTTCATAAGTAGTTCATAGGCCTTTATTATGCTATTTATCATAGTCTTGTGAAAGTTAGCAAGATTTGTTATAGTAAAAATAGTACACTATTGGATTGTATAGTGACACTTTTAATCGAGGAGGATTTCAGATGAAATTATCTAAAAAATTGACTACCTTAGCTATCGTTGGTGCTATGTCTGCTACTGCTGCAGTAGCAAGTGCTGCTAACATTGGCTTAGTAAATATGAGCCAAGTAGTAAATAGCTACCCTGGCTATGGTGCATTAGATATGAAAATGCAACAAGTAGACGCTCAATATCGTCCACAAATTGAAAAAAAAGTACAAGAAATTGAAAAGATTAAAGACTCTGCACAAGCAGAAGCAGAATTCAACAAAACTGTAGCTCCATTGCTTCAAAAAGAAAACGAAGAAATCAATAAAATTGCTCAACCTATGATGCAAGCAATTCACAACACTGTTGAAGCTATCCGTGTTGAAAAACAAATGGACGTAGTATTGGATGATCCATACACAATTCGTGCTGCTGACGCTAACAGCAAAATCGAAAACATTACTAACGAAGTAATTAGCCGTCTTAAAAAATAATAAGCACAAAACCCCCTAACTGAGGTATCAGCTAGGGGGTTATTTATTAAAATACATTTGGATGAATCCGATAAAGGAGTGAGATTTAATGAAAGATTTTAAAGCATTAGCCACAGAGCGGTATTCGGTTCGAAAATTCGATAGTCGACCAGTGGAGCAGGAGAAGCTAGATATTTTGTTAGAAGTTGCTAGATTAGCACCTACGGCTCATAATTACCAGCCGCAACGACTGCTCGTGTTAAATACAGAAGATAGCTTAAAGAAACTAAAAGATTGCACTAATGGTCACTTCAATGCACCGTTAGCAATTATTGTCTGTTACGATAATACGGTGAGCTGGAAGCGAGAATACGATGATGCGGATATGGGGGTTGTAGATGCTAGCATTGTAGGATCCCACATTATGTTTACCGTGGCCGATATCGGTTTAGGTACAACGTGGATTGCTCACTTTGATCCTGCTAAAGTACGCAAGGCATATAACTTGCCTGATAATATCATCCCTGTAGCCATCTTCCCAATTGGTTATCCTCATCCAGACTGTGTTCCTGCACCAGGCCATACGAAACGCTTTGATGTGAGTGAATTTACAATCTATAATTCCTTTTAAAAGAATATTTTTTAGACTATGTATTACTCTATAAGTATTTAATAACTATGGATATAACTGAACTATTGAACAGTTCTATAAAACTTAATAACTATATGATTTCTCTTTAATACATAGTTCATATAAAAAGGACAGTTGCTTGTATCAACTGTCCTTTTGTATTTTATTCTGGTTTATGAATGAGGTTTACAACGAATTCGCTGTCTTCTACGAGTGTTGCTTGGATGTAGTTATCGCCATTGAATTCCAATACTTGGCCTGGTACGAGTACATGTTCTTCCGTTTCGTTAAGGAACACTTGTACTTTACCTTTTACAACTGTAAAAATGACATTAGCTTCAGGGTGGTTGTGTTTTTCCACCTTTTCACCAGCTTTGCCGCCTTTTTTTACAATTACATAGTTAGGACCTTGGAATAATAAACCTAATTCTTGATTAACTGTGCCTGCCATAATAGACCTCCTAATTCTAGCTTTTTATGTTCTGAAAGCTTACGCTAACACTTAATTTTACATTATGTCATTACCTTATAATTATATTATAAATGATATTGCTTATCAATGCTGTGCCTGTAGCTACAGTTTTAAAAAAATATGTAACATTCAACATTGTATGCTTTTTTACCTATATTGAGCAAAATAAGGTGGAGTAAATGCTGGTAGATTGGATATATTAAGAACAATTAGATATATAAAGATCAATTGAATATATAAAGATTAATTGAATATACAACAATACATTTACTATATAAAAAGCGAACGTAAAATTTTACGTTCGCTTTTTTTGCCCGTTTTCGCTCGTTTATAGTCCCTAAACAAACGAAATGTTATGTATTCATTATTTTTTCTTAATTGTATATAAACGTGTACCGTTTTCTTCTGTTGTTACAAGTTCAAAGGCTGGATCGATAGCTTTCACAAAAGCCTCGAACCATGTTTGGTATGCTACAGCCATGAATTTAGGGTCAACGCCCGCTGTACGCCAGTAGCCTGCTTGTAATCTGTGGTCACCAACCCATGTAAACTCGTCTGGGCTTTCAGAAACTACTTGGTCACCGCCATCGCAAGGCATACCATTTACGTAGAAGTTTTGTAACGCATTGTAAATCGCTGGTGCAGTGTGTTCCTCAAGGCTATCTTGCGCCACAACGCCACATGCTTGGCCTTGTACTGCAAACGCATCGAGGATAGCTGTTACCACGTGTACTGCTTCATCACCAGAGTTTGTATCGAGCATGTCTTTGATGAAAGCCGCTTCGCGAACGGAAGCAATGTTGATTTGGTTAGCTAACCAGCCGTGGATATTGCCGTGGTCAATAATGTTTTCCAAAGGAATGCTTGGATTGATTGGCTCGCCGTATGTATCTACGGAGATGGAGTGTAGTTCCTCCGCCAAATCATCAACAACTTTAGAAGTTTTTTCTAAAATCAAATTTTCACGCTCAACGAGCAATTGGATTTTGCGATATAACCAGTAATGGATGTGACCTAAGAATGCGGACATATTAAGCTCCTTTTCGTGCTGTTTCTAATTTCTCTACTAAATCGTATACATTAAAACCGTGAATTTCTGCGGCTTGCCATAATGGCTCAGCTGTTGCAGATGGGCAACCTAGGCAACCCATACCAATACCTTGTAATACAGGTACAACATGTGGGTAGGTTTCAACGATGTCGCGAATAATTGTGTCTGGAGTGATAGGGGAACCTGCTTCGAGGCGTGGTGCTTCTACTTCAGGATCGTTACCTTGACCAGGCAAGAACACAGCTGGTTCTTCGGACTTACTTTCAGCTGGAGCCCCTTCAAGGTCGCCCAATACAGCTGCTTTGAAAGCCTCTAAACCAATGCGGTCGATGAATTCGCCCATGCGTTCGATTTGTGCGTTTTCTTTATAGTATGCGATGATTCGATCAACTAATGCAAGAGCTTCTTTTTCTGTTTTAACTTCTGCGATGAGGTCGCCGATGCGAGGATGCGCACCGCCGCTACCGCCAGCGTATACATTCCAACCTTCTACAGTACCGATAACGCCCACATCTTTCATGCGGCTTTCAGTACAAGAATTTGGACAACCGGACACGCCGATTTTCATTTTGCTTGGCATTTCAAGGGACAAGTACTTGCGTTCGATTTGCATGCCAAGATGTACGCTGTCTTGTTTAGCGCGTTTACAGAAGGTAGTACCTGGGCAGATTTTTACGCTGCGTACGCGGTTGGATACAGTGTATGCTGGCTCCATGCCAAGCATCTCCCATGCTTTATCTACGTCTTCTGCTTTCAAATTCGTAATCATAATGCGTTGGCTGCCAGTTAATTTAAGAACGGCGCTGAACTCATTCGCTACGTCGATATATTTTTGTAATTGATCAGGTTGAATGAAACCTCCTGGAATGCGAGGTGTAATTGCATAACGGCGTTGGCCGTTTTTAATGCGTTGTAAATTTGCTGCAATTTGTGCCATATTAAATCCTTTCTCGAGCCCTCTCTGCGGAGAATAGTGGCTAAAACTACTTAGTTAATCTATAAAACTCTTTATATATTAATTATTTACGCCCTAGGGTTTTGTGAAAGCTTCGCACATATATACGGACAAGTGGGATGAGATCAACTAGGCGATGCCTCAACAAAACCCGACGTAATGATCAGTATGGGTATTTAGAATACTGACCCGACGCTCTTAGTATAAACCATTTTAACAAACAATAATGTAACCCAAGCTACAAAAATAGAACTTTTTAATATTAATTATTGATTGTTACTAACTATAATTATATACGATACTGTTTATAGATGAAACCCAAGGGTAACATATCGTATAATAGACACATAGAATGTTTTGATGTAGGAGAAACGATGAAAGTCCTTTACGATACTATTTTAAAAGCAACATATATAGGTCGCCCGAATCGTTTTGTGGTGACTTTAGATTTGAATGGTGAAAGCATACTCGCTCATTTGCCAAATCCTGGTCGCATGTGGGAGCTTTTGTTTACGGGGGTAACGATGTACATCGTCCCTCACGACAAGCCGGATGCAAAGACGAAATACCGCGTGATAGGTATAGAACGTGATGGCGTTGTTATCATGCTCGATACAAACTACAGCAACGATGTGGCACAGCATTTAATCGAAAATAAACGTATCCCTGGTTGGGAGGAGTGGCGCGTAGTGAGACGGGAGTATACGGTTAAACTACACGGCACATCATCTCGCTTTGACTTGCTCCTCACCAATGATAAGGGCGATGAGTTCTTACTAGAGGTTAAGTCCTGTACTTTGTTCTCCAAGACGGGAGCCATGTTCCCTGATGCGATTACAGAGCGAGGCCGCAAGCATTTATTGCATCTGAAAGAATTGCAAAATGAAGGCTACCACACAGGCGTTCTATTCCTCGTGCAATGGGACCAAGCACAGTGGTTCTTGCCAGATTATCATACGGATTTGGAATTTGCTAAAACCTTTAAAGAGGTGGCACCTTCATTAGATTGGAAAGCTGTGGCTGTGGCGTGGGATGAGACTTTCACCATGCCTACGGTGACACATGAATGTTCCTATCCTAGTAGTATCCTCGACACAGAGGCTCATGATAGTGGCGTGTATGTGATGGTCATGCACCTCGATCACGATTTAGATCTCGAAATCGGTTCTAAAGGGATGATGCATTTCAAACCTGGTTACTATATGTACGTTGGTTCCGCGAAGGCAAATTTGACGAAACGCATTGAACGTCATAAACGAAAACGGAAGAAAATGCATTGGCATCTAGATTACTTCCGAGGTCACTGTGAAATGATAGCGGGTTTGCCGATTCGTACCAGAGGGCGGCCGCAGGCTATGACAATTTCTGCTCATGAACGGCGTAAAGGTAAACTCTCTGATGATTCGGCTGCTCGTGAAAGCGCAGATGTAGATCTAACTAAAATTGATGTAGAATGTGCTCTCGCTGATGCGGTGCGAGCTATTGCGGAATGGAATGTACCGAACTTTGGGTGTAGCGACTGTGACTGCAACAGCCATCTATTCGGAATGAGCGAAAATCCGATACACAATCAATTCTTTATGAACGTAATAGAAAATTACAGGATGAATATGCTAGATGAACTAGTTAATAGGTAATTATTATTGATGGGGCCCGAGAACTATATACGTAATTAATTAAAAAGTGCTATTACCTATCTCTTCGCTCCATAGTGATCTAAGTCGCTCATCAATAGGTAATAGCCCTTTTTAATACGCTAGTTATAAAGGTGTCCCATCAATAATAATATAGTCCTATCCATAGTTATCCCAGCATATTCATTCTATAGTTTTTACATAGAGAGAGGGGGAGGTTTTGTGTATGAGGTTGTTTAGGTATGTGTTGTTAGGTATCGTTGGTGTTTGTAGTGTAGTGTTGAGTGGTTGTTCTTTCATTTGGACGACGGAGAATGGTGATCCTGCGACACCAGAGGATATCAAGTCTAGCGTGGAGAAGGAGTTTTCGGTTGTGCATCCGAATCTTGTTCTTCAGTCATCTGTGGTGGAGAAGGAGAAGCCATTCCAGCGAAATGTGTATGTGTTTTATGATGAAAGTAATGGTATTTCCTTTACTACAAATTCTGTAGTCAAGTGGCCAACATTGCCGGCCCCTGGTGGCGAGCGAAAAAATGATGCGGATTTTGCGTATTCACAAGCGTATTTAGTTCATTTGAATGGTTCGTTAGTGGAACGTGCTAAGCAGTATGGCATGCGGATGGCGACGCACGAGGAAGTCTTGGAGTTAGCTAAGTCTAAAGCGACACGTGTGGCAGGTACTAATAAGATATCTCTATTCACATATGATGAGATTATCTTTGTAGACGAATCTGTAAAGGGTGGAGATATTCTAACCTTTATGAAATCTATATATAGCCTGTATAAACCGCAAGACAACCCAGCGTTATTGCACCCTCGTTCTGATAGAAGCGTAGGCTTTTATTATCTACCAAAAGGAGAAGCGGACAAAACAAAAGCTAAGTATTTGATCGCCTTTCGATTTATGGCAAAAAATGATTGGAAAGAAACCATGCTAACAGGTATTGGCAGTACTGGTAACGACACTTCGGCTGTAGAACGAGACTTTGCTAGCATTTTAGATGATATGATACAACATGCGGTGCATTAACTTTGAGAGCTATGGTAATATACATTGAAAAATGATAGCTCGATATAACCGATATTTAGTATGTAAATAGACATAAAAGATAGCGTTAACACCTTAAAAATGCTATAATTATATGATGAATTAGTATCAGTGTTAGTAAAATGAGGTGAGATTGTGGCAGACCAACAATGGTCCCACGGGAATATTCATCCCGTTCAGATTGATAAAGAAATGAAGAATGCGTACATCGATTATGCAATGTCCGTAATCGTTATGCGTGCGCTTCCAGATGTGCGCGATGGCTTGAAACCAGTACATCGTCGTATTTTGTATGCGATGCACGAAACAGGCATGACGCCAAATAAACCGTACAAGAAATCCGCTCGTATCGTCGGTGACGTACTTGGTAAGTATCATCCACATGGTGATAGTTCCGTTTACGATGCGACGGTTCGTTTGGCGCAAGATTTCAATACGCGCTACCTCTTGGTAGACGGTCACGGTAACTTTGGCTCCATCGATGGCGATAGTGCCGCTGCGATGCGTTATACCGAAGTACGTATGGCGAAGATTACAACAGAAATGCTTGCTGATATCGACAAGGAAACTGTTGATTTCATGCCGAACTATGATGAAAGCTTGCAAGAACCAACTGTATTGCCAGCGAAGATTCCTAATCTTCTCATCAATGGTTCCAGCGGTATCGCCGTAGGGATGGCGACAAATATTCCACCACATAACCTCAACGAGGTATGTAATGGCCTAGCGATGCTCATCGACAATCCGGATGTGACGGTAGATGAATTGATGACTGCTATTAAAGGTCCAGACTTCCCGACTGGCGCGCTTATTTTGGGCCGAGAAGGCATCAAAAAAGCGTACTCCACAGGTCGTGGTAGCGTTAAAATGCGCGCCCGTGCAACCATCGAAGAGATGTCCAAGGGCAAGCATAAAATCGTAGTGACTGAGATTCCGTACCAAGTGAATAAGGCTCGCGTCATTGAAACTATTGCGAACTTGAGCCGTGATAAGGTCATCGATGGCATTACAGCACTTCGCGATGAATCTGACCGCCAAGGTATGCGCATCGTTATCGAATTGCGGGCTGACGTGCAACCAGACATCGTACTTAACAAATTATATAAACACACTCAACTTCAAGAAACATTCGGCGTGATTATGCTAGCTCTCGTAGATGGACATCCTCGCGTATTGAATTTGAAAGAAGTATTGGGTTACTACTTAGATCATCGTCTAGATGTTATCGTACGCCGTACTCAATTCGAGCTTAACAAAGCCGAAGCACGTGCTCATATCTTGGAAGGCTTGTTGATTGCCCTCGACCACATCGATGAAGTAATCGCTACAATCCGCAGTTCCCAAACTGACGAAATTGCACGCAATGCATTAATGCAAAAATTCGGACTTTCAGAAAAACAAGCGGTAGCCATCCTCGACATGCGTTTACGCCGTTTAACAGGCTTGGAACGCGAGAAAATTGAAGAGGAATACAAGGAATTATTGGCATTGATCGAAGATTTAAAAGCTATCTTGGCTAGCGAAGCGCGTCAACGTCAAATCATCAAAGACGAACTCGATGATATGAAGAAGAAATACGGCGACCCTCGTCGTTCTGAAATCACCATCGATACGTCCGACCTTGATGTAGAAGACCTCATCGCTGACGAAGAGATGGTTATTACCTTGACTAAACAAGGCTATATCAAACGGATGAATGCGAACGTATATCGCAACCAACATAAAGGCGGCGCTGGCGTTATTGGCATGAAGACGAAGGAAGACGATTATGTAACGCAAATTATGCATGTGCGGACCCATAATACATTGCTATTCTTCACATCTACAGGCCGTGCATATCGCCTCAAGGCGTACGAAGTGCCAGAAGCAGGCTCCCGCAACTCTCGTGGTACTGCTATGGTTAACGTATTGCCGCTCGCGGTAGGCGAATCCGTTACGACTATGATCGACCTTGAACGGGTCCATGAAGATGTAAATTTATTCATGGTCACTGAGTTCGGCGTTGTAAAACGTACAGCTATTGAAGAATACCGCAATATCCGTCGTTCTGGCCTCAATGCAATTAACCTCGACGAAGGCGATCGTTTGATTTCCGTTAACGTAACGACTGGCAACCAAGATATCTTGATTGGCACTAAATTAGGCATTGCTATTCGCTTTAGCGAACATGATGTGCGCCTCATGAAACGAGCGGCTCACGGCGTGCGCGGCATTAAATTAAATGCAGGCGATGTAGTTGTAGGCGCTGGTGTTCTTAATACTGATGAAAGTGAAGCACAAGTGTTTACTATCTCTGAAGAAGGTTTTGGTAAACGCAATGATGCGGAAGCTTATACATTGCAAAAACGCGGTGGTAAAGGCTCTAAGAACTTTAAGATTACGAACAAAACCGGTGATGTAGTAGCCGTAGAGGTTGTTCATAACGATGACGAAGTCATGCTTATTTCTGAGCAAGGTAAAATCATCCGCTTCAATATGAATGACATCGCTGTGAAGAAGGGCAAAGCTATCTCTGGTGTGAAAACACAAAATCTCGACGAAGGTGATAAGGTAGCTAGTATTGCTGTTATTCCAGGCGCTGAAATCGAAGAAGAAGTAGAATAATATAAAACATTATATAACTATTAATTAACCATGGGCGATCATCTTAGATGGTCGCCTCTAGTGTTGAGGAGTTTAAAAATGAAAAAATGGCTAGCTGCTATGTTTGCAGCAGGAGTTTTCTTTGTAGGTGGCTTTGGTCAAGCTAGTGCTGCTGACTGGTACTATATCGATGCTGATGCTGACGATGCGGCATGGTTTATTGACAACTCTTCTGTATATAAAACAGATGATGCGGCTACAGTACTTGTTAAAATTAACAATGTAGAAGGCTTTACATATATCTACACAGTACGGATCGATCGCAAAGAAAAAACATGGACAGAACTTGATACAACAGTATATAGCAATGCTGGTATAGCATTGTTATCCAGTAAAGAAGCACAAAAACCTACGAAAATTGAACCGGATACCATGGGGGCGGAAGTTATGCAGGCCCTATGGGGGAAATAATCCAACAATTTAATAGAAGCTGATATTCGCTCTGTCTATTTAGATACTCAGAACGTATAGTAGCCCCGAACTATCCTGAAAGCCTCCATAGTGACCTAAGTCGTTTTCAGAATAGTTCGGGGCTTTCTATATTATTAGTGTTCTTACAGGGCGAATATCAGTTTTCAAATCCGTTGGATTATTTAATCCCATTAGGGGCCTTGCTAGACTTCCTAGAGAGAAAAAGTGAGCTAAGTCGTTTTCAGAGTAGTTCGAGGTTTTCTATATTATTAGTACTCTTACAGGGCGAATATCAGTTTTCAAATTCGTTGGATTACACACGGTAGAGAAGTAGAGATTTATTCCCTTATTTTATGGTATAATTTAAGGGAATGGTTTTATTTATAAGGGATTAGAGCGGAATGGAGGTGTGTGTATGCGTCGTTTTGAGTATGGTCAGATTAAATCTTTGCCGTGGGATATGGATATTTTGAGTCTTATTGCGGGGATTTATCGGGCAAATGGCAAGGAGGAGGTTTTACTTTCACAGAGTCCTGCCATATTAGATTCGCTTGTGGAGTTGGCAAAGGTACAGAGTACAGAGGCTTCAAATGCGATTGAAGGGATTGTGACGACGAGTACTCGCCTCCGGCAATTAGTGGCTGATAAGACGACACCTCGTAATCGGGATGAGCAGGAGATCATGGGATATCGTGATGCATTGAATGTTATCCATGAGAGTTATGATTCTATATCGTTGTCTCGGAATCATATTTTGCAGTTGTACAAGATTTTGTATAATTACCAGTTTAATGCACGTGGTGGGCAGTTAAAGAGCGTACAGAATTATATTAGTGCTACGTATCCAGATGGTCGAACAGAGGTATTATTTACTCCGCTAGCACGTTATGAAACGGCGGAGGCTCTCGATCAGATTTGCGCGGAATATAATCAGGTTGTAGGTAATGGCGAGGTGGAACCACTTCTAGCGATTCCCATTTTTATTCATGACTTTTTATGTATTCACCCTTTTAATGATGGAAATGGTCGCATGAGTCGATTGCTGACGACGTTATTGCTGTATCGCAGTGGCTTTATGGTTGGTAAATATGTGTCCTTAGAGGCTAAAATTGCAGCAAATAAGGACATGTATTATGTGGCTTTACGCGAGTCTAGTGATGCGTGGTATGGTGAAAGCTCCTGTCCTACGGCTTTCATTCGGTATTGGTTACAAATGTTATTGGCCGCTTATCATGATTTTGAGGACCGCAGTGCTTTGCTAGTAAATAGCGGTTCTGCGATGAATCAGGTGCAAGCTGCCATTGATAGGCATTTAGGGGCTTTCACAAAGCAAGATATTAGAGAATGGTGTCCAAATATCAGCGATAGTGCTATTGAAGGCGTAATACGTTCTCTTGTGAAGGCTGGTCGTATTCAGCGTAAAGGTGGCGGTCGTTCGACCTATTATGTGAAGCTTTAAGATTCGAGTCCATAAGTTTGTCTTTCATATAACATTTAGTTTTCCCTTATATACTAGTTTGTATATTTTTGTATTTTCTTTGAGAGGTATTAATATGAAAAAAACATTGGCAGCTGTTTTGGCAGCAGGTGCATTATTAATCGGCGGTATTGGTAGTGTTGATGCGGCTAATTGGTATACAGTAGGCACTGATAGCAATGGTGTTACTTGGTCTATCGACAACGATTCCGTTAAAAAAGATGATAAAAAAGCGGTAATGGATATTAAAGCGATGGACTACGAAGGGTACCACTATATCGTGACTGAAGAGTTCAATCATAAAAAACGAGAAGTTAAGGATCTTAAGGTGACTCTTTATAACCCACAAGGTTATGTTGTGAAAGAGGAACAAGTTAATAAAAATAGCCGTAAAGTTGAGCCAGGTACGCCTGCGTACGCTGTATTCCAACTTATTTGGGGCGGTAAATAATTGAATCCTACAGACGAGTACACTATTGCTTAGTACAGGCTTGTCTAGATTGAATGATTTTTTGAAAGCTTCACTGGCGCACGTTCTTTTAAAGAGCGTGCGTTTTTTAGGTGAATTATTCATTTTTTCATGGTAAAATGTGATTTATATTACACTTTTTTGGAGATTTTGTGCAAAAGTGTAACAATTCTACATAGTATAAACTTTCACCATAGCGTATACTATAGGTAAGATGCAGAAGTATGGCTTGGGCGCAGTGCTCCGTAGTTTGGCATATTTCGCCCCAATAGGTTTGGTAGTTATAGTTTGTTAGAGGAGGTCCTCATGTCTCAATACGAATTTATCGATAAACGCGTGCCGATTGCACTCGACAATCCATCCATTTATCACGACATTTCCAAGTGTAAAAACTGTACGTTATGCCGTCGCGCTTGTGCGGATGTAATGAGCGTACTTGATTACTACGACCTTGATGCAAACGGCGATGTGCCTGTATGTATCCATTGCGGTCAATGTGCGGCAGCATGCCCATTCGACTCCATGCATGCTAAATCCGAGCTTGAAAAGGTAAAAGCAGCCCTTGCTGATCCTGAAAAAATCGTCGTTATCCAAACGGCTCCTGCTGTTCGTGTATCCATCGGTGAAGGTTTTGGTTATGAACCAGGTACATTCTTGGAAGGTAAAATGGTTGGTGCCTTGCGTAAACTTGGTGCAGACTATGTAGTAGATACTAACTTTGGTGCGGACTTAACCATCATGGAGGAAGCATCCGAGCTTGTAGAACGCCTTAAAAATGGCGGTCAAATCCCTCAGTTTACAAGCTGTTGCCCCGCGTGGGTGCGCTTTGCGGAAATTTATTTCCCTGAATTGATTCCTAACTTGTCTTCTACACGTTCTTGTATCGCTATGGAAGCGGCTATGATTAAAACGTACTTTGCAGAGAAAAAAGGCATCGATCCTCGTAAGATTGTATCCGTATCTGTAAACCCTTGTACGGCTAAAAAAGCAGAAACGAAACGGGAAGAAGAAAATGCAGCGGCTCGTTACCACAATGATGAATCCCTTGGCATGGACACAGATATTTCCATCACAACTCGTGAGTTTATTCGTTGGATTCAAGAGGAACATATCGACTTCAACACAGTGGAAGAATCTCAATTTGATGACTTAATCGGCATGGAAACTGGCGCATCCATCATCTTCGGTAACACAGGTGGTGTTATGGAAGCGGCGATGCGTACGGCTTACAAGCTCATCACTGATAAAGAGCCACCTCCATACGCGTTGACTCACCTTGAAGACGTTCGCGGTATGGAAGGCGTAAAAGAGGCAACTGTTCAATTGGGTGATGACGTAACATTGTCCGTTGCCGTTGTTCACGGTGGTAAAAATACACGTGACTTCTTGAATGCATTGAAAGACAGTGGCAAACACTACGACTTCATCGAAGTTATGGCGTGCCCAGGTGGCTGTATTGGTGGCGGTGGCCAACCGCGCACTAAATTGCCGCAAGCTGTGAAAACTAAAGAAGCTCGTATCGGCGGTCTTTACGAAGCTGACGAAAACTACAAATGGGTTGCGTCCTATGAAAATGAAGAAATCCAAACCTTGTACAAAGATTTCTTAGGCGAACCATTGGGCCATAAGGCACACGAACTTTTACACACACACTACACAGACCGCAGCACGGTTCTTGGTACTCGTAAAGACGTAACACCTGAAACATGTCCAACATCCCCTAAATTCAAAGGCTAATGATAGCCGATTGCTTAAATATGGTGCAAGTAAACATATAGTAGCGTTAGCTATTTAGGGTACAACAACATAAAATAGAAAATCCTACGGGTCATGAGTGACTTGATACTCACGTAGCCTTTTGTTACAGTGCGGTCACTTTTTAAACGATTCGTAGGATTTTTTTATATAATTATTCAAAATTCACATATTTTTACTGTATAACTTTATTATAATAATTCAGTATAAAAAAAATTTATTTTATTATGAGGAAAAGATGAATCATTTAGTGTATAATATAAAAATATACTGTACGGATCAAGAGGGGACTTATGGGAGTTGCATTGGGAGAGCAACATAGAAAGCCCATAATATTCATAATATTGCGTAAGCATTAAGGAGCTTTTAGGAGAGATGAACCAGTTTTTTCGGCGGGTCCTGAGTGGCCTCGCCTTACTAGTTGCTGTCGTTGGTACAACTGGATGCCAACATGAGAGTCAGGCAGAACAAGAAACGGTACGAACCGTATCGTACCGTGCCGTCCTGGAGTCCAATAAACCCGTGTCTGAAAAGGTGGACACTTGGATTGCGGCCATGTCTCAAGAGGATAAGGTGGGGCAGCTGATGATGATCAGCCTTCATGGTAGTACGATAGGACAATCCCAAAAGGATGTGATCCGAAAATACCGTGTCAGTGGCGTGATGCTAACGAATGAAAATCTTATTAATAAGAACCAAGTGAAAACTTTCACCAGCGATATTATGCAAACGGCGATAACCTCTAGCATGGTGACACCTTATATTGCGGTGCATCGTGATCGCATATTGCATGGGAATGAAAGTTTCTTGCGGTTGCCGAAGCCCAATCGGTGGGGGCAATTGCCTATGGATCGTATCATTAATTTGGCCACGCGATCTGCTATTGAAATGCGGGATATGGGCTTTAACTTGGTTATTGGGCCTAATGCTAACCTAGGTGTTCCTAATATGTCCTATACATCGGACCCCACGTGGGCAGGCCATATAAATCTTGCCATGGTGGAGCGTTACCAAATTAATCATATGTGGTCCGCTTATAACTACTTTCCGGCGGTGACCTTAGGGGATGTATCCTTTGGATCAGCTAATGAGGCGAAAGCATATCTCAGCAATAATGATGTAGCCGTCTTTAAACGTCTCATTGCGCAGACGACGGCGAATAGCTATATGCTTGTGATGAGCCACATCCAGATTCCTGCTATCGATAACGAACACTTGGCGAGTTCCTCTAAGCCGATTATAGACGGTTGGCTTCGCAAGGAGCTCGGCTATAAGGGGATTGTTATGACGGACCGTATCGATGTGGGTGCGTTGCAATCTAACCAAAAGATAGGCGATTACGCTGTGGCTTCCATTTTGGCGGGCAGTGACCTCATTCTTGTTGATGCGGATACGATTCATATCGATGAAGTCCATCGTGCGCTGACCCGAGCGGTGGCGGATGGAACGATTACGACCGAGCGTCTCAATGAATCGATTAAGCGCATCTTATTGATGAAAATGCAAACGCAAATGGATCCATAAGATATTTAAGAATATTAGATTTTGTAATCAGAAATTTACGAATTAGATATTTACAAGTTAGATATTTACTATTAAGAAACTTAGTATAAGAAATTCAGTAACAATTTAATATACTTAATATGCAAATGACGTGCTATACCTTTTAGGTAGCACGTCATTTTTAAAATATATGGATTAAACTATATAGATTAAAATCTATAGTTTAATATGTATAGCTTATAATGTATAACTTATATAACCATGCCTTATAGGATATGTGGATATCAAACGTATCTGGGAATAAAGTAATCATAAGGCCTTTTATGATGGTAAGGCAACACGTATCGCATGAAAGCTCTGATTTGATGAGTAAAAAAAATAACATAATAAAAAGCTATGTTAACTATATGAAAAAAAGTTTAATAATGATTTAAAATTATGATATAATAATTTCCGTAAATAGTTGGAGGTGAGTATATGAATTTTGTGGGACGTGCTGAAATTATAGAGCGTATCCAGTCCCGAATTGCAATGGGCCAAATGAGTTTATGTGTTGTATATGGTCCTCATCGCAGTGGTAAATCCTATGTGGCTTCGCAACTTGTACGCCGTCATAAGGCGATATATTTGGCGGGGCGTATGGCTAATGAATCCGTCCATGTGGCTGATATAAATAGAGCTCTTGAGGCACGTTTTGTTCCTGCTAATGCTCAAGATACATTCGAGCCTGTAGAGAGTTTGCAGCAGGCTTTTGTGAGACTTTTTGAAAGCAGTGTGAAAACACCTCAGACTGTGGTGATTGACGATTATCCATCCTTGGTGGAAGCAGTTCCTCAGTTTCCCATTCACTTGCGCGATTTATTAGATACCTATAAAGATACGAGTCGTTTGAACATCATATTGATGGCTAATGGTCTGGAACAGCTCGATGGCCGCATCATTGGCGATCGCAGCCTTATCGGTCCTTTCGTGTCCGAATATCTCGAGGTGAAACCTTTTTCCTTAGTTGATATGAAATCCTTGGGGCTTCACTATGCAAAGGATGATTTGCGCACCGTCTTTGCCGTAACCGGTGGGTTACCTGCCTATGTGCAATACTTTGATAATGGTGAAAGCATCGATACGAATATTATTAACTTGTTCTTCTCAGTAACGGGAGCTCTCTTTGAAGAAACACAATATATCTTGCATCGAGATATGAAAAATATAACCGGAGCCAATGCCATTTTAACGGGCCTTGCTAGCTTGGAAAGACCGTACTACGTAGAGCTTTTACAAGAAAGCCAAATTAAAAGTGGTACCTTTACATCTCGTTTGAACGATCTCATGTCTATGGGACTCGTGGGCCGCATTCAGGCAAGTAACCGTGGGAACGCGAAGTACGCGGATTACCATTTCACGAATAGTATGTTCCATTTCTGGTACCGCTATGTATATAAATACTGGGGCGATATCGTGCGCGGTTATGGCGCTGATGTATATTATAATCATGTAAAACCGCAGCTAAAGGACTTTGTCCAAGCCGCGTGTATTGCGATTTAATCAGACAATCTCAGATTGAATACTACTACCTAAAGATTGAATACTATTACCCAATGATAGTATATTTCCTCTAAAAAATGACACCACATTATGTATGTGGTGTCATTTTTGGTAATTATCTATTTTCAGCAATTACCCTTTGAATCGCATAGGTACGGTGTACTATGGATAGAAATTAAGGTTCAAATATAACAGAATATAGGGAAATTCCAAGGAATTGCTGATTTGTCAAAACACTCTTTCCGCGGTATTGTGTACATAAGCGCTATGCCATGGCAGGAAAGGGGATTTATGTTATACACAAACGAAGAACCTTTAGTACAAAAAACATGTATTAAAACTGCGAACTTACAACATGACAACTATCAGTCAGAAACGTTAGAAACACAGGCATTACCATCTCATTCTTTACTATCGAAAGCTAATGAGTCTAGGGAAAGTATTCCAGAGGAATTGAAATTACAGACCCTCGTCTGTGGGCATCAAGTTTTATCGTCCTTGTCGGACAAGAGCCTCGTGTCCATCTGTCAAAAGCCGAATATGCGGATTCAGACGGTAGGGTATCAGCCGTGGTCCGCTGATGAGCTTCGTCATGATGCGGCACAAATCGAGCTTTGTCGCAGGTATCGACCGCTCATCTTGCACTATACGAATCGCATGGGAAACCGCGAGTTCCGCGAGGACGTAGAGAGCTATCTCTGGGCCATCCTCATAGAATCGATTTATAGCTTTGATTTGAACGGGGCCGTACCGTTCCCAGGCTTTGTGAAAGCTGGCATCATGTATGGTTATATGCGGTACTGGAAACGTGAGCGATTGCGTTATCGCCGTGAAATTCACATTCCAGATCGCACCACCGATGATGGAGACGTCGCTTTTGGTATGGATATCTTCGCATCTGGCGAGAATGTAGCGGATATGGTGATGAGTGCTGATGAAGAGCATAGGCTTCGTGCGCGCCTCGTATGGGCCTTAGGCAGATTGTCTCCTGACCAACGAGACCTACTGCGCCGTGTCTACGGTGAGTGCCAAAGCTTGGTATCGGTTAGTGAAGAATTGAACTGTAGTCGTCAAGCTATTCAACGGCGCCACGAACGAGCCATTCGGAAGCTGCGCAGGTATTTGAGTACGGACTTTACAGACGTGCGTGTACATTAGTTATTATAATTTAATTTCTTATTTATATCCTATATATTGCATATTTCTTTTAATCTCGATTAACAAATATACATAAAATATGCAATTCTCAATTTAAATGAGAAAATAATGACACATCAAGGTATATATAACTTTTACAAGATCATAAAGTCTTTAAATATACGTAAATTTCTATAGTTTTGTATATATATTTACAAATTATACAGGCTGATATACAATTAAGTCAGCAGCAGATTAAAGCATGCTAATCTGCTTTCACAGAACACGTGTTCATTGTATTGTTGAAAGGAATGTTCCTGATTAGATTGGAGAGGATTCCATGGCAATAAATGATAAACTAACAGATTTGATGGCCGCTCGGCTATCTAAGGGAGAAGATTTGGATTTGATCTATACGAATCCAAAGAATCACATTGTTTGTTTTATTCCTACCTATCAACCTAGTGGTGGGGACAGTACGAAGTGTTATTTTGTGGATGGTCGCGAAGAAATGGTTCATCTGCCGATGCGCACGATTACGCGAGAGCTAGCGATGCAGGAAGGGCTGAGACCCAACTATATTATGACTAGCGATGGTCGGCGTAGCAGCTATACCGCGCCTAAGACTTATGGTCCGCATCTAACCTTTGCTCATATTAAATGTCGCCGTCCTATCGGCAAGGACGTGGTGTACGGCCTCTTTAACGTGGCTATACCCTATGAATATATCGTTACGGAAGGTCCAGAACCCGATACGAGCTATATTCATGTGGCGGACTTTGCACCCATCTTGGTGTACCAATCTCCGCGTCATGTCAAACACAAACTGAATGAAGCGATGCTAGAACACTGCAACTACGTGCGAAAAATGCTAGCCCGCATCAAACTCAGCCAAAACCCTCAAGTCGTGGCCGAACTATTTATCGCCTGGAGAGACCTAACGAGATAACTCATTGGACGGTGAAAGTAGAAGTAGGAGGGTGGAGAGAAATCTGGAAAAGGAGGATAGGCGTATAAGAAAATAAATGAAACTGCGGGAGCAGCAAAGATAAAACGTAGATACTAAAAATAGAACCACCCCTAGTTAGGGGTGGTTTTGTTTTGTCTATATTATATTTGGTAGCTTAATATATTCATTTATAAAATATTAATTTTTAAAGAAATATTATATAAATCTTATATTTATAAGATATAATCATAAAAGATGAAAAATTCATGATATATTAATGAATTGCCGATTCCGTGTAAGTATAATACGATTACATCTGAAGTTATACCGTGTATATGTAAAGGGGTATTTTGATTATGTGTTTACAATGGCGTTTTCCTGATAACGGTAATGGTATGGAGTATGGCTTAGAGACGGGCGATATTGATATTTTTAAAAAGGATCCAATTGGCTCATTGGCGCGGGAGATATGTCAAAACTCTATTGATGCTAATAGAGGTATTCATCCTACGCGTATAGAGTTTAGCACTTTTGATGTTGCTCGTAATGATATTCCTGGTATTGATGAATTATCTGAGCAAATTGAAGCTTGTTACCAATATCGTAAAGACGATAAAAAGGAAGGTGCTGCTATTCAGGCAATACACTCTATGATTAATTTGTCGATTATTCCATGTCTTCGTATTAGTGACTTTAATACCACTGGATTAATAGGTGTCTCTACATTTGAACGTGGCGTACCTTTTTATAACCTAACTAAAACATCAGGTACTAGTTTTAAAGGTGCTGGTAGTGGTGGCTCAAAGGGGATTGGTAAGGCTGCAGCCTTTGTTGCAAGTGGAACAAGAACAGTATTCTATTCTACTTATACACAACGAGAAGAGAAGGGTTATATAGGTATTTCAAAGTTACGCTCTGTACCAATTGATGCAGATGGCTATAAAATGTCTGTTGCAGAAGGATACTATGGATGCAAAGAAGATAGTTTCCCATGTGTAGATAGTGAATTATGCCTTGATCCTAATTTTACTCGAGCATATGGTGACTATGGTACCGATTTATATTTAATTGGTTTTGGACATAGAGCAAATTGGAAGTCTGATTTAATGTTTAAACTATTAGATAGTTTTATGGTTGCTTTTGTTAAAGGATTATTAGAAATTACTGTTGATAACATTACATTAAGTAAAGATACAATTAAAAAAATTATTTATGACACTACTTCTTTCCCAGGTAAAGATGCTAGTAGTTTAAAGTCTATAATGGCACAATATGAGCTTTTAACATCTGTAGATAATGTTACTCATATTGAAAAAATAGTAAAAGGTTATGGACCTATTAATGTTTTGGTAAAAAGCTACTCTCAAGGTGAAAGTCATAGAGCTACAGGGACTTGTGATATTATCCGATATCCATATATGAAAATTACTAGCCATGGTGTAGGTCGTTTAATACCATATTCAGCTATGTGCATTATTGAAAATGGTGATTTAAATGAAGCTCTGCGCCGTATGGAGAATGCTGAGCATACAGCCTGGTCGTGGGAGCGTTTAGAAGGTGAGGAAGCACAATCTAATGCAAAATCTACACTTAGTAGATTAAAAAAACTTATCTCTAGAGCGATTACTGAAGCGTTAAAAACAGAAGTGGGCGATAAAACAGATATAGCTGGGGCTGGGGCTTACTTACCTAGCGTAGAGGATTCAGAACCTTTAGATGGAGAGGAGTTAGGTGGCGATTCGAAAGAATTTACTCATATTGGTAAGATTAGACAGAATCAAGCTGATCATAAACGTGTTGAACTAGAAAATGATAAAGACGATAAAATGGATCGTAGTGTGACTACTCCTGTATCGGGAGATGATAGTGAAAATGATGCAGAGATTTCTAATCCCGAAGGCGATCCAGGTTCAACTGGTGTTCACGTTGGGGGCGGTACATCTGTAGATGCAGGTCATCCTACTAATACAAATAATACTGGCATAGATGAATCATCTCCTAAAAAGGGATATACTCGAAAGCTGTTAGGCGGTATTCGCTCTAGAAATATGTATGATAAATCTCGGGAAAAATTCTTACTTACATTCGTATCAAATTGCAATGAAACGAATTGTGATATCGTTATCAAGGAGATTGGTGAGTCATCTGATACTTACGAAGTTGATATTATATCAGCTGAAATTAACGGTGAATCTTGTACTATAAAAGATGGCGTAATAAAAGGAATCAGTTTAGAATCCGGTAAGAAATATACTGTTTCTTATAATGTGAGTAAAGGGAGTAGATTTGCAACAGGGGTAGAGTTTTATGCAAATAGGTAATCGATTATTTCCATATCCAGTGGTAAATAGAAATAAGGCATTATCTGACTTTAAAGATAATGCTTGTTATAAACTTGCTTTTAGTGATCCTGACTATCCGATTAAAGATGATAGACATGATTTAGTTTTACAAGATATCTATGTTAAATTAGTTGATGACACTTTGACTACTTATGTGGAAAATGATTTATTACAGCCTATGCTAGTAGTTGAATCTCCAGAAAGCGTTTTTCGTCAGACTTATAAGCTTTCTTTAGTACCACAAACCATATTTATACCTTTAAATAGCTTAAGTGGTAAGGTTACTATTTCATCATATTTATATGCGACACAAAATATAGCGGATTATAGAAGCTTAAACTTCATTGAGGATTTTGAGGGTATAGATTTTGATTTAAATCAATATGATATTGTAGGTGTTGATGATGGCTTCTCAATTAATATTGAACATAATGATTTAGCTGATAACGTAGCAGAATCTATTTTTGAGGTTATACGAGGAAAAGTTACCCAAAAATATTTACAATATGAAGCATCTAAAGGTGAGTCAAAAATATATATCTATTTACCGTCAGATCGATTCGAAGAATATTCAAATGTTAAACATAGTCGATATTTTATGAACATATTTATGGGCTTAATTGTTACTCCTGTATTAGTAGATATCTTTAATAATATTAAAGAAGAATTTAGAGGCTATACAGATATTACAGACGTAATTGAATCGTATCCATGGTTTAAGTCTGTTGTACGTGCCTATAATGCAGTTGAAAAAAATAAATTGACGATGGAAATATTTACTGGTTGTGGGACGCTAGAGTTTGCACAAACTGTATTTAATAATATGAATATCAATGCGATTAAAGACGCAACAAATATGATTCTTAAGGACGGTGAGATAGATGGGGAAGATTAATATTGGTTACATGACTGAAGCCGCATATAAAGAGCTAAAAGAAAATATTGAGACTTATAAAGATTGCTTTATTGAAAATCCTAACAATTCTCCTTGGGTGGACTCACTTGCAGAGGGAAAAGCATTTCAAGCTAAAGCCTATCAAATTGATGATTTTGTTTTAGAGATGCCAGCATCAGCAACTGATATTGCTACAATTACACGAAATTCGATTTTGTTATATGAAAAGCTTAAGCATTTACCACGGTATATATTGAGTAATAAATATTTTTGGTTATGGTTTATGTTCAAACGATGTTATAGTGTAGCACTTGTAATGATGGAGAAAAAAGAAGTTTCATCATTTAACAATCAATGGTTATTAGGTGGTCGAAGGGGATTATTCTTTGGAATCATCTCTCGTTGTTATTATCGCGTAGCTCTAACGGTTGATGAAGATCATAATATAGATAGATATTATCTAACAAAGTTTACATTTGAAAGTCCTTCTAGATTTAGAGAGCTTACATGGCGAACTTTTTCTAGCGAAAAACATATTGTAATGGGATTTATGAGAGCTGTTTATGACACTGTAAAATCTGGGAAAGAAAGATCAACTTGTTATGATGATTTAGCTAAAGACGTTTCTCGCCTAGGTAGTGTTAAAATTCTAGATGTGATGACAGAAGATGACATTTATCATTATGTGTTTGATAAATATCAAAAATACCTATCAGCTATTTAAAATTCATGTTGACAAAATTGCGATATAGCGTTATTATAGTATTGCGTTATGATGTTAATGAGTTATAACGATAATTTATTTTTGTTCTACTAGACTATGCGTTTAGTTAGGAAGGAGCTCATATTATGAAGCAAGTTTTTAAAGTACAAGGTAAGACATTTAGAAAATTAGATGATCCATTTTTGAATGGCGAATCTAAAAAGTATGTATTCTATGTAAAGGCTAGTGAGATTCCAATTGATATTCCTATGAATACAAACCCGAGGGAGCAAAAGCTTAGTTCACAAGTAGCTAAAGCTATAGAAGACTCTTTATGTAGTAATGATAGAGCATTTCATTTGAAAAATAGAGGTATTGTAATATCTGCTGCATCAGTAACTTATAATAATCAAAAAGAGGAAGTAACTATTGAATATACTGATGAAAATATTCATGGAAATATTGATGGTGGGCATACGTATAAGATTCTATGTGAGCATAAAGAAGATAATCCAGATCAATATGTTCAATTTGAAGTTATGACGGGTGTAGATTCTATTATTGAAGAATTAGCACGAGCAAGAAATACATCTGTACAAGTAGATGAGAAATCGATGGCTGAATTAGCAAATAAGTTCGAGCCAATAAAAGAGGGCCTTCAGGGGATGCCGTTTTACAAACGTATTGCCTTCAAACAAAATCAACTTGAAGTGGATAGTTTGAGTGGTAAGAATCTAAAAATGATTGATGCTCGTGATATTGTTGCGATTATCAATATGTTTGAGATGGAACATAGTGATCAGAAGATGCAACCAACACAGGCATATTCCTCTAAATCTAGAATGTTACAAGTATATCTTGCTGATCCTACTCGATATCGTAGATTTACTAATATAGCTCCAGATATTTTTGATTTATTTGATGCTATTGAGACTGAGTTTGCAGAAGCATATAATAGTGCTGGTGGACGTTATGGTCGTAAGAAGTATTCAGGATATAAAGATAATAAGATTGTTTGTAGAAGTAAATTTAGTGAACAAGAGATGATTTATAAAGTGCCAGATGGATTATTATATCCTGTTGTAGGGGCATTTAGAACTCTTGTGATATATAATAAAACTACTGATAAATATGAATGGTATAATGGTGTAAATCCTATTACAGTATGGAATGCATGTAAAGTTGCATTAGTTAAAAAAGTTATGGATTTTGCTAGTTCTATAGGTGATAATCCTAATGCAGTTGGTAAGGACTCTAATATCTGGGATTTAGCTTATATGACTGTTCAATTGCAAAAATAAAGAAGGATGTAATGAAATATTCAATTAAAATAAGGCTCAAAGAGATCTTGGATGAGCGAGGATTAAAGCAAAAAGATCTTGCTAAACAAACTGGTATCAGAGAATCTACAATAAGTGATATATGTCGAGGAACTAGAACCGTAATGAACTTTGAACATATTGCTAAGATTGTAGAGGTCTTAGAAATTAAAGATATTGGCGACCTTATTAAGCTTACAATTGAATAATTCAAAAATGGGAGCTTTCAAATAGTGAAAGCTCCCATTTTTAGTGATCGATGTATAAATTAATAGATTTCCTCGACACAAATAGGTTACAATAATATGAGTATTTAGAAAGGGGTTGCATGCATGAGGAAAATAGACTTAGCGTCACCAGTGGTAAAGTGGGTTGGTGGTAAACGTCAGTTATTAGAACGATTAATGCCACTATTTCCTGACACCTATACGAGCTATTGCGAGCCATTTATTGGTGGTGGTGCGGTATTATTTGCACTGCAACCTGAGAACGTAATTATCAATGACATTAATAGCGAATTGATCGGGGTTTATCAAGCTATTAAAGATAATGTAGACGCATTGATTAAAAGGTTGGAGCAATTTGAGAATACAAAAGAGTGCTTTTATGATGTTCGAGGTTGGGACCGTAATGCAGCGGTTTATAACGAGTTAACTGATATTGATAAAGCTGCGCGTGTTATATTCTTGAATAAAACTTGTTATAACGGATTATATCGTGTAAATAGTGCAGGTGAGTTTAATACACCTTTTGGACGCTATAAAAAACCTAATATTGTTAATGAAGGTACACTTCGTGCTGTTAATAAATACTTTAATACTGCTAACGTAACAATATTGAACACGAGCTATTCTGAAGCTGTTCAAGGTTTGCCAGAAAATAGTTTTGTTTATTTGGATCCTCCATATGATCCAATATCTGTAACAGCCAGTTTTACTGGTTATAATGCTGGAGGATTTAGTCGAGAAGATCAAATTGCATTACGTGATTGTTGTCGAAATCTTGATGCGGCTGGTATTAAATTTATGCTTTCAAACTCTGCCACAGAATTTATACAAGATATTTATAGTGAGTTTAATATTACTATTGTTCCTGCAAAACGTGCTATTAACTCTATAGGTTCAAAACGAGGTTGTGTCGATGAGGTCGTAGTTAGAAATTATGAGTAAAAAGACAAAGAATCGAAAAATAGATGTAACATGGAACCAGCTGAATAAAAAACATAATATTTTAGATACTATTAAGGAAAAAGGATACTTTATAATTTCTGCTAAGCAAATCGGAGAGTTTCAAGAAGCACGATTAGCTGTTAAATTTGATAACTCTGATGCTCGGCCAGAACTATTTGTGAAAAATAACTTATCGATTTTACCGATTACCCGAGGCGATTATTATATCTCTCATATAAATGCGTATCATAATTTTGAATCAGATACATCAGAAATTACATATTTAATGGCGCCTGAACATATTAGAAGCCTAGACGTAACATCTATTAATAGTGAAAGTAAGGCTTTGAATATGGCTTATATATCGGGGATTTTGGCTGACTTTTTAGAAGATGAAAATTTATTGCCTACCGTTTCAGGGCGTATGAGTTCCGAGTCATTTGCTTTTTATGCAAATGTTGTTGGTGAAGCTGTAACTGATGAAGATTCAGCTGTAACAGTAGAAAATTCACAAATTGAAATTGATGCGGCTTATGAAGGTGTTAAAAGTCTTGCCTTAATGGAAGCGAAACGAGATTTAACAGATAATTTTTTGATTCGTCAGTTGTATTATCCTTTCCGAACATGGCAGCAGAAAATGGATGAAAAGCCAGTACGTCCAGTGTTTTTAATTTATAGCAATAGTATTTTTTATCTCTATGAATATAGATTTAATGATCTACAACACTATAACTCCTTAGAACTAGTGAAACATAAACGATATTGCTTAGAAGATACACATATTTCAGTAGAGGATGTGCAAAAAATCTTGAAAAAACTACGGTTTAATAAGGAGCCAAACATTCAATTTCCACAGGCTAACTCTTTTGAGCGTGTTATTAATATTTGTGAATTACTTTATATTAATGATGTAGAAAAGAACTTTATTACAGAAGAGTATTCCTTTGATGTACGCCAATCTTCTTATTATCTGGATGCAGCAAGGTATTTAGGTCTTGTAGAAAAATCATTAGATTTGGATGGACATGATTGTTATACGTTAACGAAATTAGGAAAATCTCTATTTTCTATGTCCTATAAACAACGTCAGCTAAGATTAATTGAAGCTATTTTATCTTACAAAAGTTTTAATTTAACATATAAGGCTTACTGTAAATATAAAAGGAGATTTTCTGATCGTGAGATTGCGGAATTTATAAAACAGGCGGGTGTTCTTAATCCGGAAACAGGATTACCGTATAGTCAGTCTACATATGAACGTAGAGCTAGTACTGTACGTGCTTGGATTAATTGGATTTTTAATGTTACTAATAATTAAATATAAGAATCTTTTCAGAAGAATAGAGCCTCACATGTGATGTGAGGCTCTATTTTTTATATCAGTAAAAGTTTTTCTTTAATAATTTATGTCTTAGTTTTTTTGAATACATCTAAATTAACTACTTTCATATAATGAAGATGTAGCCAATGAGTTTAGTTCCATTCACATGATTCTAGTCATGACTGAAGAAATTTACTCAGGGGCTTATATATTAAGTATTTATTTACGCTATATTAATGTTTTATACTAAGGAGGAACAATTATGTTACCATTATTTGCAGTTTCAGCGGCGGTATCCGCGTGGGAAAGTTTTGCAGCAGGGGCCACATTGGGGCTTACTATATACCAAGCTGCACGTTCTAGTCGTAATCGATCATAGTTAATTTAAAAAGGAGGTGATCTTTATGTATCCATTTGCTGGCTTTGCTGTAACAATTTTAATGTGTTTATTATTGGAAGATTAATTATAGGAGGTGTTAACAATGTTGCCTTTAGTAACTCTAGGTTTAGTACATGTTTGCATTGAGGAGTAGCATTTGAAAAAAAGAATAAATAATGTTGTATAATGGGCCTATTTGTATGATGTCATATGGATAGGCCTTTTGTTATGTGTAATTGAGTGCAGATAGCTGAGAGTTAAGAAAAAGTAGTACACAATTTTAGATAGATTTTGAATGAAAATTAAATGAAAGAAAAAGGGGCACTATATTGACGTAAAATTTGGAAACCATTATAATAACTATAATTTTAGAAAAACATTTACCACCAGTATTTATCTATATTTATAGGCTTTTTGCCTTAATGGTAGTACAATTATACCGTTTACGGTATGAGGTCTTCCAAAACCTATTTTACAGCCTCATGAATACTGGATTCTAAGGCCCGATGTTGCAACAGTACCTACCGTTTACGGTATTGAAACGTTAGTATTTGAGATAAAAGGGATTTTAATCATATGGAACTAAATAAAAAAAGTAAAGAATATAAACTCTATGATAGGCTTTTGTATTCGTATAAAAACGATATAGTACAAGATGATGACATTATTCTATTATTTCGTAGTGCTGACGGAATAATATTAAATTGGTTTTTTAATCACGATATAATGGAAGAGTATTATGTAGGTGATTCGGAGAATAATCTTGAATATCAAAATTGGATTCTTTTATATCTGGTAGAATCTAAATATAATAACCTAACTGAAGCTATAGTATTAGATACTCTTTTAGAGTTGGAGTATCGACTAATGGGAAGCCCTAAGATAAAAGATTTACGCGAAAAACTAGGTCTTACTTTAGATAAATTAGCCTTTGAATTGCGTATGCCAGTAAGGACTTTGGAACGAATAGAAAAAGGCTTAGAAATGCCGCCTAACTACATCATGCGACGTATTTATGTTAAGTTAGTCAACGAAGTAGAACAAAAAGAATTTGAAGATCGGATCAATAAATTAGGCGAAGAAAATCCAAACGATGACTTTATGCAACTACTCATTAAAGATTTGTTTAGAGAAGAAAATAACGAAGATTGATATAAAGGGGTTAGCATTATGGAATTAAATATAGAAAGCAGTGGGTACCAGCCATATATTAGACTAATGGATCTATATATAGCAGGCATGTTGAAAGACGATGATATTATTTTATTCTGCCGTAATGGTGATGGAACTATAGCCGATTGGTTTTTTAACCATGACTTTATGCAAAAATTAGACTTTGAAGATCCCGATATGCCTAGTGATGATCAAGCATGGATCCTTTTATATCGTATAGAGCTTGAATCTAATAGATTAATCGAAGCTACAGTATTAGACGTTGCCTTAGAATTAGAGTATCAGTTAATGGGAAGCCCTAACATTAAAGACTTACGCGAAGAATTAGAACTTAGCTTAGAAGATCTAGCTATAAAACTACGCATACCAAAGATGACATTATATAGGATTGAAAACGGATTAGAAATACCACCTAGTTACTTCATGCGAAGTATATATGTTGAATTAGTAGACGAAGTAGAGCAAAAACGATATGAAGAAGAAAATCCTAGAAATGACTTTTTAGATAAACTCTTAAATGGTACACTTAACGAAGACAATAAAAAAGATGAAAAGTATAACGAAGCCTTAGAATCTGCAATCGCCGCAATGCTTGACGATAGCATTGATAATCTAGGAAAGAATAAGAAGAATAATTTTGAAGACGAAGAAGAAATATATATAACGCCTTCAAAATCAGCGATTGATAACTTTTTGGCCGATTTAAAAGAAAAAGTTAAAAAGCAGCAGCTAGAAGATAATGATTGACTTATATCTATACCAGGATTATTATATGGGTAGTTGAAGGATTTTAATAATGAAAGAAGCGTTAGCCGTAATGGTTAGCGCTTTTTTGTTATTGTCTTTAGACTGATTCGCGACGTAGTCGCGAATCATAAAACCACCCGCTATGCGGGTGCGGCAACGAAAGTTATACAAAAAAATCACCTTGCTTAAGTATAATGTAGGTGTTCAAGCCGCATTATATACAAAAGAAAGGTGATTTTATATGGCAACAAAGACACAGAGCCTTGCGCACACAAAATGGTTATGCAAATACCATATAGTATTTACACCTAAGTATAGACGTAAAGTTATATATAATCAATACAGAAATAGTTTACGTGAAATACTGAGACGTTTATGTGAATATAAGGGCATCAAGATTATAGAGGGGGAGCTTATGGCAGATCATGTGCATATGCTAGTGTTAATTCCACCTAAAATATCAGTTTCATCTTTTATGGGATATCTAAAGGGTAAAAGTGCGCTAATGATGTTCGATAAACACGCAAACTTAAAGTATAAATTTGGAAATAGACACTTTTGGTCCGAGGGATATTATGTAAGTACGGTAGGATTAAATGAAGCTACCGTAAAAAATATATACGTGAGCAAGAGTTACATGACCAAATGAAAGATAAACTTAGTGTAAAAGAATATGAGGACCCTTTTAAGGGTAGCAAGTAATACATATCCCCTTTAAGGGGACCGTTACGAGTCAATGGCTATGCGGCTTGAACGTAGTGAAAGCCAGCACCTTTAGACGCTGGCCTAGTACTACGGGCTTATAGCCCGTGAGCAAACCACCCATTTTACGGGTGGTTCTGATTTAAGATTTATTTAATCAAGGCTGCCATTTAGAGTATCCAAATCCCATCATGATAATACTTACTACGAGCATGCCATTACCAAGGGTAATGGTGCTTTCAGTTGTGGCTAAACAGGTCATAAAGGATCCAATGCCCATAATGATTGTGCCTAGTATAGCAGATAGTTTATGAATTGCCATGATAATCACCCTTTGCTTTCACTAACAACATTAGGTTTAACAATATACGTAATGACTGCGTACAGTAGAGCACCGATTACAATCCCGTTCAGCGAAGCCAGTCCGAATGGTATGAATTTAACACAGACCAATGCGATGGCCCATGTAATCCATGGAACTAGATTCCATTTTTTGAAAGTCGCTTTGTTGTAATCGATATATTTTCCGCGATGAACCAGGTAAAAGTCTGCTAAGATAATACCGCATAGTGGCGGAACGATGATGCCTAGTGTACTTAAGAATACAAAGAGAGAGTCGATTTTATATGGTTGTGTCATTGTTGCTAATGCAGAGATTGCAATGAGCACGGCTAGCATAATATTTCTGTTTAGTTTGAAAGAGTTTGCTAGGTTCAATGATGTGGAATATAGGTTTGCACCATTTGTTGTAAAAATGTTTGTAGTTAATAATAGTAAGCTTGGGAACACGAGGCCAAAGCTTAATAGTACATTGATTAAGTCACCATCATTCATAGCAACGCCTGCGATAGCGCCGCAGCTGATCATTAAGGTATTACCGCCTAATAGACCGATTGTGCTCGCTGTAATAACATCTTTCTTGCTTTTACCATAGCGCATAATATCGGCGATACATGTAGCAGTGGATAGAATCCATGTACCGATAACGATGGTAATGCCTGAAAGTAAATCGATAGGTTGCAATGGCACATAGTTAAATAATTCTTGCCAGCCACCGATTGTTTGAACCGAGCGAGCCGCTGTTCCTAGGGAGAGGAATACGATAGATGGAATCGCAATATAGCCAAATACGGCAAGTGATTTAATGCCGAGAACTGCAAAGATACCCATGATAACGGCGCTGAGCATCATCGCAATGATTTCGCCTGTGTAGGAAAGGTTAAAAACTTGAGCAATAAAATGTCCATATAAAGCCGCTTGAATCGTGTACCAACCTAGATTGACGATAGGTACGAAGAGAGAGGCAATTCTAGATCCTTCCTGACCGAAGCTGTATCGCGTCAAAAGGGCAAAGGTAAGGCCTGTTTTATAGGCGATTACACTCACTAGCCCTGCGATGATACATAAGAAAATGTTGCCTAGAATCATGGCTAATAGTAATTCGTTAAAAGTCAGCCCTGCCGCTAATCCGCCACCAGCCATCATACTAGTTACAAGAAAAACGAATCCAGTCCAAACAATGGTGAGAGAAAAGCAGGACTTCCTTGCTCCTAACGGGACAGGCTCTCTAGAATACTCATTATCTGTGTTCGTATCAACTGGTTCAACAAACTCTAATTTCTCCTTACTCATACATCTATACTCCTTTACGTAATAAAAAAGCTACCATGATGCGTTTTAAGATTTATATAAGCATGGTAGTAGTAAAGACCTATTATGTAGTGTAAATATAGTGGATTTCTCTAATAAAGGATACATATTTAATTTGTCATAAACGAATGGTATTTGTCTTCATTAAAACATACGTAGAATGAATATTCAATATGTATACTATGCATAATAAGCAATGTTGAGAATGATCGTTTCTTTGCTATTGATATTGGTTGGATACATTAAGTTTTAAAGGAGAATGTAATAGACATGCCGTTGAAATAAAAATAAGTGAGACTTATAATTGTAATATATTAAGTAACTATATTTATTATTTAGTGTGTAAGGTGTATTAGGGAGATTAAAAATGAAAGAAAAATTGAAGTTATTTGTTTGTATGTGTTTTAGTATTGTGTGCTTAGTTTCTGCATTAACTATTGAAGCAGCTCAAGTGCCATTAGATAGTGTTATCCGTACATCTCAAAAGGTTGCAGGTGATTGGTATGATGCTAATGGGAATAAGGTGTTAAGTATTTCCAATGGATATATTAATGGTTGCCGTATTGTTGATGGTGCTGATTTTGTAGGTGGCTATCCTGGGGCAGGGGTTCTTATTATTCAAGAGGCTCAAGGTAGAAAAGCAATTCATTTACAATGGTTAGGTAATGGTGAGCATAAAACCCTAATCATGAATAAAAAAGATCAATTAACCAATAAACTACAAAAAGTGCATTATGAATCTGTTAATGGCGTTTATTTAGGTATGAATCGACAAGCAGTTATTGATTTACTAGGTACGCCAAGCTCTATTGAAAAAATGCATAGTCGTGAAACTTTAAAGTATACGAATTTAGGACTTAAAGTGGTGACTGAGCATAATATGGTTACAGTTATTACTCTTACTGGTAAAAATGCTCATTTTGCAAAATCTGGATTAAGTATTGATTCATCAATGCTAGATTATTACAACTTCTATCAATTTAATAGAATGCCATCGGAGCTTTCAAAAGATAAATACCAAGGACCATTCTCCATTGGTCATGGTGAATATATATTCTTTGATGGTAACGAAGTTTCTCTCACTATGTATAATACTTAGTATGGCTAGAATAATTTGTCATTTAGATTATACTGTATCAGAGTAGTATGGATTATTGCTTGGGTTTCAAAGGTTAGATGTTTATTTAGTAAGATATTTAATTTATATAAAGGAATATCAGAATATGGGATATATTGAGTTTATATTAATGTACATAACAGATATATCAAGATCTTTTAAAGAGGTAATAAACTTTATAGGAAGTCTTTCTGCATCTGTTATTACGATTTATTTAGGATATTTAACGCTAAGAAAGTCAGTGAGATTTATTGGATATACTTCTTATAATAGTGTGTGGAATGGTAGTAGTTATGGTATTACTCTTTTTAACAATAGTTTGACTGCAGTGTGTATTAATGAAATTTTATTGGTATTCGATTCAAATAAATATTTACCAATACTATTAAGAAACTTCAATGAACCACTTACAATTGAGCCTCGCCGTATTATAGAGGTCAAGTCTAATCCTGTTAGTAAATATATTAATATAAATCATGATAAGTTAAGTGTTAAAGGCGTTATTATTAAATATGCTACTGGAGAATATGTATTTTGTAATTTTAGATATAATGGTATATTTCAATGGGTAAGAAATAAATTAAACTGTCATATATGGATAAATAAAAAACAAAATAGATATGTATGGTTAAATAAAAAACTGCATAGATGTACATGGATAAATAAAATAGTGAAAGACTTTAATGAGATTCAAAGTATTCGTAAGACCTTTGGTGATACAGTTATTGGTTGTGCTGTTAAATATATTGTTAATATTACCTATAATGATACTAATACAAGTGAGCGTATTTATATATTACGAAATGGTACATTAAGTCAATGGATTAGCAATAGTAATATAAGTATTGGATGTATAGATAGTCAATATCTTAATAGTGATAAACAATTATACGATTTTTTAAAAACTATGTTTACGTCAAATGAAAATATTTGTATATCTATTGATGATATGGATAAATAATTTGAATATCTATTTTTAGATATGTAGATTAAATTTATTTAAATACTTTATGTGACTATTTATAGTCTTAAGTCTTATTTGCAGGCACGTTCTCACGAGTGTAGTATACTAATACTAATGCGAGAACGTGCTTATTGTTGTTTGAGAGGTGTTATATGAAATTAAAAAGTATATTGTTGGGTTTGGCCGTGTCGCTAGCTTTTACCATGCCTATTGATGCAGCGCAGTATACTGTTCCTGAAGGGCAACCGCCGGTACCAGGGGCTGATGCAAGCATTCCAGATAATGCGTATCAGAACTATCGTTATGGTGATATTCGTAAAGCGCCTGATTTTGAAATACAAGAGGCACTTAAGCTCAGATATAAAGAGATAGATGAGCTTGTTCGTGATCATGAGATAAGTGTAGAAGATGCAGAAGCACTTAAGAAAGTAAATGTTAAGTATATGGATTTGACTTCACATGATTCTACGGTGATACTACTGCATGAAGATGGCTTTAATGCTAAGATGACAGCACCTATTAGAGCTGTAGCTGGGATATTTACTCCTTTAAAGTCTGATGGTATTACGTCTTTTGCTGTAGACCGTTATGCACTTGCATCGCTTTCAGGTACTATAGTAACAACTGAGGACAACTATAATGAAAATAGCGAATTGCATAAAGGTATGTTTATTTATCCTGGGTTTAAATCGGCCTATTGGAGCATAAGTGATGAATCAGTAAGAAATGATAGTCCTATGATGCTAGTTTATGTTACATTTGATAGTGATTCTAATCGACATTATATTGTTGGATTAAGTAAATTTCACCAACCAAATGTAAAGGAACTAGAAACAGAAATGGCTAATGTCGTGATTCCTTCTATCCAGCCGTTAGATGAATTAGCACGTATTAGTGATCTTGTTAAATGGGATAATATTACGTATCGCTTGCCTAAAGGCATGATGTTGAAAGCGGAAGAAAAGGTTGATTCTGAGTATAGTAGGCGAGTATATTATGGTCAAGGGTTAGAGTTAGTTATTGATAGAGGTCCTATTGTACATGATGATAGTGCAATGAGTGGATACTTTAATCGTATTTTTGAGGATTACCTCTATGGTTCTTCATCACCTTTATTACGAGATATACCAATTCAATCGGCCATAGTTTGGAATAACGGTGTACCTACATATCTTATGGATCAACATAATCCAGGTAAACAATCACGTATATTCCAATTAATACAAGACAATCAGTATGAATATGATATGCATCTTACCTATGAGGATGGAAAGGCAAAATATAATCATATTGAACTACGCAATATAATGGAATATTTAGATTTTAAAAATGCTAAAGAGTTAAGAAGAAAAGCAGAAATAAAGACAAAGAAATAAGCAAAAAAAATACATAAAAGGCCGTACCTTTTGGTACGGTCTTTGCTACATTTATCTATATATCCCTATTATTCGTCCCTTATTGTATCGTATATTAGTTCGTTCTATAATAGAGCTAGGATAGTTAGATGAGGTTGGGCCTCTCTTCGTTTTTGAAGGGAGGGATAAGCCTATGAGTGATTATGAAATAATCATGCTCTTATTACAGGTAATAACGGTTGTTATTGCCTTTGGGGCATTAATAGCGCTTATTTGTATCACAAAAGACAAATAGCCCTCCGTTGCCTAGTGTAACTAGATAACTGAAAGGCCATTTCCTAATCTTTTTTCAATTTCGAGATGCGCCTGACGTTACGACTCGTCTGACTATCTTCTTATATTATAATAAGGTTATTATATATCGTCAAATTATGATGAACATGTATATGGCACATAGTTTGATGATGTCGTTGTAAAATAAGAAAAACTCCTATTGGCTTTCACCGATAGGAGTTTTAATTTTATAATTGTAATTTTATAGCACTTTTAGGCTTATTATTAATTCATAGATTATAACAAAGTGATTATATTTCTTTTACATCATCAGGTATAGCCGGTGGAGCCGGTGGTTTACCCATGGATCTTTCAATAAATACCACAGCGACAAAGACGATGAGGCTGACGATGGAACCAAAGATGATGGACATAATGCCATATGGGTTGCCAACGAATTCCCAGTACACGCCTGCGATGGAGCCGAGCACGATGGACCAAATGCCAGCGCCAGCTGTTGCATTTTTCCACGTGAGACCTAATAGGAATGCGGCGAATGGGCCAGCGGATCTCATGGTGAAAGCAAATACGAGCATCGGAATGATGGCTTTGCTTACGAGGGAGATTATGATAGCGATGATGCCGAGGAATAGCACACATAGACGGCTATATCTAGTGAGCTGAGCATCGGTGAGGCTTTTACCAAAATGATGTTCCACAATATCCTTAGTAAATACAGTTGCGGCGCCTAAGAGGTCGCCTGCGCCTGATGAAAGCGTTGCCGATACGACAGCGGCCATAACGAAGCCTGCCATTATAGGAGGCATGAGGTTAAGCGCTACCGTTGCCACCGCATTGTTCGCTTCGATGTTCGGGAATTCAGCCAATGCTACGAGGCCTAAAACCGCAGGAACAAAGGCGAATAGAGCCATAATAATCCCGCAAATGATAGAACCGAGAACGGCCGTTCTTTCATTTTTCGCTGCAAAGTACCGTTGAACTGACTCTTGCCCAGTGGAGAAGGTCATGAAATACATGATGACAAGGCCGATGATGGTTTTCCAACCCACCTTTGTAAAGCCTAGCTGTTCAGGTGGCAATTTTGTCACTACCGATTCCCAGCCACCTACATTGTGCAACACAAACGGCACCGCGAGGGAGAAGCCCCCAACGAGAACGAAGAAATGGATAACGTCTGTCATCGTTACGCTCCACATACCGCCGGACATGGTGTAAATTACGAGTACCGCACCACAGATGAGGATGGCGAGCTCTGTTGAAAGTCCGGTGAGAACGCTAATAATGGTTGCAGTTGCTGTAATCTGTACGCCTGCTAGTGTAATTGTTGCCAGCATGGACAGAATGGAAGTAATGAGATGGCTAGACGCGCCGAAACGACGGCCGATGATCTCCGGTACGGTTGTTGCCATAGCACGCCGCAAGAGTGGTGCGATGAAAGCAACGAGAATAACACCAATCCCTGCAGATACTACGTACCAACCTGCAGACAAACCCCAAGAACCATACGCTTTCGCTGCTACACCTACGGTGCTCCCACCACCGATTTCCGTAGCTGCTAATGTGCCTGCCGTCATAAGAACCCCAATACGACGACCTGCGAGTAGATAGTCAGTACTATCTTTTACACGAATATGACAATACACGCCGACTAATAAATTTAGTAATAAATAGGCGCAAACAATAAACCAAATAATAGTCAGAGAATCCATATGACACCTCCAAAAATTTACACTATCTAGAGATTCATACTAAATCACCCTTACTACTTGCGGTGCATATATCAAGTATAGTTTAATTATCCATAAAAACTGGGGAAAATACAAAGAGGAGTTTTATTGCTCGTTGGAGAATATATATACATTAGGAACTAAAATATAAAATTATTAATCATAGGCACAGCCTTATTTACATAGTATACTTATGCTAATAAGACTGTGCTTATTTTATTGAGAGACAAGATTCATTTTTTGAGAGAGGTTTTTATGATTCAACGTATTTTGATACTAGCTCTTGTGTTGCTGGCTTTCACCATGCCTACAGAGGCAATTACATTTCAGGAGCTGAAGACGTCACCACAGTTTAAGCTTGTTTATTCTCAGTCGATGAATGGGCCCATAGAGAGTGGTGGCTTGTATATCTATTTAAACACTTATTCGATTGAGGCCCTACGCTATGCACCGCCACAGTATTCCTTGCGCGGGACTTACTATATTGTGATGGATACGTCTTATCAATCTATCATCAATGAGAGACAGCTCACCGTGGATTATGATACTAACTATTCGTTAGCGACACTTATTCATTCGTCTCGTATCATGAATCCGAGCCCGTCTATGCTGGCTTTGATTGAGGCTAGTGAAAGTAAGTCTGGTTTAGCTATGACAGGGGTAGATGTAGCGAGATATACATTTGATGGGGCGACAAAGCCAATGCATTATGTAAACGATACGCGTAAGGTCCCACTTAACCGTAATAATACTATTATATATGATATAGCGGATGCTATGTTTGTATCTGTATATCAGCAGCATTTTGATGATATTGTGGCCCAATGAGGTGGATGATGAAACGCATATATTTACTTTCACTATGGTTACTAAGCTGCCTCGTGTTGCCAATGCAAATCCAAGCCGTATCACAAACTGACTTATTAAACGCAGAACGATTTGAACACATCGATTCGAGTGCTGACTCTGGAAGAGGAGATGGAAAATATTTGGATCTTTCATCTGTTAAGTCTATAACGGCGCCGAATGGCCATCGTCGTATTGAAGCCGTCATTTATGTTTCCATGCCTGCTGCGAATATGATTCAAGGACTTTCAGTACAATACGATTACCAAATGGATCGTTCTTTGCGCCATTTGATTAATGATCATGATAGAAGTTTAAAACAAGGTGATAAGACCCCATATATCTCTATTTGGCGTGCAAAGCAAGGAAGTTCAGGAATTACAGGGACCGTTAATGATGGCGGTACCTATTACAATAATGGACAAATTCGCCAACAACGTATATATGCAGAAAATCTAAAAGCTATGATTCTACCTGCTGAATTTGGTGATGAAAAATATAAATTGCCTAATTTGATCTATAAAAAGATCTTTGGACTATCTTATGATGATGAGTTGTAATATTTATGTATGGCACTAGAGTGGTTAAAACAGTGAATAAACATAGATAAAACTTGTTTTTGGACTCCTAATAAAGCTTGTGCTTTTACTTATTTGGGGAATCTCTATTTGGGCTTTCTATACATTGCTCTATGATCGATATGTATTAGAAGCATATCCATTAAGGGATTATTTGCCAGTATTGATATTTACCTTTGGGAATATTTGGGTTTTACCGTGGCTTATTTTGTGGCATGAGAAACTATATCCAGCGTTTGATAAACCAAAAATTTATTATAGAGTGAAAGCTTGGTACTTTTCTTTGAAAGACCAATCTTTAGTGGGGACATTTATCTTTTATAGTATAGATTTTGTTATAAAGCTAGGGATATTAATGTATGGCACTATTATTGTTTTAGCTATTGTTATTTTTGTGTTTCTTACCTGGCTCCGATTCTGATTATTATTGGACTGATATTTCATTAGCTTTTGAAAGCTCCTAAATACGCATATTAGATTTCTGATATATTTTTAACTTATTTACATAATGTAAAAGCCAAGCTATTCATAGTTAGGAATAACTTGGCTTTTATTAGTTTATTCGTATATTTATATAATATAATGCTTATTGTATCGCATATTAGTTCGTTCTATAATAGACTTAGGATAGTTAGGCGAGGTTGGGCCTCTCTTCGTTTTTGAAGGGAGGGTTGCTTATGAGTGGTTATAAAATCATTATGATTATCCTTGGGATTTTATCAGTCATGATATCCTTTGGAGCACTTGTGGCGCTTATTTGTCTAGAAATAGCAAAATAGCCCTTCGTTTCTTCGGAAATTAGATAAAACGAAAAGGCCATTTCTACATGTTATTTGTTTGTGAGATGAGCCTGACGTCACTACTCGTCTGACTATCTACTTATATTATAGGGATAAAGGGATATATCGTCAAATGGAGATAAACCTTATATATACCAATTATAGATATATCATACATATACTAAATTATAAAATTATTAATAATAGGCACAGCCTTGTTTACATAGTATACTTATGCTAATAAGGTTGTGCTTATTTATGTTGTAATGTGAGAGAAAAAAGAGAGGGTTTTATGTTACGTAAAAGTTTGATTATCATGGCTGTACTAGCTGCTTTCACCATGAATGTAAGCGCTGTACAGATAGAAGTGCCAGCAGGACAGCCACCTATACCAGGGGCAGATGCGAATATCCCTGCCAATGCCTATGAAAACTATCGGGCCGGTAGCTTGAGCAATGTAGGAGTTAGTGATGTTATAAAATTACATTCTGAATCTAAAAAACGCATGGACATGTATGTAACTGACTGGGGACTAACACGAGATGAAGTCAATCAGATAGCAAGCGATTCGGAGAAGTTGATGGACTTACTTGTTAATGAGTCTGCAGTTGTGTTGTTGCATGATGAGCGTAATAACATTCGGGCATCTGTTCCTGGACTACTATTAGCAAGTAAGTATTACCCAAAACGCAGTGATGGTGAACGTTTATCTATTGTAAGAGAGAATTCCATATTTTTTGCGATTGGTACAAAACAGAATTATGATGATGCATTAGGCAAATTAAAATCAGAGCGAAAAGGGGAGTTTACATATCCGGGTATCACACATGGTAAATGGGCTATTGAAACTGAGTCTTTCGGTGAGAATACGCCTGCTATGGTTGCTGTAGTTGGTTTATTTAATCAACCGAATCAAGAATATATGGTAGGTCTTAGCTACAAAAATCAGCCTGTTACCGGCAAGCTCGAGCACGTTATGAGTAATTATGTAATTCCGTCGATTCGATCGTTAGATGATATGGATCATTATAGTGAAAGTATTCAATGGGATAATTTCACATATCGTATTCCTAAAGGGCTCAAACTAATAGCACAGAAATCGTTAAAGGACTCTGCCGAAATGAGAGACTATCGTGGATCAGGTATCCGACTTATTGTAGCTAAGAAACCTGTAAAAGTAGATGATAAATATATCTATTCATTTATTGACGAGATTTCGGAAATAAAGCCAGAAAGTCAAATCATAGGTGATGCACCTATTCAATCAGCATCTGTTTGGAATAATGGCGTTCCTAGTCTTTTAGTAGATAACTATCAACCAGGAAAAACGTCTTTAATGCATCGATTCTTACGTGATGACAAGAATGTATATATAATGAGCTTAGTTTATATTGATGGGGCTACGCCATATTCTCATATTCAGCTGCGTAATACGGTAGAATATTCTGATTTTGCAAATGTTGAGACACTGCGGAATAAAGTAATCCGTATGCAAAGTAAAGATAAAATGTAATTCAGTTGTTTATAAGATCGTTCAGGAGAGAGAACATGAAAAGAAAATACATGATTACGGGGCTTGTTATCGGCCTGCAATTGGTAAGTGGTTATAGTTATGTGACAGATGCAAGTTGGTTGAGCAAAACGTGGGACCGCCTTGAAACAAATGCAGCGAAGCAGTCTTATGATTGGCCAAAAGCTGAGCAATATACTCATTATGCGGGCGGACAAATTGTAGGAGCCAACTTACCAGAAGAGGATATGATGGTTCTTGGTGTTTCATTAGGTAATACCTTTGATAGTGTGAAAGCAAGTTTGGGGCAGCCTACTAAAGAAACTAGTAGAGGACTCACCTATGGTGGTGTTACCTTTGGGAGTTTTAAAATGGATGGTGTAGAGTCAGTTGTTACCTATATGATGATCGAGAATCGTGATGCCACAACACATAGAGGCATTGCCGTAGGCGACTCCATGCGAAAAGTCCTTAATGTATACGGTAGACCTGATTTAGTAGACTCTAATAATCGATGGTTTTATGGGAAATATCGCTATCGTACGGATATGATGCATGGCATACAATTTGAACAAAAAGGCGATAAAGTAAGTAAAATTATGATTTATAGATAATTATATTAGAATAAAAGAGACGAAAAAGCCGAGCTACGTTAAATTTTGAGTAGCTCGGCTTTACTTATAAACATAACTATTTATTAACTTTTATGTACTCGATTATGAGTATAATTATAAGATTTATGAAAAACATATGAATTAATTTATTGTTTTATGCTAAAATGAAGTTAATTATACGGTGTTTGGCGACTTATAGATTATATATCACGTTTAAATGGTAAATTTTGGCAATAAAAAACTCAATTCCGAAGAATTGAGAGTAGGTGCCCTACGTCGGGCGGCCCGAAGGCATTGTAAATTAATTTGTATTTGAACTCGTAATGTAATTCTGTAAACCTCCAAAACTAGTTGGATTAATTATAGTATAGTTAAGCATTTGATGAATGTCAATTATTAATTTCCAAAGGAGAGGACTTATGGAAACGCAAGCATCGAACCAACTTATTTCAAGTCATTTGAAAGGATATCCAATTAAAGATTATTTTGTGGGGTTAGATATTGGTACAAGCTCAGTGGGCTGGGCAGTAACCAATAAGGCCTATGAGTTGCTGAAATTTCGATCTCATAAAATGTGGGGAAGTCGTTTGTTTGATGAGGGAGAATCCGCTGTGGCACGCCGTGGATTCCGGTCTATGCGTCGTCGTTTAGAACGTCGTAAATTACGCTTAAAACTATTAGAAGAATTATTTGCTGATGCTATGGCACAGGTGGATCCTACATTCTTTATGCGCCTTCGTGAAAGTAAGTACCACTATGAGGATAAAACGACCGGTCATAGTTCTAAACATATTTTGTTTATCGATAAAAACTATACTGATCAAGATTATTATAAAGCGTATCCTACTATTTATCATTTGCGTGCAGAGTTAATGAAAGATGGTACTGATGATATTCGCAAACTATTTTTAGCTGTACATCATATTTTAAAATATCGTGGTAACTTCCTTTATGAAGGGGCTACATTTGACTCTAATGCTTCAACGCTTGATGATGTTATTAAACAAGCTTTAGAAAATATTACATTTAATTGCTTTGATTGTAATTCTGCTATTAGCTCTATAGGGCAAATCCTTATGGAGGCTGGAAAAACAAAATCTGATAAAGCCAAAGCCATAGAACATTTGGTTGATACATATATAGCTACTGATACAGTAGATACTTCTAGTAAAACTCAAAAAGATCAAGTCAAAGAAGATAAAAAAAGACTTAAAGCATTTGCAAATTTAGTATTAGGTTTAAATGCTAGTCTTATAGACTTGTTCGGCTCTGTAGAAGAGTTAGAAGAAGACCTTAAAAAGCTTCAAATAACAGGAGACACATATGACGATAAACGAGATGAGCTAGCTAAAGCTTGGAGTGATGAGATTTATATTATTGATGATTGTAAATCTGTATATGATGCTATTATACTCCTGTCCATTAAAGAACCCGGTCTTACTATTTCTGAATCTAAGGTAAAAGCTTTCAACAAGCATAAAGATGATTTAGCTATATTGAAATCTTTATTAAAGGCTGATAGAAGCATTTATAATGAGATGTTTAAGGCTGATGAAAAAGGTTTACACAATTATGTACATTATATTAAACAAGGTCGTACTGAGGAAACTAGTTGTAACCGTGAAGATTTTTATAAATACACTAAGAAAATAGTAGAAGGACTATCTGATTCTAAGGATAAAGAATATATTCTTAGTCAAATTGAGCTACAAACATTATTACCATTACAACGAATTAAAGACAATGGTGTTATTCCTTATCAATTACATTTAGAAGAACTCAAAGCGATCCTTGCTAAATGTGGTCATAAATTCCCATTTTTAAATGAAGTGGCGGATGGTTTTTCTGTAGCAGAGAAACTTATTAAAATGCTTGAGTTTCGCATTCCGTATTACGTAGGGCCTTTAAACACTTCTCATAATGTAGATAATGGTGGTTTTGCTTGGGCAGTTCGGAAAGCATCTGGACGAGTAACTCCGTGGAATTTTGATGATAAAATTGATCGGGAAAAATCAGCAGCTGCTTTTATTAAAAACCTAACGAATAAATGTACTTATTTGTTAGGTGAAGATGTGCTGCCTAAATCATCTCTTTTATATAGTGAGTTCATGTTGCTTAACGAGCTAAATAATGTGCGTATTGATGGGAAGCCATTAGAGACAAAGGTAAAAGCGCATCTTATTAAGGCCGTATTTAAGCAAGACCATAAGAAGATGACTAAAAATCGTATAGAGCAATTCTTAAAGGATAATAATTATATCCCTGAGAAGCATAAACCTGAGATTACAGGTCTTGATGGAGAAATTAAAAATGATTTAGCCTCTTATCGTGATATGGTTCGTATTCTTGGTAATAATTTTGATTTGTCTATGGCCGAAGAGATTATTACGGATATTACTATCTTTGGTGAAAGTAAAAAAATGTTACGTGAAACGTTGCGTAAAAAATTCGCTTCGTGCCTTGATGATGAAGCTATCAAAAAATTGTCAAAATTAAGATATCGAGATTGGGGACGTCTTTCTAAGAAATTACTAAATGGTATCGATGGCTGTGATAAGGCTGGAGACGGTACTTCTGTAACCATTATTGAAGCAATGCGTGATTTTAGCTATAACTTGATGGAACTATTAGGCGATAGATTTTTATTTATGGAACGTATTCAAGAGATAAATGATAAATTAACAGAAGGTCAAATCGTGAACCCTCATGATATTATCGATGATTTAGCGCTTTCACCTGCTGTTAAACGTGCGGTATGGCAAGCATTGCGCATCGTTGATGAAATTGTACATATTAAAAAAGCTTTACCGGCTCGTATCTTTGTAGAAGTAACACGGTCAAATAAAGCGGAGAAAAAGAAAAAAGATTCTCGCCAAAAACGATTATCAGATTTATATGCAGCAATAAAAAAAGATGATGCATTATTAAGTGGACTTACGAATGAAGAGTTTGGAGGGTTAAAATCAGAACTAGCTAAATATGATGATGCGGCTTTAAGAAGTAAAAAGCTTTATTTATACTACACTCAAATGGGACGCTGTGCTTATACTGGTGAAGTTATAGATTTAAGTCAGTTAAATACAGATAACTATGATATTGATCATATTTATCCTCGTAGCCTTACCAAGGATGATAGTTTTGATAACTTAGTGTTATGTAAACGAACTGCAAATGCTCAGAAATCAGATACATATCCAATTAGTAAAGAAATTCAAAAGGCACAAAAGGCATTCTGGATATTCTTAAAGCAACAAGGTCTTATTAGTGAACGGAAATATGAGCGCCTTACTCGCATTACACCACTTACAGCTGATGATTTAAGTGGCTTTATTGCTCGTCAACTAGTAGAAACTAATCAATCTGTTAAGGCTGCTACAACATTGTTGCGTCGTCTTTACCCGGATATTGATGTAGTCTTTGTAAAAGCTGAGAATGTAACGGATTTCCGCCATGATAATAACTTTATTAAGGTCCGCTCATTAAACCATCATCATCACGCTAAAGATGCATATTTAAATATCGTAGTAGGTAATGTGTACCATGAGAAATTTACACGTAACTTCCGTGCATTTTTCAAAAAGAATGGGGCTAATCGCACATATAATCTGGCGAAGATGTTCAACTATGACGTCAAATGTACTAATGCTAAAGATGGTAAAGCTTGGGATGTAAAAACAAGCATGGATACAGTTAACAAAATGATGACTAGTAATGATGTTCGTGTTACGAAACGATTGCTAGAACAATCTGGTGCCTTAGCTGATGCAACTGTATATAAAGCCACTGTCGCAGCGAAGGCTAAAGATGGCGCTTATATTGGAATGAAAACAAAATCCAGCGTATTTGCAGATGTAACTAAATATGGTGGCATGACAAAAATTAAGAATGCCTATTCTATTATTGTTCAATATATTGGTAAAAAGGGAGAAGTTGTTAAAGAGATTGTGCCACTACCGATTTATTTAACAAATCGAAATATAACAGATCAAGATTTGATTGATTATGTAGCCTCTATCACTCCACAAGCGAAAGATATCTCTATTATTTATAGAAAGCTATGTATTAATCAACTTGTTAAGGTTAATGGGTTCTATTACTATTTGGGCGGGAAGACTAATAGCAATATCTATATTGATAATGCGGTAGAAGTAGTAGTACCTGCAAATATCGCTGTATATATTAAGGTGCTTGAGAAGTTTGCTTTACTACATAAAGACAATAATAATATTAAAGCATCTACAGTAACAACCCGCATATATAATGAGGGTTCTACCAATATAGTTTCTATAACTGATAAGGATGGACTTATTGTATATGATTATCTTATGAGTAAATTGCGTACCCCTTTATACATGAAAATGAAGGGGAATAAAGTAGATGAGCTATCTACGGTAGGACGTAGTAAATTTATGAACATGACGTTAGAGGAGCAAAGTATTTATCTGCTTGAGGTATTGAATTTACTTACTAATAGTAAAACTACATTTGATGTAAAAGCTTTAGGGATAACTGCTTCTCGTTCAACAATTGGGGTTAAAATTCATACTTTAGATGAATTTAAAATTATAAATCAATCTATTACTGGTCTATATTCTAATGAAATCACTATAGTTTAAAGAGTGGGCATTAGTGCTAGGGGTTATTATGAGTTGGCGCACAGTAGTCATAGGTAGTCGTTCGAAGTTAGACTTTAAAATGAATTACATGATTATTCGCAAGGACTTTGAGACGACTAAAGTATATATTGATGAAATCTATATGTTGATTATTGAATCTACGGCGGTGAGTCTCACCGCCGTACTCCTAAATGAATTGATTAAAAAGAAGGTAGCTATTGTCTTTTGTGATGAGAAACGCAACCCTGCTAGTGAGGTTCTTCCATTACACGGTAGTCATAATAGTAGTAAACGCTGCCGGGAGCAAGCTGAGTGGTCTAAAGATGTACAAGCTTATATTTGGACTGAAATTGTACGGCATAAAATTATGAATCAAGCCGACTTATTGAAGCATCAAGAGTTGGCTGAGGCAGATTTGTTATATCAATATCTAGATGAGTTGACCTTAAACGATGAAACTCAACGTGAAGGGCATGCCGCAAAGGTATATTTCAATGCCTTGTTTGGAAAATCATTTTCTCGGGACCAAGATAATCCTATTAATGCAGCCCTTAATTATGGATATGCTATATTACTTTCAGCAGTAAATCGAGAAATTTTATCCTTAGGATATATTACACAGCTAGGGCTAAATCACTGTAATCAATTTAATCCGTATAATCTAGGATCTGATTTAATGGAACCATTACGTGGATTTGTTGATGCAGTAGTTATCAAGTTAAAACCTACAGAATTCGACCGTAATGTAAAGCTTTCACTTATAGAACTTTTATCTGAAGATGTAAAGATTAATGATACTATTCAAACATTTAGTGCAGCAATTCGTATTTATTGTAAAAGTGTATTTGATGCATTACGTACTCAAGATGTTAATCAAATTAGGTTTATAGAATATGAGCTATAGATTTATGAGAATACTAGTAATGTTTGACTTGCCGACGTTAACATCGGAAGATCGAAAAGAATATAGGAGTTTTAGAAAGTATTTAATTGTATCTGGCTTTCTTATGTTACAAGAGTCTGTATATTCAAAGTTAGTTCTTAATACAACTAGTGCCAATCTTATCATGGAGCATGTACGCAAAAATAAGCCACCTAGTGGCAGCTTGTTTATGTTAACTGTTACAGAAAAGCAGTTTTCAAGAATGGAAATTGTAGTTGGAGATAAGCAAAGTGAAGTTATAGACTCCACAGAGAGGGTGCTCGTGATATGAAATTACTATATCAAGATTCTATATTGGAGTTTGAAATATCCCATGATAAGGTAACGGTGATATCCTTTGAAGATTGTAAAGTATTTCGACGTATGGTTACAGAGCTTGATATACAGTGTAATGGTGGTGAAGGGCCGTGGATCTTAAATGACAAGGATAAAGCTTTTAGTATAGATAAATATAGTCATATAATACTGAATCCGTTATATGTGGATGTAAATAGTAAAACTTTATTAACTAAATTACAAAACCAGCTATCTAAAGAAGCTTTATTGATGACAGAAGAGGTAGCCGATATTGTTAATCGACTACATTCTTTTTATTATTCTTTAGAGTTTGGATATCCTTTATCGATTCAACATAAACTCGAAATCGGGACTGCAGAACTAATTAAATTAGGGAGTTTTAATTTTGAGTTTAATCGTAAAGGCGATATTATGGATCTAATGTCCTATATAGAAGTGGTAGACACACTATTATCTCCTATGTTATATATTGTTGTAAATTTAGATCTAGTATTAAATGATGAAGAACTTAATACATTTTATCAAAATATGTTGAGTCGACAATTACGGTTAGTTTGTCTAACAACTGGATCTCTTAATAAAGAAAATCTTGATAAAAGCCTTATAAATGGGTATATTTTAGATAATGATTTCTGTGTTATTTAAAGAGCATGCAGAATTACACCTGGTGGTAGCCCGAGTTACTCTTGAGCCTCAAATTTAATTTGGGGTTTGAGAGTAGTGTAATTCTGTAAACTTCTAAAACAAAGTTTATGAAAGAAATTCAAATTACATTGTTTGAGAGTAGTGTAATTCTGTAAACTTCTAAAACGTTATTAATTTCGTGCGTATGAGATTCAAAGTTTGAGAGTAGTGTAATTCTGTAAACTTCTAAAACTTTCAGATTGGTTTAACGGTAAGTCTCTATGTTTGAGAGTAGTGTAATTCTGTAAACTTCTAAAACTGTATTCAAATTTGAAGCAGATATTACCGAGTTTGAGAGTAGTGTAATTCTGTAAACTTCTAAAACGACATCAACGGAAATTATATAAAAGAGGTAGTTTGAGAGTAGTGTAATTCTGTAAACTTCTAAAACCAGTATTCACTGGACGTTTAACAGCTACTAGTTTGAGAGTAGTGTAATTCTGTAAACTTCTAAAACTGAGTTTGGGGAACTTAGAACAATCATTATGTTTGAGAGTAGTGTAATTCTGTAAACTTCTAAAACTACTTCTTGGTGCAACAATTGGATTTGTTAGTTTGAGAGTAGTGTAATTCTGTAAACTTCTAAAACTAGAAGTTATCGAATGTTTCCCATCGTGGAGTTTGAGAGTAGTGTAATTCTGTAAACTTCTAAAACTACTGATAAACAGATAAAAGCTGTTACTTTGTTTGAGAGTAGTGTAATTCTGTAAACTTCTAAAACTCAACGTGTTACGGTCGAGGATTTAGTACAGTTTGAGAGTAGTGTAATTCTGTAAACTTCTAAAACCGTAGCCTTCGACATTCTTTCAGTTTTCTTGTTTGAGAGTAGTGTAATTCTGTAAACTTCTAAAACAATCGTGGACCGTGTTATGAAAGCACGCGTGTTTGAGAGTAGTGTAATTCTGTAAACTTCTAAAACACATCATGGTGTGTGATGAGTCACATAAGAGTTTGAGAGTAGTGTAATTCTGTAAACTTCTAAAACATTATTAACTATCCGTCCTTTCTTCTACATGTTTGAGAGTAGTGTAATTCTGTAAACTTCTAAAACAAGACGTGATTACTATTTTGGATATAAACCGTTTGAGAGTAGTGTAATTCTGTAAACTTCTAAAACCCGTGGACATTTATATGTAATATACATATGGTTTGAGAGTAGTGTAATTCTGTAAACTTCTAAAACCATTGGATCCGTCAAGTGCAGTGAATTTATGTTTGAGAGTAGTGTAATTCTGTAAACTTCTAAAACCAGTTACGGAAGAAACATCAACTGGTGATAGTTTGAGAGTAGTGTAATTCTGTAAACTTCTAAAACTTTCACGCACGAAAAAAAGGCTGAAATCGAGTTTGAGAGTAGTGTAATTCTGTAAACTTCTAAAACTAATCTATATCTTCGCCGTATGTATTTTTTGTTTGAGAGTAGTGTAATTCTGTAAACTTCTAAAACACATGAAGAATTTAAAAATTTAAAACATGAGTTTGAGAGTAGTGTAATTCTGTAAACTTCTAAAACTTTGTTAACGATGTTAGGATTAGCCTGTGCGTTTGAGAGTAGTGTAATTCTGTAAACTTCTAAAACGGACATATTACGCAAATCAGAGATGCCCTTGTTTGAGAGTAGTGTAATTCTGTAAACTTCTAAAACTTACGAAGCACGCTTAAAAGACTATATGTTGTTTGAGAAAAGTGTAATTCTGTAAACTTCTAAAACTAATACACCAATAATAGAATCAATTTGATCGTTTGAGAGTAGTGTAATTCTGTAAACCTCTAAAACTCCTGTGCTTAAAAACGTATCTAGCCGTCCGTTTGAGAGTAGTGTAATTCTGTAAATCTCTAAAACTTTATCAGGAATACCGTTATTGTTTCGATCGTTTGAGAGTAGTGTAATTCTGTAAATCTCTAAAACTACCAATAAGATTTACCTCGCAAATGGGCTGTTTGAGAGTAGTGTAATTCTGTAAATCTCTAAAACAGTACAGCCACATGGGGGCTTACCTTATGGGTTTGAGAGTAATGTAATTAGAATTTAGTAGATTATAAATTTGTGAAACGATATAAAAAGCCGAGCTACCTTGTTTTAGTAGCTCGGCTTTATTTGTTAATTTATATATTTATATAATATGATGCTTATTGTATCGTATATTAGTTCGCTCTATAATAGATTTAGGATAGTTAGACGAGGTTGGGACTCTCTTCGTTTTTGAAGGGAGGGATAAGTCTATGAGCGATTATGAAATAATCATGCTCCTGTTACAAGTAATGGCTATTGTTATTGCTTTTGGGGCTTTAATAGCACTTATTTGCCTTACAAGAAGCAAATAGCCCTCCGTTGCCTAGTGTAACTAGATAACTGAAAGGCCATTTCCTAATGTTTTACTGATTTAGAGATGAGCCTGACGGCACTACTCGTCTGACTATCTATCTATATTATAGTAAGGTTATTTTATATCGTCAAATTGAGATGAACCTCATATATTAAATAGAAACAAACCTCATGCATAGTGAAATATAAAGTTATAAATAATAGGCACGATCTTATTTGCATAGTATACTTATGTTAACAAGGTTGTGCTTATTTATTTTATAAAAATTGAGAGAGGGTACTATGTTACGTAAAAGTTTAATCATGATGGCACTAGCGGCTGCTTTTACTATGAATGTAAGTGCTGTACAAATCAAAGTGCCAGAGGGGCAACCACCTATGCCTGGGGCGGATGCGAGTATTCCTGCTAATGCGTATGAAGATTATCGACATATTAATAAGGTGGCGGAGCAAGAGGTAGAGTCATATATTCAATTTGTAGAATCGAAGTCTGTAAATCCCGCATCTAAATTGGATAAGTTATATCGAGAACGGTCTGGTTTTGTTAAGGCTTCGGAGCTTGCAGATTATTCGCAGTCTACAGTTGTGTTGCTTCATGAAGGGGATAAGAATATCAGATTATCCGTACCAAATGTTAGCTTACGGGGTGATGTTGTAGAGTCTCCATCCGGAAAACAAGGGCCCTTGTTTGCTGTTCGAAGCCTTAGTGCGTTTTTAGTTGTCGGTCCACCGCATGCTAAAGAGCTTAATAAATATTCTGAAAGTAAAGGAAAATATATGTATCCAGGATTACGGAACACATCTTGGAAGCTCATGTCAAATAATGCCCATGTAATGTATACGGAATTTACACCAAATGATATAAATACATCTTATGGCATTACCTATGGTGGTTGGGTGAATACAGAGGATCCCTATCAAGATAAAGCGCCTGAAGTGGTGATGAGTAATTATATTATTCCATCTATAGAGTCATTATCTGGATTAGATGCTTATACTAATGTTGAGCATTGGGGTAATTTTAACTATCGTATTCCTAAAACGGCTAAGTTCATCAGTGAAACTGTGGAAGATGAGACATATGATGTAAGAACCTATGAAGATACAGGATTTAAAATACGGGTAATACGTAGCTTAATCAAGAAAGAAAAGCCAGATGTAACGATTATTAAGATCCCAACATTATATTTTTTACATAAATATAATGATTTAGACACACCTACACAGTATGCAGTAGTATGGAACAATGGAATTGCAGGCTCTTTGATTGATTCCTATAAGCCTAATAGTGAATCCTATCTCCGTCATGTTGTGAGAGATTCTGTATACGTTTACAGTTATCGTATTAATTATGATGAAAGTAAAACATCTTATACACATAAACAACTGAGAGATATGATCGAATATGTGGGCTTTGATGATGCGGCAAGATTACGAAAAGAGCCACAATGGCGAGAAGAAGGGTCTTATAAGGAGAAACTTGAAGAGAGCCCAGTATTTATACCGTGGTATATGGAATGGATTAATATATTAACTCAATAAGAAATGTAGTTTTAAAGTTTTTATGGTGTAAGCGATTACCGCCAGCTTTTAATTCATAGAATTAGCTCGGCTTTTATTACTGTATTCATATATTTGTATAATATAATGCTTATTGTATCGCATATTAGTTCGCTATATAATAATCATAGGATAGTTAGACGAGGTTGGGCCTCTCTTCGTCATCGAAGGGAGGGATAAGCCTATGAGTGATTATGAAATAATCATGCTCTTATTACAGGTGATAACTGTGGTTATTGCTTTTGGAGCTTTAATAGCGCTTATTTGTCTCACAAAAGACAAATAGCCCTTCGTTATCTTAGATGATTCGATAACTGAAAGGCCATTTCTCAAGCTTTTTTGTTTTCAGAGATGAGCCTGACGTTACGACTCGTCTGACTATCTATCTATATTATAGGGGTAAAGATTTATATCGTCAAATTGAGATAAACTGGAGGTTCTTATGAAAGCATTTGAAACAAAGGATTATAAAGCTTTTACCATGTTTGAGAATCGTTGGGCTCTTGTTACGGCTGGAATGCTTGATGATTTTAATACATGTACGGTTAGTTGGGGTAGTATGGGCAATATATGGGGTCCTAATGGTGGTGATATATCCACTGTGACGGTGTACATCCATCCAGCGCGTTACACTCAAGAGTTTATGGCTAAATATGATACCTTTACAGTTAGCTTTTTCCCTGAAAGTTATCGCAAGGCTCTTGGTTATTTAGGTTCTCATTCTGGCCGCGACGAAAATAAGGTGGCAAATTCTGGCCTAACACCAGTTGTGGCAGGCGATGGGGTAACTTTCAAAGAAGCAGAGTTAACTTTTGTATGTAAAAAGCTATATGAACACCAATTCGATGAAGCCTATTTGGCAGAAAAGGTAAAAGATTATTACGCATCTAATCCTGCTGTATATACACAAGCTGGGCATGATCGTTGGGAACCACATTATATGTACATTGGCGAAGTAGTAGATGCTATAGAGGGCTAGTCTGCCCACATAACAAATGAAGACATACATACAATTCTTTGGGATACCGTGAATGCTGTATCTTAACTAAGTATATTTTAGTTTTCTGGTACTAAAAAAGTCGAGCTTCTATCGTTTAGTTGCTCGACTTTTGTTAGTTAATTCATACATTTTTATAATATAATGCTTATGAAAGCTATTTTATAATGGTGCTGACATAAATCGTCTATGCTTCTGGAAATAGAACATGTTCTTGCATTTTAAAACTAGGATTATTGGTAGAATCAAAGAACTCAATCATATTCCGTAATTTTTGAACTTCCTCAGCACTTAAAAAACTTGGATAGAAGATAGTATAAGTAAAACTATATATGCCATCATAGGAGTTAAAGTTTAGAATGTGATCATCCTTATTAGGTTCATAGCTGTGTATGGATAGACCAGGGATGTTATTGTTCCATACAACTGAGTAATTGATATAGTCTGATGCTGATGGATGGTAACGGTAAATATCCCAGAACGTATTTAAATCAGTTTTAAAATTGTAATGACCGTTTATAACAAGTTCGTGCGCATATGGGTTTTTAGGAATATTGTCAGTAGAAACAAAGAATGTTATATCTCCTTTTTTGTAGTATCTAACATCTTGGTGTTCAGAGGCCTTACTTTCACCTTCGTATATGGCGTCTTTTGGTACGCGGTATTGTACACCGTTTAAGCTTTCTATGCGTGAATATTGATTTAATTCATTTAGGTTTTGTACAGAGGGAAGCACATAATTAGCCAATAATTTATCTGTAGGAACCTTGTTCAAGACGGGGTTGTTATCATAATAGACAAACCCTGCGTGATATAAGGGATGACGCATGTTATAGCCCTTAAATTTAAAATTGATGGTGTCGATGGTGAGCGTTGTTTTTTTACCGTTTTTAAAGTGTGGCATCTTCATGCTATCCCAAGTGCTGTAGGTAACAGTAGGATATGAAAATACAGTGCCCTTTATATCAGAAATCTGTTTGGAGGACTTTCGTTTCGCATTGTCTTGCAAGAAATTACGGACGTCTTTGTCTGTTAGCTTTTCATAAGCTATTTTGGTGTTGCGCCAGTCGTAATCTTTAAAATCTGCGTAGTCAATTTCTAAATTGAGACTTCCATTATTGGTTAAAACTCGATAGTCCTCAATGGTTCGACTTGGATTTTGGTAACGTCCTATATGATAATCACTTTTTATGCCCGCTACTGGGAATGAAAGGCGAATTTGGTTGTATTGATCATGAACGGAAATGACCGTATTATGGTAATTTTGACCGCGATATATAGAGGCTGCTTTAGTATACTCAATTTCGTTTTTATTAATACCGTTAGCCTTGTCCGTTAACTTTAATGTTTTCACATAGTTTGCTACATCCTTTTCAATATCAGGGTTCGTGGTTTGGTAATTTATGTAGGCATCCTTGGAAAACTTAGAATCTGCACCAGGAATATTAACATCGATGGCTCCTATTGGTGATAATATAGTGCTCATGATGAAAGCACACGCTAATAGTGGTAGTTTAGTCATGGTGGTATCTCCCGTTTACATTTCTATATTTATTAGTATTGTAGTAATCTGTAGGTTATGTTATTAAGTATAATTATATAACTAAATGACTATATTTTTAAGTGACATGGAACCGTGTTTTGTTTACATGCTACTACTCCCTATGGGGCATGAGTATTTTTTTATAGGTATTGTAGCGTTAGGTTCTGATTTCAGTGTGATTATGTTAATATTAGGTCTATAGGTTATTTGTAGTTTGAGAGGCTAGGAGAGAAACGTGATGAGCTCACTTATGGGGGCATCAAATTTGGACATTCTTTGATGCAAGATAGTCGTCCTATCGTATGGTATATGATTGTCAGCAATCGTGATGCCGTGACTGCCCGTGGCATTGCTGTTGGCGATTCCTTGAAAAAAGTGATGGACATCTATGGCCGTCCTGATTTTATAGACTTTAATAATCGATGGTTCTATGGATATCTACGCTATAACAGTGACAATATTGTAGGTATATTTTTCGAGCACAATGGCAGTAAGGTGACGAAAATTATTATTAGTGACAACTAAACTGTTTTTATTAGTGAAAGTCTTAATACATATATGCAGCCCTTTATCTATTAAACTGGATAAAGGGCTTTTAGAATGATGAAATAGCTTATATAGTGACTCCTTTTGTTGATTAGTACTATAAATAGTGTAAATTGATAAAATTTTTATAAAATATAATCCCACAAGAACTGCAAAATCTGATATAATATTAATATGAAAATCGATGTATGTAAGGACTAAAAATGGTGTGTATGAAGTGATTTTCTAACCTAGAAAATCGCTATGTCCTTGGTATTCAGTCGATATAATCGGAATGTTGTATATATGAAATGACTACGCAAATGCGTAGTTTTTATTATTTTTTGTTTGGTGTAGGTAGTCCCATGAGTGTAGTGAAGCCCTTATTATGGCTATTAGAACCGTATATCGTATACAAAGCCTATTTGTGGGGTGCCCGTTTCATGGCACAACCCTTCACGTGGGAAGGCGAATTAGATTGGTTTGCTTTTATGTTAACCCTATTGCTCGTCATTGATGTGGTGGCGTTGCCCTTGGTGATCTTCTATTGCCCTGGTTTGAATCCTGGGGTACGTGTTCCAGACTGGATTCGCCGTTTAGGAACGCCTATTTACACCGTCCATAATTGGCTTGATAGTAAGGTGGGTGGCGACACATCTACGCCGATTATATGGCTTCGTAAAGCCTTGCATTCCTTGCTTTTATTCATTTATTATCTAGTGCCATTTTATGTGGGTGGTCATCTCATAATGGGCCTCGTAGTAGCGCTCATGTATGACGTCCTCGTATGGGCTCATGGAGGTGTGTGATGACGACTTGTGAATGGCCGACGACGCCTTTATATCAGGATTACCACGATTACGAGTGGGGCCGACCAATTCATGATGACCAACATCAATTTGAACATCTTTGTCTTGAAAGTCTCCAATGTGGACTCAGTTGGCTTACGATTTTGAATAAACGGAACATCATTCGAGCATGCTTTGATCATTTTGATATTGATGCGGTGGCTGCTTATGGTGAAAGCGACATTGAACGCATCATGCAGACGGAGGGGATGCTTAAGCATCGTCCTAAAATTGAAGCCATTATCAATAATGCTGCTGCTTTTAAACGTATTCAATCTGAATTTGGTTCGTTTTGTAACTATATTTGGGGATTTACAAATCATAAAACGATTATTTATGAAAACCATCCAGAAGGTCATTTTCCTACAAAGAATGGTTTATCTACGCGGATAAGCAAAGACTTAAAGCAGCGGGGCTTTAAGTTTGTAGGTCCTGTTACAATTTATTCGCATCTACAAGCTAGTGGCCTTATCAATGATCACGGAAAAGACTGTCCTTGCTTTGAGGAGATTAATAAAACAGCAGATATCGTACGGTTACCTGTAGACGATGAAGCGTAAGGGTGATAAGTATAAATTAGTTAACAATAGTTTTTATGCATACTTATGTTTACATAATTGAATTTGTTGTTATGTGGAATTGGGTGTACACTAAAGTCGATGAGGCGATAGCGACTCATCTCATGTCGGCCCGCTTTATATATAAACACATATACTCTCTCTCTCCTAAGCGGGTCTATCATTAGTTCTCTCTCAACGCTATAAACTATACAGAGCCTCTACCCTTATTGGGTAGAGGCTTTTTGCTGTATATAATGTTATAAGAGGAGCAATACCGTATTAGTGAGACCTATAGCAGCATTAATCAGGCTATATGTATGGTTCTAAAAAAATCTTTAATTAATCCAATTTCATACTATATATTTTATGCCATATAAATTGATTTATTTCGATATGATTGCTATACTGAAGTAAATTGATAGTGTTACTTTCACAATTAAAGAAGGGAAATATATGATTGGTTTTGGAACGGCCATTAATATTGGCCTTATTATAGCTGGCAGCCTATGTGGCCTCGTGTTTGGTCGCTTTATGAAAGAAAATTTAAAGCAAACGCTCATGATTGTGAGCGGTATTATTGTGCTCCTCCTCGGTATGAGCGGGGCCATGCAGTATATGCTCGTCATTGTCAATGGATCTCTACAAACAACGGGCCCTCTATTGATGATTATTAGCATGGTTGTAGGTGCCGTTATTGGCGAAATTATTGACCTCAATCATTGGATTACCGTATTTGGTGACTGGGTGAAAGCTCGCACTGGCAACGCTGGGGATCCAAAGTTTACCCATGCTTTTATCACTGCATCTTTAACGTTTACCGTAGGTGCTATGGGTGTGCTTGGTTCCATTCAAGACGGTCTTACTGGAAATTATCAGACATTACTTTTAAAAGGTATCCTCGACGGCATCATCGTTATGGTTATGGTATCCTCTATGGGAAAAGGGGCGCTGTTCTCCTTTATTCCAGTAGGTATTACGCAATGGCTTATTACGGCTATGGCACATATTGCAGCGCCGTTGATGACACCTAGTGCCATCGATAACCTATCCTACGTCGGATCTATTCTGATTTTCTGCGTTGGTATCGACCTCATCTGGCCTGGCAAAGTACGTATTGCAAACCTTCTGCCAGCCATCTTTGTGGCAATGGGACTTACATTTTTGCTATAACTAGTATTATAAATAATACATAGATTTTTATAAGAGACCTATATTCTCTCAACCTTTAATATGTATTTTATACATGATACGGTCGAGGATGTAGGTCTTTTTACTTTTTAAAATTAATTTAGTTGAAGTGGGAATTAATGATAGTTTTAATTCAATTATGACGATAGGGTAAATTGATTACATTCCGAAATAGGTGGACAATAGAGTCATCTCAAGTGTAGGAATTAGATGATGTTTTATAGAATCTCTTTATTAAAATTATTTGTAGAATAATTTTAATTCTATGTATAGTTTTTCATCAAGTATATATTATTGAATTATACCTGTTTAACAGGTATAATTGAAAGAGAGATTCTATGATTATCGGATTTGTAGATTATCATTAATAGAGAGGAAATTAATATGGAAAAGTTTATTCCTACACCTACCATTAGTGAAATATTAAAAGAAGAGTTTATGGATCCATTAGGACTATCTGCATATCGATTGGCTAAGGATATACATGTGCCTGTTTCACGGATTCAAGAAATATTGAATGGTACACGATCTATTTCAGCAGATACATCGTTGCGTTTAGCGAAATACTTTGATGTTTCGGAAGGGTATTTCTTGCGTTTACAGATGGATGTTGATTTGCGTACAGCAAAACTTAGTGAGGGGATGGATGAAGTATTATCCTCTATTGCACATTGTGCTTCATTAGAACCCGTAGACTGTCAATAAGAGATTGATAATTTTCGATGTATTTGGTACAATTATCTTAAATTAGTAAGTTGTTATAACATTGAATATTGATATAAGGAGAACCTATGTTATTCGTTGAATATCCTAAATGCACAACATGCAAAAAAGCAAAGAAATTCTTAGATGATCATAACATTAAGTACACAGATCGTGACATCAAGTCCGAAAATCCTACAGCAGAGGAAATTGCTGCTTGGTATCCACAATCTGGCAAGGATTTGAAAGCATTCTTTAATACTTCTGGTATGATTTACCGTGAACAACAATTAAAGGATAAATTGCCGAACCTTAGTGAAGAAGAAAAACTAGCTTTATTAGCATCTAATGGCATGCTTGTAAAACGTCCTATCTTGGTTCTTGAAGACAAAGTACTCGTTGGATTTAAAGAAGCAGAATGGATTGAGGCGTTGAAGCTCTAATTTCATAACCTTGTGTCAAAGCCCCTATCTCTAAAAGCCTCCATAGCGAGCTAAGTCATTTTTAGAGATAGGGGCTTTTCCTTTTATATGAAATTAGGATCTTCAACTAGTGCCTATTAAAATGAGCTCCATAGCGAGCTAAGTCGTTTTTAGGGACTTGTTCTTTCTACGTTTTTAATAAAGAAATTAGAGCTCACAACTAGGACCTTTTACCGGCTAAGCCATTTTTAAAGATAGGGGTTTTCATTTATTAAAAAATTTGATTTGTATATTTCTTTTATGTTTTGTATAATAATTACACCATAGCAATACCCCTATGGGTATTTTAGGCGTTAGCAATATAAGTGTTAATAGTATTATTTATAGAAGTAAAAGGTATTTCCGGATTAAGTAAGGCCGGTATCTCATTTATAGAGAGGTCTATATGAAGTTTTTACAGTCTTTATCAGCGCAGGTGTCTCTGCGCACGCAGGGGGCTATTTTGGCACTCGGCTTATTATTTATCATATTAGATGCGCTTACGGAGCCTATGAACCCAGCTATTGATTTGGCGTGGGTAACGGTCATCATTTGTGGCTTGCCATTGCTCATCAACAGTGTGCAAAGTATTTTGGATCATTTAGAGATTCATGCTAATTTTCTCATCGTGATAGCCATGGTGGCTCTTATTGCGATTGGAGATTATCATACGGCGGCTTATGTAGGTCTCATCGTACATGGTGGCTTTTTCTTAGAGCAGCTTATTACGGGCGACGTGCACTATACATTGGATGATGACATGTTGCCGACCATGCCTACACAGCTCGTAGCCTTGCGTCAGGGCATCAACAATTATTCATCTGTTATTGTTGTGGCTGTTATGCTGCTTTCCATGGGTTCCTATGCATTGACACAGAACTTTATGCATACCATTACATTGCTAGTTATCCTTTGTCCGTGCTCGTTGGAACTCGTTCTTGTAGCACTCATGATGGGGTCCCTTGTAGATGAAAACTCTCCGACGGCGGGGCTTTCAAAAGAGGCGAAACAATGCCATTTGGGCCTACTCATCGTGTCCATTTTATTCCACGTTGCCATCATCGCTGCTGGCGTGTTAGGATCTATCAATCCTGTAACCGCTGCTGCATTGCACGGCTTGGCGCGACTCGGTCTCGTGTATAATCTGAAAGTATTAAACGGCTCCTTGTGCATCGCATAAATAATTAAACTCCCCTAGTAATCCTAAGATTACTAGGGGAGTTTTGTATATACAACAGTGAGTTGCACAGTATGTATTTTACATTACGTATAATACAGTACGTATTATACAGTACGTATTATACAGTACGTATTATACAGTACGTATTCTATTGTTGTCCTTTGTCTCCAAGTGTGAGGAGTAGGAATACGATGGATAGGATACATGCACCAACGAGGGCAATGAAACCACCATCCCAACCGTAGAGGTCAACCATGAGACCCATGAAAGCACCAGCACCAGCAGAACCGATGAGGTAACCAAGAAGGCCTGTAAGACCGGTAGCGCCACCTGTTGCTACGCGTGGTACCATGTCCGCTGCTTGAAGGCCAATCATCATAACAGGACCGTAGATGAGGAAGCCGATAGCGATGAGTGCTAAGTTATCGATGAGAATATTGCCTGCAGGGTTAAACCAGTACACGAGGATCGCCAAGATAACGAATAACATAAAGCAAATCGTAGCTGGAGCACGACGGCCACGGAATACGCGGTCACTCAAGTAGCCACTTACGAGCATGCCTGGAATACCAGCCCATTCGTATAAGAAGTAAGCCCAACGGGAACCTTCTTTTGTGAAGCCTTTCACAGCGGTTAAATAGGTCGGAGCCCAGCTAACTACGCCGTAACGGATGAAGTATACAAAGATATTTGCAATCGCAAGATACCATAAGTATTTATTATGCAAAATATATTTGTAGAAGATTTCTTTAAAAGTACTTTTTTCTTCATTTTCTGTATGTGTATGAACGACTTCATGTTTGTATTCTTCGATAGGTGGTAAGCCACAAGATTGAGGCGTATCTTTCAACAATACAAAGGTAATAATCGCTAGCACGATAGAGATAAGGGCAGGGAAGAAGAAGATACTATGCCATGTACCGAATAGGTAGATGCCAAGCGTAGCAAGAGGAGCGATGATGCCGCCACCTAGGTTGTGGGAAACGTTCCACCAGGACCACCAAGCACCGCGTTCGGAACGGGAGAACCAAGTTACCATGTTTTTCGCATATGGAGGGTAGCCCATACCTTGGAACCAACCGTTTAATAAGGCAAGAACGCACATGATAGGAATACTGCTCATAACACCTGGTAAGGTGCCGAATAATAACATAACTAAAGCACTAAGCAATAGACCTACTGTGGAGAAGTATTTTGGGTTAGAGCGGTCAGACGCATTACCCATAACAAATTTACTTACGCCGTAAGCTACGGATAAGATGGTCATAACTATACCAAGATCCGCTTTGGTGTAGCCGTACTCAGCAATCATGTACGGAACAGCTAAACTAAAGTTTTGACGGATCAAATAGAATGTAGCATAACCAATAAATGTACCTGCAAAGACTTCGCGTCGAAGACGTTTGTAGGTGGAATCGATTTGCGCCTCTGGTAAACGTTCAATATGAGGAGCAGGAGAGAAAATCGACATCGTTACACATCCTTTCTACAACATGTCATTTGTAATAATACCATGTAGGGTATGTAGTCGACTATACTTAATTTTTTATTATAATAAATAGTTATTAGAAAACTGAATTATGGATAACATTAATTAGGGTGAAATAGTATTGAATAGGTTGAAAATATCAGAATATCTTCTATTTAAAAATTATCAATTTGCAAATATATATATGAATAACTGTTCATGCATTTGCGTAATGAGGCTATGTATGAATAATATAATCTTATTGAATCCGCATTTTCCTGTACTTTTGAGTGTATATGAGTAATTGTACATATTTTGTTATTGACACAAGGTAATGCGAAAATCGTTAGCTTGGCTGACCGTTGGGCCACATGGATTGTAGTGATTGCGTTATTGGCTGCGGTTGGCACCTATGTGGTAACTGGAGAAATCATTCGTGCCGTAACCATCCTCGTTGTGTTCTGTCCTTGTGCTCTCGTATTGGCAACGCCGGCAGCGATTATGGCGGCTATTTCTAATGCGAGCCAACACGGTTTTCTCGTGCGCCGTGGTAATATTATGGAACGCTTGGCGAAGGTTGATACGATGACCTTTGATAAAACAGGTACCTTGACCTATGGTACACCTGAGGTGACCGCCGTTGAGACTGTGGGGTCCATGACTACTGATGAGTTGTATCGATTGGTTGCTTCGGTAGAGACTAAATCTGAGCATCCATTGGGCAAAGCTATCGTGAATGGCTTTGCTACTCGTTATGGTGAAAGCTTCGATTCCATAGATTCCTTCCGTATGGTTCCTGGGAAAGGTTTAGAGGCTACTGTGGAGGCTAAATCCGTTTTGGCTGGCAACGAAGCGATGATGATTTTGTCTAACGTAACAATTGCTGACTCTGTAAAAGAAGCTGTTCATACTCATTTAAACCGTGGTGCATCCATTGTATATGTTGCTGTGGATGGTGTACTAGCTGGCTATGTGGCGTTGGCCGATCGTGTTCGTCGTGAAAGTCGCGCCGTAGTAGAGTCCTTAAATGATCTTGATGTAATGCCTGTGCTTTTAACAGGTGACCATGTGGCAACAGCGAAAACGATTGGTAAACGATTGAACGTATCCAATGTGATTGCAGACTGTTTGCCAGAAGACAAGATGAATACAGTGGCTCAATTACAACAAGACGGCAACATCGTAGCCATGGTTGGCGATGGTGTAAACGATGCACCAGCCCTTAAAAAATCCGATGTGGGTATCGCCATGGGCGGTGTTGGTAGCGATATCGCGGTAGAGGCAGCAGATATCGTTCTTGTAAACGATAATGTAAAGGAAATTCCTCACTTAGTGGCATTATCTAAACGCATGATGACTACTATTAAAATTAATCTTTCTTTCTCTTTGCTTTTGAATTTCGTAGCTATCATCTTGGCTATGATTGGTACATTATCCCCAGTATGGGGTGCCCTCGTCCATAACGGAGGGAGCCTCCTCGTAGTTGTAAACTCTGCATTACTATTGCGCTGGGCTTACAAATCTAATCACGTAGTAGAGGATGATCATTCCGTACTCGTAAAAGCAGCACGCAAACGCGTATTTGAAGGGGAATGGTAGATTTTACAAACTCAATTAGAGTTGTGGGATAGATAGCACTTTTGTATTGACCTAATTATCTTATAGGAATAGCTAAGAAACTAATAGTATCTTTAATCAATATATGTTACAGGATAGCCTTTTGCTTTGATTTCACGGCGGTTAAGACCATTTGGTAGATCTGGGTAGCCGATAGCGAGGCTAGCGTAGACTTTTTCGTCTTCGTTAAGACCTAGTTCACGCATTTTGGCTTGGATGCGTTCATTATCTTGAAGATGACGGATTTGGTTAACCCAGCAACTACCAAGGTCAAGTTCATTGCAAGCAAGCATCATGTTTTGCATAGCACATGACACGTCAGCAAAGTTGTTGGCATAACTTGGTTTACTAGCCAATACGATGAGTACAGGCGCTCCATAGTTGAATACAAATTTGCCTTCGGCGGACATCTTAATGATATTCACCATGTAAGGTAAAGTATTTTCTGTAATCGGCATTTTGCCGTATTCTTCCTGAACAAGAGTTACTAATTCGTTGAGCACATCTTGGTTTGTGATAACCATGAAATGTGTTAATTGTGTGTTGCCACCAGATGGAGCACGACGACCTGCGTCGAGCACTTGATCGATGAGCTTTCTAGATAATTGATCAGCTTTAAATTTTCGCGTACTATGACGAGTTTTAATACATTCTAAGGTGTTCATGTGGTCCTCCTATGACAAATGGGATTTGATATAGAGTTTCTTTTATTATACTACGAGGAAGGACCTAGTAGGGGACATATAATTTCTTCCTATTAATTCTATAGAAGTGCCTAATTCTTAACGAATAAGAAAATAAATATTAATTAATTGACAAATTTAAAAATATCTGTTCAAAGTGGGCTTTTTGCGTTGACTGTTTACCGTAAAATTGTGTACAATTAATTAGTAGATAATTGTGTGCATATGGAGGTAGAATATGGCAGAAATTGGTGTACTTGAAGGGTACAAACATAAAGAAGATGTTCCTGATTCAGAATATTTAAGATTGGAAAATCAATTGAGCTTTCCACTCTATGTAGTGGCAAAGGAAATTGTTAATGCATATCGTAGTCACTTAGATCCTTTAAATTTGACATATACTCAATACATCGTAATGATGGCATTGTGGCAATATGGTGATTTATCCGTTAAGGAATTGGGACAAGTATTGCGCCTTGATTCCGGTACATTAACACCGCTTTTAAAGAAATTAGAAGCCAAAGCATTCTTGAAACGCAAACGCAGTCGTCAAGATGAACGCGTAGTTATGGTAACCCTTACTGATACGGGCAAAGCATTACGTGATGTAGCGGTTCATATACCACGCCGCTTGGCTGAATCGTCAGGTCCTATATTTGACGTAGAAGAGACACGTCAATTGCGTATGTTGCTTAATAAATTGCTAGAAGCAATCGATAACGCAAATGCAAAAACAGCAGAGAACATGAAGGGCTAATTTGATACAACCTCATATGCATATATTCTGTAACCTTGGAAATCTAAAAATTTTATTAAAAATGTGATATACTATACATATAGCGTATTGTATTCAAGTCATGTGAGAGTATGACTGATTCGTGATTTGCCCTCGTGGCACAAAGGAGATCATTATGAATAAAAATTTATTAGGTGCATTTGTATTAGCCGGTACATTATTAGTAGGTGGTGTTGCAAACGCAGCAAACTGGAATGGGTTAGCTAACTACCCAGAGGTTCCAAATAGTGCAAATGGTACAGAAACGTATTTCTTTGATAAAGCATCTGAGTTTAAAGGTATCGATAGCAGCCGTAACAACGTATTTGGTGTTAATGTAATTAACATGCATAATAACCAATACGGGGAAGCTACATTGTTCAAATATCTTGTTAATCCAAGCTTACATACTGTATATCGTTACGCTCCAGATGGTCAAGTTTACCAAATTCAACCTGGAACAAATGAGTTCAATATGTTTATGGCTGCTTGGAAAGAAGTATACGGCACAACTTTCGAATTCCCAGCGTTATAATCTGATGGCCCGTGCCGTAATAATTACATAACTATTGCTGGTGAAAGCTCCTTTTGGGCTTTCACCAGTGTTGTTTATGGAGGTTTTTTATGTCTAAATCTGAATTTGCTCAAGCCTATACGGAGCGTATGTTCCCTGATATTGCAGCCCCAGCAGGTTATATTGATCCAGAGTTTGAAGTATTGTTTGATAATTTTGCCTTTGATGAAGTCATCACCGAAGAAGGCCGTAATGTACCGGCAAAGGATCGCTTCTTAGCCATTCTCGCTACATTAGTAGGCGCCTCAGCTGTTGATGAATATGCATTAATGCTACCGGCAGCATTAAACTTTGGCCTTATTCCTGATGAAGTGGTAGAGCTCATTTATCAAGCGGTGCCCTATCTTGGCATCGGACGTGTGCGTCCATTCTTTAAGGTGACCAATAAGATTTTTGACTATCGAGGAGAGGCTATTGTTGATTCCTCTCGCAGCACTATTACTAGTGAGTCTCGTCTAGAAAAGGGCGTAGAAAAACAAGTGGAAATCTTTGGGGAGTCTATGCGCAATTCTTACCAAGAAGGGCCAGAAGATATTCGTCATATCAACAAATGGCTTGCCAATATGTTCGGCGATTACTATACGCGTAAAGGCCTTAGCGTGGCTCATCGTGAAATGATTACCTTCTGCTTCCTCGCCGCTCAAGGGGGCTGTGAATCTCAACTCAAGGCTCATGTAGAAGGCAATTTGAACGTAGGAAACAGTAAACAGTATTTGATTAATATCGCCTCCCAATGCGTGCCGTATATCGGCTATCCCCGTACCTTAAATGCCCTTCGTTGCATTCAAGAGGGCTTTACTGCATGGGAAGCCAAACAATAAAGGAGTTTTATGTTATTTTCTGGTATTAGTTTAACGATGATTTTAGCGTCTATTCCAGCGCTTATCATTGCAGCTGCAGGGCATGAATTTGCTCATGCCAAGGTAGCAGATATGCTCGGCGACTCTACGCCGCGCTCCATGGGCCGCTTGACATTGAATCCCGTGGCTCACCTTGATTTAATCGGCTCTATAGCATTTCTTATCGGTGGGTTTGGATGGGCTAAGCCTGTAATGGTTGATACGTCTAACTTCCGCGATCCTCGCACAGACTATACCTTAGTATCTATTGCGGGACCTGCGTCTAATGTGCTGATGGCCTTTTTAGGCTACTTAGCACTTCGTTTTCTTGAAAGCTACGGCTTGTTGACAAATGAATCATTAGAGTTAGTACTGACACTGATTGTTGTATATAATATTAACTTTGCCATTCTCAATATGATGCCCATACCACCACTTGATGGTAGTCGCATTATTACAAGCTTGTTGCCTAGGGATTTGCAATTTACATTGGAACGGTTAAGCTTTGTCAGCTTGATTGTACTTATCTTATTGCTTAATACACCTATTGCAGATAAGATTTTCATTCCATTACAACAAACGATTTTACAATTCTTTGACCGTATCGTGAGCATTATTTTATAGGATTTAGATTAAGGCTGATATGGTAAAAGCTATATGGTAACACTATGTAGAAAATACTATATAGTAAACACTTTATGGTAAGTCCTATCATTCAAATTTTATTTTACATTCCTCACTATATTAAAAAGTATCGATATAATTTGCTAAGTATGATATACTAAGTACAGAAATCGTAAATTTTCGATATATTAATATTACAGTGTATTATTAGATACTATCGATAGAGTAAATTGATCTGCTACATCGATATGTAAATCAATACACTAAATTGACACGTAAATCGATATATAAAATCGATACAGTATAGTATATAGATATTCAAGTGAATACAAGAGGAATTACATATGAATTTTGAAGAAAACCAAGTGCCAGAGGCGATTCTGGACAAGCTTACAAAGGTGTGCACTTGCCGTAGCATTACGCGCAAAACGATTAAGGAAGCCATTTTAGATGGTGCTCACACGTTTCCACAAGTAAAAGAAGCAACTCGTGCTGGCACGGGCGCTTGCGGTGGCAAAGGCTGTGGGCCTCGTATCGTAAAGCTCTTAGCGGAAATGAAAGAGCAAGGCAAAATTTAATTTGCGAAATGTAACATACACATTTTACACATCCAAAATGTAAGATACATAGTTTACACTCCGAAATGTAAACTATAATGTTTACACAACAAAAATGAAATATATAAAGATTGTTATTTGATTCTCTCAATGGATATACCCGTTGGGTTCTCGAGTAACAATCTTTTTGTTTTGTAAGATGCATGTACTATATTGCTGCCTGTCGTGTGTTGGTTATGTTGGGCTCGTTTATATTTTTTGATATACTATACATAATACTTTTTAGAGATTTAAGGGAGGTATGCATGTTTCGACGTTTCGTAGCAGCCACTATGATTGGTGCATTAGCACTCACAACGGGTTGCGGTTTACATAATCCATTTACTTCAAAGGCAGAGCCTGTGACCTATGAGTCCGTGGCACAAAGCGAGCTTTCACCAGAGCAAAAGGTGGACAAGTTAGTGGCTAATATGTCCGATGCAGACAAGGTGGGCCAATTGTTGATGATTGGCATTCACGGCACAACGCTAAACGATGACGCTAAATTTATGCTCAACGAGTACCGTGTGGGGGGCATCATTTTGTTTGATCGTAATATGGAGTCTAAGGATCAAGTTAAAACGCTCATTGCAGATATTAATAAGGCTGGTAAAAGCGCGGGATTAACGCCATTGTTCCTCGGCATCGACCAAGAGGGCGGTGCAGTAGCGCGCATGGATGATAAGCTCATCAAGGTTCCTCCCGCTGAGGAGGTAGGCAAAATGCCCGTTGAGCAAGCTGTATCCTTGGCAAAACAGTCTGGTGCAGAACTAAAAGACTTGGGCTTTAACATTAACTTTGCTCCTGTGGCGGACTTAGGATTAACCTATGGTCGCTCTTATAGTACGAGCACTGATGAGGTCGTTCGCTATGCAGGCGCCGTTGGCAAGGCTTACGATGAAGCGGGCTTGTGGTATTCCTATAAGCACTTTCCGGGCATTGGTAAGACCGATGTAGACTTGCACGCGGACACAAGCATCGTTCCTGTATCTAAAGAAACATTGCTTTCAGAGGACACAAAGGTATTTATAGACCTTATCAAACAGTCTAAATCGAATACCTATACAATCATGGTGTCTCATGCGATGTACCCACAAATCGATCCAGATCATCCTGCTAGTTTATCGAAAGCAATCATTACCGATTGGTTGCGCAAGGACATAGGCTATAATGGCGTTGTGGTAACGGACGATATGGACATGGGGGCCCTTGCAAATCACTATACTTTTGGCGATATGGCGGTGCAATCCATCCTCGCCGGCAGTGATATCTTGCTCGTATGTCACGAATACGAACACATGCAAGAGGCTTATAACGGTCTTATGAAAGCCGTGAAAGACGGTCGTATCTCGAAAGAACGACTCGACGAATCGGTGAAACGGATTTTGCTCATGAAAATGAATAAAATTTCTTAGAATTTCTTATTTTAAGGAAGGAATTTTAAGAGTATATCACGAATATAGACAGTGGAAATATTATTCATGGACGGCGAATCTGAGTTGACACTCAAGGGAGAACTTTGTTATAGTTAATACACAGAGAAACTGTGCGAAACTTACGGGTAACGCGCAACACTCGTCGACCCAAGGGTCGGCGAGTTTTTTTGTTTGTAGGAGGGATTTATGTCTAAGCCTTTTAAGTCTTTAGATTCCCTATTACGCTTGATGAGAAAACGGAATATTACGATTGAAAAGGGAACTGAGGGCGGTCGAGTAAAGAGAATTTTAGCTAGAGATAATTATTACTCAATAATTAATGGTTACAAAGATATTTTTTTAGATAATAACGCTACAGTTAATAGTGGAGATGACTATTATATAACGGGAACAACATTTTTTCAGATTTATGGGCTATATTGTTTTGACCGTAACCTTCGAATTATTTTATTAAAGGCTCTTTTACAAGCAGAGCAAAATATTTGCACGAAAGTATCTTATCGTTTTTCCGAAGTGCATACATCTGAATTCAGCCATTTAAATGTAAATAATTTTTCTAAGACTAATTTACCTAAAGCTACAGAGTTGGTATCAAAATTATCAAATGCTACACAACGTAATGCAAGACACACTATGTTTTCCCATTATTTAACGACACATCAAGATTTACCTTTATGGGTTTTAGTAACAAAGCTTACATTTGGTGAGATTACGAATTTTTATAAATTAATTACTCCTAACATACAGGAGAAAATCTTGGAAGACATACATAAGGAATATATGACTGAGTATCGGATTTCTATAATGAATCCAACTTCAACCTTAATACCTATTTTTAGTGAAATATTAGATGTTTTGGTAGGATATAGAAATGTATGTGCACATGGAGATCGACTTTATAATCATAGGATTATAGGTCCAAAGAAGACGATAAAAAAACTAACATATTATTTTGTGCCTAATCCAAAGGGGAGTGAATCTTCTGTATATGGAGTATTGATTTCTTTGAGATTATTATTACCACGAATAGCATATAAAAGCATTATTGATGAGATTATAAGTGAGTTATTACTTTTAAAAGAAAGTTTACCAATTATACAGTTTAATCAAGTTCTTGCTAAAATGGAGTTAACGCTTCAGTGGAAACAAACATTAGAAGCACTAAAATAATAAAATATATAGTGTATACATAACGTGCTATCAAGGATTTTATTAAACCGATAGAGAATTAATAAGTAAAGTGATTCTCTGTCGGTTTATTTTTTATTGTATAGTTTGTTTTGTTAGGAGTGAAGTATATGGCTCGCAGAATAATGTTGAACGGTACGTCCTATTTTGGACAAGGCGCGATTCAGGAGATTGTGAACGAAATTAAGAATCGCCATTTCAAAAAAGCCCTCGTTACATCTACGCCAGATTTATTTGAATTTAAAGTGGCTACAAAGGTTACGGATTTGCTTGATGCGGCAGGTATTGCTTATGAAGTCTACGACGGTATCAAACCAAATCCTACCATCGAAAACGTAACGGCTGGTGTTGTGGCTTGTAAAGCGGCTGGCGCCGATGTTATCGTTGCTGTTGGTGGCGGTAGCCCGATCGATACAAGCAAGGCGATTGCTACTATTATTACGAACCCTGAGTTCGCCGATGTACGCAGCCTTGAAGGTTTAGCGCCTACTAAGAATCCGTGCTTGCCAATCATCGCTGTTACTACTACCTCTGGTACGGCTGCAGAGGTTACTATCAACTACGTTATTACAGACGTTGAAAAGAACCGCAAATTCGTTTGCGTTGATCCTCATGACATCCCAATCGTTGCCATCGTGGATCCTGATATGTCCGCGTCTATGCCAACAGGCCTTTGCGCTGCCACAGGTATGGATGCCCTCGTACACGCCGTAGAAGGTTATATCACAAAAGGTGCGTGGGAGCTAACTGATATGCTCCATTTGAAAGCTATCGAAATTATTGGTCGTTCCTTGCGTAGCGCTGTGGCTGGCGATTATGCAGGCCGTGAAGCTATGTCTTTAGGTCAATACATCGCGGGTATGGGCTTCTCCAACGTAGGTCTCGGCATTGTTCACTCCATGGCTCATCCATTAAGTGCTGTGTACGATATCCCTCATGGTAAGGCTTGTGCGATGTTGTTAACAGCAGTATTGAAATTCAATGCCCCTGCTACAGGTGAAAAATATCGTGAAATCGCTCGCGTTATGGGCATTCCTAATGTAGATGCTATGGATGAAGCAACCTATCGTCAAGCGGCTATCGACGTAATTCAGAAATTAGCTGATGACGTAGGTATTCCTAAATCTCTTAGCGAAGCAGGCGTAAAACGGGAAGACATTCCATTCCTCGCTGAATCTGCTTTCAACGATGCATGTACTCCTGGTAACCCACGGGATGCCTCTTTAGAAGAAATAATCGGCATCTATGAATCCATATTCTAATTAGCGTCTTTACATATTTCAAATGTCTCCGAATGTGTAAAGAAAATACATTTACACACTTGCTTAACAAAACTAGCCATCTCTTCTTAGAGGTGGCTAGCTTTGTGTTTAAAGCGCTATCTATTGTTTTGTGATTCGGACCTTTGATCTCGTGTTCCGTGAGAAAGCTATTTTTATACGTAATCCTTTCTTGAAAATGGTGGTTTACATAAGTATACTAAGGATATGAATGCATAGTTCGTGTAGACCTATGTCGGCAGAGGAACGGTTGGTTTTGGTCACTGCTAAGGAGGATGTTATGAAATTATGGAAATTTAATAAGCGTAGTTCTACCTTGGCAGATATGTCCATGAATCGAGTGCTCTTAACGGAACTCATTGCAAAGGGTGCTCTTGTTGGGGTGATTGCAGGTTTTTTTGGGGCATCATACCGCTATTTGATACTTGAATCAGAGCATATCAGGTGGCATTTGATGGATGATATTACTATGGAATGGGCCATAGGTTGGCTTGTGGTAATGGTCATTTTTGCGTTTATTGTAGATCGATTGCTCGCATGGGCCCCATTGTCTGGTGGTTCTGGTATCCCGCAAATTGAAGGGGAGATGTTAGGTCTCTTTGATATGAAGCCCTATCGGACACTAGTATCTAAAATGATTGGTGGCGTACTGACCGGCTTTGCAGGATTTTCCGTAGGTCGTGAAGGGCCAGCCGTACAGATTGGCGGCTCTGCTGGGAAGATTGTGTCCTACTGGATGAATTCGGGACTACGAGAACAGCGTATTTTGACATCCGCAGGTGCTGGGGCAGGCTTAACAGCTGCCTTTAGTGCGCCCGTATCGGGGGCGATGTTCGTCTTTGAAGAGGTACATAAAAGCTTTTATCCGTATCTCGTTGTACCAACCTTCGTGGCAACTTTGATTTCTAACTATATTACAGTTAGTATCTTTGGACTTACACCAGCGCTGGGCTTTACGGTGACCTCAGGGGTTCCTCTTGAATATTTCCCGATACTACTCATGGTTGGTGTTATCATGGGGCTATGTGGTGTGTTATTTTGCCGTATGATTTTTGCTTTCAAGAGGTTCTTTGACTGGCTCAAATGTTCTCGATTCTTGAAATTAGCCCTTACCTTTGTGGCAGTGGCAGCCATTGGCTTTGATTCGCAGCTCCTCTTGGGTGGGGGCAATGACCTTGTGGGTCAGCTTGCCTTTCAATCTCATGGCGTATTGCTCTTAGGTGGCATCGTATTAGGCAAGATTTTACTTACCACCTTCTGCTATGGCAGTGGTGCTCAAGGGGGCATATTTTTGCCCATGCTCGTAATTGGTGCTGCAACAGGTGCTTTTTGTGAAAGCTTACTTTCAACCTTAGGACTTATTTCTCCTGATTTTGTACCACAGTTCGTTATCTGTGCCATGGGAGGTATGTTAGCGGCCGCTATGCGGACCCCAATTTTGGCGATTTTGCTCGTTCTTGAAATGACGGATAGTTTCTCTAATATTTATGCTATCGGTACCGTTACGCTAGTGGCCTATCTTGTGGCGGATCTTTTAAAAGAACCGCCGATTTACGATTCCTTGTTGCAAGCCATGAGTGGTCAAAGCAATCTAGAATCGGTGCAAACCTTCTTTCAAACGAAGGTGCCTGTGGTGGCAAACTATACAGATGTACAATTACAAGATTTGGCCTTGCCAGATGGGACGCTCATCGTAAGCATTCGTCGCAACGGCACATACATTGTGCCCCTTGGTGATGTGAAGCTCGAGCCAGGCGATGAATTACAAGTCTCCTGTGAACGTGGCCGATTGAAGGCGGCTAAGGAATTTTTCCAATCAAATTAGTCATTATATCTAAAGCTAATCGTTGATTCGTGGTATATATTAGGAGTAGTTTATGAAAATTGTGAAAGCTACTGAGTCAGATGTATTGGATCTGTACCGTTTGCAATTGCTTACATTTGAAAGCGAAGCGGAGATGATTGGAAGTCGAATGGTTCCTGCATTGATGGAGTCGGAAGAGGAGTTTAAAGCTACTTTCACCCAATGGCATACCTATAAACTGGTAGATGATGGGGGAAGAATCATCGGAGGTATTCGCTATCAATATGACGATGGCGTGGTAGAGGTCGGTCGCTTGATGGTGCATCCAAACTATCGGCAACAAGGGTTGGCTCGGGAATTATTAGCTTTCGTAGATGAACAATGCAGTCAAGATCGGCGCGTATTATATACATGTACGAAAAGCTGGATTAATATAAAGTTATATACAAAAATGGGGTATAAAGCCGTTAGAGAAATACAGGATGACACGGGATTATCCTTTGTATATATGGAGAAGCAATAATTCAAACGGCATGGGAGGTCTTAATGTGCTTGATAATATAGTGGTATTCTATATATTCTTTACCATAGTTGGCTTTTTAGCGGCTATGATTGGCACCATCATCGGTGCCGGTGGGGGACTTGTCTTTGTACCTCTCTTTATGTACTGGTTCCCAGAGTGGTCTCCGTCCATGGTCGTAGGGACATCGCTTTTTTCAGTTATGTGCAATGCTATTTCTGGATCGATAGCGTATCTTAAGCAGAAAAAGGTGTATGTTGGCGCTGCGCTCGTCTTTAGCATTGCTACCTTCCCAGGGGCCATTTTAGGGGCTCAAATGTCTGAGTGGTTCTCTGGTAACGGCTTTATGTTTGCCTTTGGGTGTTTTATGTTATGTGCATCTGTATTGATTGGTTTTAAAAATTTTAGAAAAGGGGAACGAAAGGAAGAGTCTCTGACTCTTGAGCAGTTGAGCTATAGTAAGCCCATCGGTATTAGTATTAGCTTCTTTGTAGGCTTTATTTCTAGTATCTTTGGTATTGGTGGAGGACTTATTCATGTGCCGGCTTTGATTTATCTCATGGGATTTCCTACACATATGGCAACGGCTACAAGTCAATCTATTCTCGCCGTATCAACAACGGTGGGGGTTATTACACATTTGATTGAAAGTCATATTGTATTTAGCATTGCTATCCCTACTAGTATTGGCGCTATCTTTGGCGCTCAAGCGGGGGCCCGTATTGCAAAACGTCTCAAAGCAAAAGCTATCCTCGCCCTCATGAGCGTAGCTGTCTTTGCATTGGCGGTACGCCTCATTCTTAAATCTGGTATCTTGGGATGATATAATTTAATACAAGCCCTCTAATGGTGATTCGTAAGCATGTTACCATTAGAGGGCTTTCTGGATTTTCAGCATTTTATAAAAGGGTATAACTAAAAGTCATAGAGAACTATAAATGAGAATGAAAAATTTAAAATATATAAATCATACTATTTTTATGCATAATGTTAGTAATGTATTTACTATAGAATTATGGGTAGTACGAATCGTTATTTAGAGAGGTTTTAGTATATAATTACTGACTATATCTATACATGCTTAATAAATAAGGATTCTTGATTGCATATGTGGAAAAATGGGTACATGATAATGCTAATGAGATGTACTTTCAAATGAGGGAATAAAAGGGTAATTCATATCGATTTTTATTAGAAGAGATATAAATTATGCATAATTATAGTGAGGAGAATGAGAACGGCGTATACTAAAAGTAATAGATTCCTTAAGAAAGGATAGGAGGAAATACAAGTGAGTACACTTATTAGAGATTATGAACGTTTTGCCAAGGAGGCAAATGAGATTTGTAAAGGTCGCGTATACACCGATCATTTACGTCGTTATGCATATGGCGTTGATGCGTCTTGCTATAGCTATTTACCAAAGGTAGTTGTTAAAGCTGAAGATGAACGAGAAGTAAGACGACTTATTCGTTTGTGTCAACAATGTGGGACACCATTTACATTCCGTGCGGCCGGCTCCTCCTTGTCTGGTCAATGCTCCAGTGAAGATGTGCTCATCGTATGTAATGATGGCTTCAAGAAAATGGAAGTTATTGATGATGGGAAAGCCTTGAAATGTGAATGCGGTGTTATCGGTTCCGATGCGAATGATTTATTGAAACCGTACAATCGTAAAATTGGTCCAGATCCTGCAACGCTTGCCACAGCATTAGTAGGTGGTATCTTGAATAATAATTCCTCTGGTATGTGCTGTGGTACGGCGCAAAACTCTTATAAAACAATTCGGTCCATTCGCGTTGTGTTATTAGATGGCTCCATCCTTGATACGTCTGACCAAAAGAGTATTGATCAATTCCTTAAAGAAAAACCTCAAATGGTAGAGGATATCTTACAATTGCGTAAGGATATTTTGGCCGATGAAGAGTTGACACACTTGATTCACCATAAGTACAAAATCAAAAATACCACAGGTTACGGCTTGAACTCCCTTGTTGATTTTGAAGATATTATCGATATCATCAACCACTTGTTCATCGGTTCTGAAGGTACATTAGGTTTCGTGTCTGAAATCGTATATAACACTGTTGAGGACGTACCGTATAAAGGCTGCGGTCTCATGTTCTTTAAAACATTGAACGATGCATCTCTTGCTGTTGTAGCCTTGGCTAATATGGGTCGTGACAAGGTTGTTGCTGCGGAAATGATGGACTATCAATCCCTTAAGGCCGTTCAAGCGCTAGACAATGTGCCTGACTTCGTTCGCGAAGTTCCTGAAGGTACAAGTGCTATTTTGTTCCAAACTGAAAGCTACTCCAAAGAAACTGTCGATGAAAACTTAGCTTTTATTAAAGATAAATTGAAAGATATTCCAACAGCTATTCCAAGTCTTTACTCCCAAGATCCTAAAGAATACGATTCTTGGTGGGCAATCCGTAAAGGCATTTTGCCAATCGTTGGTGGTCAACGTAGAAAAGGCACCACTGTTATTACAGAAGACGTATGCTTCCAAATCGAAGACTTCACTAAGGGCATCGAAATGCTTACCGAATTATTCCACAAATACGATTTCGTAGACGGTGGCGTAATCTTTGGCCATGCGTTATCTGGTAATGTTCACTTTAACATTACACCTGACTTCAGCGATCCTAAAGATACTAAGAACTTCGGTGACTTGGTAAAAGAAATGTCTGAACGCGTCTCTGGCTTCGGTGGTTCTTTAAAAGCTGAACATGGTACAGGCCGTATGGTGGCACCATTTATTGAAATGGAATGGGGGCGTAAAGCGTACGAAATCAACCGTCGTATTAAAGCTATCTTTGACCCTGAACGTATCTTGAATCCTGATGTTATCATTACTGATGACCCAGATGTGTATAAGAAAAATCTTAAAGCTCAATGCGTTATCGATGATGCTTTTACAATCTGTATGGAATGTGGTTTCTGTGAAAAACATTGTCCAAGCCGCAATTTAACATTGACTCCTCGTCAACGTATTGCATTGTTGCGTGAAACAAAACGCCTTGAAAACGAAGGCAATTTCACATTGGCTGCGGAACTTAAAAAAGGCTATGAATATTTTGGTGTAGATACCTGTGCTGCGTGCTCCATGTGTAAAGGCCTTTGTCCGCTCAGCATCGATACTGCTCAAATTGCATTATCCATGCGTCGCATCGATCCGCCAGCACCGGAATTAGCTAAGAAGATTTACGATAATTTCCCTACTACACTTCAAATGGCTCGTGCCGGCGTAAGTCTCGAAGGTATTGCAGGTTCTATCGTTACACAAAAAGCGATTTCCAAGATTACAGAAGGCTTACATGGTGTAACAGGTATTACTCCGTACATTCCTAAGACTACACCTAAGGCCAATCGTTACAGATTGAGAAGCCGTATTAAACCGACTAATTTTGAAAAGGTTGTATACTTTAGTACCTGTGCGAACCGCGCCTTCAAACCTAATCAAGGTTATGACGATGAACGTAGCTTGCAACAAGTAGTGGAAAGCCTTTGCAACAAGGCCCATATCGATATTATCTACCCTGAACATATTGAAAACCTCTGCTGTGGCTTGAGCTTTGAAAACTACGATGACGTTCATGAGCGTGCTGTAAAAGACTTACACGATGCGTTGATGAAAGCATCTCAAAATGGTAAATACCCAATCGTGATTGACCATAGTGCATGCTTTAATCATGCTTTCAAACATATGCCAGATTTAGAAATCAACGATATTTCTGAATTCTTGTGCAAATACGTTGTGCCTCATCTCGACATTGAAAAATGCGATGAACGGGTCATCGTACATAAACAATGTAAGATTAAATCCTTGAATAAGTCTCAGTATATCGAGGATTTAGCTCGTCTATGCACAGACCATGTATTCAACATTAAATCCTTTGCATGTGATGGCTTTGCTGGTCAAAAAGGGTTCTTCACACCAGAACTCAACAAATGTGCTACCAAAGACCTTGCAGCTGAAATCGCTGAATACGGTGCAACACTAGGCGTAAGCTCCAGCTCTACCTGTGAAATCGGCCTTGGCGAAAACGGCGGCATCCCATTCATTGGTGTTGCATTCCTATTGGACCGTTGCTCTAAGGCTAAGAAATAAGTCTTGTATATCTATTGCTATTTACGTTAATGTTGCTAGTAGTTTACACTAAGGTTACTAGTAGGTTGGGTTAAAGTAACTGGTAGTTTATGTTAATGTTGCTTTAATATTGCTCGTAAATTATGTTAAAACTACTAATAGTTTTTAGGAGTTTTATGAGATTTATTGCTAATTCTTTATTTTTCTAAGAAATGTGGTATACTAAACGTAGGTAGTAGAGTGTATGAAATTACCTGCAATATAACCAAAAAAAAGGACGAGTGGCAGCTCGTCCTTTTTCTTGCTTATTTTTTGTTTTTATTGTTAAGCCAGTAGCTGTAGGTAGTTACAACTAAGGCAACAATAATAGGGGCAAGCAAGGTGCCCCAGAGTGCATAAAACAGCTCCTGCAATATACCACCTCCTTTCGGGAGGTATTTTATATTATATCATCATGCTATGGAGTCTTGTATATAATTAATGATTGGAGAATTTCTAATGAAGAAGGTTGTGCTTTTCTTTCTTTTAATAACAGCCCTTACGGGATGTGGATTGAATCAAAATGCGAATAGTAATAAAACAGAATCAAATGCAACTAGTTCTGCTGCTGGTTCCTCTACATCTGCTGCGGGAAACAGCCAAGCGACTACCAAGCAAGATGGACATCTAATTACAGCAAAGCAAGCCTTATCCGCTGGTGAGTATGCGAAAGCTATAGAGGAAGCTACAGCGTCCATTAAGGATAATGCTAATAATGCAGAAGCCTATTCTGTACGTGGCTTTGCAACAGCATTAAACGGTGATGCGGCTAAAGGTTTGACAGATACTAAAAAGGCTTATGATTTAGACCCTAACAATGTGGCTAATTACTATAACATGGCCATGGTCTATAAGTTGCAAGGGCAGTTAAACGATTCTAAACAATGGTTTGAAAAGGTATTAGAAAAGGACCCTAGCAACACCTGGTCTGTGTATGGAATTGCTACCATTTATGCAGACCAAGGGGATGATACTAAGGCCCTTGATTGGCTAGAAAAGGCTATAAAAATTGATCCCTCTGTAAAATCCGTTGCAGCGGAACAAGACCATTTTGAACGCTTTCACAATAACGGACGATTTAAAACATTGGTAGAATTATAGACATGGATGTGAAACAGATGATTCGCCTTATTATAAAGGTGATAGGATTTATATATTGGTTTATTTTTCTATACCTTGGTGGTCTAATGGTCGTAGACTGGTCAGGGTTTATGTCCCAACATAATATAGAAACACCCTATTCCTTACATATTTGGTGTTTATAGGTTGTTTTGTAACGCCGTATATTATGCTGAACTGGAAGAAGCTAAATCCTAATGTGAAAGCTCTATTTTTTGTGAGGCATCTCTCCGTATATATGGCAAAATTAGAGGATTGTCATAGTATATGGTTTGATGTGCTATATGTACTAAAATTATTACTCTATTTCGTAACGATTCTGTGGATACTCTGCATCATGTACCTTACTTTACCAGTTATTTTATGGACAGTAGCTCTTTTTTGCTGAGCAATTGATGATGTAAATTACATTGTTTTCTCTACTAATGCTTCTTGTAAAAGTTGAGAAAAGTTAATTCCTTTAGCTAATGCTCTATCGTTTAACCAGGCAGGAATCGTTAGGGTTTTCTTTACGGACTTACTATTTTTAGCTAAATCAATATCTGTTTGCACTAATGTAGGATATGTTGTATCGGTACATGGTAAGCTGCGAATAGATGTGGGGGTAGGTAGAGTTTGTCCATCTTCTAAAGCGCCTAATATATAGAGTTCCATAGCCTCTTGTGCATTGGTTATTAATTCTGTTAGTGTTGAGCCGGTGCTACTAGTGTATTCGAGATCTGGAAATTCGGCCCAGAAACCATCGGCATCATCATGGATTATAGCAGGGTATATAAACTTCATAGGTCCTCCTTATTTTAGTCCCGTACGTTTCAAAATGGCATTTAATAAACCGATAGGTACATCTTTTCCATGTACGGCAATAACTTCAACTTGATTATCCTTTTTTAAACGATGATGACTACCTCGTTGCCGTACATCCTTCTAGCCATTTTGCAGTAATAATTTAAGTAAATCCTTATCCTTCATATTCTCTCCTTTTATGATAACACGTGTATACGTACAAAACAATTATTAGGAGTTATACATTCTTATTTATAGTCTAATAGTATATAAAGGAAAATAGGGGTGACCATTGGTCACCCTTGATTCTATTAGTCACTTGACAAAATTGATACATGACCTTTATATATTAATCCTATTCATAAAAATCATATTAGTATATAATTAATATATATAAATTAGGTTGTGTATTGATGAAAGGAGAGGATTCATCATGAAACCATTTGGTAAAAGGGGCGCAATGGCTGTGTTGTGTGCGGCTATATTGACATCCCCATTATTGTTGAGTGGTTGTAGTATGTCAGAGCTATGGCAGGGTACTGAACAGAGCCGCAAGGAAATTGCGCAGCGGTCTGAGCAGGATCAGGTGCAGTTATTTAATCAATATGTGAAAGCTGTAAGTCGATACAATCGCATGGCTGTCATGTTTGATTATGCGAATACGCCAACTCTTAATGAGTTGAAAGCTGGGCAGCATTTAACTGTATTTAATGCACCGAACTTTAAGCAGTTACAAAAAGAATTAGAAGAGGCTAAGCAAGCCGGGATTCCGTATGATGAAATGAAGGAGCCTTTAGATAAGCTACTTTCAAAATTGAACGAAATTACACCGGTAGCGGAAGAGCTCGATGCATATTATAAATCTAAAGGATATACCACAGATAACTATGCTAAGGAGCAACAATTAGGTCCTAAATATGTTCAATTGTATGAACAATTTGTTCCTATTTATGCTGACTTTGATAATGTTATGCATAAAATCAATACAGACCGCTTGCAACAACGGTTACAACAATTGCGTGATGCAGGCAAGAAAAATGCCGCTGCAGCACAAGAGGTTCATTTGCGACTTACTGCGGTCCTAGAAAAGATCGATAGTGAAAAACAACTAGATGTAAATGCTATCAATCAAGAATTACAATCTATTGGTGATGTATCAAATGGTATTACTAGTCCTAAGTATGATTCTGTTAAGACCTCTGTAAACTCTACGATTGGTGCAATCCGTACCTATATGGGTTCAAAACAAGATAACGATTATAATCGTATGATTGAGGCCTATAACCATTACATTTCTAATCTGAATACGACCAATATGAATGAGCTAGATTAAAATAAATTAGATTAAAATAAGTTAGATTAATACGTTTATAAAAAAGAAAGCTGTATCAAATGAGGATATCATTTGATACAGCTTTTTAGTTGATATATAGGATATACCTTACTTTTTTAGGCTAATGCGCGTTGTAATTTGGCTTGATAAGGAGAATAATACTAAGGCTATCCAGATACAACCGAAGGCAATCATCTGCGGTGTGCCAAAGCTTTCACCAAAGTAGAAGATGGCTAGCAACAAGGCAATGGTAGGGGATACATATTGCAAGAAGCCTAGTAGGTTGAGCGGCAATAGCTGCGCCCCATAGGAGAATAGCACCAATGGGACAGATGTAGTTAGGCCGCAGGCTATGAGCAACATGGTCGTATACCAGTCTGTGCTGAAATAGGACCACACGGTATTATCGATCATGGTCGTATATAGTAAAGCTAGCGGTGTTAATAGCCAAGCCTCAAAGGCGATGCTCGTAAAGGGCGAGATGAGCAGTTTCTTTTTTACGGCTCCATAGAGACCGAAGGAAACGGCGAGGATCATCGATACTAATGGTAAGGATCCCACTTGATAGGTGAGCAAGGCAATACCGATGGTAGCGATGAGGACACTTAGCTTTTTCGGTATAGATAGAACCTCTTTAAATAGGATGACACCTAATACTACATTGAAGAGTGGATTGATGTAATAGCCAAGGCTCGTGTTCATAACTTGATTATTGGCGATGGCCCAAATGTAGGTGAACCAGTTTACACTGATGATGACTGCCGCCACTAAAAGTAGAAATAGTTGTGAACGTTGTTCTTTTAGTAATTGAAAGTCCTTTTTGAATTGTTTAAAGTGTAGGCCAAATACAACGATAGCCATGCAAACACCTGACCAGATAATGCGCTGTGCCAGTATATTATACGGTGAAACATGGTTTAATAATGCCCAATATAGAGGGAGTAAGCCCCAAATTATATAACAACTAAGGGCTGTGATTAACCCTTTTCTACTTGTATGTTCCATAATGCCTCCTCGTGATAGTACTTATTATATCACTAATACTCAAGTCATGCGTTTTAGTTATTGTATATGATTTTCAATTATAACTTTGATTTTGGCACTTATGATTAAATGTTATGTTCATTGACTTTGTGCATATTGTTACACTATATTGGACTTAGAACAACGAATATAGAGAATAGGTGTCGCAAGACTTAATAGAGAAATCGGTATAAGCCGATGCGGTCCCGCCACTGTAAGGATGAGCCTGCTTTCATACATGTCACTGGAGTAATCTGGGAAGGCGAAAGCGAGGTGATGATCCCGAGCCAGGAGAACTGCCTATTTGATAATCACCGTTATGTACCTACGAGCGATAGGAAGGGGATTGGGGTATGCTGGCTACAGTATTTTTTAGTGTACCTTTCAATAAGAAACCTTACGTGTCACTTTAGGTGGCACGTTTTTTATTGCCCTTAGAGTGGATGTTGAGTATAGGAATCAGGTTTTATAGATATTAAACAGATGGACACATTTTGAGGTTGATGTGGTCCAATAAGATAAAGCTCGAGTGATTCATATATCTAACAATTCGCAGGTACGGTGCGCTGTTTCTCGGTATGGTTTCGAGTTGAAAAGGAGGCACATATATGTCTGACAAAAAGACTTCAAAGGATGCTGAACGCGATTTATTAGCACCTGTATCCTTTGATGAGTTTAAGAAACCTACGTATGAACAATGGCAGGCCGAGGTTGAAAAAGCGTTAAAAGGTGGCGACTTCCATAAGAAGATGTTCACTAAAACCTATGAGGGAATTACGTTACAACCAATTTACACACCTGCATTGCATGGAGAAAAAATTCCAAAGGGTGTATATCCTGGAGCAGGTGAGTTCCTACGTGGCACAAAGGCAAGTGGTTATATTAAAGACTCTTGGGGCGTATCCCAATATGTAGACGAATCCTTTCCTAAGGATGCTAATCATGCAAGTTTATACGAAATTGTAAAAGGTGGCACCATTCACAATATTCGCCTTGATGAAGCAACACGCCATGATCAAGATGTGCAAGTAGGCGCAGCTGTTGGTATCGGCGGTACATCTCTGTCTACTATGGATGATTGTAGCCAATTGATTGAGCGTTTTAATTTGAAGGAAAACCCTTTATACATTGAAACAGGTGCTTCTGCAGCTATCTTGCTCGGTATGTTAGCCGCTACGGTGAAAGGCTCTAAAAAACAAACCTCTGACTTGAAAGGTCTCGTTGGTGCAGATCCTATTGGTGTTTGGGCTAAAGATGGTACATTGCATATGTCTTTAGATACAGCCTTTGATGAAATGGCACATACTGTTGTATGGGCTAAAGAACAAGCTCCAGAACTTAAAACTGTACTCGTATCTGGCGATGTATACGCTAATGGTGGCGCTAATGATGTGCAAGAGGTTGCGTATGCATTGGCAACAGCAGTTTGTTATGTTCGTCAATTAGCACAACGTAACATCGATATTCACACTATTGCTAACAGCATGATGTTTACATTCTCCTTAGGTGCAAACTTCTTCATGGAAATTGCTAAATTACGTGCATTACGTGTGCTTTGGGCGCGCATTATGGAGGCCTTCGGTGCAGAAGAAGCTGACCGTGCCGTTCATGTACACGGCAGAACATCGGCTTTCACAAAAACTGTATACGACCCATATGTAAACTTGTTGCGCAATACAACACAAGCATTCTCTGGCGTTGTAGGCGGTTTGAATAGCCTTGAAGTGTCCCCATTCGACCAACCAATTCGCAAGGCTGACGATTTCTCTCGTCGTATTGCCCGTAACATCCAAGTTATGTTGCAAACTGAGTTCGAGTTGCGTCAACCGGTGGACCCTGTAGGCGGTTCTTGGTATGTGGAAACATTGGCAACTGAATTATGCGAAAAAATCTGGGCTGAGTTCCAAACTATTGAGTCTAAAGGTGGCATCATAGCAGCTTTGAAAGAAGGCTATCCACAAGCTCAAGTTAAAGCAGTTCTTGATGAACGCTTCAAAAACCTTGCATTCCGCAAAGATGTGGCTGTAGGTAACAACATGTATGCGAACATGACTGAGGAATTGCTTGATTCAAAACCAGAAAATCAAGAAACATTGCGTCAAAAACGGGTTGCTCAGATCGAAGAGTACTTGGCGAGTGCGGAGCCAGATGCGGTTGTGAAAGCACAGGCTACCCTAGAAGCAGGTACGACAGAGCCAGGCGCTTTGATTGGCCTTATTGAACTCGGTGCATTACAAAAATTAACAATACGTCAAATCCGCAAGGCTTTAGATGCTGGCGATATTGCTTCCGAAACGATTGAATCCATTGCAGCTCATCGCTGGACTGAACAGTTTGAAGCACTTCGCATGCGCACTGAGAATTATAAACAACGTACGAAAGATAATGTGAAGGTATTCTTGGCTAACATGGGGCCAATCCCTCAACATAAACCTCGTGCGGACTTCTCCACAGGCTTCTTCGAAGTAGGGGCTTTTGAAGTTATCAAAAATGATGGACATGAAACAACGGCTGATGCGGCGAAAGCTGCTCGTGAAAGTGGTGCTGATGTAGTTGTTATCTGTTCTACAGATGATACCTATCCAGAATTGGTACCACCACTCGCTAAAGAATTGAAAGAAACTATGCCGCATGTAACGGTTATTTTAGCAGGGGCACCTCCTAAGGACTTAGAACCTGTATACCGTGAAGCTGGCGTGGACGACTTTATTTCTGTTCGTGCAAATTGTTACGAAATCTTGAATACGTTACAAGATAAGAAAGGGATGTGAGCTCATGTTTAAAAATCCAGACTTCTCCTCTCTTGGCTTGGAATCTCAGAAAGCAACATCTCGCGATGCATGGCTTGCTGAACTTCAAAAAGAAACAGGAAAAAGCTTTGAAGATTTATATAATACAACAATGGAGCAAATCCAACTAAAGCCTCTCTATACAGAGATGGATTATGAAGGGATGACACACCTTGACTATATGGCTGGTGTACCTCCATTCTTGCGTGGACCTTATTCCACAATGTATGTTACTCGTCCTTGGACAGTACGTCAGTACGCGGGTTTCTCCACAGCGGAAGAATCCAATGCGTTCTATCGTCGTAACTTGGCAGCGGGCCAAAAAGGTTTGTCTATCGCCTTTGACCTTGCTACTCACCGTGGTTATGACTCCGATCATCCTCGTGTAGTAGGTGACGTTGGTAAAGCGGGCGTTGCGGTAGACTCCATTCTCGACATGGAAATTCTATTCTCCGGTATCCCTCTTGATCAAATGTCCGTATCCATGACAATGAACGGCGCCGTATTGCCAGTAATGGCGTTCTACATCTTGGCTGGTGAAGAACAAGGCGTAGATAAAAAGGTTATGGCTGGTACAATCCAAAATGATATTTTGAAAGAGTTCATGGTACGTAATACCTATATTTACCCTCCAGCTACGTCCATGCGTATTATCGGCGATATCTTCGCGTACACATCCCAGTACATGCCTAAGTTCAACAGTATCTCCATTTCTGGCTACCATATGCAAGAAGCGGGCGCTACTGCGGACATCGAACTAGGGTATACATTGGCCGATGGTCTTGAATATATCCGTACCGGTGTTAATGCAGGCCTTCACGTTGACCAGTTCGCACCACGGTTGTCCTTCTTCTGGGCAATCGGTAAAAACTACTTCATGGAAGTGGCAAAAATGCGTGCGGCTCGTATGTTATGGGCTAAGATTATCAATAGCTTCGGCTCTGAAAATCCTAAATCCATGGCACTTCGTACTCACAGCCAAACATCTGGTTGGTCTCTTACAGAACAAGATCCGTTCAACAACGTGGCTCGTACATGTATGGAAGCGATGGGTGCCGCGTTAGGTCATACGCAATCTCTACATACGAATGCGCTTGACGAAGCCATTGCGTTGCCTACGGACTTCTCTGCACGTATTGCGCGTAATACTCAGCTTTACATCCAAGATGAAACTAAGGTATGTAAAGTTATCGACCCATGGGGCGGTTCCTACTATGTAGAAGCGTTGACAGATGAATTGATTCGTCGCGCTTGGGGTCATATTCAAGAAATCGAGTCCCTTGGCGGTATGGCGAAAGCTATCGATACAGGGCTTCCTAAGATGCGTATCGAAGAAGCTGCCGCACGTCGCCAAGCTCGTATCGACTCTGGTCGTGAAGCGATCATCGGTATCAATAAATATCGTCTAGATAAAGAAGATCCATTGGATATCCTCGACGTAGATAACACGGCTGTACGGGAAGCCCAAATTCGTCGTCTCGAACAATTGCGTGCTAACCGGGATGAAGAAAAGGTTCAATCCTGTCTTGAAGCGATCACAAAGGCTACAGAATCGGGCGAAGGCAACTTGCTTGCCCTTGCACTTGAAGCGGCTCGTGCTCGTGCATCCTTGGGTGAAATTTCCTTTGCTGTTGAAAAGGTATGCGGTCGTCATAAAGCGGTTATTCGCTCTATTTCCGGTGTATACTCCAGCGAATTTGAAGATGACGATGTAATCAAAGAAGTACGCCAAATGGCAGATAACTTTGAAGAACTCGAAGGTCGTCGTCCTCGTATCATGATTGCGAAGATGGGCCAAGACGGTCATGACCGTGGTGCCAAAGTTATCGCGACATCCTTCGCGGACATGGGCTTTGACGTGGATATCGGACCTTTGTTCCAAACTCCAGAAGAAACAGCACAAGATGCGGTGGATAATGACGTTCATATTGTCGGATTTAGTTCTCTTGCGGCGGGGCATAAGACATTATTGCCTCAACTTGTAGAGGAACTCAACAAGCGGGGCCGTGGAGATATTTTAGTTGCCATCGGCGGCGTAATCCCTGCTCAGGACTATGAATTCCTACGCGAACATGGCGCAGTGGCTATCTTTGGCCCTGGTACAGTTTTGCCAGTAGCGGCGAAAAAATTACTAGAAACATTGACTAGTCACGTTCAAGACGAGTCTCATGACTGATAACAAACGTCCTACTCCGGATGAATTGCGCAATACACAGGACGCAACTTTCACCACTGGTGAAGGCAAAGCCCCTGAATTAGGTGTAAAAAACGCAAGCACCGAGGGTAGTACCTATCGTCCCGACTGGGTGCCAGAAGAAGCGAAGAAAGATGACACTTACGCGTGTCACGTAATGAAAGGCGTCAAGGAAATGCATGACGGCCTCTTATCCAGCTCTGCTCATCTGGCTCCAGCGGTACGTCCCGTACAGCGGCGAAAGAAATTGACTGTCGCTGATTATGTACGCGGTATCGAGCAGGGGGACCGCGTTATACTTTCACGGGCTATCACATTAGTAGAAAGTAATAATAAGGACCATTTCAAACTAGCTCAACAAGTGTTGCAAGCCGTATTGCCTCGTACGGGCAAGGCATTGCGCATCGGTATTACTGGTGTGCCTGGGGCCGGCAAAAGTACGTTCATTGAAGCCTTCGGTAACATGCTCATTGAAGCGGGTTACAAGGTTGCCGTACTGGCTGTAGACCCTACGAGCCAAGTCACAAAAGGCAGTATCTTGGGTGATAAAACGCGGATGGAAACGTTGACGAAACACCCAGAGGCTTATATTCGTCCATCGCCAGCTGGTGGTACGCTAGGCGGTGTGGCTCGTAAAAGTAGAGAAACTATGCTACTTTGCGAGGCCGCTGGGTACGATATTATTCTCGTTGAAACCGTTGGGGTTGGGCAAAGCGAAGTTACCGTGCGTTCCATGGTTGACTTCTTTATGCTCATCGTTTTGACTGGTGCAGGCGATGAATTGCAAGGCATCAAAAAAGGCGTTATGGAACTTGCTGATGCTATTGTGGTCAACAAGGCTGATGGGGATAACCTCAAACGAGCTCTCATTGCTCGTAGCGATTATGACCGGATGTTGCATTACATCCGTCCGGCTACGGAAAAATGGAAGACTCAAGCCTATACATGTTCAGCTGTCACAAAGGATGGCCTCGATGAATTGTGGGATGTTATCCAAGAATTCACTGAACAAGGCAAGGAAAATGGAGTCTTCTTAAAACGCCGTCAAGAACAATCCCTTCGTTGGGTACGCGATATGATTGACGAACACTTGCACAACCTATTCTTTAACAATGTAGTCATTCAAGGTCGCATGGGCGAAGTCGAAGCTGCTGTCTTAGACGGTGAAATGAGCGAATCTCAAGCCGTTGAAGAACTTATTGGCGTTTTCGATAAGTCCTTACAATAAGTAGATCGGTAAATACATATTGTATTGTTAAATATATATCGTATTGCTAAATATATATTAGATAAGCCGGCATAACTTATCTTAATACGCACTCCGCTAGCAATCGTATGCATTTCGATATAACTACAGATGTATTTGTAAAAGGCATAGTATCAATTTCACTGTTGGATTTGGATCAATAGTAGTTGCATACTATGCCTTTTTCTATGTCATAATAACTAGTTCCCATTAATTGTCTAATAAAAGATGATAAATATATAAGTTCATCTTTTTAAAATGCAAAAGTCAGTGTATAATTAAGTTATATTATTTATTAATCGTTTAATGTTACGAGAGGGGCATTCAAATGAACAAAAAATTATTATTACCTGTAGGTGTAGTCGTTCTAATTATTGGTATTGCGATTCTATTATTAAATCCAGATCCAGGGGCGGCTAATTTGGAAATTGCGAGAAACGCTACAAATGCTCAAGCGGCAGCAAAGGCGATTTCTGAGAATAACCAATCTTACACATTGTGGTATACTATTGGTATGTTCTGTAGCGGTTTAGGCATTGCACTGTCAGTAGGTGGCTTCATTGTAGGCTTTATTAAAAAAGACTAATCTATTTAGGAACGCATAAAAGGCTGTACTAGAATGTATATCGTTTCTAGTGCAGCCTTTTTGTATTTTAATTTTAGGGTTATAGGACAAAACGTGTTGGTTTTGCCCTATAACCCTAATTTTATCCTGTGGACTTTAGCTAGCTTATGTCTATCTAGCGAATTAGTCTATATTTATCTTGCAAGTCGTCCTATATCTATTTATGTTGTGGTTTTACGCTCTATATCTGTTTTCGGTGGAATAAAACGTGGTATAATTAACCCGGATAGAGCCTAAAAGTATGTGGCTTTTGGAGGTTAGTATGAGTAGTATAGCGCATTTATTTGTAGCTGGTGGATTTGTTATGTATCCGCTGGTGATTTTTTTACTGTTTACCTTGATGATTGGCATTGAACGTATCTTTCTATATCGCAAGTTTACAAAGGATTTGCGCCGTTTTAATAAGGTCTTAGAGAAGAATCAATCTTGGATTATGTTACCAAGTGTTTTGGAACGGGATACAGAGGAACTTGGTTCTTTATTTGCCCGTGCTATCCGCAGTGCAAAGAATTATAATGGCTTGGAAAACCGCCTTCAAGATGTAGTGTCGTACGCTGATGAACGTTTAAAACGCGGCCTTAGTTGGCTCAGCATGATTGTAACAATGGCTCCGTTATTGGGGTTGCTAGGGACGGTCCTCGGTATGATTCGTGCGTTTGCCGTGGTAGGTGGCGACATTGGGGCTCCGACCATTATTACAGGTGGTGTTTCTGAAGCCTTAGTGGCAACGGCTACAGGTTTGACCGTGGCCATTATTGCCCTTGGCTTTCACAGTTACTGTGCGGCAAAGGTCAATGATTCTGTGGCGACATTAGAACATGAGTGCGGCAACATTCTTGATGCGTACAACGAGGAACATGATATATGAGACGACGCACGTTAGGGGTTAAAAAAGAGCCTACCATCATGATTATTCCCATGATTGATATCGTATTCTTTTTATTAGTATTTTTCATGGTAGGCACGCTGTACATGAATACAGAGCAACAAATTCCGCTTAATTTACCATCTGCATCGTCGTCTACGGCGAAATCTATCGAACCTATCACCATTACCTTGACTACAACGCACACGCTATATATCGATAATCAGGAAATCTCTTCGGCTCGCTTGGCGCAAGAGGTCAAATCTATTGTTACACAAGCACCTCAACAAGCCTTTGTGATTCGCGCTTCAAAAGATGTATATTATAACGATGTTATCGAGCTTTTGGACATGCTCAAGGTGAACGGTGCTAAATATATTAGCGTCGCTACGGAACGGAAGTGATTCCATGTTTGAATCACATTATCTGAAACCTTTTATTGTATCTTTAGGCATTACCATCATGCTTATCTCTGGCATGGGGCTTTCCTTGCGTGGCATCGTTGGAACCGGTGTGGCTTATGATGCCGCAGAGGTTAGCTTTCATCTGCCTGAGGATAGTGAAAGTGATGTGGAAACTACGGCTATTGAGCCTATACCTAAGGATAAACCACCGGTTGAACCTCCGACTCCAAAAGGGCCTGCGCCTAAGGCAGATCCTCTTGTAACGGAAAATACAGGTGATGAAAGTGTTCACAATTTAAATGCCAATAAGACTACATCTAATGCTCGTCGCGAATGGGCCGTTCCAAAGGCCATAGAATCGGAAACGACTAATAATGAACAAGCTGTTGTTACGGGTGGAAATGATTCCAAAGACGGGAAATCCTCTAAGCCTGACAATGCTCCTATGGGTAAGGATATAACATCTGATCCGAATGCCAATGGAAACGGCTTTGCCGAAGCTAGTGATTTATCCTTCCTATCTGATCTTGCGTGGGGGCTCCTAACACCAGGGCAACAAGCGCTTTTACAAAAGTCGGATATCAACCCCCAAGAATATTTACGAACTGTACAAGAACAGGGGAAGGGATCAATCATAACCGGTAAGGTTGTAGTGCGCGTTAACTTTGACGTTAATGGACATGTCATCGTAGGAGAACATACACCGCTCATCGCAGAGGATGTACCGCAACCAGTCAAAGAGGAAGCAATGCGCATCGTTAAAAGCAGTGGTTCTATTATCAATCGAAGAGGGGAACCCGTATATCTAGCAGTTCCTGTCGTTTTAGGACAATAAAGAGGCATACCTCTCATACGCATGTATGTAAGATATGCCTCTTTTATGTTATCAATTAGTCTTGATTTGTAAGCATCGTTTTCGTAGAGTTGAAGACGGCTAGATATACGATGGCGCCGCCGATGAATAATGTGACTTGCATAGGGGTGCTGAATTGATTAGCTCGCCACAATGCAAAAGCGTAGAAGAACATGGTAATCAACATGATGAGAAATGCAATGATAACGCGTACGTTGGTATGTACCGCTAATGATGTAGTAATGCGGGATTTATTCATCATTACGTAAATTAAAGACACCACAATATCTGCGGTAAAGATGGGGAAGATGAAGTTATAATCAAACTCGCCCAAAAGGACTACCGCCAAGCCGATAAAGCTGAGCCCAAAGAATAGACGTAATAGAATACCTATAGTATTAGATTCGTTGCGCTGTGCGCGGCGTTCTTTACGATTTAAAGTTGCCATGAAAGCCTCCCAGTAATGATATACAAGTCCATGTATATTTCAGATGATTCTAGTATATCATTTTATTCGGGTAAATACATAGAGACAGCATTAATATAACTGAATTTTGATAGTTACTGTATCTGTTATAAATAATTGATTACAAACAAATACGAAATCACCAACAAACACGAACAATAAGTAAAATTAATATAATTATCATTCGGAAAATTTAGTTCCGTTCGTTGAATGGAGCTTTCACATATGGTACAATAATCCTATAAATCTAGCTTTTATCATGCAAAGGAGATATCATGATACCACGTTATACACGAGAAGAAATGGGCCATATTTGGAGCGAACGCAACGAATTCGACACAATGTTATTGGTGGAGACCCTCGCATCTGAGGCACAAGCTGAGTTGGGCGTTATTCCTAAAGAAGCGGCGAAAACAATTCGGGAAAAGGGCAATTTCGACGTTGAGCGCATTCATGAGATCGAAAAGGAAACGAATCATGATATCATTTCCTTCGTAACAGCAGTGGGCGAATACGTAGGTCCTGAAGCGGCTAAATACATCCATCTTGGTCTTACCTCTACAGATGTGAAAGATACGGCGCTTGGGTATATGATGAAACAAGCCTGTGATATCTTAATTGATGATTTAAAGCGTTTGCACGAAGTATTGCGTCGTCGTGCAGCTGAGTTCAAATACACACCTATGATTGGCCGTACCCACGGTATCCACGGCGAACCAACTACATTCGGCTTGAAATTGGCGTTGTGGATGGCAGAGGTAGAACGTGATATTGAACGCATGGAACATGCGCGTAAAAGCGTTGCCGTTGGTAAATTGTCTGGCGCTGTTGGTACATACTCCAATATCGATCCATTCGTAGAACAATATGTGTGTGAAAAATTAGGTCTTGAACCTGTTAAAATTGCTACACAAGTGGTGCAACGTGACCGTCACGCTGAATTGTTGTCCACTATTGCTGTTGTAGGCGGCACATTGGATAAAATCGCTTTAGAAATCCGTCACTTACAACGTACAGAGGTGCGCGAAGCAGAAGAATATTTTAGCCCTAAACAAAAGGGTTCCTCTGCGATGCCTCATAAACGCAACCCTATCACATGTGAAAGAATTTGCGGTATGGCTCGCTTGCTTCGTGGCTATGCACAATCTGCTTACGAAGATCAAGCATTGTGGCATGAACGCGATATTTCTCATAGCTCTGTAGAACGAGTTATCTTGCCGGATGCGACAATCTCGTTAAATTATATGTTGCACCTAACAATCCGAACCATTGATAAATTGTTGGTATACCCTGAAACTATGCTTAAAAATCTTAACCTTACAGGGGGCCTCGTATTTAGCCAAACAATTTTGACACACCTTGTAGACAAAGGTGCGGTACGTGACGAAGCATATCGTTGGGTTCAAAAACATGCTATGGAACGCTGGCTTGAAGGCAAAGATTTCGCAACAGGTTTAAAAGCTGATGAAAACATTAAGAAGTACATGACTGATGAGGAAATCGATGCATGCTTTGATCCGTATAAATTGCTAAGACATGTAGATACAATCATGGCTCGCTTTGGCCTATAATTGTAGGGTACTTCCCACATAACATATGAAAGACTAGGGTAGGTATAGACCAACAAGCCTATGGTACATGCAGTAGGTGTTGGCTATATCTACCTTTTTTGTTTTGAAAGCAATATGCCATTTTAGATAGAAGTATATTATTTTAACAGATAATTATAAATTAGTTTTCTAGCAGGCTTTTATATACTCGTCTTACATTAGGAAACCATCTATTTGTTTTAGGAGGTTATATGAAACGTATTATACGGAAGTACGGACCGCCTATTTTTCACTGTATTAATGACTTTGGTCAAGGTTCGCTGGCGGCCCTCATACCGTTTTTTATCGCTAACTTTGGCCTTAATTATTATCAATCGGCTTCCATCATTTTCTGTAATACCGTGGTGGCTTCCGTGGCACAGCCCGTATTGGGCTATGTGGCAGATCGGTGGCGCGTACCCTGGTTTATTCCCGTTGGGTTTACGGTGACTCTTGTGTCGATTAGCGCTATGGCATTGGCTACGAGTTACGAAATGATTCTTGCTTTGTCGCTCTTGGCCGGGGTAGGTGCTGCGTTATTCCATCCCGAGGCGGCTCTTCTTGTAAATCGTACGCAATCTCATGAAATCGGTAATGCCATGGGCCGCTTTGCAGTCGGCGGCAGTGCGGGCTTTGCGTTGGGACCCTTTATTGCTGGTGGTGTTTACGTCTTTGGGGGACAATTCCTTTGGGTATTTACGCTTATCGCTCTACTTGGTGTATTGTTATATCTTTATGCCTTTATGGGTGAGGGTGAAGCTGATACCGATGATACTGATATTGCTGATTCTGCTGATACTGGTAACCGTGAAAGCCGTGCTAAGATTCTTAGTACCGGTACAAATGATTGGGTGAGTTTCGGTAAGTTATTTTTTGTGATTGCTTCTCGATCTATACTCTTCTCTGTATTGGCTATCTTTATTCCTATTTTGTATATTACTGTTATTAATGGTGAAGCCGGTGCATCTAGTTTGGCCCTTACTGCGTACTTTGCGATGGGGGCAGTCCTTACCTATATGGGTGGTGCCTTATCTGACCGTTTGGGCTTCCTAAAAACCGTGCGCTTAGGGTATCTTATCTTCTTGCCATCTGTACTTGTATTTATCTTTGTACCTAATATATGGGGCTTCTTTGGTGCTATGATACCGATGGCATTTGGTGTATTCTCACAATACGGACCAATTACGGTACTAGGTCAAAAATACCTTGCAAAAAATGCAGGCTTTGCATCAGGTATTACGCTAGGTCTTGGGATTACCTTAGGGGGCCTTGTGGCACCATATGTAGGCCATCTAGCAGACATCTATGACGTACAAACGGCATTGATGACCTTGATACCGGTAGGTGTTATAGGCCTATTGATGAGTTTTTGGTTAAAAGAACCAAAATAGCCCATGCGTTTGGAAGAAACTAAAGATTGAATTTGTATAAATACTTTCACAGAATCCGAACATTGTTGTATAATGATATTGAATTATTTAGACTTTCATATGGAGGATATAGATATGGCAACTAGTATGGTTATCGGCACTCAATGGGGTGACGAGGGGAAAGGTAAAATTGTTGACTGGATCGCAGAACGTGCGGATGTTGTGGTGCGCAGTCAAGGTGGTAATAACGCGGGTCATACTGTTGTAGTTGATGATAAAGCGTTTGCACTTCGCCTTTTACCAAGTGGTATCTTATACGATAACAAACAAAATATCGTGGGTACTGGTGTTGTTATCGACCCTAAAGTTCTGCTACAAGAAATTGAAGGCCTTGAAAAGCAAGGCAGATCTGCTAAATCCCTTCAAGTTTCCGACCGTGCACATGTTATTATGCCATACCATATCGCTCTAGATACTGCGGAAGAAGCATCTAAAGGGGATGCTAAAATCGGTACTACTAAAAATGGTATTGGTCCTTGCTACGCTGATAAAATCAATCGTATCGGCATCCGTATCTGCGATTTGTATGATATGGAAACATTCAAACAAAAATTAGCGTACAATGTAGAGTTCAAAAATAAAATGCTTACTAAGGTATACGATGCTGAACCTGTTAGCTACGATGAAATCTTAGCGGATTACATCAAATACGCTGAAGCCTTGAAACCTTATGTAACAGATACTAATGCGGCTGTCCTTAAAGCTGTAAAAGAGGATAAAAAGGTATTATTCGAAGGTGCTCAAGCTACTATGCTCGACCTTGATCATGGTACCTATCCATTCGTAACATCCTCTCATCCAATTGCAGGTGGTGCTTCCACAGGCGCTGGTGTGGGTCCTAACTACTTAAAAAATATTTTTGGTGTTGTAAAAGCATATGCTACACGTGTTGGTGCAGGTCCATTCCCTACAGAGCTTCTTAATGAAACTGGCGATAACCTTCGTGAACTTGGTCATGAGTTCGGCACTGTAACGGGTCGTCCTCGTCGTTGTGGTTGGTTAGACCTCATGGTTGTAAAATACGCAGCAGGTCTTAATAGCCTTGATTACTTAGCTATTACACGCTTGGATATTCTTGATACCTTTAAAGAATTGAAAATCTGCGTAGGTTACAAATTGAATGGTAAAGACGTAGAAGGATTCCCAGCTAACTTAAAAGATCTTGAGGCATGCGAAGCAGTTTATGAAACATTGCCAGGTTGGGAAACTGATATCTCCGGTATTCGCGAATATGATAAATTGCCTGAAAATGCTCGTAAATATGTAGAACGTATTGCAGAAGTAACAGGTGTGCCTTTAGGCATTGTATCTGTTGGGCCTAACCGTAGCCAAACTATCGATTTAGTAAATGTATTCTAAGCTATACTAATTTGATATAATAGAAAATTTGCATTTGGTAGCATTGATAGAGTGTTATATATTTTAACATTTTTCGCTATGCAATCGATTTATAGAATTATACAGATTAGACCCCTCACAGAGGGGTCTTTTGTATTGAATGGATGCAGAATACAAACGTGGATCCTCTATATCTAATCCTTTAGGTTGCTACAGTGGTGCGGTATATCGAAGTATGCTTTATAGTTATTAAAGTGTGAGCATATCGAGAAATATATAACAAATAATAGAGTGTAATTGTTATATATACAGAAAAATGTATATTCAAATAAACCTATCAAATGAAAAATTGTTTAAAATATTCATTTTATACAAATAGCTACGTGCTTAAATTAGTTTATAATTAGGCGAAATTTACTTATCTATTTTTTTTTGTATTCATAATAAATTATTAAGATACAAATATAAAGAAAAAAATAGATTTACATTAAGAAATAGTATATAATAGTACCAAGAAGTAGATTGATATTTTTTGATAAGGATCTGAGGAGTTAAAGATATGGTTGAAGTTTCTTACGAACGTTTAGCGACGATTTTTAAGGCATTAAGCGATGAAACAAGATTACACATCATCGATATGTTGTCTTGCAATGAATTATGTGCAGCCGATATTTTAGCGAGCTTCAATTTGTCTCAATCTACGTTGAGTTACCACATGAAAATCTTAATTGATGCAGGTGTAGTTAACTCTCAACGTAATGGTTTATGGACGCGTTACTCCATTAATGAAGCTACATTTGCAGATATTTTAGATATTCTCCCTCAATTATACAAAACTAAAGATGAGTGCATTTGCGCGCAAATTAAATACTGCCGCATTTCTGAGCACGAAAAAGAAGCGTAACAATGAGACGTTGGATTATGCATGTTGATATGGATGCATTCTTCGCGTCCATAGAACAACTGGATCATCCAGAGTATAAAGGCCACCCCGTAATCGTGGGTGGTCTTTCTTCACGTGGTGTTGTAGCTACCTGCTCCTATGAGGCTCGTAAATTTGGTGTTCATTCTGCGATGCCAATATCGAGGGCTAAGAAACTCTGTCCTGATGGGATTTATGTATATCCTCGAATGGATCGCTATAAAGAGGTGTCGAACCAAATTTTTTCTATTATGAAAGAATTTACCCCTTATATTGAGCCTTTATCTATTGATGAAGCCTTTCTTGAAGTGAGCGGCATGTCCACCATGTATAGCGGCCCCAAAGCGCTAGGACGAGCCATTAAAGATCGTGTATTCGAGCAAACAGGACTTATTATCTCTGCAGGCTTAGCACCCAATAAATTTCTTGCTAAACTGGCCTCTGATTTAGATAAACCTGATGGTCTTGTGGTCATCCCATACGGTCGTGAAAAAAAGGTGCTGGCGCCCTTGCCAATTAAACGTATTTGGGGTGTTGGCCCTCGGACAGAGAAAATTTTGAAAGCTGGTGGCTTTCACCTAATGCGTCATATTCAGTCTTTGCCTAATGAAAGTAGTTTGATTCCCCTCGTGGGTAATCAGGCAAAGCGCATATGGGAACTGGCGAATGGTATCGACGATAGACCTGTTGAAACAGATCGCAAGATACAATCAATTGGAGCTGAGGAAACTTACGAAGAAGACCTCACCGATGGCCGTGCTATTGAATTAGAATTTAGGTACTTTGCAAACCGTCTATCGAAACGGCTTCGGAGGCGTAACCTTCATGGACATACTGTATCTATCAAGGTTCGGTATGATGATTTCACTACCGTATCACGGCAGAAGCGGCTAGATACGCCGTCAGATCATGAGCATGTATTTTTTGAAACTGCGCTGCTCTTGTGGAATAAGCTCATGCAAGATAAAATGAGTAAGAATCCGAAAGGTACAAAGAAAGACGTAGAAGCACTAGGGGCAACTATGAAAGTGAAATCTACTGATTTTAGATATAGTAGTTCTAAAGATAATCGTTCTAACCATATTGGTTCTAAATATAGTACTTCTAAATATAGTAGTTCTAGTGAGATTACTTTTATGGATCCGCCTGGTCCTATCCGTTTATTAGGCCTTACTGTGAGTGGTCTCGATGAGGAGGTTCCTATGCAGGACAGTCTCTTTGAATCCCCACAGGATAAAACAGAGGATAAGCTATCTAGTGTGTTAGACTCCTTAGAGTCTAAATTTGGTGAAACCGCTGTCATGAGTGGGGCGTTATGGCAACGCTTTCACGGAGACAATGGAATACGCAGAAAACGGTCAGAGTTGAAAGCGGCAGTGGATGCACAGCCTGATCAAGAGGATGGGGAGTCTATTAATGTTGATGTAGTCTCAACTAAAGAGGCTAATCGGTCTACAATTGCAGATACACACCCATCTATTGAAGGACCTAAAAAGACCGTCAAAAAGGACTTATAAAGATTATATTGAATACTTTCGCTAATATAATTGTTCGTGTTACAATATGGGTGTAGTGTTAATAAATTACCGCAAGAGAGGTATAGATATGAGTTTATTTCGTGTGGCCATTCATTATGGCGTAAACAGCAATGGTTTCTTGTCCTATGATACAGAAACAAAAACAGTGTCCGTAGATTTACCTGAACAAGAGTGGGTTGATAAGGTAATCGCTTACTTGAATAATGAACATGCTATTGAGCATGCTACAGGTCTTGATACGTATGAACGATTGACCGTAAAACCATTAGAATCTTTGGATAATCTTAAGTTAGCTTTAACACGTATGTGGGAAGCGATCGACGTACAAGTTGATTGGAGTCGTCCGGCATAAATTGAATGAAAACACCTTGTGATCTACAAGTTAGTAGAAACAAGGTGTTTTTTGTTTTGCGTATTTTTGTAGGTATATCTTAACAGAATTTAAATATATAACATTGAAATTCTCATTTTAAAATTATAAATGATATCGTGTATACAAAATTTATAAAGGTTTAGGGTTGTTATGTTAAAAAATTTGTGCTATTCTAATTACATATTAATGGATAATAATTATCCATTAATAATTTTATCGTAATTGAGATATATGATTTAAAAATTATGTAAAGTAAATTACTTTAATTTTGATCTCTAAGTAGGAGTTTGTAACATGAATAATGAAAAGAAACTAACAACCGCCTTTGGCGCTCCCGTACCAGATAATCGCAACTCTGCTACAGCAGGTAAACGTGGTCCTGTATTGATGCAAGATGTTTGGCTCATGGAGAAATTAGCTCATTTTGAGCGTGAAGTGATTCCTGAACGCCGCATGCATGCTAAAGGATCCGGTGCATTTGGTACTTTCACAGTAACTAACGATATTACAAAATATACGAAAGCAAAAATTTTCTCTGAAGTAGGCAAGCAAACGCCGTTATTCGTGCGTTTCTCCACCGTTGCCGGTGAGCGTGGTGCAGCCGATGCAGAACGCGACATTCGTGGCTTTGCCGTAAAATTTTATACGGAAGAAGGAAACTGGGACCTTGTAGGTAACAATACACCGGTATTCTTTATCCGCGATCCATTGCAATTCCCTGATTTGAACCGCGCTGTAAAACGGAATCCAAAAACAAATCTTCGCGATGCGACAGCAAATTGGGATTTCTGGACTAGCTTGCCAGAGGCGATCCACCAAGTAACAATCGTCATGAGTGACCGTGGTATTCCTAAATCCTACCGCACAATGCATGGTTTCGGCAGTCATACATACAGTCTTATTAACGAAAACGATGAGCGCGTATGGGTTAAATTCCATTGGGTTTGCCAACAGCCGATTGAAAATCTTTCCGATGCTGAGGCGGCTAATGTGGTAGCTAGTGACCGTGAAAGTCACCAACGTGACCTCTTTGAGGCTATTGAAAAAGGCGATTTCCCGAAATGGAAATTATGCATCCAAGTGATGACGGAAGAACAAGCTAACAATATGCCGTATAATCCATTCGATTTAACTAAAGTATGGTATCATGACGAATTCCCATTGATTGAAGTTGGTGTGATGGAACTTAATCGCAACCCAGAAAATTATTTCCAAGATGTAGAACAAGCTGCATTTGCACCAACAACTATCATTCCAGGCGTATCTTTCTCTCCTGATAGAATGCTTCAAGGTCGTTTGTTCTCCTATGCGGATGCGCAACGCTATCGTCTAGGGGCAAATTATTATCAAATCCCTGTTAATGCCGCTAAATGCCCTGTAAATATCTATCATCGCGATGGTCAAGGTCGTATAGATGGAAACCATGGGTCAACAATTGGGTACGCACCAAATAGCTTTGGTGAATGGGCTGAACAACCAGAATTCAAAAATCCTCCTCTCGATGTATCTGGTCCAGCTTACCAATATGACTTCTATGAAGACGACTCTGACTTCTTCACACAACCAGGTAAATTGTTCCGCCTCATGAGCCCTGAACAACAACAAGCCTTGTTTGATAATACCGCAGCGGCTATGAATGGTGTACCTGATTTCATCAAAGAACGTCATGCAAAACATTGTTACCAATGCGATCCAGCTTATGGTGAAGGCGTTGCCAAAGCATTGGGCATGGACATTGATTTTAGTGATGTGAAATAAGACTAAAGATATTATTTAAGCAACATTAAAATAGTTTATCTAAATAATACTAACGATTGAAAAGAACTTTCTTAACTAATAACTCTCTTACACTTATATAAAAACAAATCTATAAAAAATCTAAATTCACACAAAATTTTTATACACTGACACCAATTATCTTATAAACAAATAAAACCCTTTAAGGGGCCTTTGCTAATCACATCTAAGTTAAGAATCATCAAAGATGTGTAGCAAGGGCTCTTTTGCTGTGTTAAAAATATACAAATTTTAAAAGGATTTTAGTATAACTATGTAGAATTATATGATGTGTTGAATTTACACGAAATGTTACATGTGAATAGGAGGCAGTTATGAAATCTAGTAGTTTGGCATGGTATGTGGCGGTGGCTTGTATTGGAGGAAGCCTTTGTATGGGGCCTGTGGTACAAGCGGATTCTCCAACTAAGGTAAAAACAAATAGCCCTGTTTCTGCTGCTGTTGTAACGCAGGCTCAACCAGTTCAGCCTGTTACTGTTACAGCAGTTAAGAATGATGGAGTTAGTGCTACAACAAATAATACAGTAACTAATAATGTAGTAGCTAATGATGTAGCGGCACAGGAAGCCCTCAAGCAAAAGCAACAGTACCAAGCCGAAACTGAAACGATGGGCTTGCTATGGATGCGTACCTCTGCAGAGTACAGAGCGTTGGCGTATCAAGGGTATAATGTGGCAATGAATGCGGTTAAGATGGCCGTTACTGATCCATCTCATCAAAGAAAACCTTTAGCTATCGTTCTTGATGCGGACGAAACCGTAGTGGATAATACCAAGTTGATGGGTGAAAGCATTGTAAATGGTAATGGCCGTTTTGATGCTCCTTGGTGGCGTCAAGCCGTACATCAAGGAAAATCGCAAGCCATGCCTGGCGCTGTTGAATTTCTAAATGAAGTACATAAACAAGGGGTAGAAATCTTCTATGTTTCAAACCGCTACGCACCTGTAAACCTTGATGTAACGATACAGAACTTTAAAGAACTAGGATTCCCCTCTGTCGATAAAGACCATGTACTACTATTCGAAAAAGACTCTGATAAACAACCTCGCTTTGATATGATTGCTAAAAAATATTATGTCATTGTATATATGGGCGATAACGCCGGTGATTTCCCAATCGGCACAAAAGGCAAGACACTAGCTGAAAGAAATGCCATCATCGACAATCATAAAGAGGACTTTGGTACTACCTTTGTGGTATTCCCAAACCCTGCTTACGGATCTTGGGTAAGTGCATTAGCTAAAGGCTACCAAAACCTCAGCCCAGAAGAACAAAAACAAGTAAATAACCAATACCTACAACAATAAAGACGCCTTGCGTATACTTTATTAAAAACGATATAATAAAGTATACATGCGTCTATAGCTCAGTTGGATAGAGCGGCAGTTTCCTAAACTGCGTGTCACTGGTTCGATTCCGGTTAGGCGCACCAATAAAATAATTAATGGGCATATGTTTTTTAGTATTATGTCTTTTTAGGAGCCAAGACTTAAATCTTGGCTCTTTTTAGGTTTTGAGATCTAAAACACTGTCTCATAGAGCAGAATCGGTTTGAAAACCTATTTTATCAGAAATTATTCTTATGCTAATTAAACATAAGTTTTATGATAAGTATCTCTTTATAATGATATAATTAAGATAATTATTGTATGTAAAGGGCAGTGTATAGTGGAGAGTGTATATGAGCTTTTACAATTGGATTCAAGAAAAGCTCTTCGATAACTACGAAGAGTGGCGTATGAAGAGCCCTGATTATAATCGAAACGGTTTTAACATAGTTGGTATAGATAATACTCTAAAGGCCATGCATGATGGATTTTTCATGTACATGGAGTTATACCCATCTCATGCGATCAATGGTTGTACTGCGATGAAAGCTCGTGTAGGGAAAACGCAGGACGCAGTGGATATATTCTTAGACATAGATGGTAAGACCTATCGTATGGCAGATGTGAGTTATCCTGATGCGGTGAAGATGATGCGGGCTTTTGTGAAAAAACGCAGAGTACCTGATCGTAGTTTGTGTGTAGAAGTAGCAAATCTAGATATAGAGCAGATGAAACCAACATTTACAGAGCTAGCAACGTTATTACTAGGCGATGCTAAACAAGCTAAATCTTTTATGACCGAGGCTAAGTTGCGCTCCATGGAAGAATTAGAAGATAGTTGGTGGAACCTTTATGAGAAACTAGTATCTAAAGGATATGCCGTAGAGCTAAGCTGTAAGTGTGAACTAGAGGATTTTGTTCATAATGTGCAGAAATTAATACGTAACAAGTCTTTAGATACTAGCGAAAATCTAACTATTGATACAGCAGCATTAGATGAAGACCAATGCATTACGGACTGGAGTGCGGATCTTAATGCCACATGGGAAGCCCATAAGTTAGTAGGTATGGATATCGGAACCGATAGCTTTGTACTTATGGTGCTTTCAAATGAGAAATTCGAAACGGCCCAAGAACTAGCAAAAGAGCTGTTACATAGAATCGATGTAGCAGAACGTTTGTGATGTAACGAGAATTATGATGTAGTAGCACGATTATAATGTGGCAGTATCTATAAAAAGGTTGTAATTCTTAACTGTAAACAATTTGCACCGTATAAATGTAATGAATAGGAGAGAGTCATATGAGTGTTGTACGTCTACCAGAATATGAAGCAGAGTTTGAATCGGAAGAGTTTGAAATTTATGCATTGCCGCGCAGTGATGCGAATGGGGCTAGTCCTTATTTGGATAAGTACCATAGACCATTAGTATCCACCGATGCTATCCTAGATACACGAACTGGAGTACTTGACCGCAGCGAAGGTATTTTGACGTGGATTATTGATGGTCTTGAAGATAGATGGGGTTATTCTTTTGAGCCTCATGGGGTCTACAAATTGTTAGTTAAGAAAGCAAAACCTATAGAGGACTTGGGCTACATGCGCCCTTCTTGGAATAATCGCTATTATGTGCTTGAGGTGTTAGAGGAACATGCTAAACATAGCGAGCTAGAGGCGTTGTCGGCGTATTTGAAAACTCCTAAATACCTTCATACCGACAAGGGTGACTTCCTGTTAAATCGAGAGTATCAATATTACACAGCGAGAATTGATGATTATGCATTCACCCTTGATGTGGATGAGGGCTCTGATGAAAGCTGCACCGTAGCATTGGCTGCTTTCAATACAATCGATAATTTCAAAGCATTTGAACAACGAATTAGTACCTATATTAGTGAAAAATTGCTAGACCTTGCTAATGATTGGCTCGACAATGATGACCAAGATCCGATTACATCAGACGTATTTGCCAAGCGTATTATGATGGGCGAATTGGCGTTTCGCAACGATGGCACTATAGAGGTATATTATGACGACGATGATATTTTCTGGGGGCACTGTATCATAGTCCATATTGATGCGGATGGGAACCCTATTGATGCAGATATTGCAGGATAATCAATTAATGGAGAGTCCTAATGAGAAAATCGGAATTAATGACATTATGGAATGTTGAAAGCTGGTCTGAAGAACCTTATGGTGTTTACTTTGTATCTCGCCGATTGGGTACTAATCGTTTAGAGAATGTAGGACAAGCCTTTAAAAAACTTAATATTAGTTGTACCGGTTATACTGAAGATGATGTACTTTCACTATCAATATGGGAGCAATTATATGTTCAATTAGATGAATTAGACCAACTGGCGAAGAGGCTCATACAAAAGGGAATACCGCAAGAAGAGTCTGTTGTACTAACGCTAACGGATATAATGCTGGATAAATCAGGTTGTTACGATGCATTTGCACTAGGCTATGATGTGGGAGAATCCCCAGCAGGACATCTATATGTTTTGGTTCCTTTTGATGAAAACTTTACGGCTCAACAAGATGTGATATACGAAACCTTATAGAGTTGTTTTAAAGTGGTGATACTGGTGTTGTATTCTACCTAAAAATATAAGTGATATGCAGGAGAGAGACTATGGAAGATATGTATAAATTAGTCAAAGATTTCTTTAGTCATGATATGGATTTAGATGATTTATTTGATTCCGAAGCTATCATCTGGATTGACTGGCGCGAGGATGACGAAGGTGTGGTGAACTATTTTAATGACATGATGGATGAGCCTATCGACATTCAAACCGTTAGCAATGGAAAGCAGTATGGTGACGATATTGTACTACAAAAGGGCAATAAAAAATTGCTAATTCCCTACGGTGATGAGAAAGACCGGGATGTGACTATCAAATATTTCAACGACTTCGTTAAACCTGATTATGAGGTGCGCTGGTTTGCTGAAAGCCTTGGCGATGATACGCTCGGATTTACCGTGCTTTCAGGGACAGAATGGCTAAAGCTAGAAGATGAGTTTGGTGCAGATATAGTTTGTTATTATTTTGTACCTATTGATTTAGAAAGCAACATGTTTAATCTCAGTATGAGCGAGGTTTCTGCGTTGTTAGAATTACGAGAAAATAAGAGATGAAATAGAGAGAATAGACGAATCTATAAGAGGTAACAATATGGATTATTTAAAAATATTACATGAAGATTCTAACTTGGCAGCAGATTTTGATGCACTATTTGATTTCTTTCTGCTTGATGAACCTACAAAACGTGATGAGGTAGAGGGGCGATGTACCTTTTCCGTGGATGGAGTAGCCTTTGCTCGTGATGGTGCAGGCGGTGAATATCATCAACTAGAGGATGGATCAATTGGATATATGAGTAGCGAAGGTGAATGCGGTCGCATAGCTGAAAGTATAGACGATTTAATTTGTTTATTGGTGTATAGCATTTGCTGGCATGACTATTGTGACTCTAGCCAATATACGGATGTAGGAATTCTTGAATCGTATGCTAAGGAGCGATATGCTCAAATTACATCTTATACAGAAATGGACGAATGGGAAACAGTTGTTAAGGCGCTAGGCATGCCTTCTGAAGCAAACTTGGCTGCTGTACTGCAAAAGTTTTACGATGCGGCACATCGAGAACCTGTATACCAAGGCTTTTACCATGAAGAAGATGGTAGTATTACGGCTTATGAAGGTCTATTCTTTTAATATGTAAAATGGGAAAATAATCAGCAATAAAAGAGTGTTTCAAGAGGTTTTGTGTTGTAATAGGAGAATCGTATGGCAATTGATGGAGTAAAGATCATAGACAGCGATGACGGTCATGATATTTATAATGCTATTGTTGAGCGGTACAAGGATGGTATCAGTGTCGATACTATAATTTCTGAAATCTTAGGTGAGGAACAAAATTTTTGTACTGATGAGTTTTACACAGAAATTTATTGGACTGCGGTGGCCTATTCTTTATGGAAGATAGGGCATCTGTCTGAGGATATCAAAGAGAAAACCTTAGACATAATCGCTCAGGGCCCTCATGAGTTTTGGCTAGACATTGATAGTAAGGCACTTAAACAGCGCCAAAAGGTATTAGATAAGTTAGCAGTACAGCTACAAAGTGAAAATCCAAAGCCTATTAAGGTTCGTAAATCTAAAACGAGGAGAGAAACTCATTTTAAGGTGGGCGACGTATTAGCTGTTAAGTTTGAAAACGACTATGGTGCCGTCTTTGTATCTGACGTGGATCAATCACCGCGGAAAATCGAATATCATTTAGCCTGTACGCGACTTTTACAAGAAGAAAAACCTACAATGGAGCAGTTTTTAAATAGTAAAATCGCCTGCCGGAAAGATAATACAAATTTCGGTATCGATACAGATTGTTGGTTTAATCATAAAGACCTAGGCCTATTGCTAGACGATTTAGAAATCATAGGGAACGTCGAACTATATCCGTGTAAATTGTGGAAACTAGCACCAGCAGGCACGTTGGAAGATATTTATGAGGAGATTACAGATAATCCTAGGATAGGAAAACTGCGTCTCATAGACACCTATGAACTGGTGAAAAAGGTTATTCAGAAATAATTATGGGGTAAACGCATTAATAGGTGGGCGTATATATAATGCTAAAGGTATAACTATAATGGATACTGTGACGAAACAATATATAGAAACTGTGAAAGTCAGTGATATACCGTGGCATCGGTTAACCACAACTTACGGTCGTGCCACAGATTTTCCTACAGAGCTTGATGTGTTGTGGAGCATGAAAAGTATTGATGCTGTTGATGCGGCTGGTGAGGCGTTAGCAATGAATATTGAGCACCAATCGACATTGTGGCATGCTACACCATTTGCTATGATTTTCTTGCTTCGTATTTTTAAGAAAGCCCTAGAAGAGAGAACTCAGAATGAAGTAGCTCATTATTTAGCAGAACAATTGGTAGACCTATTTACTGTGATTGCTGAGTGCATCCGAGATGGTCTCGTGCTAGAGCATGCAGATCCATTACCTCATTTTGTGGATATGCTTAACGAAGAATACCTTTGGTCTGAAGAATACGATGAAGACGAAGATGTTCTTAGATATGAGGAAGAAGACCTATTTCCTGATGATTTATTCTTTAGCTTTTATTACTACTCACTGCAAGTGCTTTTACTAGCTATTCCGTTATTAGATAAATCTCATGAAGGAGAAGCTAATTTACTAGACTTACTGACAGAGATAGAGTACTAAATGAGAGATAGAGTACTAAATATCTAAGGGGATAGCAGATTATTACATATCTACTGAGATTACAGGATTAGGAGGTTATGGGCTATGGGACTAATTGCAAATTATAGCTGTTTAAGCGATGCGAATTTAAAAGAAATTAAAGCCATGGGCTCAGAAGAAGAGGAAATTCTTGAAAGCGTTGAAGAGTGGAATGACGATGATGAATTATTGCTTGATATCGATAAAATGTGGGATGTACTTCACTTTGTGCTAACTGGCGTAGGCACTGACCATAAGGACGATAAGAATCCTCTTAGCCAAGCTGTGCTTGGCATAACAGCTGTTGAAGAACTATCGGATTACTTAGCGTATACGGAACACGATAAGTTAGCAGATATCGTGGCGGCTCTAGAGCAGTTTGATATGGAAGAGGCTCTTGAATCTTTTGATATGGCAGCTTGCAAAGAGGCTGAGCTATATCCAGATATTTGGGATTACGATGAGGAAGAGGAGGAAATCAAAGACGAACTTCTTCATGATTTCGAGCAAATGAAACGTTTCTACAAACAAGTACTAGACGCTAATGGGAACGTGCTTGTATCGATTTGCTAAGTTCATAAAAGGAAATTATTATCATGGATAAAGCACGTAAAAAGGAATTGTTAAAAGCATATGCAGATAAGCAGAGACAATCGTTTAAAGATAGTTTACCTATGGATGAAGAGTTGTTTTGGAATCTCTTTGATTATGTAGACGAGAAATTAGAGGAAAATGACGGTTGCGATCATAGTTTGACTTTCACTAGAGAATTCTTAGAAAAACAAAAGGTAGATGTGGAAAGCGTACTAGACTGGATTGTCAATGAAGGTGGCGGTTGTGACTGCGAGGTTCTCTATAATGTAGAAGAGAGATTTGAAGAGTAATATCTATGTAATTGGGAGGTTTTCGTATACAGCGTGTTCTTGACTTAGAGCAAACTGTAATCAGTCTAATGTAAATTTATTTGTGATTATGGTAACCAAGTAATCTTTGGTAAAAAATCATAGTATACTAGAAATGTTAAATACTGCCGGCGATATTAGCGATTTTGTCTAAGAAGCGCCGGCGTTTTTCGTCCGAGCTGTTTTCTGTGCCCGCCAACTGGGTATGTGTAACAGGTTTAATGCCACAGGATTTCAGAACTTGATTTTTCAATACCTTGCCATAGTCCTGAATAAACGGCGTCAAAAAGGCGGGAGTGTTGTGGGTGGTGATGGTCCAGGCGGATTTTCCCTGTAAATGACCTATAAGCCCTCTTTTCCCATATGAATAGGTAAAGCCTGCTGTAAACACGCGATCGATAAAGCCTTTGAGCATTGCTGGCATACCACTCCACCAAATTGGGTAGATAAAGATGAAATGGTCTGCCCAAGTAATTAAGTTGCGATACTTTTCCATGTCCGGTACAGTGCTTAAATCTCGACGTTTGTGCGTGTCATCAAATCGCAATATAGGATCGAACTGCTCCTCATATAAATCCAAGGTGTTCACATTGTGGTCTTTTGAAAGATTCTGTTGCACTACTTTCAGAATAGCGTCATTAAAACTTTGATGATTAGGATAGGTGTAAATGATTAAAATATTCATGGCTAGTTCCTTTCTTGTTAATCATCGTCAGGTTGAGAGAATCTGTATAGTAAAATGGTAGCTATATTAAGTTAAAGTCTAGTGAAGAGCACCTATTCTAAACGTAAATAACGATAAATGTTGGGAAGAGTGTATTATTAATTCCTTCTGTTTGCGGGTGTTGTTATAAAGGTATATAGTATAGATATGCGGTGTATTTTATCGCATATCTATTTTTCTTTATAAGGAGGACGCTATGCAACACGTTCAAACCCGCAGTACTACGTCTGCGTTAGTACTCACAGCCGTATTGATTGCCCTCGCAACATTGTTTACCATGTACACGAAAATTCCAGTACCTGGCATTCGCGGCTATTTCAATGTAGGAGATGTCGTTATTATGACGTCAGCTCTATTATTAGGTCGAAAATATGGCGCCTATATTGGTGCTATCGGTCCGGCGCTAGCTGATTTATTTCTCGGCTATGCAGTCTTTGTACCTATCACCTTCGTGGTGAAAGGCATTGAAGGCTATCTTGTCGGTACTGTCTATAACAATAAGACAACTACCTCTGCCTTGGTAGCAACTATCGTAGGCGGTATTGTTATCGTAGCAGGCTACTTTATCGCCGAATACTTTGTATTCGACCCAGGCGTAGCCATTGCAAGTATTTTAACTAATACTATTCAAGCTGTTATGAGCGTTATTATTAGCATGATACTCTATGCGATTTTGCGTAAACGACTTGGATAGTAAATTGACAGTCTTTAGAATTCAGACTATACTATAAGTACAAAAGAGCCAATTAACGTGTTCTAGGCGTTAGGCTCATCAAAGAAATTGTGAATTTGATAAACCTAACGTGTCTAAGTATTGCCGTACTTAGTCTTAAACGTTAGGTTTATCTTATTTTATAATCAATATATTGATTATTTCTTAAGAATTAACACTACGAGGGTAGCGAATAAAATCATTAATGATAATGCTTCGTATACAGTCATAATGTCACCTCCCTCAAAAGACGGAGATGAACCCAACTCACGTTAATGGCTCTTTCGTTATTAGTATATAGCAGAAAATATTGATTGAAAAATATGGATTAATTTCGTACAACTTGTACACAAATAAAAGGGAGACTCTATCAAGAGTCTCCCTTTTATTAGTTATAAATAGACTAATATTTATTAATAGATTTTTATTGCATAGAACATAAGTTCGGTTTATAATAAACGTAAGATAGTCGAACGAGGTTGGGACACCCTTTTTCTTTGAAGGGGGTGAAAGCCTATGAATGCTTATGAAGTCATTATGATTGTCCTCGGGATTTTAACTGTCGTTATTTCCTTTGGCGCATTGATAGTGCTGATTTGTCGTAATAACGACAAATAGCCCTTCGTTACCAACTGGTAGCTGAAAACGAAAGGCCATTTTTGCATGTCTTATAATGTTTTGGGATGAGCCTGACGGAACCACTCGTCGACTATCTCTTTATTACATTATAATGAGATTGTCGTATATCGTCAATCTGGATGCGTCGTGTAATGTACATAATATAATAATGCTGTTGAGAGGGTCCGTCGGGATCCTCTATTTTTGTTGCCGTCGTTCCTTAATTATAGTACGTTTCGTTCTTCAAAGACTGCTTTCACCGTAAATAGTGCATTCAGTACGCGTGGAAATCCTGCATAGGGGATGCAGTGGGTGCAGACCTCTACGATTTGCTCGGGCGCAATACCGACGTTGAGTGCCGCATTAGTGTGTACTTTCAGTTGAGCCTCGCAACCACCCAGCGTTAAGAGGGATGCGAGTGTAATCAGTTCCCGTTCCTTGAAATTCAAGTTGGGGCGCGTGTAGATGTCGCCGAATAGCTCGACCAATAAAGCGGCTATGGCCGGTGAAATCTCTTGAATTGTGTTATACACCTCCTCGCCGTGCAGTCCGTCAATTTGTTTCAATGTGTTCATACCGATGTTAAAACGTGTTTCTTTCATAATTATTACCTCCGTCTAGACGTATGATATATGCTCGAGTATACTTGAGGTCAAGGTGGTGAAAGTATGAAAATCGGTGAATTTTCAAAATTGGTAGGACTGTCTATTTCTACATTGCGATATTATGAGGATCAGGGGTTCCTTCACATCGAGCGACAGAACGGCATTCGCAATTACCATGCGGAGGACGTGGGTTTTGTACAGTTTGTTAAACGCTTGAAAGACATGGGGATGCCGCTTGTGAACATCAAGCGATATGCGGACTTGCGGTATGCCGGAGCTCATACGGCCCGTGAAAGAATGATACTGTTGCAGGAACACTATCGGTTTATTGAGGCTGAAATCAAACGATTGGAAGGCTATAAGAACAATCTTGAAGATAAATTGAAGTTATATGAAACTTTAGTAAAGAAAAATGAGATTGAGTAGTTTTGTATTGTAGATATTATATAGCCATTGTATTAATATGAAGCCAGTGGTCATCATATCAATATAGAGCTCGGTTTCCAAGGTATGGTATAATACTTTCATTATGTAGTGAAAAAGGAGATCTAAATGGCAAATTTACCTAACTGCCCTAAGTGTGGCGATGAGTACACATACGAAGACGGCCATATGTTTATCTGCCCTATGTGTGGCAACGAATGGACAGCGGCTGATGCACAAGCTGCAGCTGAAGCGGGTATCATTCGCGATGCTAATGGCAACGAGCTTGCTGATGGCGATACAGTTGTTGTTGTAAAAGACCTCAAAGTAAAAGGTGCGGGTGTATTAAAACAAGGTACGCGCGTAAAAAATATTCGACTCATCACCGATGCAAGCGACGGTCACGATATCGATTGTAAAATCGATGGCTTCGGTGCGATGGCATTGAAATCTGAAATGGTTAAGAAAATCTAATCTAAGGAATCCCTACCGATAAAAATTCGGTAGGGATTTTTTCGTGGTATAATCAACTTATAATGCATATAGTAAGAGAGTTTTTAGATGAGAGGAAACTATGTTTAACCGTGTTATTTTATTGGCCTTATTAGTCTCTATGATGAGTCCTATTATTTCTCTAGCTGCAGATTTAAAGCCTGCGGACAAGCGTAATTATGAATTGCAACAACAGATTTCTTATAACGTAATCATTCCACCAGAGGCTTTTGAAACGAGTGCAGACGGAACATTAATCGTTCCTATAGAGATTAAGACGGACGATAAGGGCAATATTGTAGCTGTTGAAGCGGGTCCTAATAATTGGAAGCTAGATCGTGAAGCGTACCCAATTTTTGAGGAGGCTGCTAAAGAGGCGGCTTGGAATACTAAGCATGTTGATACTGATGAAGCGCTCGTTGTAACGATTCCCGTTAGTATTGTCATGTTATCTGATAACAATCTGAAGAAAGGATAAAGGAGGACTTATGGAGGCTACAAAAGATTTAGAGAAATATACTTACGAGCTTCTCGCTGAACGGGGTGTCACATTAGAGGACATTGCAGAGCTTGTTTTTTACGTACAAAAACCGTATATGCCGAATTTAAAACTGGAAGAGTGTCGCACAAGTGTGGCTTCTGTACTATCTAAGCGTGAGGTGCATAATGCGATTATTACGGGCATAGAGCTTGATAAGTTAACGGAGCAGAATAAACTATCTCAACCATTGCAACGTATTGTTGCTAATGATGAAAGCCTGTATGGGATTGATGAAATTTTAGCCTTTTCCATCGTTAATTTATATGGGTCTATTGGCTTTACAAACTATGGCTATTTAGACAAGGTGAAGCCAGGTATCATCAAAAAGCTAGATAGCGAAGAAGGGGGACGCTGTAATACATTCCTTGATGATTTAGTAGGTGCTGTAGCGGCAGCAGCGGCAGGAAAACTGGCACATAATGAACCAAATCGCGTGCAACATGCTATAGTAGAAGAATAGAAGTCCGTCATATATCTACTTGTCGATAAAGTATGAGGTGGGCTTCGAGGACTCATTGATAACTCTTTGACAAGACTTGATGACAATTTATAGAGTTGGTAGATACTATTGATGTTATAAAGAATAAAGAGTATAAATAATATTGATTGGAAATAAGTACTTTGTTTTGTAGCTATATACAGGAGGAGCTATGCAAAAGGTTCTAGTAGTTATCGATATGCAAAATGATTTTGTAGATGGTGCCCTTGGTTCATCGCAAGCACAGTTAATCGTAGATAATGTACGTAAGAAAATTGAAAGCTTTGATGGTCCTATCATCTTTACGCGTGACACGCATGATAGAGATTACTTGGAACACCAAGAAGGAAAGCTTTTACCAGTGCCACATTGCGTTAAAAATACCGAGGGCTGGCATATTGTGGATGGCTTGATTGAGGCTGCAGAAGGTCGATCAATTATGAGCCCTGTATCATTTGTAGATAAACCAAACTTTGCTTCTTTTGAGCTGCTCACTCGGTTAGAGGGCATGGATAGGGTAAATCCTATTGAGTCTATTACGCTCATCGGATTATGCACAGATATTTGCGTTGTTTCCAATGCGATTATGTTGAAAGCAGGCTTGCCAGAGATTCCTATTCACATTGATTCGAGCTGTTGTGCTGGCGTAACAGAGGAGTCCCATCAAGCGGCATTAACAACTATGAAAATGTGTCAGTGCATCATTGACTAACTTGTGGATCAAATTTATATAAAGTTATGTGATATTGCTGATCAAAAGTCACATAATAATTAACTAATTAAAGGCTGTAGGAGTTCCTATGGCCTTTTATGTTCGTCTTTTATATTGACGTTTTTCTATATAATGTGTACAATTAGATAAAGAATGATAATTCATATCAATTTGTTAGCTGAAATATTATATCCTAACTTCTGGTTACGTTAGGATAATCAGTCTCTTCTTGAAGTATATATGCTATGCTAGTAGATTGATTCTATATTACCGATGCAGGTGCATCGAATCGCTTTCACAAGAACGATGATACGAAACAGTTAGCATTGTTCTATGCCCTAAATTTAAGGAGGACTACTATGAAACCTTTCGAACTCGCACCATTACCGTATGCGTATGATTACCTTGAACCTGTTATCGATACAGAAACAATGAAATTGCATCATGATAAGCATCATCAAGCATATGTTAATAATTTGAACGCTGCCATCGCGAAATATCCTGATCTTCCGTATGGTTGTGTAGACTGCATTCTCGGCGATATTGCTAATGTGCCTAAAGATATCCGTCAAGCAGTTATCAACAATGGTGGCGGTCACAAGAACCATACCATGTTCTGGGAAATCATGACAAAACCAGATACTTCTAAATTGCAAGGTCCTTTGAAAGAGGCTATCGACGCTGAACTTGGTGGCTACGATGCTTTTGTTGAAAGCTTCTCTACTGCGGCAGCTACACGCTTTGGCTCCGGGTGGGCTTGGCTTGTAGTTAACAAAGATGGCAAGCTAGAAGTGACATCCTCTGCGAACCAAGACAATCCTCTATTGGAAGGTAAAAAAGCAATTTTATGTTTGGACGTTTGGGAACATGCATACTATTTGCACTACCAAAACCGTCGCCCAGACTATATCAAGGAATTCTTCCGAGTTATTAACTGGGACAAAGTTTCTGAAAATTACGAAAAAGCATTGAAACCACATCATGATTAAGTGGTACACTTGTTAGAAACAGAAACAGAAACAGAAACAATAACAGTAATAGTAATAGTAATAGACAAGTAATTTAAATATATAACGGATAGTTGATGTGTCTCCCTTCATTTATGCAATGGGATGGATAATCATCTATCCGTTATTTTTATCTCTTTTTACTGTTTTCGAGGGTATAATTTATTTTATTGGTAAAGAGTTACTATTGGTAAAGCGTTACATGATATTTTGAAAATTTTTGAATTACTTTCAAAAGTATTGCCACGGATACAGATTTTCTAATCGATATCGTTTATCATAGATTCATAGGTCATCATATATAGACCTTTTACAGTAAATAGATAGCCTTATATGCGAGATTTTTACGTATAGGGGCTCATTAATATTAGTAAGTATTTTAAAAGATTTTGACATGAGGGGCTCAAAATGGAAAAGAAATTAGATCTATCCAAATCTGTATATGATTTGGTAAAAGAATATCCTGAAGTAGCAGATATTATGAAAGAATTAGGGTTCAGCGAAATCACAAACAAGGTGATGTTGAACTCTGTTGGCAAAATCATGACCATCCCGAAAGGGGCTAAGATGAAAGGCGTATCCATGATCGATATCGTGGGCGCTTTCATGAAAGCTGGCTTTACCTTAGAAGGTGAAATGCCAAATTTATCTGGTGATGATGCGGAAACTGCGGGTCATCCTGGCGTAGCGCCTACTGCAACGGCTACAAAGTCTAATGTTACGGACACATCTGCTAACGTAGCATCTAGTACAGTTGCAGCAAATGCAGTAGAAAACAGTGAACCAGTATCTACTACAGCGACAGCTAATACTGATGAAGATTCCGAAACTAAGGCTGAAGATACTGTTCAAGATAGCGAACGAGTAGAGCAGCTCAAAGGCTTCTTGAAACGTTTAGGCACAGGTGAAGACCTTGGTGCGGTTCGTGAAGACTTTGCTAGTCAATTCGCCCATGTTGAGGCTAGTGAAATCATGAAAGCTGAACAAGGCCTTATGCGTGAAGGCACACCACTAGCAGAGGTTCAACAATTATGTGACCTTCACTCTGCCTTGTTCCACGGCTCCACTATCCATGAACAAATGGAGTCTGAACACGCTAAGGTTGAGGCTGTACTAGAAGCACAAGAAAAAAGTCAAAGCGTAGTAACGCTAGTCGAAACAGTAGGTCATCCACTCAATCGATTAACAGAAGAAAACAAAGCTCTTGATGCGTTGATTGAAGCTACAAAGGTTAAGGTGGCCGATAAAACTGCTACGGTAGATGATGTGAACGAAGTGCGCCAAGTGTCTATTCACTACGCTAAGAAGGGCGACCTTTTATATCCACATTTGAAAGTAGCCTATGATATTTCTGGCCCATCCATGGTTATGTGGACGGTTGATGACGATATTCGCGATGGCTTTGGTCGTCTAGCTCGTGCTAAGTCTATTGATGATGCTTGGTACGAAGAGTTTGATGGTCTTCTCACACGTGTTCAAGAGATGATCTATAAAGAGCAAAATATCTTGTTCCCAATTTGTGCAGAGAACTTTAGTACTGAAGAGTGGTATCAAATCTACAAAGATACAGCGCAGTATGAAGAAATCTTTGGGGTAAAACGCACTGTTTGGACAGAGGCTGAAGCCGCATTAGCTACACAAACAACAAAAGCAAGTGGCGATGATAATACTATTGCTCTAATAGGTGGTAGCTTAACTGTAGATCAATTAAATGCCATGCTTAATACAATGCCAATGGAAGTAACCTTCGTTGACCACGAAGACATTAACCGTTACTTCAACGATGGTGAAAAGGTCTTTAAACGCCCTACTACAGCTATCGGTCGCGATGTATACTCTTGCCATCCTCCAAAGATAGAGCCTATCGTACGCGGTATTATTGAATCCTTCCGCAAAGGGGAACGCGATAATGTGGCGGTATGGCTTGAAAAGGTAGGTCGTCCATTCTATGTAAACTATATGGCGGTGCGCGACCAAAACAATAATTACCTTGGTACATTAGAATTAGTACAAGACATGCAATTTGCAAAAGACCATTTCAAACGTTCTTAGTAAATTTTATTTTAAATATCTTTACTAAAAGGCCATTTTAAACATTCTTAGTAAAAGCTATTTAAATATCCCTGCTAAAAGGCTTTTCAAACGTTCCGAATAATCGATTATTTCAAATACTCCTGATAAATAATTGCTTTAATACTCCTAATAAAGGCTTTAGATGTCGTTAATAGTAACGTATGATTAGCTAAAAGTAGGTTTAAATATAATAAGAGGCAGTCATAGACGTGTTATAAACAGCTGTGACTGCCTCTTTTGATTATATAGTGATATTGAAAGTTAACTATTATTTTAGGTTTGAAATATTTAAATATTTTGTAGGATAGCATCCGTAGCAATTTTGATGTTCTCAAGGCTTGTGGCCAAGTTCAAGCGCACAAAGGTTGCGTAGCTTTCACCACCAAACCATTCACCAAAGCTTGGTGCAATACCGCATTTATTTTCAAAGAAATCACGCATTTCCTCTGGTTTAAGATAAGCGCTAAAATCGATCCAAGCCAAATAGGTGCCGTCCATAGGGCTAATGCGAAGTTCAGGCAAGTTGGCAAGTAGTTTATTGTACATATAATCATAGTTTTCTTTCACTACAGCGAGTAGGTCCGTTAGCCATGCTTCTGCTTCTGGATGCGTGTAGGCAGCTGTGATGGCTGCCTCGGCAATGACGTCCGAATCTGTATGATATACAAGGGCTTTAAAGGCGTTGTAATGATTTCGCAACTCTTCGTTAGGGATAATGACCTCTGCGTGGTGCAGGCTAGCCATATTAAACGATTTTGACAACGAGGACATGGCGATGAGCCTGTCTGTATACGCTCCGTTAGACACAGTTAATGCAGATGTAAATGGTTTAAGTCCCGTGATGAGGTCCTGATGGATTTCATCACTAATGATAAGGACCTTATGTTGCTGGCAGATACTAAATAGTCGATCCATTTCTTCTAAAGTCCATACGTGGCCTACTGGATTGTGCGGATTACAGTGAATGAATAACTTAACATCGTGTTTGACGATAGCCGCTTCAAAGGCCGCGTAATCAACAGCATAGCGGTTATCTTCGTTGTGTGTCATGGGAACGGCGATGATTTGCCGCTTCGCATCGCTGGCGCTACTGTCGAATGCGCCGTACACAGGGCTTAACACTGCGATGGCATCATTTGTTTTTGTGAAAGCTGCTATGCACCACATAATGCCCGTAATGACATTAGGTGCGCTGGTGAGCCAACTACCATCAATTATGCAACGATGGCGGCGCTTATACCAACTAATGACAGCCTTTAGGTAATCGGGATTTGTCATGGTATAACCTAAAGGATTGGCTTTTACATAGTTGCAAATCGCCTCTTGGATGCACTGAGGCGGCATAAAATCCATATCCGCAACCCATAGTGGTAATAGGTCAGTTCGATTGAATTTTAACTGTTGTCCGTTCCATTTTCTGGAATGAGATCCTCGGCGATCAATATAGTATTTTTTGGTAAACTCTGCTGTGTTCATAGGGAGCCTCACATTGGTCAAAATTCAGGATAGATTTGGCTGTGATTAGCGTACAAAAGTCGTAAATCTCTGTTTATATTATATCAATATATATGTATCAAGTTATATGTAAATATTAACATAGTTTAATCTTGCATATAGTACTAAAGCAATTATGTTATTAATTACATAATTGTTTTGCTAAGGTAGTGCTAAATCAGTATTACATTAGCGATGTCATAATCATTTTCTTAAATCTCAAACAAAACACACAGAAGGTTTTATTCGCACACATATTTAATCTTAAAAAACAATCCTAAACCAAACCTTGAGCTATATATCGCTATGAAAGGGGGGGAGGCCTACTGGTGCCTCTTTTTCTATGCAATCCTTGCAAGTATAGGGGCTATATTGGCATACCAAAGGTGTGATAATTGCTTGACTGTTGGGACTTTCACAATTTAGAATATACTATAGAATAGTGTGAGTCTGACCAGTGACCACACGTCTATCAAATGGTTACAAAAGATAAATGTTAGCAGCATGTGGCGGCGTCCCTATGTGAGAGGGCTCATCGGAATGCTTAGGTGCATGCAACGCTGTAAGTATAGTACTGGATCCTTGTTAGGAGGCATGTGCCATGAGTAACGAATTAAAACCACTACATTTTGATGCGGATTATACGATGGAGGAAGCGCTCGCAGAGGCAAAACGTTGTTTAAATTGTCCAAAGCCTTTGTGCCGTATGGGCTGTCCTATTGAAAACGAAATACCTCGTTTCATCCAAGCTATCGCACGTGGTAATTTTGGTGAAGCTAATGATATCTTGGCGGAACGAACAAATTTACCGTCTATCTGCGGTCGCGTATGCCCACGAGAAAATCAATGCGAAGGCAACTGTATCATGAATAAGGCGAAAAAACCGCCTATTAACATTGGTAAATTGGAACGCTTCGCGGCTGACTTTGAAAGCATCAATGAACTTCGCAAGCCTAAGAAAATCAAACAAGATCTCGGTAAGGTAGCTGTAGTAGGTTCTGGGCCTGCAGGTTTGTCCGTAGCTGGTGATGTGGCTAAACTCGGTTATGAGGTAACTGTATTTGAAGGCCAATCTGAACCAGGTGGCGTACTCTTATTCGGTATTCCAGAATTCCGCTTGTCCAAAGCCGTTGTACGTCGTGAAATCGCTCGTCTTGAAGGTTTAGGTGTTAAATTCGTATGTAATACATTTATTGGTCAAGATAAAACTTTGGATGATCTTTTTGCTGAAGGTTTTGACTCTATTTTTATCGGTACTGGTACACATATTCCTCAAGAAGTGCGCATGGAAAACGATGAAGTGCATGGTGTATTCCAAGCGATGTACTTGTTGACGAATGTACAATTGGTAGAAAATGGCGAGCTTGATGAAGCTCAAATCCCTGTTAAAAAAGGCGATCGTGTTATCATCATCGGTGGTGGCAACGTAGCGATGGATGCGGCTCGTACATGCGTCCGTTTAGGCTGCGAAGCGGTAACTGTAGCATATCGTCGTAGTCAAGAACAAATGCCAGCCTTGTTGTCTGAATACGAAGAAGCTCGTGCTGAAGGCGTTCAATTCCAATGGTTCGCTTCTCCAGTAGGCGTAGAAGGTACAGATAAGGTAGAAGGCTTCAAATACGAAGTGATGGCACTTAACGAAGATGGTGCAGGTATCCACGGCACTGGTAACTTCCAAGTAATGCCTGTTGATAAAATCATTATCGCCGCAGGTCATAAACCAAATGCTCGTCTTGTAGGTGAAGGTAATAACTTAAAAGTAGATGAAAAAGGTTATATTATTACATCTGAAGATCCTTATGGCATGACTAACCGTAAAGGCGTATTTGCAGGCGGTGACGTTGTACATAAACCAGCTACTGTAGTATTAGCGATGCGTGAAGCTAAAAAAGCTGTTGATGGCATGGTTAAATACATGGAAATCAAAAAAGCACAAGAAAGCATTACTCAATAATCTTATATAAATACATAGAAAGGACTATACAGTTGAACCGTATAGTCCTTTTGTATTGTTAATAGACTTATTATTTCTCAATGTATGTTAACAATATTGCGTATTTACTATACATCGTATAGTCTTCTTGTAGTATTAATAGAACTAGGTGATTTTATAAATCAAGTGTATGCATAATGTATGAATGCTGTATAGAAATGGTAATATATAGATAATACCTGTATTTTTTAATTTATTCACTGTATTTTTAATGATAATAATTTTTATATATACTAAAATTCCACGAAATGATGAAATCCTACGCAACGTAATCTACATAGTAAAAAGCCTTAACTAAACTGATTTAGACATTAGTTTTTGTTAAGGCTTTTGTGTTATTGCATTTCAACTACTACTAGGCACTGACTGAGCCTAGCCGTATAGTAAAGGCATAAGTATGTGTTGAGGGAGAAAGTAGATAGAGGTTGGCATGAATCCTATCGTATGTTGTCAAGACTTACAAGTTCGACAAGAAATTCATAAACTTGGCGTATTGATTTTACTTTGGCGCAGACAATTGGGAATGACCCAGTATCAATTAGCAGATAAATCTGGTCTAGCCCAATCTTATATTAGTGATCTTGAAAGTGGTTCTATCGATCCGAGGTGGTCTACAATTTATCGGGTTGTATACGGACTCGGAGAAATGAGTGTACAAGATTTTTTGAATGGACCTCAAGCTATTAGAAGCCTAAAGATTCATTAATGATGATGACTTCCATGGTTTGCATATTGCGCATCTTTTTATAGTAAATGGTTAATGCGTTACATATGCGGTCAGGAGAGCCACAGTCATAGCATTTTTCTTCTAATGTAGCACATGGATTGAGAGAGCTCTTTTTATTCTTTTTACTGTTGAGTGGAGCGGCTACATTGCGTGCGCGATAGATGGCGGAAGCTAAATCTGGCGTGATTTTGTTGATGCCTAGCACAAAGAATACCTCTTGAGAGCCGAATAAAGAGGCTGCAACACGATTACCCGTACCATCAATATTAACCATCTCTCCCGTTTGAGCAAGAGCGTTTACAGAGGTAAGGAATACATCACGCCCCATGGTACGCAATGCGGTGTCGCGGAAACTTTCACCAGGAAGGGGACGTTGAATATCTGTTATATCATCGTTGACCTGGGCTAAGACATCATGAACCTTGAGCTCCAATAAGGTGTGAGAATCACCGATGGCTACACGTTTATTTTGAATACGACCTTTTAAATAGGAAATAGCTTCTGCGCCTGTTTCAAAATAATGAACTACAAATTTATTTCGCTCCAAGGCTTTAATCGCTTTCTCTATGTCTATAGGCGTTTCGTTAATTTCTGGATTTATAACGGCGTTGATTGTTGTCTCAGTATTTGCCATAAGCCCTCCTAAATGGGTGTATAAGGAATATAAATTGGCATTTTGCTATCCGTATTTTATTTCTATTATTGTAGCGTGTATGTGTAAAGAGTTCAATTATTGGTATGTAGTTCGTAAATAAAAATTAATTGAGAAGTTGTGTTTTAAATTTTTAAATTAAAACACTAGAAATCTAATCCAACTTTACATTAAAAATGATAAAAAGTTGGAATGAAATCCAAGTTGATAGTTAAAATTGAGAAAAGTTGGAATGAGTTCCAACTTTCACAAAAAGAGTATAATACTAGGAATGATATGTTAAGAAATAATTTTTACTTTTACCAATAGGTTGAATTTGCTATAATAATAGTATTGATATGGCGTAAAGCCAATGTTAAGGAGGCAAAAATCGTGGATTTAATTCAAAAATTAAAAGACCAAGTAAAACCATTAGGTAAAAAAATCGTGTTGCCAGAATACAAAGATGAACGCGTATTGAAAGCAACTGAAATTATTTTGAAAGAAGGTTTCGTAACACCTGTACTCGTTGGTAGCCCTGCTGAAATCGCTGAAGCGGCTAAAGCTGTTGGTGTATCCATTGAAGGTGCTGAAATCATCGATCCTGCTAACTACGATCGTTACCAAGAAATGGTTGATACATTCGTAGAATTGCGCGCTAAAAAAGGTATGACTCCTGAAAAGGCTGATGCAACTATGAAAGGTGATTGCTTGTTCTTCGGTGCTATGCTTGTTCGTCTTGGTGCAGTAGACGGCATGGTTGCTGGCTCTGCTTGCCCAACTGCAAACGTATTGCGCGCTGCATTACAAGTTGTAGGTACTAAACCAGGTCTTAAAACTGTATCTTCTTCCATGTTCATGTTCACAAGCAAAAAAGAATATGGCGACGACGGTATGCTTGTATTCTCCGATTGCGGCGTATTGCCTAACCCAACTAGCGAACAATTGGCTGATATTGCAGAATCCACTGTAGAAAAAGCTCGCAAAGTTGTTGGCATGGCTGATCCTCGCGTATCCATGTTGTCCTTCTCCACAAAAGGTTCTGCTTCCACTCCTGAAGTAGATAAAGTGGTTGAAGCTGTTAACATCTTGAAAGAACGCAACGTTGACTTCAAATTCGACGGCGAATTACAATTGGACGCTTCCATCGTTCCTTCTGTAGCAGAAAAGAAAGCTCCTGGCTCCAACGTAGCTGGTAAAGCTAATATCTTGATTTTCCCTGATCTTCAAGCTGCTAACATTGGTTACAAATTGGTACAACGCTTCTCCGGCGCTGATGCTCTTGGCCCATTGATTCAAGGTTTGGCTAAACCAGTTCATGACCTTTCCCGTGGTTGCTCCGCTCAAGACGTTGTAGACGTTGCCGCTATCGCTGCTATTGAAAGCATCTAATAGTTACTCACACAATTATATATAAACATATGTCATATATATTTTGATATGCTGAAAGCTGGCTCTATGGGGCCAGCTTTTTGTATGTTCAATATATATCTATGTATTTTTATATTCATTACTTTATGTTATTTTCTACAGCATTACCATTGTTGTCATGTTACTTTCAAATTCGTAGCCACTGCGACAGACAGAATCCATGGTTGATCGTATAGTATAACTATAAGAATATAGATCGGCGTAAACCATTGGAGGTGTATCTTATGAGTTTTGAAACTATTAATAAATCCATGACCGTAGCTGATGCGGTTAAAGTAAATCCAGAGTTAATGGATGTATTAGCAAAAGATGGAATTGATTTTTGCTGTGGTGGTGGACATCCTTTAGCAGAGGCTATTGCAGAAATAGGTAAAGATGTGGATGCATACATTGCTATGTTAAATGATGTACAAGTTGCTCAGAAATCTTCTCGTGCAGAGGTGCTTAGTTATTCTAAAGACCAATTGATTGACTACATCGTTCATACCTATCATCGAGAACAATTGAATATGATTGATGAAATTGACCAAGGACTGGCAAAACTACTAAATGTACATTATGACCATCATGGTGAGGAATTGACAAAGATTTATCAAACCTTTTTGCAACTCAAATCCGCTCTTGTACCTCATTTCCGGCATGAAGAACATGTAGACTTTCCTGAGTTTAAATCGGGTAAACCAATAGACTTTGATGAACTTCGGGCTGAACACGAAGCTGCAGGTGTACTTTTGGAATCCTTAAGTGCATTGACCAACCAGTACACAGCACCAGCAGATGGCTGTGCTACTTATGTCTATGTATTTAAGACCATGAAAGCCTTAGAAGAAGGCCTGCATGAACATATTTTCTTAGAAAATTCTGTTTTGTTTGACATGAAATAGATTATAATATCATCTGTATAATGACAAGAAGCTATTACAAAATGGCTCCTTGTATGTAGTAAAGACACCAATCGAATGGTTGGTGTCTTTTGTTATCTTGAGAATCATGAGTTTGTAGCTATAGTATGGGGGAAATACATCATTTGCGTAAATTCATATAGAAGGTGTATGATTAAGTTAACTATATTTGATTAATATCTTTAATCAATATATTGAGTAAATGCACTTGATATATACAGGTGTAGGTATGTTTGAAGTCGTGAAAAGGAGAGGGCTATGATTTCTGTATTCGACACAAATCCTGTTGTTTTTGAAAGTACGGATCGTATATTGACGGTTAGTTACAATGGTGTACTCTGTAAAGATTTGAATGGACAAGTTATAACTGACATTGATTTTGATGATGTAAATGAGCTTCATCTTACAAGATATTTAAATTCAAATAGTAACTATTCGATTATATTTAGAGACCATAATTGGAAAAATATAGAAGGTCAAGATTTAGATACGGACCGTACAGAATCTAATGCTGGTCATAATATTCGTGAAACTAAAGCAATCATTGCTGCCTTTGCTCGCCATAAATTGACAGCGGACTTCCCTGCAAATTTAGACACTCTTCAATTACCACTAGATTACTCCTACATGGGTAAAAGAGAAATTACCATTAAAAACGGTGTTATCTCGAATGGTAAGGTAGATATTCCTATTAATGAAATTCGTCGTGTAGTGTGTGCATCTAATGGTACAATTAGTAAACTATTAGTATATAAAGAAGAAAAACCTAGTTCCTTCTTCAAAAAGATTTTCGACAAATGTGATATGAAAATCACGTTGAATGCTATTACGTTGCCTTTGTTGGAAGCTATCGTAACGCGTAATACAGGCCATGGTATCGATTTCTCCCGCGGTAATGGCTTTGATCAAAAGGATTCCAACTATATTATTATTCGCTATCTTGACTCTGGATTCTTCCTTGAAAAAGATGGTACAGCAACAACAGAATGGCAAAAAACTGCGGCGGAAACAACGGCAAAATTTAATTATGATGTGAAAACATTATTAGTGTAATAAAGATTTTTAATTTAAATTAGGAGATTCCATGTCTGTATATCAATTTTCCCTGCCTACTAAGTCTGGTGAATTACAATCCTTACAAACTTATGAAGGTAAGGTTCTTATCATTGTTAACACGGCGAGCAAATGTGGATTTACTTACCAATATGAGGGTCTAGAGGCTCTTTATAAGCAATATAAAGAGCAAGGATTAGAAATTATTGCTGTTCCTTCCAATCAATTTGGAGAGGAAGAACCTGGTTCTAATAACGAAATCCAATCTTTCTGCAAATTGAATTACGGTGTTACTTTTACCGTTATGGGGAAAGCAGATGTACGCGATGAAAGTGCATTAGACCTTTTCAAATACATGATACGGGAACAACCATTCCAAGGCTTCCCACCTAGTGATAAAACTGAAATGCTTACAGATTATCTCAATGGTATCGATCCTAATTATTTAAAGGACGATGAGGTAAAGTGGAACTTCACTAAGTTTGTTATAGATCGTAAAGGTAATGTGGTAGGGCGCTTCGAGCCTGTTGTAAAACCGATGGAAATGGAAGCTTTCATTAAAAAACTCATTTAGTAGAGTCATTAGTATGGTAAAGAAAAGAACCGCTAGTTTTTGTAACTAGCGGTTCTTTTGCGTAAATAAATATATACATATATATATATTTATTTATTTTTGTTTATACATAGTAATGTAAGGTTTTATGTGAATAGGAAATAAAAATTTCCTAGGAGATTTTTTGTATCATTATGGGCTTAAAGTATGTTTTGAGGCTCATCTTCAAAGATAAATCCTGTCATTGATAGGGAACCCAAACTATAGGTTTGATTAAATACAGTCGGTTTTGTACTTTCACTAGCACCCATAATATAGATTAATGGTAAGTAGTGATCTGGGGTAGGCGCTGCGTAGCTTGCATGAGGATGTGATGTGTAATTAACAACTGTATCTACATCATTTCCTAAGATTGTCTTAGAAATATATTGGTCAAACTCAATTGTGGCGGAGGTGCCAGATGGATTATCCCATTCTACTCGTCTTAGATTATGAACGATGTTGCCGCTGCCCATGATAAGATAGCCTTCATCGCGTAATGATTGAAGTTTTACGCCTAATTGATAGGCTTCTTTTGGGCTTAGGTATTTATTGATAGATAGTTGGACAACTGGAATCGATGCATCAGGAAACATGTGAACTAATACGGTCCACATGCCGTGATCGACACCCCAAGTGTCATTTATAGAAACGGAGTTACCCAGTAATTTTTGTACTTCTTTCGTTAAATTGCTGTCACCCTTTGCAGGATACACAACTTCGTAAAGTTCTTGAGGGAATCCATACATATCGTAAATTTGTTTTGGGTTCTCTGCGCTTTGAATGTAGGTGTCATCTGCATACCAATGGGCAGAGATGGCAAGTATGGCTTTTGGTTTGCCATAGTTGTTAATTATATTTTGTCCTATACTTTTGAAAGTATTTGTTGTTTCTGTATGTTCTAAAGCCATCATAGGGCTGCCGTGACCGACGAATAGTGTAGGCATGCGTTTCATAATATCACCTAATCCTTCAATTGATAATGTGTAATCTGTTTAATGCTGTAAAATTGATACAATTGTTTAGCTATAAATGTTGATGACTAAATCTAATAGTTATTGATTCACCAACTGATAATTGTATTTAGTTAGTAAGTTTATTATATATTGGTGCAAATATTTTGAATAGTAGAATTATTTGAGATAGGTACTATCAAATATGATAGAATTGTGATATTTACTGATTAAAAATTTTTCAAAAATTTTTGTACCCTAAAAAATGATACTATAAAATACTTGCAATTCTAAAAAATTGTGATATGATTTGAACTACATTAAGTGGAAATATTTCTAATACCGAAATAGAAATTGTAATGTAGCTATAAAGAGTAGCTTAGTTATAGATGTTAATTTTGTTATAACAAGCTACTTAAGCTAGATATATAAGGAGAATGACAATGGCAGAGCAACTCGTAAATGTTCATGATCTAGTTGGCAGATGTCCTTTTGCAACGAGTCAAAAGTTATTGGCTGGCAAATGGTCTTTGTTGATTATGCATGAATTATCTGAAGGTCCTGTGCGCTTCCGTGAATTAGAACGGAGATTACATCCAATCACACAAGCAACACTTACAAGAGCGTTGCGCCAAATGGAAGATGATGGCCTTGTACATCGTGAAGTATATGGAACCATTCCACCAAAGGTTGAATATAGCCTTACCGAAGTGGGAGCTGGTTTTAAAACTGTATTAGCTTCCCTTGAAAACTGGGGTAACCAATATATCGACTATATGAAAGCCGCTGGCCGCATCTAAGAAATGCCAGCGGCATTTCTGCCCTTATTATGATACATATGGGGCACTATATATTTGATAAGTCTTAAAAAAAGTCCTTTATATGTGTCATGAATAGCCATTTGTTTATGCCATGCATTTAGAAAAATATGGTATAATAAAAAATACGAATGATATAAATTCTCAATAAATCAGAGGTATTGATAATAATGTTACATGTTACTTTTTTAGCGCATAGCGGATTCCTTGTAGAGGATGGTAAGCGTTGCTATGTATTTGATTATTATAAGGATCCTAATAATATTGTTTGGCAGTTGGCTAAACGAGGTCGTGAACTTTGGTTCTTCGTAAGTCACACTCATGGAGATCACTTTAACCCATCCATTACGGAATTTGATGGTCCTCAAACGCGCTATATTTGCCATCAAGATGTGCCGTTAGAGGGCAAAGTAAAAAAATGTATTACCATGCGCCCTGGTCAAGATGCACTATTAGATGATGTAGGCATCCATATGTATGGCAGCACCGATGAAGGTGGTTCTTTTTACATAAAGACAAATACGGTGAATATCGACTCTGACTCTATTTTCCATGCAGGCGACCTTAATTGGTGGCATTGGCTTGGTGATACGCCAGAAAATAATGCCGATGCAAAGCGCATGGCTTGGCGTGAGTTCAAGGAATTAGATGGTTTGTCCGTAGATGTAGCGATGTTCCCTGTCGACAATCGTTTGGAAGACGCTATGGAGTGGGGTAGTATTGAATTTTTGCGCCGTGTACAGGTGAATAAAGCCTTTATTCCAATGCATTTGAATGGTCCATTATGGACACCGTCTGTGTACTTTAAAGCTCTCTTTGGGGAGGTGCCGATTTGGGAACCTCAAAAAGATGGCGATGAGGCTACATTTTAGATTGTAGATATAAGTGTGAAAGTCCGTAGACCTCGAGGTCACTACGTTATATAGGAACAGTCTATATGCGTAATTGAGTAAGTTAGGATCAAGTGATGATGAAAACTAAACCAGTGGCAACCACCCTGTTGGTTGTCATGGCTATTATATTTTTAATTTCATATCCGCAGCGACATGATACATTTTGGGCCTTTATCATGCATATCTCTGGGGCAGCTATGATAGGTGGCCTCGCGGACTGGTATGCAGTAACGGCTCTCTTTACGAAGCCTTTAGGCATTCCTTTCAAAACGGCAATCTTGCCGCGCAGTAAGGAACGATTAATTCAGATAGGCCGCACTATGCTCAGCGAAGAGCTATTGCGCGTGCCACAGATGTATTATGCTATCAAAAAAGAACGCGTTATGGTCCGTATCGTTGAATACGGCATGAGCGATGTGGGACAAGTTCAAATTCGAAATCTCTTGTACGGTGTGGGCAATCAAGTTTTATCTCATATGGATATTGAACCGATGCGCCAAGAGATTAATAAGGCCATTTATAAGGGGGTTACAAACTGGAAAGCAACACCCCTCGTTATTCTCTTTGGCCGTTGTATGCTAGAACGTCACACAGCAAGCGTGTTTTGGCTTTATTTTAACCGCACATGTCAGCGTGTTATCGCATCAAATCAGGTATATCCGTATTTGTATCGCGTCATGCTAGACATTATGAAAACTTATACAAAGGATTCTTTCTTTCGTGAATTGGCCATCGCCTTTGGTGGAGATGGACTTTCACCAGAACGATTGGTAGAAACGGTACAGAAAAAAGCCGTTCAATTCTTGAAGGAAAATGAATCTATTGACTCTGCATTGGGGCGCTATGTATGGGGCCAAGCCATTCGCTTTTTCAATAATTTGGAAACTAATACAGAGTGGCAAGCTTTCATCGAAGAACATAAAAATCAGTGGATTAGAATGGTTCTTGAAGAATGGGAAGGCAAACTTATCGATGGGGATACATTGGACTGGAAACGCCTCATGGACATCGTTATGGAGCGCTTTAATGTGCTCGGCACCGAAATTTTGTTGAATCCAGACAAGCAGGCGCCGTTTGAGCGGTTCTTCTTGTTGCGTAGTATTCCGTGGTTGCAGAAATTGAACCCCCTCATCGACAGTGTGGTAGGTCAGGAATTATCTCGTTATTCGCCTGATGAAATCACTCAAATTGTGCGCGGCAAAATGTACTATGACCTTCAAATGGTGCGTATTAATGGTTCCCTCATAGGGGCTGTCCTTGGGGGCACCTTATACGGTTTGACCATCATTGTAGAGGGGGTGCTCAAATGATTAGTTATTTGAAATCCCTTACCTTGAAACAGCGTGCTAATGGCATTTTAGGCTTGACTGCCGTATTGTATTGTTTTGCTTTTGTAGGACAATTTTTCTTTGGCTATGAAAGTTGGTATCAACCGTTGTACTGGGCTGTTCAATCTGCCCTCATCGGTAGTGTGGCCGACTGGTTTGCTGTAACAGCATTATTCCGTAAGCCACTAGGTTTCCCATATCATACAGCGCTAATTCCTCGAAATAAAGATCGCCTCATTAATGGCGTTATTAAACTTGTAGAGACGAAGATGCTTACCAAGGAGCGTTGTAAAGTATTATTAAAAAATGTGCAATTTGTGCCATTGTTTGAGAAGTTCTTGTTGTCTCCTGAGGGGCAGCGAGCAGCACGTCTTGTGATTCATCAAGGACTACACCTTTTATGGAAATCTCAAACTAATGAAGAATGGGCACAATGGGGGGCAAAACGCATTCGTGGATTGCTTCAACAACATTCTCTCGTGCCCGTTTTGAAACACGTATTACTCGATTTATGTGAGCATAATCGCTATGAAAGTATGGTTGTGCAAGTTCTAAACGTGATTCAAGAACGGATTAATCATCCAGCTATGGTTACCTGGCTTACTGCTGTCGTAGCAGAAGAGGCACATAAGAAAAAGCGAAAAGGCTTCTGGTCTGACTTCCTTATTTCTATGTCCGAAGCTACCGATGTAGTAAACTATCAAGAAATGGCAGAGGCTATCGTTCAAGAGGCCTATGCTATGTTGGAAAGCTGGAAACGGCCCAATAGCCCCGAACGAACTGCTTGGTTGCGACAATGGGTAGAACCAATTCGTAATATTGAACAGAATCATGAAGTCTGCGATGCTCTTGATGAAGCGTGGGAACGTTGGATTCGCGAACAAGACTGGGAATCTGTTATCGAAAACCATTTATGCCCTTATATAGAAGAACTATTGCTCGTAGGGGATGAAAACGGAGAAACTCCGGCTCAGGTTTTAGTTAATATTGCTCTTGAATTATGGAATGTATACGGTCAATCGGACGATCTTAGAAATCGTATTGAAAAAACCTTACACGATATTGGCGACTACGTACTTGAACAAGGGTATGACCTCATTGAAACTATCATACGTCAAGTATTAGGTGGCCTCAGTACAGATAAATTTATTTACTTTATCGAATCTAAGGTGGAGGACGATCTCAGCTGGATCCGCATTAATGGTGCTATCGTTGGTGCTGTAGCGGGTCTGCTTGTATGGACCTTCCTAGAATATGTATATATGCCGTTTTGGCAACAATTTGTAGGCTAAAGTTAATTATCTATAATAAGTTGCTTTAAAATTAAATACACAAAAACTAGCATATAGAAGGAGCTTCTATATGCTAGTTTTTTATGGTTTAATTAATTCTACATTATGGGCTTTTGGATTAAAATTGATATAGAAACGGGACTGACCATTGGTCAGTCCCGTTTATGTTATTCTTCCCTTGTATTGTACGGCAATCGCACGGTAAATGTAGTTTTTACTTGTGGTTCACTCGTGGCCGTTACTGTACCATGGTGTAAGTTAATAACTTTATTTACAAAGTAGAGGCCTAGGCCGATACCGTGATTAGATTTTTTGTTTCGTGATTGTTCCGTCTGATACATACGATCCCAAATATGATCCAGGGCTTCAGGTTCGATGCCAATACCATTATCTGTTACGGTAATGACTAAGTCTCTGCCTACGAGTTTAGCCGAAATATCAATAGTAGAGTTTGTAAACTTAATGGCATTGTCCACTAGGTTTGTGATAGCTCGACGTAATGATACTTCGTGAGCATTCATATGTAAATTAGGCTCAATATGAGATGTAATCGTAATCTGTTTATCTGTATTTTCTGTACAGAGTCTTGTATAGTCGTGGACCATATTGGATAACATCAATGATACATTGACAGGTGCAAAGCTTAGACCTTGTGCATTTTCAAGGCGGGCTACATCAAGCAGTTGGCTTACGAGGTTAGTCATGAATTTAGCTTGCTCTAAGATATGTGTTAAACCTTCCCGTAGATCTGCTTCCGTACGACCGTATTTTAAAGCAAATTCACTTTCTGCTTTAATAACGGCAATTGGTGTACGTAGCTCGTGAGATACGTCAGAACTAAATTGTCTTTCACGATTGGAAGAATCCTCAAGACCTGAAATCATACGGTTAAATGTTGTAGTTAGTTCGTAGATTTCATCTCTCGCTGTGCGAGCAGGAATGTCGATACGACGGCTCAAGTCGTTGTTCTTACCGATGACTTTAGCTGTTTTCGTCAAGGTTCGGACCGGTTTAAGTCCTTTTTTGATGAAAAGATAACCGCCTAGGGAGGAAATTAGTAAGAAAATGATATTCCCTAACAGTAAGCTGTATAAAAGGTTTTCCGTCTTTTTAGAGGCTGTTTTTACTTTTGTAACAGCACGCAAAATACCACGATAGTTCGGTTCGTTGACCGGAGTATCGTAGTAGTAGAAGGTATCATCACCAGCAGCAATTTCACCAACTTGGCCTAAGGAAAGGATTGTTTGGTTTGGAAACCCATCTGGCAAGGCGCCTTTAATAATATAGCCGTCTTGAGTTGATACAAAGAAGAATGTATTATCTTGGTACGGTTTAAACTTGCGAATATCCGTAGCCATAATCATCGCTTGTTGTTGTAAGCGTTCGCGCACTTCTTTGTTATCGGATTCATGTGTATATGCGTAAATCCATGCGGATGCAACCATCAAAATGATAAGCAAAAAGATGGTATACCAAGACATAATTTTAAAGGTTAGGGGCAGCCGATTAAATAAATCGGTGGCTGCCCCAGACATGGTATCTAGATCTCGGTGAGGATCATTAGTTTTCTGTTTTGAGGACATACCCTACTCCACGAACCGTTTGAATGAGTTTTACATTCTCATCAGTATCAATTTTCTTGCGCAAATCTTTAATGTATACGTCGATAAGGTTAGAGTAGCTTTCATAATCGTATTCCCAAACATGGTCAAGGATTTGTTGACGAGATAATACGATATTTTCGTTACTTGCTAAATAGAATAATAGGTCGAATTCTTTTGCAGTCAATGTAATTGTTTCGCCGTCGCGTTTAACAGTACGTTGAGGAACATTGATGGTAAGTGGACCTACATGGATATCGTTTTGTGCATGACGCGCATTACGACGAGCCAATGCATAAATACGAGCGGTTAACTCTTCAAGATCGAAAGGCTTTACAAGATAATCATCTGCACCAGTGTTAAGGCCTGTAACTTTATCTTGTAAGGAATCCTTTGCTGTTAAAAGCAATACAGGTGTTGTATTACCGTCGTTACGCATTTGTGCAAGAGCACTGATACCATCGAGGATTGGCATCATAATATCCATTACGATAACGTCATAGCTAGATGTGTTAACGTAATCGATTGCTTGTTGCCCATTGAAGCATGTATCAACTGTCATATTTTCTGCACGTAAATATTTAGCCGTGATACCATTCAGCATTTCTTCGTCTTCTACAAGTAAAATTTTCATTCTCTGTTCTCCTTATGTATGATTTAAAAATATAGCTCTCCAACTACATTAATTATAGTCATTATATATATATAAACTTTCTTTTTTTGAAAGCCACATCACCATATAAGGTGACTATATATATAATATTATATAACTTATTTATCTATTATCATACCTTATACAATGGTAATGAGCAAAAGATGAATGTACATGCGAGTTTACAAGACGTTTCTTCATCTTTGAAAGCCTTAAAAATGGTGAAAGACTGAAACTTAATGAATTCTGCTAATGAATAAAATCTAACTATATCGAAGATTGCCGTATGCGCATAGATGAGGATGATTTTATCGATTTTAGATGATGTGCGATAAATCACTAAAAAAACTTATGATAATTATTATCACAGAAATAAATGCTTGTTATGAACGGAGAAATACGATAATTTTCGATGATTAAATTCGAGGTAAATTTAGTAGGAATTTAATGGATATTAATTATTAGGAATGGTTAGCAATAATTAAAAAGCTAGTGTTTATGCGAATTCTATAGATACCAAAGGAAATAAAAACATAGAAAAATTTCGGAACCGAACTACTTTCGTAAAATCCTTAACTTCTTGTAAAAATTATTCATATAGGTAATTTTTTGACTCCTCTTTTTACCTTAAAAATGCTAAGTGAAATAAATTATCAATTAGATTAATCAAAATTAATTATGCATAATAGGGTTTAGACATGACCTGAAATGCTCTCTATAATTATAGGTAAAGAAATAAGAAAAATCGCATAAGTATGGGGTTTTTCTTGAAAGAAAAATGATTAGGTTATCAAAAATTTTTATAAGTTTTTGAAATGAGATAGTCTAACAGGTTTCTTATTAATAGGTAGTTATGAGGAGGTCATTATGGAACAGTTTGATGTTCTAGTAGTAGGTAGCGGTGGCGCCGGCATGCGTGCGGCTCTTGAAGTAGGTCGTCGCAAAGGCTTAAAAGTAGCTCTTATTACTAAAATTTTCCCAACTCGCTCTGCAACAGCAATGGCGCAAGGCGGTGTAAATGCATGTTTGAACAACGTTGCAGCTGAAGATACAGTTGAAACTCATACTTTCGATACTGTAAAAGGTTCTGACTATCTTGGCGACCAAGATGCAATCGAATTTTTCTGCTCTCGTTGTCCAGAAGGCGTACTTGAAATGGACCACATGGGTGCTCCATTCTCCCGTACTGAAGAGAATAAAATTGCGCAACGTAACTTCGGTGGTCAATCCTATCCACGTACTTGCTACTCTGCGGATAAAACTGGTCACGTTATTTTGCACACAACTTACGAACAATGCTTGAAAGAAGGCGTACACTTCTTACAAGAATGGTATCTTTTAGATCTTGTTAAATCTGCAGAAGGTCACGTTGGTGGCGCTGTAGTTTGGAACATGAAAGAAGGTAAAGTAGAACAAATTAAAGCGAAAGCTATTATCTTGTCTACTGGTGGTGCAGGCCGTATCTTCTGGACTCGTACTACAAACCCATTCCTTTCCACAGGCGATGGTATGGCAGTAGCGTTCCGTGCTGGTAACGGCTTGAAAGATATGGAAATGATCCAATTCCATCCAACTGGTCTTGGTCGTACTGGTATCTTGATGTCCGAAGCGGTTCGTGGTGAAGGTGGTTACCTTCTTAACGCTGAAGGCGAACGTTTCATGAAAAAATATGCGCCTAACAAAATGGAATTGGCATCTCGTGACGTTGTAGCGAAAGCCATCGAAGATGAAATCGCTGCAGGCCGTGGTTTTGGTTCTGGCCTTAACGCATATGTAGTAGCTGACCTTCGTCACTTGGGCCCTGAAGTTATTATTGAAAAACTTCATGGTATCCGCGACTTAGCTATGTGCTTCGAACATTGCGATCCATTGACTCAACCGGTACCTATTCGTCCTACATGTCACTATACAATGGGCGGTATCGACGTAGTGGATTACAAAACTTGTGCATGTGAATTGCCTGGTTTGTTCGCTTCTGGCGAAGCATCTTGTATCTCTATCCACGGTGCGAACCGCTTGGGTGGTAACTCCTTGGCAGACGGCGTAGTATTCGGTAAAGTATCCGGTGCTGGCGCAGCTGATTATGCTGAAACACATGAACAACCTAACGTAGATGCGGAACTTGCTGCAGCTGCAAAAGCTTGGGAAGCTCGTTTCACAGAAGTAACATCCCGTGAAGGCGGTCGTCCGGTTGTAGAAATCCGCGATGCATTGGCTGATGCAATGTGGAATAAAGTAGGTATCTTCCGTAATGAAGAAGGTATTACTGAAGCCTTAAAAGAAATCGAACAATTGATTGAAGATTATAAAACTTGCTATGTAGGTGACCCTGAACGTACTTACAACATGGCATTCGTAAACTATTGTGAAATCGGCTCCATGTTAACAGTAGCAAAAGCTATTGCTATGGGCGCTTTACACCGCCGTGAATCTCGTGGTGCTCATATTCGTGAAGACCATCCTAAACGTAATGATGAAAGATACTTAAAACATTCTTTGATCAAATTAGGTGCTGACGGTCAATACGAATTAACAGAACGCGACGTAGTGTTCACTAAATACGAACCACAAGAAAGGAAGTACTAAGATGAGACAAATCACCTACCATATTCACCGTTACCAACAAGGTCGCGCGTTTGTACAGACTTTCAAATTCGATTACGAACCTGACCGTACAATCCTCTGGGGCCTTCAAAAAATTAAAGATACTCAAGATCCAACATTGACATTCTTGGCAGCTTGCCGTTCCGCAGTTTGCGGCGCTTGCTCCATTCGTGTAAACGGCGAAGCGATGCTCGGCTGTGAATCTAAAATCGATGAATTAACAGAACGTTATGGCACAGACGAATTGACAATCGCTCCAATTGGTAACTTCCGTGTTATCCGTGACTTAGTTGTTGACTGGGAATCCAAAGTTGATCGCTTGAAAACAGTTGCTCCTTGGATTTTCCTTAAAGCTGAATTCAACGAAGGGGACAAAATCGTTCGCCAAACTCCAGCTGACTTCAAAAAATTCGTTGCTGGTACAGAATGTATTCTTTGCGGTTGCTGCGCATCTGAATGTAACAAATTGACTGCACGTCAAGATGACTTCTTAGAACCATATGTATTCACAAAAGCTAACCGTTTCGTATTGGATAGCCGTGATGATGCACCTATGGCTCACATTCAACCTGCATTCGACAATGGCCTTTGGAAATGCGTTCACTGCATGAACTGTATCTCCCGTTGCCCTAAACACTTAAAACCTGCTCAAGACATTTCCAACTTGCGTAAAGAAGCTACAAAAGCTGGTCTTACTAACAGCAAAGGCGTTCGCCATGCAGTTGCTTTCAAAGAGGACCTTTACAAAACTGGTCGCTTGAAAGAAGTTTCTATGAGCTTGAAATCTGATGGAGTTGTAGATTCCGCTAAACAAGCATTCTATGCATTGCGTTTGTGGAAACACAGCAAAATCAACCCATTTGAACTTGTAGTACCTCAAAAACCTGTAAACGGTATTGATGGTGTTCGCAGACTTATGAAAGCAGCTGAGGAGGTAAGCAAATAATGAAATACGCATTTTTCCCAGGTTGCGTTCTTGAAAGCGCTGCCAAAGAAGATTACTTAGCAACAGTTGCTGTAGCTAAAAAATTAGGTATTGAGTTGGAAGAACTTGACGGCTGGACTTGCTGCGGCGCTTCCCACGTTCAAGATATCGCTCCAGAAGTTACACTTGCTACAAACGCACGTAACATTGCATTAGCAGAAGAAAAGGGTTTAAACCTTTTAACTGTATGTAATACTTGTACTTTGATGCTTCGTGAAGCTAAAAATGAACTTGATGCAAACGAAAAAGAAAAGAACGAAGTTAATAAAAAATTGGCTCAAATCGGTAAACAATACCGCGGTACAACTGATATTACTCATTTCTTATGGGTATTGATTCGCGATTACGGTTTGGATAAATTGAAAGCTAAAGTTGTTAAACCGTTAACTGGTTTACGTGTAGCTGAATACTATGGTTGCCATATTCTTCGCCCTCAAACTGAATTGGGCTTCGAAGATTATCAAATGCCTACATCTTTAGCAGATTTGATCTCTGCTATCGGTGCTACACCAATCGACTTCTCTCGTAAACTTGATTGCTGCGGTTTCCATGCTGTATACCCTGCACATGATTCCGTAATGCAAATGACTGGTTCCATCAACAAAGATGCAGCTACAGAAGGCGCAGATTGCGTAGTAACTCCTTGCCCACTTTGCCAAATGCAACTTGATATGTTCCAAAAAGAAGCTAAAGAAGTTGTAGGCGGTGGCAAAGATATGCCAATCTTGCACATGTCCCAATTAGTAGGTCTTGCTCTTGGCATTTCTCCTGCTGAAATGGGTATGCCTAAACGTCACTTAACTGATACTGCGGCAGTGACAAAATTTGTAGGTTAATTCGTTTGATTTAGGCATGATCAGAGTTGATCTATATAGTAGTCTGAATCTAAACCTATTATCATAATTACCAGAAGAACCCCCTAGCTTAGGCTAGGGGATTTTTCTTTTTTATAAATAGAGCTCCAGTAATGTTAATGGTAATAGTAATAGTAATAGATTTGGATTTAAGTGTACTGAAATATTAATCGTAAAATATATATAAACCGATAAATGTAAAATAAATACAGTAAAATACTAACTTTATAAATAAATTTGATTTTGATATCGATTGATAATTGTAGTATAATAAGTACACAAATTGTATACACTTATATGAGTAATAACTAATATGTTGTAATTCATAAATTATTATAATGCTATATATACTAGACTAGACTATACTATACTATACAATATAAATTTGGGAGATATTATATTGGAAATACTAGTTATTATGCTTTGAGAGGGCCATTAGCATTATAGAGTGTATATACGGGGGGAAAATAATGAATGATATGCTATTAGAATATATCGATCGAATGATTGATCAAGAGACAGAACATCGTGTTTTTTCTGTGGATTTTAACAACAAACAGTACTTTGTAAAACAGGATATAAGTAACCATCGCTCTAGTTGGATTAAACCCGCACCTAGAGCTTCTTTTGATTATGAGTTTTACAAGATTTCTTTTGTGAATACGCAATTACCAGTAGCTCCTGTTATTGCTGGTTTTAGAGAACATTATTTTGTTACAGAAGATTGTGGCAAAACGTTAACATATTATAGCCAATTGCCTGCTCAACATCCAGAGGATGATAGTTTGCAAGATATGTTAAGTCATATTTTTTATATGTTTGGCAAGACATTGGGTCGCTTGCATGATTATGGTTTAAGTCATGGTCGTCCTGCCATGCGAGACATTACTTATGAGCCAGAAGAAGATAAGATTACTCTGCTAGATTGGGAGAATAGCCGTCGTTGGCCTGAGTTTACACCGCAAGGCTGGGATTTACTCATCTTTGTTCACAGTTTTTTCCGAGAGGATAATTTACCTATATGTTATCTATATGCTATGATGAATGGCTATAGCTCAGCTTGTACAGCCCGTGAGACCGTTCTACATATAAAAGACATTCTGGGTAAACATGAATATCTTTTTAAATTCTGTCGTATGTTAAATCCTCTACATTTTGTGGACACTGAAGCCGCTGTTAAAGCATATGACTTTATGTTGGCTTTGAAAACCGAATAATATGTATATGGATAGTACTCATAGTAAGAGCACTTTATAGACCTTTACCGGTGTTATCTAGATTGATAAGCTTCTAGATAACATTAGGTAGAGGTCTTTTTCTATTTCAATTCATAGTATTACAGTCAGAGTTCAGCTACTTTCACCATAAGTACCTTAAATAACGGCAAGAGGGTTGTCGAATGAGGGCCTCAGGAATATAAGAGGGTGAAAGGAGGTGATACGATGGCTAATATTAAACGCACTAAATTGGTGTTGCGTTTTAACATCGGTACCGAAGATGCGCCGAAGTACAAAGACGTAACCTATACTCGTGTTGCGGAAGAAGCGTCTGACGATCATGTGAAAACCGTTGGTAATGCGCTGGCAGCCTTGTATGACCACAGCTTGTCCGACGTGGTCCGCGTCAATGAAGTATCCTTAGGACATTAAGTGTAGGTTTTCTACCATTTTGTTTTAGGTGATCCAAACACATTTTTAATTGCTGGTTTCGTACATTCTTATATAGTCGTAAAAAGGTGTAGAAATAGCAAGTCCACACATTCCCATCCTTATTGATATGAATCGAAGACAGGCATATTTGTAATTTAACTTGTTTATATAGTCTATTTAGATTCGATGAACTTGTTTATGAAACGTGAAAGGAGGCGCCCACATGGCGGAAAAACGCGTTGTATATCTTACATTTTCTACGGTCGGTGGTAAAAGCACATCAGTCACAATTAGTGCTCCTCGTGCTGGAATTACTTTACAAGATGCTAAAACAGCGGCTAATGCGTTAGTGGCTAACAAAGTCATTCTTGGTGCTGGTGATGCAGAATTAGCAGCATTTACTACAGCTCGTGAAGTAAAGACACAAACTACGGAATTGCAATAGTACTGATTATGTACGATGTGATTTTGTTAGTGGAAATATAATTTAATAAAAAGAGACCTTGATCAAAGCAAGGTCTCTTTTTGTGTTGCAATTGAGACGTAAGTTCAAAATTATTTCAGGTTTATAATTTATAATATCCTTTATAATGACTGGTATTTATATGATATTGGAAAATATAGTATGATATGGTAGACTTATTAAGTGATTTTGATTATCGTTTTGATGTAACTTGATTTATTTAAAACTAGTTTAGTAGGGGAGAAAATAAGTTTATAGAATTAAACTGTTAATAAAGGAGGTTTACGATGAAAGAGGCTTGGGAATTATTCTTACATGGTGGATTTGTTATGTGGCCGTTACTAGTGGCCCTTATCATTGCCGTAGCTATAGCGATTGAACGTATATCTTATTATCGACAATTGAAGCGGGAAATGTTTGCTCTGAATGATGCATTAGAAGAGAGCGAAATGAACTGGCAATCCTTATTAACTACCTTAGAATCTAAATATACAGCTAATATTTCGTATAATCTACCTCGCGTGCTTGGACAGTGTCAGAATCGTAATGTATTGCAGTCTAAAATGGAGGATATGGTGGCTCATGTTTATACGCACGCTTCTCGTAGCCTTGATTGGCTCTCTACCATTGTTACGATAGCACCATTATTAGGCTTACTTGGTACTGTAACGGGTATGATTGGTGCCTTTCAGGTATTCGGTGCTGACGGTGCGGTACCTACTGCTATTACCGGTGGTGTGGGGGAAGCCCTTGTCGCAACTGCTTCCGGACTTTGCGTGGCTATTGTAGCGTTATGTTTCCATGCTGCATTTACCCATCATGTACGCATGACGATATCTCGTTTAGAAGATTCATTTTCTCGTGTTTTAGATTCTTATGATCGGGGGCATGCTGCATGAAACGAATGAGTCGTATGGAGGGAGAAAAGCCTACTTTAATGGTTATTCCTATGATTGATATCATCTTTTTCTTGCTCGTATTTTTTATGATTAGCACCATATATACAATTCCACAACAATCCTTATCTATTATGCTGCCAAAAACGAAAACGCAGCAGTCCGCTGAGTTGCGCCCGGTTTTAATTGATTTTGAAAAATCTGGGCAGCTGATGATAGATGATGGGTATGTGACGAAAGAACAGCTTATTAGCTCTGTGAAAGCCAAGATTGGAGAGAATAAAAATCAAAATTTCCTTATTCGTGCCGATAAGGATTTGAGCTATGGCAAGGTCGTGGAGTTAATGGATGATATGAAAGTAGCCGGCGCTGCAAGTATTAGTATTGCCACTGTTAATAAATAGGTGATGCTATGCCAAAAAAATATGTAGATGTGTGGAAATATCCACATATGACTTATAAAAAAGCCTTTGTTATTGCTACTATTATCAGCATTATTACGGTTGGTGTTGCTTTTATTTCCTTTTCTGATTACATCGAATCTCAAATGACCGGATCTTTGCAAATTAATTTTCTAACGGAACAGGAAGCGGAGAAACAAGTAGAAGAAATTAAAGAGCAGATTAAAGAAGAGAAGGTTCATGAACTTCAATACCAAAAAGAATTGGAAAATAATAAAGTTCAACCTGATAACGGTGGAGCCGGTCACGGAGGACAAAATGGGAACTCTGCTGTTCCTACAAAAAGTGATGTAAGTCCGTCCAGTCAACAAGCGAGTGCTGGTGAAATAGGAACGGTTAAACAATCTTCTGTTGGTAGCAATACGGGGAGTGGACTTGTCGGAGCTGAAGGTTCTGGAATCGGGTATGCATCAACAGGTAGCGGAGAAGGGCTTAGCGATCGTGAAGGTACCGGAGGTACTGAAGTTGATGTCGGTGGTGGCGGCACATTCAGTTATGATGGGTATTGGAGTAATTTACAAAGTGCAATTAATAGTAATTACCCTACAGATGCATACACTATGGGAATTCAAGGTGATGTAACACTAAGAATTTATTTTGCCCCAGGTGGCAGTGTTGCCAGTGTGGAAGTTCTTAACTCTGATGACCCTATGTTATCAGAACATGCTAGAGAATATGCTTATAGTGTGGGTGGTGCTGAAAATTCTACAGGTATACAACAATATGCAGATATCACAATTCACTATAATTTATAAGTATAATGAAAAACTAGTATCTTTATAGATACTAGTTTTTTTATATGTATATATATTACTTTGATAACATAAAATAATATTGATAGTTATTCTTAATGAATATATAATTGAGATTAGATATCGTTTTATGCTATTAGAGCCCTAATATATTTTCTGGAGGTGTGTGATGAAAAAATCATGGGCAGCACTATTGTGTGTTGTGTATCTAACATCTGCTGCAGGTGTGGTAGGTGCAGAAAATAATAGTTCTACAAGTGTAGTTAGTGTGGATGAATCTCAAAATAATGCGAGTGATGAGCAGTCGAGACGCATGAAAGATATTACGGTTACTGCTACTCGTACGGAGGCTTTAGTTCGGGATGTGCCAATTGCGACAACGATTATTTCACAAGAAGAAATTAAAAGTCGCCAATATCGTAATTTAGAGCAAGCCTTACAAAGTGTGCCAGGCGTTGCTTTCAGCACCGATGCTCACGGTGGACAAAATATTACGATGCGTGGTGCCGAATCTCGTCATACATTAATTCTTATTGATGGACGACGTGTTACGGGAGAGTTGACGAAAACAAGAGCTAATGCTATGGGCTGGCTTCGTCAAGGCATGGATAATGTGGAGCGCATCGAAATAACGCGTGGCCCGTCGAGTGCCCTTTATGGTTCCGAGGCGAACGGTGGGGTTATTAATATTATTACAAAGCAATCCAGAAAGCCAAGTGTAGAGGTTAATACTGAAATTTCCCGACGTGATGCATCGAGTGCGACAGGATATAACTTCAATGTATTGGCTCGTAGCGGACAAAAAGGGAAGTGGAACGGATCGATTGGTGCTGGAATTCGTAGGAATATAGCGGGAAATAATGATTCTGGATCGGATAATAACTATCATGGTGACCGAATACCGCTTCATTTTGACGTATCTTATCAAGCGGGAAAAAGGGATAAATTTTCCTTCTTTATAGATCGAGAAACTGAAGACTTGGATATGAATACGAAAAAGGGTAGCGCATTAACTCAATCGGTTGATAAAAATACGACTACTACAAGCACAGGTCTTCGTTGGAATGGCCGTCGCAGCCGGTCATCGCTTATGGTGCAGTCTTACTACAATCATTACAAAGACACTTATGATCAATATAAGCGCATGGGTGGCATAAAAAAACTATCCATTTGGGATGAATATTATAATAAAGAATGGATTACAGACGCACAGGTTAACACGGCAATTGATAAGAAAAATCTCTTGACGTATGGCGTTCAATTCCGCCGTCAAGAAGCGATTAGTACGCGTATTAATAATGGATCCATAGCATGGTCAAGAACTCGAGAAGGCATTACAGATACCGCGGGTAAGGCAACCATTAATTACGGTAGTTACTTTGTGCAACATCAATGGAAACCTAGTCGTAAATGGGTAATTATTCCTGCTGTTCGCTACGATACGTCAAATGCATTTGATAGCCATTGGTCGCCTAAGATTGGTGTTACCTATAAAGCAAATGATAGTCTCCGTTTTAAAATGAACTATGGTGCAGGCTACTCCACACCTGGTATGACGGAAATGTATCATCATTGGCTTATGGCATCTAATGTGCCGAGAGGGCGATTAGGAGCTTTCGATATATATTTGCAAGGTAATCCTAATTTGAAACCTGAAAGCTCATATAACTTTGATTTCTCCGTAGAAAAAGATTGGAAACGGACAAATGTTAAGGCGTCCTATTTCCACAATGTTATTAAAAATTATATTGAAAGCGGTGCTAATCGTATTGATATGGCAAATCGCCGAATTTATGTTTCGTATTCCAATTTACCTCGTGCTGTATTGCAAGGTGTGGAATTATCTGTAAATCATAGACTCAATGATAAATGGGATGTATTCGGCAACTATACATATTTGGATGCCAAAAATGACGTGACTCACGACCGTCTGTTAAACCGTGGTCGCCATGTATTTAGTGGTGGTGTTAATTATCATCAAGGTCGATGGACTGGTGCGTTCTGGGGTAATTATTATATTAACTACCTTGATGGCATCGATGCTATCGTTGTTAACCCACGTCTCAGCATTCCGAAGAAGAAAAATATTCAAACTTGGAACGTCATGGTTACTCGTCAGTTGAATGACAATGCATCCATGTATGTAGGGGTTGAAAATATATTTGGTGAAAAACAAGACTTACGAGATATTCATGGCGCCACTTATCGCATGGGCCTTAACCTGCGTATGTAATAGTGAGATATTAATGTATGTATGAAATGCTGAGGCTTTAATGCATGTATTTCATACATAATATAGTGGCATTAATTTGAAATTATAATCTATGAGGTTTAGCTTGCATAAGTTATCTGCGAGGTGATCATTATCAATAAGCCATTATTATGTTTATTGGGTATTGTTGCCGTTGTGGGAGCTTTCACTACGGTTATAAGTTTTGAAGGCAAGCGAGAGGTATTCAGCGAGGTAGGTGCTATTCAGATTGAAGATGATACGAAGCAAATAGTGTCGTTGCCGAGTGCAGCAAGTCGAGTAGTATCTATTTCTTCGGCGGATAGCGAATTACTCATCGCTTTAGGTGTTAGCCCGGTAGGCGTAGTAAATTCAAGGGAGTTACCGGCAGAGGTGCAGGCTAAAATTGCACAGTATCCAAATATGAATAGTGCTGTATCTCCAAGTATTGAACGAATTATTATGTCCGATCCGAATCTCGTTATCGGCATTGCCATGCCGTTTCAAACGGCGTTGCGCAAAGCATTTAATGCGAATCATATTCCTAGCTTTTACCATCTATCCTCCAATTATGATGACATCATGGACCATATTCGGCATGTGGGCACCATGACTGGTCATGATAGGGAGGCGGCTGCATTGGTCCAGAAATATAATGATATCCTAACAGAAATCATACAGCGTCATAAAGATGAGTCTGCGCCGCGTGTTCTCATTGTTTTTGGGACACCTACGAGTTACCAACTAGCCTCCAGTAAAACATATGTGGGAGATATTTTCCAAAGATTAGGGGCAAAAAATGTGGCTGATGTATATTTGCCGCAGGATGTATCGGAGAATGCTTTGGATGGATATATTCCGCTTAATCTGGAGACGATGGCCGTTCTTGATTGCGACAAGGTTATCTTGATTAATCATGGCAGTAGCGGTGAGAAAGATATAGCAGCTTTTAAAAAGGCTTTTAAAACGCCGGCATGGCAGAATGTACCTGCTATTGCTAATGGGAATATAGAGGTCTTGCCGGGGCCGTTGTTTGCGTCGGTACCAACCGCTCGAATGGATCAAGTATTATTATATGCGGAAAAGGTGTTATATGGACAATCTCATTAATGTGCAGGAACGTCGTGGCTTACGCGTTTTTGTGGCTGCTCTGATTCTGTTAATAGCAGGTGTGTTGCTGAGTATGAAATTGGGCGCCGTTCCATTAACTTGGAGTGAATTATACCAAATTATAACGGGTGGCGATACATCAAAAATTGGTCAAATTATCATGACTATACGCTTACCACGTGTTGTAGTGGGATTTTTAGCGGGCATGAATCTTGCCTTAGCTGGTGTGATTTTACAAGGCATCTTGCGAAATCCTTTGGCGGATCCTGGCATTATCGGTATTACCTCTGGCGGTGCTTTGGCGGCTATGATTATTATGATTCTCATGCCTACTTACGTTATGCTTGTTCCTATTGGTGCTTTTGTTGGTGCGTTAGTGGCATCGTTTTTGGTTTACGGTATTTCTTGGCAAGGTGGACTTAATCCGTTGCGCCTTATCTTAGCCGGTGTGGCTGTAGCGGCTTTCTTCGGCGGGTTTAATACGATTTTGTCCGTTTTTTATCCAGATCGTGTTCAAGGAACGGTGAGCTGGATGGCAGGTGGTTTTGTAGGGCGCAGCTGGGACGATGTGATGATGATCTGGCCTTATACGGCTATAGGCATTATTGGATCTATGATATCTATCAGATGGCTTACATTGCTTAGTTTAGGCGATGATACGGCACGCACCTTGGGTGTGCATGTTGAAAGATGCCGACTTTTGTTGCTCGTATTAGCCTCTTTGCTAGCCGCATCAGCAGTGAGTGTGTCGGGGATGTTGGGATTTGTAGGTCTTATAGTGCCTCATGTGGCGCGCCTCATCGTAGGTGTGGATTACCGTTACTTGATTCCTACGTCTATGGTCTTTGGTGGTATATTAATTGTTTATGCAGATACATTGGCGCGCATGATGATTGCGCCTGGTGAAATTCCTGTAGGCGTATTGATGAGCTTTTTGGGTGCTCCATTCTTCTTGTATCTATTGAAAGGGGTGGGGCGAAGATGAGTGTGTTAACCGTCGATAATATAACGGTAGGCTATGGAAAACGATTGATACTGGAGAATCAATCCATCGTCTTTGATAAACCGGAAATAATATCTATTATCGGTCCAAATGGTTCGGGAAAATCAACGTTTTTGAAAGCTTTGGCGCGGCTTATCAAGATAAAACAAGGGACTATATCGTTAGATGGAAAATCTTTACATTCGTGGAATACAAAGGAATTAGCGCGCCATATAGCTTTGTTACCGCAAATTACGACCGCCCCTGAAGGAATGTTAGTTGAGCAGTTGGTTCGATCCGGACGAAATCCGTATGTATCGATTTTTAAGGAACTATCTGATGCGGATTTAGCTGCTGTGGAGCAGGCGATGAAATGCACAGATGTATGGAAATATCGGTATCGGCAAATAGGGGAACTATCCGGCGGTGAACGGCAGCGCGTATGGCTTTCATTAAGTTTGGCGCAAGAACCGAATATTTTACTTCTCGATGAACCGACTACCTATCTCGACAGTCGTCATCAAATTGAGTTGATGGAGCTAGTTAAACGCACACAGCGGGAACGAAATATTATGGTCGTTATGGTGCTCCATGATTTGAATCTAGCTTTACGCTATAGTGACCGCATTATTGCTCTTAAAGAGGGAGCTATTGTAGGTGATGGAACTCCGCATATGATGATGACTCCAGAGAATTTAGCAGAGTGGTTCGGTATTAAAGCGGATATTTTACAAAGCCCTCGCAGTGAAGAAACATGTCCTATATGTGTACCATATGGTCTTGCTTAGACAGAGTAGATTAGGTACCGTATAGTCAGTTAATTGTTAGCTGTTTTTACTGAAATGTACACAATAGCAAAAAAGCTATTTCGAAAATTGCATACTGTTTATACTTTAAAGAGACCCCACCTGTGGTGAGGGTCTCTTTATTATGGTAAAATATATAGTGTACTAAATGGTTGGGTGAAATTTTCACGAAATGATGTACAAGCATAAGTACATTATAGAACCCGGATGGGGATTTTTAATGAGGTAAAATAGTGGAATATATTATTTCGTTTATGGAAACATATGGCTATACGGCCATGTTTATTGCAATGGTTCTAGAAAATGCTAACGTGCCTATTCCAAGTGAAATCGTACTTGGTTTTGCGGGGTATTTGATAGCTCAAGGCATATTTGATATGCATACAACAATGGTGGTAGGTATCTTAGCAGGTATTATTGGTTCTATAGTATCCTACTGGATGGGTGAGCATGGTGGGCGCCCTTTATTATTGAAATATGGTAAATATATATTCTTTAATGAACATAAATTTGAACTGGCAGAAAAGATGTTTAATAAATATGGCGGTGTAGCTGTATTTTTTGGTCGACTTTTACCTGGTGTTCGTACCTTTATCTCCTTCCCTGCAGGAATGGCACGCTATCCCATGTGGCATTTCATCATCTGGACGGTACTCGGTACGATTCCTTGGACGATTTTGCTCGTTTACTTAGGCAAGGTACTTGGTGAAAATTGGCAAGACCTTATCGAGTACAATCATGAGTTCTTGATTGTTATGATCGTTGTATTTGTCATTATAGCTGTAGTACTGGGCTTTAGATACTATCGTAATCGTCGATAAGGAGGCCCTTATGAAACTCTCTCGATTAACACCAGTCGTATTTATTGTGTGGCTAGTGTTTTATATGTTTGGCAATAATATGTTGCCTGTTACAGATCCCGTTGAATCTAATTATGCGTTAACAGCAAAGGAAATGGTTCTTTCAGGTGATTGGCTATCTCCGCAGATTTATGGTACTTATTGGTACGATAAACCCATCATGATTTATTGGCTCATTGCTCTTGGCTTTAAAATCTTTGGAATTGCTGATTGGGTGGTGCGCCTACCGAGTGCTATTTTCGGTGCTTTGTCGGTGGCGACCATGTATCAATCTACGCGTACCATGAGCGGTAAGTGGGCACTTGGTCTCATTGGGGCATCCGTTCTAGGCACATCTCTCATGTTCTGGACCGTAGCACATGGCGTTATTACGGATATGGTGCTCCTTTATACGACGTTGATGGTCATGATTTACTCCTACAAGGGACTGGTGGAACAGAAACCGTATGCTATGATTGTGGCCTATGTATTCGCTGCGTTAGGCGTACTCACTAAAGGTCCTGTAGCCATTGTATTGCCTGGTATGATTCTACTTGTTTTTGCAGGTATTAATCGTTCTTGGTCTATGGTGAAAGCCATCTTCGATTGGCGTGGCATTTTAGCTTTTTGTGTAGTTTGTTTGCCGTGGTATGTGTACATGTATAGCGTTCATGGTCAAGACTTTATCAATGGCTTCTTAGGACTTCACAATGTGATTCGCGCTACTCAATCGGAGCATCCAGAAGATAATGTGTGGTGGTATTATCTCGCTATCTTCCTTGGTGCTTCTATGCCGTGGACGGGTGCTGTTATTTACGGTATAATCGATGGTTTTAAACAACGTCATACAGGGTTTATCTATAATATGACTTGGGGTGTTGGAATTGTGCTATTCTACACCTTGATGGCAACAAAATACCCTCTATATACCTTTGTTAGCTTAGTCCCATTTAGTGCTATCGGAGCTTTGGGCGTTATGAAGCTTATTCGCAAAGGCAAATCTAGAGCCTTAAAATGGATTATTATGGGGCCGACGTTGCTTTTGTGGATTGCTTATGTAGCAGGTTCTTTCTTCGCACCATGGGGTTTTTATTGTTTGCTCTATGTCGTGGTTGCTATGGCAATATTGGCTATGTTCTATACATGGTATACGAAACGAGGATATCGTTTAGTTACAATTATTGTCCTTGGTACGATGGTTATATCTTCTATAGTTGTTATGGAAGGTTTAGAGCCATTCGTTAAGCAACGTAGTAATATTGATGTTGTTCCAGTAGTGGATTCCTATGAAGGGGATGTCTATTACTATAACGGCTATAGTACGGCTGTTGTGTATTATACGGGCCATAAGGTTATCAAGATTAATGGTGATGAAAGCCGCTGGGATGATCGAGATAAATTAAAAAAACGTAGCGCTGAATGGCAGAAGAAATATCTTATGGAACAAGTAAGTGAAGAGGAATTTAACAAGATTATCGAATCTGGTAAGCCACTTATGTTAATCGTTCCAAAAGGGGAAATTAAGCATTTCCGTCAGTCCTCCATTTATTCACATGTATCTGAGTCTAGTGAAGCGGGTACATCAGAAGTTTACGTATTAAATAAAAAGACTCTATTCAAATAATTGTGAAAACTTAATAAACATTAAAAACAGGTAGTATCCAATAGATGCTACCTGTTTTTTGTTAATTAGCGCCTTACCACTTTTTGTTAATTAGTTGTTTGCTGTTTTTGGTTAATTAAAATCTTGCAGCTTTATGTTATCTGAACGTTTACTGGTGTTGATCCTCTACATACTATCTATTTATTTGCCTTTTATATTAAAATGCTTATTTAAATGAATAGGCTCTTGTCTATATTGACATTTTTCGTACATAAATAATAATACCTACAATATTAATATGATTTATTGACATAATTAATACATATTGTTATAGTATGTTATATTAAGTTTAGAAGACGAGGTGTTCTAAAGCCTGATTTCATCTAAGGTTTAGAAAAATGCGGAAATTGATATGAGTCATAAACGCCCCTTGTTGTGAGGTAGAAAGAGGGGACATTATGAAGAAAATTTGGTATCTAATCATTGCTGTTGTGCTTCTCGTTATCGGAGGTGCGGCGTATGCATATTATCAGCATACGGTACCGAAGTCAGCACAGGAGCTGAAGACCGTGCGCGTTGCGTATTTACCGATTACTCATGCGCTGCCGGTATTTGCTACGAAGGAATTGGAGACAGCAGATGGTCCTGTCCATGTAGAGCTTGTTAAATACGGTTCCTGGCCGGAACTCATGGATGCGCTCAACACCGGTAAAGTAGACGCTGCAGCCGTTCTCGTTGAGCTCGGCGTAAAGGCTCGTGAACAGGGCATAGATGTGCGCGCGGCGGCATTAGGTCATACGGAAGGCAACATTATCGTTGTAAATAACGATATTAACTCTGTACAGGATTTGAAAGGTAAATCCTTTGCTATCCCTCATAAGCAATCAACTCAAAAAATCCTCGTAGACCTCATGCTTGAACGGGCAGGTCTTAGCGAGAAGGACGTACAGATAGTGGAGATGAGCCCTCCTGAAATGCCGTCCGCATTGTCGGTCGGTCAAATCGCTGGCTATAGCGTGGCGGAGCCATTTGGTTCTCTTGCTATAGAAATGGGAGCTGGGAAGGTCTTTGAAGACCCTGATCACTTATGGCATGACAATATCTGTTGCGCCCTCGTGTTCAACGGTCAATTCGTCGATGAACACCACGATTTGGCGAAGGCTTTCACAAAAGCTTATCTCGATGCAGGTACATATTTAGACGAGCATCCGGAGGCGCAAAAGGAGATTTTCTTAAAATACATGAAGTTTAAGGATCCTGTTATTGAACGTTCCCTCAAAGTGATTGGGTTTAAAGATTTAGCCCTTACAGAGGAGCGTTACAATGCGCTCGTGCATCACATGACACATATTGATTTAATCAAAAACGTGCCGAGCTATTCAGAGTTTGTAGATCAAACATTGTTACCATAGGAGGGGGACCATGAAGAAATATACATATGTGCCAGGCTCATTTATCGCAGCGTGGCTAATTTGGGAATTAATCGTTCGCCTCAGCGGATTTAACGAAGCCTTGCTGCCGACGCCATACAAAGTGTTGCTCGGTTTTGGGGAGCTCATCGGAGACGGCGTGTTGTTCAAGGATGTTGCAGACAGTTTGGTGCGCTTTTTCATAGGCTATGTCATTTCCGTCGTAGCCGGCGTGTTTTTAGGCCTTATTTTAGGCTGGTATAAAGGCATTTGGAGCTATATAAATCCCATCGTTCAGGTGATTCGTCCCATTTCACCGGTGGCATGGTTGCCGTTTATCGTACTGTTTTTCGGTATCGGACAGGCGCCGGCCATCGTTATCATCTTTATCGCGGCGTTTTTCCCAGTTCTGTTGTCCACGGTGTCCGCGATTCAGAATATTGATCCCGTATACATCAAGGTGGCTCGAAATTTTGGCATCAAGCAGCCGGAACTGTTATTTAAAATTGTATTGCCCGCCGTGTTTCCCGGCATCGCATCGGGCCTTCACATCGCGCTCGGCACGGCGTGGATCTTCCTGGTGACAGGGGAAATGGTAGGCTCTCAGACGGGTCTTGGATTCCTCATCATCGATATGCGGAATAATTTGCGTAACGATCTTCTGATGGTGGCGATTTTGACGATTGGCTTTGTGGGACTTTTGCTCGATTGGGGCGTGTCCCTCATCGAAAAATGGATTTATAGACGTTGGGGCATTGAGAAATAGGAGGTGGACACATGGGTTACATTTCGGTGCGCAATGCACACAAGAAATTTATGAAAGATGGAGAACCGCTCACCATCCTTGAAAATATTAATCTGGACATTGAACGAGGTGAATTTATTTGTCTCTTAGGTCCTTCTGGGTCAGGTAAAAGTACGCTTTTAAATGCTATGGCAGGCTTTGAGCTCGTTACCTCGGGCTCTATTACCATCGACGGCGCGGAGGTGAAAGCACCTCAACTGCGGTATGTAACGGTCTTTCAAAATTACGGACTGTTGCCGTGGCGAACGGTGGAAAGCAATATTGAACTGGGTCTTGAAAGCAAGAACGTACCTAAGGAAGAGCGACCTGCTATCATCGACAAATACGTGAAAATGGTGGGACTCGACCATGCGCGCAATCGCTATCCGGCGGAGTTGTCCGGTGGGATGCAGCAACGTGTATCCATTGCGCGGGCGTTGGCGGTCGATCCGGATATTATCTTCATGGATGAACCGCTAGGGGCCCTCGATGCGTTGACACGCATCAATTTACAGGATGAAATCTCCCGTATCTGCCGTGAAGAGGGTAAAACGGTCGTATTCGTTACGCATGATATCGAAGAGGCGGTGGTTCTTGCAGACCGTGTTGTAGTGCTTGCCGCTAATCCGGGACGGGTGCAAACGATCATCCCCGTCAATCTCATCGATAGGACGGACAGGACCTCCGCATCCTTCGTCAATATTCGAAATCACATATTTGAACAATTCCAACTTGCCAAAGAAGACAAAATCGAGTTTTATATATAAATGTGAGATTGTATATATTAGTAGCAACAGAAGTCCAACAAAAACTGTAGTTTCAAAGATAGTAGGATCGTTCATTACCATCAGGGCTGTTACATGAGGCCTGTCGTTTTGATGGTAGAGAATCTAAAGTCGCTTTAAAATTACAGTTTTTTATATTTTGTTGCATGTGGATATTTTGAATATTAATTTCGCATCAAATTTTCAGAAATGGATGCTATTATAATATAGTAACGGCATACATTTTATGTAGTGCGTGATTATCAGATATATTATCACATATTATGATTGGATATCGTAATATATGGATTGTATTATTATGGGCTTTAGTATATAAATACAGTATATAAAGGATTGATAATCATGATATACAGCATTATTAATTATATGGTTCGGTAGTATAAATTGGGGGAAATCCTATGTCCTTATTTGCACCAGAGGAAGAAAAAACGCTGTCTTTTGATGAATATATGGCCTCGTTTGATGCGAATCGGGTAGCAAAAGTACAGCAGTTTGTAGACTGGCTCGGTCAATATAGAGGCGAGCTTGTTCACAATCCGTGGGGTGAGGTGAATTCCGACCTCGAAATTGTTCGGTCTGACTTTGATGCGGCGCAGGTGCGTCGTAACAATTTGACGGCGTATTTGTTGCCGCGGTTGGGACGCTCCAAAATCTTTGTAGTGGCAGAGGCTGTCGGATATCAAGGCGGGCGTTTTTCGGGCATTGCCATTACCTGTGAGCGCATGTTGTTGGATAAGCATAAAACAATTCGGGCGCATCAAATAACGCCTGTTACATTACAAAGAACTAGCTCCCCTGTGAGTCCAATGCTGAAACGGACTCAACAGGAACAAGGGTTCAACGAACCTACGGATACGGTAGTATGGAGTGCCATCATTGAACAGGGAATCGATCCGTACGATGCACTGTTGTGGAATATATTTCCCTTTCATCCTCATAAGGCGGACGAACCGCTCACTAATCGGACACCGACCGAGTCGGAGCAGCAGCTAGGTTGGGAATATACGAAAAGACTGCTGGCATTGCATACCGAATTAGGTGGACCGAAGTCGCTCGTGCTCGCTGTCGGTCAAAAATCGGCGGACACGATGGGGCGATTCGGTCTTTCAGCCATCGGTCTTAGACATCCCGCTAACGGTGGGGTTAATTTATACCGTGAAGGTTTTGCTAAAGCTATAGGCCAATTTATACCGTAAAGATCTTGTTGAAGCTATATATAGAGAGAGTTTTGAGATAGAAGGTATTACATATGAAACGTTATTGTGAATCCTGCCGTCAATATTGTGACGAGGCGGCCATGTTCTGTCCGCATTGCGGGCAGTATACGACTGCGGTGGAGGTTGAGAGAATTGCACCGGAAGGGGATATTATCTATCCGCTGGCGCATTATCAGTTGAGTTATAAGGATACATTTCTTTATGTGGTAGGCCACAAATTTATGAATTCAGATGGCCGCGCGTCTAAAGGAGAATTTTTGCGGTTCTTTTTGTTGTGGCTATTAGTTATCGTTGGAATTCTGGCGCTTGCTTATGGACTTACGGCGGTGCTTCATAGGGGTATTTATTTAATCCTGTTGGCATGGATGTTACTGACAATCATCGGTCTAGTCTTGCTAATTCCGTTGGGGGCTCTATGTATCCGTCGCCTTCATGATACCGGTAAAAGTAGTGAACATCTATTTTTTGTTTTAATACCTTTTATAGGGCCAATAATTCTATTTGCTCTACTGTGTAAGAAGGGTGAACCGAAGGCCAATCAATATGGTGAGGCGTTAAGGAACATCGTCATTGACAAACGGTTGGCATCTATTATGAAAGTATCGCCTACGAGCAGTGCTTTCACCACTCGAATTCTCGTTGCATTGCTGGTGAGTGCTATCTGCGTATGCAGTGTTTCGGCTCGTTATATGGGACCGGAAAGTGAACTGGAGCTGGGCGGATGGTTTACGAACATCATTGTCGGTCAAGGCAGTGATGAAGCTGCACGGGATGCGATACACGATTATTTTGATGCCGTCAATGAAAAGAACTATGATAAGGCTTTCACCTATGTTATCAATCAGACTAAGACGAATCCCGTAGAAAAGCAAAAATGGATGGAATCTATGAAGTCGGCGCCGAAGGTGGTTGTCGGGTCCTTAGGTGCGAGTCGTATCACTCGTATAAACAGCATGAAACGCATCATTTACGAAGCGGATCTGCAAGTCACTAAACCCGGAGATGGCGCGGTTGAGGCTGCGCACATGACACGCTACATATCTCTGGTCGAAGAAAATGGCGAATGGCATATTGAAGGATTTTATAAAAGTATGCCAGATGATAAATAATGAAATGCTTTGGGGTGGTTCGGTTTGAGCCGCCCTTTTAAGTAGTAGTAAAATTTTATGTTACTTTTGATGAATCAAGCGTAGAACTCTTTTGTTTATGTTGTTTTTATGTTATAATGAGCACAACGTATGAAAGTGAGGCTTTCATCAAAACAGATCGGACTATATTGCACTGCGTATCGGATTGAGATAAAAATAGAAGTCTCTTGCGGTTGAAGCATCTGATAGTGCACTATACTCATTTGCTACGGCAAATGGCACACAAACTAGGAACGGCAAAATTTGATAGCGCATTTTTGCGCCCATTTGACGAGACGCTAGTATAATAGCGCCTTTTTCTTTGTGTGACATTTCCTCGTGGCATAGATCAATTCAAGTGATAGGTGAGAAAAACTATGTTAAATAAATTAATGAACAAAATTTTAGGAGGAACTGTGAATACAACAGATAATCAGGTTACTGCGCAAGTGAAAGCAGAACCAACAGTAGCAAAAACTGCTACTCTTACAGCTGCGGCTGAAGGCGAGCAAAAACAAACGCGTCGCCGTACAAATACACGTCGCCCTGCTGGCGAAGGTCGTACGCGCCAACAAACAGCTGGTGAAGGTGAAGGTGCAACACGCCAACGCCGTTCTACAAATACTCGCACAAGTGCGAATGGTGGCCGTACTAATACGACTCGCCGTACAAATACACGTCGCAATGCCGAACAAGGTGAAGGTCAAGAACGCAAAACTCGTCAAACTCGTGCACCGCGTGGTGAAAATACACGTAATACGCGTACTAATAATGGTCGCAATGGTCAAAATGGTCAGAACCGCAATAATAACCGCTCAAATAATCGTTCTACAGGTTGGAACAATCAAGAGGAACAAGTGGAATTAGTCGGTCGCACACCAAATGGCGCCAACAAGGGAAAATTCCAAATCATTCCATTAGGTGGTCTTGGTGAAATTGGTAAAAATATGACTATCTTCCAATACGAGGACGAAATCATCGTTCTTGACTCTGGGCTTGCATTCCCTAGTGAAGATATGCTTGGCGTAGATATCGTTATTCCTGATATGAGCTATATCATCGAGAATAAAGACCGCGTGAAAGCTGTCGTAATTACTCATGGTCATGAGGATCATATCGGTTCTTTGGCATACCTTATGAAAGAAATTAGTTGCCCAGTATACGCAACAAACCTCGTTTGTGGATTAATCGAAGGCAAGTTTAAAGAACATAAGGTATCTCCAAAATGTCTGCGTACGATTGCTGCCGGCGATGAAGTTCAAATTGGTCAAGTGACTGTTGGTTTCATCCAAACAAATCACTCCATTCCTGACTCCTGCGCTGTATACTTTAATACACCAATCGGGACGGTTCTTCATACAGGGGACTTTAAAATTGACCAAACCCCAGTTGATGGCCGTTTGATGGATATGCACAAATTTGCTGAGCTCGGTAACAAAGGCGTATTAGCGCTATTATCGGACTCTACAAATGTAGAAAAACCAGGTACTACTGGTTCTGAAAGTTCCGTAGGTCCTGCGATTAAACAAGCTGTTGGAGAAGCAAAAGGCCGCGTTGTTTTGGCAACATTCGCATCCAACGTATCCCGTATCCAACAAGCTATTGATGCGGCGGTTATGTTCAACCGTAAGGTTGTAGTTATGGGCCGCAGCATGGTCAATGTTACAGAAATTGCCCAAGAACGCGGATACTTGAATATTCCACCAAATACAATCATCGATGTAGATGTAATGCACAACTACACAGATGACCAAATCATGATCTTAACGACTGGTTCTCAAGGTGAACCGATGGCAGGCTTGTCCCGTATGGCAACAAGCAATCATCGCACTGTAGAATTGGCACCGAATGATACTGTTATCATCTCCGCTACACCAATTCCAGGCAACGAAGGTGCTGTAGGTAGAACTATCGATAACTTACTTCGTTTAGGTTGTAATGTGGTATATGGTAAAGACCGTGGTATCCACGTATCTGGTCATGCGAGCCAAGAAGAGCTTAAAACAATGCTTAACCTTGTTCGTCCAGAATACTTTATCCCAGTTCATGGTGAGTACCGTATGTTGCGTCGTCATGGTGAACTTGGTGTGGCTATGGGCGTAGATCCTAAGAAAGTCCTTATCGGCGATAATGGTCAAATCTTTGAATTTGATAAAGATGGTGGTCGTAAAGGTGGACGCGTACAAGCTGGCGCTATCTTCGTTGATGGCCTTGGCGTTGGTGACGTAGGTAATATCGTTATCCGCGACCGTCAACAATTGGCACAAGAAGGTATGGTTATCGTTGTTATGGCGATGGACAAAGCGTCTGGTACTATCGTAGCTGGTCCAGACCTCGTATCTCGTGGCTTCGTATACGTTCGTGACGCAGAAGAACTCATGCTTGCTGCGGAGCGCCGCGTAGAACAAGTTCTTGAAGATTGTGAAATGCAACGCATCAAAGACTGGACAACCATTAAGCAAAACGTACGTGACGCATTGGGTAAATTCTTCTATGATAAAACCCGTCGTCGTCCTATGATCTTGCCGATTATTCAAGACGTATAATCTTATATAATACAGAAAAGTACCGCACCTCATGGTGTGGTACTTTTGACATTTTAAAAGAGCAATAAAAACTACCATTAATAGCACTGCTATCGCATTCGTCTACTATATGGGGTATTTGAAGTTACCGTTTTAAACTGTTATAATTAAAAGATACCAATTAATATATCTTCTTATGTAAGAATGGTGATTTATGAATAAAACAAATACAAGAGCGATGGTGGAAACTGCCTTTGTATCGACCATTGTTGCTATGTTGACTATAATTGGGGCAGTCATGCCGTTTTCAGCTTTTCTAGCAACTATGGTAGCTCCAGCAGGTATTTCTATCATTGGTATCCGTTGGGGTAGTAGATATAGCTGTACTTCCTCAATAGTAGCCTTTATATTAGTAACACTCTTTCTTGGACCATTAATTGCTATGTCTACCATTTTAGTATATTCATTGCCTAGTATATTTTTGGGGGAAGCTTTTAGAGCAAACTGGTCTTTTAGAAAGTTAATATTAGTGCCTGCTGCTGTATTGCTTGGTATGGGCCTCTTACAATTAGTGGTTGCTAATAGTTTTGCATCTGTAGATTTTATTAGCTTAGGACAAAATGTAAATAATGAGTTAAAAGAAGCTATGATTGAGTCTATACGACAGCAATCAGCACCGCAAGAACAGATTGATACGATGATTCAGCAACTTAATTATTCATTTGCTCAAGCAGAACGTATGATGTTGTCATTATGGTTCTGTGCATGCTCTATCATAACGTATATCATGGCTAAGTTAGTATCTTATATTGGTCGTCGAACTAATACAGTTCATAGAGAATTACCTCCCATGGCTACTTGGCGTATGCCGATTTGGGGTGCTGGAGTTCTAGCCATAGGGATTATTATTATTTATGGCTTATCCTATATTGGATATGATAATAGTTTACTTAAAGATATCGGAATGAATGTTGCTTTTGTGGGGGCTTTCATTTGCTTAGTTAATGGTATTACCTGTTTAATGGCAGTTATGAAAAACTATGGAGTAAATGGATTCTTTCAATTTATAATTCTTTTCTTCTTATATACAATGAGTCCGTATGGTCTTGTTTTCTATGGTATTTTTGATATGTTTTTAGATATGAGAGCACGTTTCGAAAAACGTAGCTCATAATAGAAAGGAGGCCGTTATGAAATCCTTTCAACGGAGATGGAAAGGTTTAGAAATTACCATTGTTGCCGTTCTCGTATTATTGCTATTATTGCTGGCCTATTTAAATTGGGCTATTGCGATTTTAGCATTAATCATTGTAGTAGCGGCGTATTTGGTTAATTATAATACCCTTCATAACCGGCGTCGTTTAGCAAGAGAACAGTTTAGTGCGATGATGAAAAATGTCACACAAGCTTCTAATTTTGCTTTACAAAATTTGCCAATGGGGATTGTTCTTGTTAATAAACAAGGCACATTGGTGTGGAATAATAGTGTTTTCGCTGACTGGGTTAAGGTCGACTGGAATAAGCTCCAAAAAATGTCTGCCTTGTTACCTGGTTTCCGTATCGATAAAATCTGGGGTAAGTCCGGATATATGACGGAAAAATATGAAAATCGATATTTTCAAATTATTTATAAATTTATCGATCCTCGGGATACGCGATCAGATATTGATAGTGAAGATGAACTGGCAGAACATGCAGTGATGGCATTGTACTTCAAGGACATTACAGACCTAGAAAAAGCCCGTATTAAAGCCGAAGAGGGGCAACCTGTATGGGGTATGATTCAAATCGATAATCTCGAAGAATTGACAAAAGGCCTTAGTGATCGTGAGTATACTAGTATTTGGACAGATATAAATAATATCATTATGGATGAAATCGATCGCTACGAAGGTTTTATTCGTAACTTCCAAGATGATATGTATACCTTTGCCATTTCTCGTGGTGCGCTTCATGAGATGGAGGAAGATGGTTTTAAAGTGCTCGAACGAATCCGTAAAGTACCATCTCCACGTCAAGTACCAGCTACGATTTCCATTGGTATTAGTGAAAATGTAGGCTCTGTGAAAGATGTATCTGGTCGTGCTCGTGCAGCCTTAGATATCGCCTTAGGTCGCGGTGGTGACCAAGTCTGTATTATGGATGGTGAAAGTACACGTTTCTTTGGTGGTAATACGGCAGGCGTTGAAAAGAATACGCGCGTTCGTGCTCGTGTTGTATCTCAAGCAATACATGAGCTTATGATTGATTCTGATAAGATTCTTATCATGGGGCATCAACGTGAAGACTACGATGCATTAGGTGGTATTATCGGTGTAGCCGCCATTGCTCGAGCACTTGGTAAAGACGTGCGCATTGCACTTTCAAAAGAAACTAGCGCCATTGATAAAATGGTGAATGTTCTTAACGAGTCAGAGTTCTGGAAAGAGAATATTATCACTGCAGAAGCTGCAAGAGTATGGGTAGATGCGAATACGCTCACTGTCGTGTGTGATACGCATCGTCAGGAAATGGTGGCAGCTCAAGAGGCGCTTGAAATTTCTGAGCGACGCATCGTTATCGACCATCACCGTCGCGCAGCGGACTTTGTAGAAAATCCATTGCTTACCTATTTGGAACCAACTGCATCGTCCACATCTGAGCTCGTAACAGAGCTTGTACAATATGCAGGGGTTCCTGTGAAGCTTTCAAAAGCGGAAGCTACAGGTATTTATGCAGGTATCGTATTAGATACGAAGAACTTTGTTCAACAAACTGGGGCACGAACCTTTGAGGCTGCAGCATTTTTGCGTCGTGCAGGGGCGGATATCGACAGAGTCAAACAATTGTTTATTGAAACTTTCGATTCTATCCAATTGCGTGCTAAAATGGTATTTGAAGCAAGTCGTACTGAAGGGATTGCTATTTCCGTAGCGCCTGAAGGCTTGAAGGATATGATGGCGTTGGCTGCACAAAGTGCGGACATGCTCATCAGTAATGAAGATATTGAAGCTGCCTTTGTATTATATTCCCTAAATGATGGCGGTATCGGCGTTAGTGCTCGATCCAAAGGTAAGGTAAACGTACAAGTTGTAATGGAAGCCTTGGGTGGTGGCGGTCACAGAACTGTGGCTGGTGCTCAATTACAAGGTATGACCATAGAGGAAGCGAAGCAGGCCATTTTGGAGCATGCTCTTGAGGCGCTTCATTCCGCAGAACAAGAGGAGGAATAACAATGAAAGTAGTATTGTTAGAAGACGTTAAAAAAGTTGGTAAAAAAGGCGAAATTGTTGAAGTTAGTGACGCATATGGCCGTAACGTGTTGATCAAGAAAGGTCTCGGCCTTGAAGGTACAACAACTAATGTAAATAATGCGAAACAAAAACAAGAATCCATTGCTCATAATAAAGCCGTTGCAAATGACGAAGCTAAGATCTTGGCCGCTCAATTGACTAAGGTTGAAGTGACTGTAAAAGTTCGCATGGGCGAAGAAGGCCGCGTATTCGGTTCCGTTACTGCTAAGGATATTTCCGATGCTGCTAAAGCTCAATATAAAGTAGATATCGATAAAAAGAAAATCGAAATTAAAGAACCATTGAAAACATTGGGCGTACATGACGTACTAGTGCGTGTTCATCCTGAAATTACAAGTACTATCAAGGTTAATGTAGTAGCCGAATAATAGTATTCACCATGCTCTTTGAGTATGGTGAATTCTTTTATCCATAGTGGTTGTGTGAAGGGGATTATCATGGATGTACGCATTCCACCGCATAATCTAGATGCGGAAAAGGCCGTTTTGGGGGCTTTATTAACTAATGGATCCAATATGGGAGCCGTTGTAGATACGGTGACGAGTATTCTTAAATCTGAAGATTTTTACCGCGATGCACATCGTATTATTTACGATGCTATTTTAGAAATCGTGCATGCCAATAAGACGGCTGATTTTATCACCGTTGGTGAAGAACTAGACCGTCGTAAGCGCCTCGATGCGGTAGGTGGTCTTGCTTATATTACATCTCTTGCGAATGAATCGGTGTCCTACAATGTTGAGGAACATGCGAAAATCATCAGCGAGAAAGCTCAGTTGCGCCGCCTCATCGATGCAGGGAATAAAATCGTAGGCATGACGTATGCTGGCGAAGATGAGCCTACGGCAATCCTTAATAAGGCAGAGCAAATGGTGCTAGACGTAAGCGGTCAAACTCAGTCTGAATCATCCTTTGCAGCCATTGGTGAAGTGGTTTTATCTAATCTAGATAAACTCAATGCACTGCAACAGCATGATGGTGCTATTACAGGCGTGCCAACAGGCTTTAAAGATGTAGACCATATTTTTAACGGCTTACAAAAATCTGACCTCATCCTCGTAGCAGCTCGTCCTGCGATGGGGAAAACAGCTTTCACCTTGAACATCGCTCAAAACGTAACGATGTTGTACGACAAGACGGTGGCGTTCTTTTCGCTGGAAATGGGCAAGGAACAGCTCGTTGGTCGTATTTTGTCCTCCGTGGCAGGTGTGAGCTCTGAAAAATTGCGCCGTGCGAACATGGATCCTGCTGACTGGGAAAAGGTGATTGCTGCGGCGGATCGCATGAGTAAATCCAAGCTATTTATCGATGATACGCCGGGCCTTACCGTACAAGATATGCGCTCTAAATTGCGCCGTCTCAAGGTGGAACATGGCCTCGACCTCGTTATCGTCGATTATATTCAGTTGATGCAAGGTCGCAATGCTGGTAAGGGCAGCGAGAACCGTCAACAAGAGGTATCCGAAATCTCTCGTAATCTTAAATTGATTGCTCGTGAATTTAACGTACCAGTTATCGCTTTGTCTCAGTTATCTCGTAGTGTTGAAAGCAGACCAGATAAACGGCCTGTACTTTCGGACCTTCGTGAATCTGGTTCCCTCGAACAAGATGCGGATATCGTTATCTTCTTGTACCGCGATAAATATTACGATGAAAACTCTGAAAAAGGGGACAATGCAGAAGTCCTCATTCGTAAACACCGTAATGGCTCCGTCGGTACTGTAGAACTCCAATTCGTTGGAGAATTAACACAATTTAGAGACGTAGAGTTCCGAGACCTAGGGCCGGAACAATAATGAAAACTATCGGGTAGTGCCTATATTGATGGGGCCGACTTTATTTCGACAACTTAGTTACAAAAAAGCACCACCTATCTCATGGCTCCAAACTATATGTAAGTCGCCTTTCGATAGGTGGTGCTCTTTTTGTATTACGTTAGCAAAAATAAGTCCCATCAATATAGTTGCACTCGATAGTTTTCGTTGTATTGTTGGGAGAGGAGCGTATGATGGTTAGAGGTACTGAGTTTTTTGTGTTTTACTTCTTTTGTGTGGCTCTTGGGTTAATAATTAGTGGGTTGTATTTAATTATCAAACGATTTTTATTACGTCGCAATGGAACTCCAGTAACGATTGTGTCTATACTTCCACGAGTTACAAAGGAAATACCATTTAGAGTGATTGGTGCGGATAGATATATTTATGGTTATGATATTAAGTATATTTTGAATGGTGAAACTCATACTGCTGAGAGTGTAGAGTTTTATATTCCTTTTGCACCAACCAGTGGACCTATGGTTCAATTTAGTCCGACAGGTGTGCTTGCAAAAAATGGAGAAGTAAGTATAGATAATGTGACGATAACTATTGAGTATGGCGCTGTTTCAATTGTATTAGGGGGATTAGTGTTATTAAGTTTGTTTTGATAGAAATAAATTAGCTATATTTAATAGTGTGTTAAACATATAGGCATCTAACATTAGATTATATATCTAGTGTTAGGTGCTTTTTATTTTTCTATAAAATTACCTTTATAAAAACAAACATATGTTTGAAAATACTCTATATTTTTGTTATACTAATCATAGAAATTTTTGTGTTCTAATTTTTGTAAAAGCCAGTTGTTTAGGGGCTTAGGGGGTGTTTGTATGGGTTCAGGTGATACGGATCGGATGTATATGTGTATTGATTTGAAGTGTTTTTACGCGTCTGTAGAGTGTGCCGATTTGGGACTGGATCCGTTTACAACACCTCTGGTGGTGGCCGATGGTTCTCGTGGCAAGGGGGCTATTACGTTGGCTATTTCTCCTGCCTTAAAAAAGTTAGGTGTTAAAAATCGCAGCCGATTATTTCAGATTCCACCGTATATTGAGTATTTGACGGTGAAGCCACATATGAAGCGGTATATGCAGGTGTCTGCTGAGATTTATGGAACCTTGCTCAAGTATGTGGCGCCCGAAGATGTGCATGTGTACTCTATTGACGAGTATTTCATCGATATCACGCCCTATTTGCCACTATATAAAAAGACACCTCGTCAGTTGGCGCAGATGTTGCTTGATGCGGTGCTAGCGGCAACGAAGATTTATGCCACCGTTGGAATCGGAACAAATTTGTTTCTTGCTAAGATTGCCCTTGATATTTTGGCGAAACATGCGTCTGATTTTATAGGCTATCTTGATGAAAGCCTTTTTAAAGAGACAATCTGGTATCATCAGCCCTTGACCGATATATGGCAAATTGGTAAGGGCATAGCTAATCGTTTGCATAAGTATGGTGCTTATGACTTACATGGTATTACTATGATTCCAGAGGCGAAGTTGTACAAGGAGTTTGGCATTAATGCAGAGCTCATAATCGATCATGCTTGGGGCCGTGAGCCTTGTACGATTGCGGATATCCATGCGTATCGACCTATTAAGCACTCTATCTCGCACAGTCAGATTTTGTTGCGTAATTATACCTATGAAGAGGCATACGTACCTATGCGTGAAATGGTAGAGTCCTTGGTATTAGAACTTTTACAAATCAAAGGGGTTACGAACCATATTCACGTTCATATCGGCTATGCAGATGAAATGGTGCGCTCTACAGGAGGTTCTAAAAAGCTTAAGCAGTACACTGACTCTTTGCAGGTGTTAACGGCGGCTGTTATTAAATTATATGAGCAGCATTGCCATAAAAATGAGCTTATCCGTCGTATTGGAATCAGCTTTGAGGATTTAGTCAATCGATCCGCCATACCTCAAGAGGTGGACTTATTTAGTACTCTTACTACAAATACAGAGGAAAAGGAACGACAGGTACAAGAAGCAATGCTATCTATTAAGGAGCAGTTTGGTAAGAACTCTATTTTGCGTGCCTCTAGTTTGCAAGAGGAAGGAACCATGCGCTTTAGAAATACCTTGGTAGGCGGGCACAATGGGGAATAAATAGTAGAATGGATACATTGGAAATAAGTAGTAGAATAGCTAAATTGGAAATACATTAGTCGCGTAAGGGGAGGTATACATTAATGAAACATCGCATGTCTCGCTTACAGCGAGCAAAACAATTTATGCCCTTTGCGGCATTGAGGGGCTTTGAAGCTTTATTAACCGCTGTAGCAAGGCCAAAAGAAGATCGGGCAGAGTTGTCAGAGGATCAAATAGATGAGTTAAATACAGTTTTACAATCTGTACGTTGTGGGGAGTGGGTGCGAATTGTTTACTATAACAAACGAAAATATACGGAACTTATAGGAGCTGTTGATATGATTAGTGAGCAATTACAAATTCTATCTGTACAAGGGACTGTTATTCCTTTCAGATATATTAAAGAGCTGAACTTGTATGATATATAAATATAAATGATGGCTTTTACTGTGTATGGTAAATAGACTAGAGTTAAGAAATAATTAGGTATACAATAGTATCATGGGTAAATATAGCTTGATAAAGATTTCTTGCATTTTATTGACTCTAATATGCCTATATAATTTTTCGTGTTTTTTGACTTAGAAAGGCGGTGTATGTAATGCATGATGTCATATCATTACTTATAAATCGCTATGATTTTTTCCTCCAGCTATTATGGGAGCATATAGAAATTTCAGTATTAGCTTCTGTTGTTGCGATCATTATCGGCGGATTGTTGGGTGTTCTTATATACGAATATAAAAGGCTAGCTGCGCCAGTTATGGTAATGGTCAATTTCCTATATACGATTCCTTCTATATCGATGTTAGGTCTCTTATTGTATGTATCCGGTGTCGGTAATACGACCGCTATTATTGCATTGGTTATATATGCTTTATTACCGATGGTACGAAATACATTTACTGGTCTTAACCAGATTGATAAAGCCATGTGTGAAGCGGGAATTGCGTTGGGACTCACGCGGATTCAACGCTTGTGGAATATAGAGATTCCTTTGGCTATGCCGACCATTATGGCTGGTATACGGACCATGCTCGTTATGACCATTGCCTTAACGGGTATTGCATCCTTTATTGGTGCTGGTGGTTTAGGTGTGGCGATTTATAGGGGGATTACAACGAATCAAAGTGCTTTGACGATTGCCGGTAGTCTACTGATTGCACTATTAGCCATTACTGTTGATGCGCTCTTTTCTCTAGGTGAAAGAGTAACGCGTATTAGCCCTCATATGAAGCGTTATACGATTATATTTGTTTCGATTATGACGCTAATTGCAATGGGTATAGGTGGCTGGGCTATGTATTGCCGTCATGTGAAGACCGATGTTATTCATATTGCAACGAAACCTATGACGGAACAGCTTATTTTAGGGAATGTTTTAAAAGAATTAATCGAGAAGAAGACTGATTTAACCGTAGAGGTTACAGAAGGTGTAGGTGGTGGTACATCAAATATTCAACCAGCTATGCTTTCCGGCCAATTTGATATATATCCTGAATATACTGGTACAGCTTGGTCTGCTGTGCTGAAACGTACGGATGCTTATGATGAAAGCCTATTTAATGAGCTTTCACAGGCCTATAAAGAAAAATATAATTTTGAGTGGGTGGGCATGTACGGCTTTAATAATACCTATGGCATAGGAGTGCGTAATGAGATTGCTCAGACCTATGGTGTAAAAACGTATTCCAATCTTGCTCGTATAGCACCATCCCTAACATTAGGCGGGGAATATGATTTCTTTGGTCGTGAGGATGGCTATGCTGGATTGCAACGCGTATATGGTATGAGCTTTAAAGCTACTAAAGATATGGATATAGGGCTAAAATATACGGCTATTAGTCGTGGTGAGGTGGATGCAATGCCGATATTCACGACTGATGGTCAATTAAGTATTGCACCGATTACGGTGTTACAAGATGATAAACATTTATATCCATCCTATATGGCTGGTAATGTCGTACGTAGCGAAGTGTTGATTGCTCATCCTGAACTGCGGCCTGTATTAGAAAGTTTAAATCATACGATTACAGATCAAGAGATGGCGAAGATGAATTACGCCGTTGAAACGGAACATCAACTGCCAGCTGATGTAGCACATAAATTCCTGGTAGAACGAAATTTGATATAAGGTGAATATAGTTAGAACTAAAGTAAATAAAATTTGATATATATTGAATATGATTTTGTATTGACATTTAATCTCCTTTGATGTAATATAAACATATGAACAGATATTCATATAAATAAAAATATCTGATGAATAATGTTTAGGAACATATATAACAAGATATGAAACAAGATATGTCTAATAAGTATTAGAAATAGACAATAAATTAACTTATAATACAGGATAGAAACTTTCACTATTATCAAAGGAGATATCATGGAAGAAACATTGTTGTTGAAGGATTTGAACTGTGCGAACTGCGCAGCAAAAATTGAAGATCGTATCCGTAAAATGGATGTTGTAGAGACTGCCAATTTTACACTTGCTACACATCAATTAAAATTAACCGGCTCTTGGGAAGACCGTGAAGCGCTTAAACGTGACATTCAAGATATTTGTGATGCCATCGAAGAGGGCGTAACCGTAGCGGATTACGAGCGTAAATCTAAAGCGGCTATGGATGATCATGGTCCTGACCAGGATCGTGGTAGTGATGCTGTAACAATTGTAGTCATCGTAGCAGGTTTGTTATTCATGATTTATGAAGTTTTGTCATCCTTTGTCCCATCCATCGGCTTGCCAGAGAGCATTGAAACTCCAATTTATTATATTGCCTATATTCTTCTTGCGTTCCCTGTATTGCGCATTGCAGGTCGAAATATCCTAAAAGGTGAAATATTCGATGAAAACTTCTTGATGTCTATCGCTACATTGGGCGCCATTGCAATCGACGCATTGCCTGAAGCAGTAGGCGTTATCTTGTTTTACCGTATTGGTGAGTTCTTCGAAGAAAAAGCAACTGATCGTAGTCGTACAGAAATCATGAACGCTGTCGATATGCGTCCTCAAGAGGTGCGCGTTGTAGACACAGGCTGTGGTGGTGAAATCGTAGTTATGGCTCCTGAAAAGGTTGAAGTAGGCTGGACTATCGAAGTTCGTCCTGGTGATTTAATCCCTCTAGACGGTACAGTTCTTGAAGGTGAAACTCGCGTTAACACAGCTCCTGTAACAGGTGAGCCTGTACCGGTTCGCGCTGTACCTGGCACTCAACTTATGTCTGGTTGCATCAACGAATCTGGCCGCATTACGATGCGTGTGGACAAGGTTCTTGAAGAATCCATGGTTACTAAAATTCTTGATGCCGTGGAAAATGCAGCATCTTCTAAACCTAAAATCGACCGTTTTATCACGCGTTTCGCTCGCGTATACACACCAATCGTTGTAGCTTTTGCATTGGCTGTAGCTATCATTCCGTCCCTTATTACAGGTGAATGGCATAAATGGATCTACACAGCCTTAACATTCCTCGTTATTTCTTGCCCATGTGCATTGGTGCTTAGCGTGCCACTCGCATTCTTCTCCGGTATCGGCAATGCGTCTAAACACGGTATCTTGCTTAAAGGTGGTCGCGTTATCGAGGCGTTGGCTAATGTGAAAGCAGTAGCTCTTGATAAAACTGGTACTATCACATCTGGTGAATTTAAAGTACAAAACGTAGAAACTGTAGGCTCCCATGTGAGCAATGCTCAATTATTATCTATGGCGGCTGCTATTGAAGCAGTATCTACACATCCAATCGCAACAAGCATCGTTTCCGAAGCAAAGGCACAAGGTATCGTTGTAGAAGCGTCTGACTTTGTTCAAGAATTAGCAGGCGAAGGTATGGTTGGCACCGTTGATGGTCAACAAGTCCTCGTTGGTAATCGTCGTCTCATGGAACGCTATGCTGTTCAAGGTTACCCAACAGAAGCTGCTGCATACGGCACAGAAGTACTAGTAGCAGAAGGTAATGTATACCTTGGTCGCATTATTATCGCTGATGAAGCTCGTCCAGATTCCGCAGAAGCGATTGCAGATCTTAATGGTCAAGATATTAAAACAGTCATGCTTACAGGTGATGCTGAAGCAAGTGCTAATTATATTGCTAAAGAAACTGGCGTAAGTGCGGTTCGTGCTCAATTGTTGCCACAAGATAAATTGTCTGTTGTACAAGATATTCGCTCTGAATATGGTCCAACTATGTTCGTAGGCGACGGCATCAACGATGCACCAGTGCTTGCTGGTGCTGATGTAGGTGGCGCGATGGGTAGCGGTGCCGATGCGGCTATCGAAGCGGCAGACGTTGTATTCATGCGTCCATCCTTGACTGCCATTGCACACATTCTCGACTTGTCCAAAGCGACCTTGCGCGTTGCTTGGCAAAACGTAGTATTCGCTATTGCCGTTAAAATTCTTATCATGGCACTAGGTCTTATGGGCTATGCATCCATGTGGTGGGCCGTATTCGGTGATACTGGTGTATCCATCCTTTGTATTTTGAACTCTATTCGTATCTTACGCCGTTAATTTGGTGAAAGTAATCTTATAGATTAATGCAGAAATATAACAAATGACATGATTCTAATCTGACAGAGTAGGATAAAACAAATAACCTCTATATTAGCGACAAGCCAGTATAGAGGTTATTTTTATAAGCTTTAACCTAATGATATATTGCTGATTATTTGTTTGCATACTTACTCACTCACTATAAGTTTTAGTGGTTTAATCTTTTGGTGGATTTTTAGTTTAGCAGCCTTATTAATTTATCTGTTCGCTAGATTTGATATAAGAATAGTTTTGAGATGCTTTTAACATATACAGTTGTGCATTGTTAATAGACATAAAGCGGTTTATGTATATACTACATAAACAAAACTTTCACAATTGAATTGAATAATAGCTATAAAATAGTATATAATTTATTAGATGATTACTATATGTTCGTTGGAAGGAGGGATAGCATGATCACGGTGTACAAACACATAGAAGAAGAGTTGGTTTCAGACTGCACTGTATCAGATGCCACAAAAGGTTCTTGGGTAAATTTGGTGAACCCAGACCCCGATGAGTTGTCCCTCATCAACATTTTGACGGAAATTCCAACGGACGTTTTAAAGACCGCCCTCGATATGGAAGAACGTTCTCACGTGGAGTTAGAGGACAACTATATTTTCGTGGTTATCAACATTCCTGCGATTCGTGGTAATGATATGTACGATACGGTGCCACTTGGTATCTTTTTGACGCCTGACTTTTTTATTACCGTATGTCTTGAAGAGTCCGAGGTGTTGTATCCATTCATTTCAAACCAACTGTCTACGTTCTATACGTATAAGAAAACGCGGTTCTTGTTCCAAATTTTGTACCGTACAGCGACGTTGTTCTTGCGCTACTTGCAACAAATTAACCGCCGTACCGACGATATCGAAGTTCAGTTGCGTCATACGACGAAGAATAAAGACTTCTTCCAACTATTGGAATTACAGAAATCCATGACGTACTTTACCTCTGCATTGCGTACGAATGGTACCGTTATGGAACGTCTCTTGCGATTGCGTGGACACAGTACTTATAGACATTTGCTCAAGATGTACGAAGAGGATGAGGACCTACTAGAGGACGTTATCATCGAGAATAAACAGGCCATCGAGATGGTTGAAATGTATTCCAATATCTTGATGAACATGATGAACGCCTTCACATCTATCATCTCTAACAACCTCAATATGGTTATGAAAATGTTGGCAACCCTAACTATTACAATGGCGGTGCCAACCATCATATTTAGCTTGTGGGGGACAAACGTGCACTTGCCGTTCCAAGATGATCCAGACGGCTTTGTGAAAGTTGTCGTTATTTCTGTGATTTGCTCTGCCATCGCCATCTTTGGCATGTGGAAAAAAGACTTGTTCTAATATTTGAGAGTTGTTGAATGCTTAATTCCGTAGCAAATAGATGAAAGCATAATTTGATAGTAAATAGTTGAAAACTTTATTCAACATTAAATACACATGGAAAAAGCTGGCTTTGAGCCAGCTTTTTTCTTACTCTATATTACGTTATTGCTTATTATTGGGCCAATCTGATATAATAATACCGTTATGGAGAGGTGTCCGAGTGGTTTAAGGAGCTGGTCTTGAAAACCAGTGACTCCGCAAGGGACCAATACATACAACTATCACAGATTATAACAAATTGTAACGAACTACAACAAACACAGTAAAAATAAAGGTTTATAATGATATTATGGAGTTGGAATTATAACGAATTGTAACGAATTGTAACGAATTATAACACAATTTTGCCACCAAAAGAATAAAATAATTTGCCCCCATTGTATGCAGTATGTAATGGGGGCATTTTATTTATATTCTATAAACTAACACTAAAATGTACTGTCAAAATCTATCTTATCTTGAACAAAGTTAACAAATACCTTCTCAAAATTATTCATAAAATCACTCCAGTTTTTGGAAATTCTCATGATTGCAATGACTTGCATAAGGTGGTCATGTAAATCACGTTGACCAATGTCGTTAGTTAAATGTTGATGGCGGGGTGCTTTTAACATGAATTTATATCTTATTTATATGAGTAATTAATAAAGATACGCTTTGATAATATATTGACTATAAAAGCATTGATAGATAGATTTATCAAAATTATCTTTCGTATATACATGAAGTTTTTCTTTAAGTTTTGGCAATGGTTTATAACATTTGATACAAGTAAGTCTATTGCTTTTTGATATATATGCCAGTATAGCAAATGTTTTTAATGGCAATTGTATGGGGAAAGAGATTATTTTTTTTCTAACTTTTTCTGTCCTTTTTCTAATTGTTTAATACTTTTTGGTGGAGTAGGTAGGTCTTCAGGCATAGTACCACCTAATTCTTTAATTGTTTGACGCACTTTTGCACCGACTTCTCGATGCGCTATGTTTGCATTTTCTTTACCTTGAATATTATCGCGACGTAATTTGCCTTCTGTTTGTGTTAATCTAAACAAATTGGCCGCTAATTCCTCACTTCCCATATGATCTAATATTTTTTGTGAAGGTTTCAGCCCTTTTCGCTTATGGATTTCCTTGTTACCTAAGCCACCATATAAACCTTGATAGCCTGAGTTATGGAATTTAGCAAAGTCCTGAGGTGTTTCAACTCCTGCATTATTGGCTGCTTCTGATAATGCTGTATTATGTTCCTTTATATCTTGCCTGATTAGTAATCGACGTTCATCCTCGGACAAGGATATAAATTGTTCTTGCATTTCACGTTCATGAGTTTTAACTGCAAAATAGGTTTGGGCCTGTGCGATAACCGATTTTTTTGAATCGCCATTCATCGCTATCAGGTAACAAGCATATCTAGATAATACAATATCTTGTATCTCTCTATTAGCAACCCCAACATGTACTATTTTCCCGACGTCGGCAAAATGGTCGGAAATAGATAATTCGCTATTTTGACAAGCTATTTTGGCTTTTTCAATAACATTTAAGAAGTTATCCCATTTTGTATATTCTAAAATAGCTTGTAAATCTCGTGCATACCAAAATTCATTTCCATTAGCATCAATTTGTTTGATAGAGTCGAAAGAGTTTTCAGTATTATTGCCTATGGGCTGAATATCATTAAAGAAAAACATAATACAATCTCCTATGCGGGTAATTACAGATTAGTAATATTTTTAGCATCTATAGTTATATTGCTGGAGATACTAAATTATACTATGAATATTAACAACAAAGACTCTTTATTGCTTTCAGTATAGCATAGGTGAAAGCAAATGAGAATTGACGATAGAGAGAATAGTTTTATGTAGCCAATCTTTACTCACTATGATATGCTATCGATATATTTATTAGATATTCTGTAGAAAGGGGCTCGTATGAATCGACTTAGTTTCTCACGAACTCAGATTTTAATTCTCCTTAGCGTGTGGCTCACGTTTTTGTTGAGCTTTGTTATGCGCTTGTCTTGGGCATCTGTTATGCCTATCCTCAATGAGGCATTGCATTTTACAGCTAAGATGGGGTCTCAACACATTTCGGCCTTTTATTTTGGTTATGCTTTAACGGTACTGCCAGGAGGTATTTTAGCCGATAAAATCGGCTACAGACGTACTATCTTGTTTAGTTTGATCGGCATGGCCGCTGTAACGGCTTTGATGAGTACCATTACAGACTATAACATGGCTTGGGGCTTGCGCTTCTTATTAGGGATTATGTCTGGTCCTGTACAAGCTTCTTGCTTGAGTGCTATCGGCGATCACTTCGGTCCGAACCAACGGGGTGCGGCCGTAGGTATCTTCATGAGTTGTACCTCCTTTGGTATTACTACGGTAAACCTTTACGCACCCTATGTGGCTACACATTACGGTTGGCAAACTGCATTCCTTGCTACAGCCATCTTACCGTTGGTAGTACTTGTATTATGTTACTTCACAGTGCGTAAGCCGAGTGCAGAAATTCTCGCACAACGAGAAGCAGAGGCTTCTGAAGCGGCTGCTAAGCTTGGCGTAGGACAAACGTCTTTAGTAGAAAACTTGAAGCATATCGTTTCTAACCGTAACATTCGTTGCTTGGCGATTGCGGGATTCTTCGCAACAGGTACGACTTGGGGCGTAACACAATGGGCGAACTTATACATGGTTAAACAATTAGGTGTAACGGCTATCTATGCAGGCCAAGTCATGAGCGTGTTCGGTACGGCTGCGCTAATTGCGAAACCAACGATCGGTATTTTATCTGATATCTTACCAATTAAGAAGAACCATTTAGCGGCTCTCGTTATGTTCTTGTTTGGGCCAGCTTTAATTTTGTTTGCAAGCACGTCAAATCCAAATATGCTCTTTGTAACAGGTCCGATTCTTGGTATTGGGGCCTTCATGCATAGTGCGTTGACCAATGCTCTCGTAGTTCAATCTGCAGCACCTCATTTGCGCGGTACTACAGCGGGCTTTGTAAACTTGTTTAACCAAATTGGTGCACTCTTGGCACCACTTCTCTTGGGCAATGTCCTTGTCATGACGGGTAGCTACCAAATGTCTTTGATGTCTATCGCTATAGCTCCTATTATTGGTGCATGTGCATTATTCTTTATTCGTCTTAAATAATATAAAAGGATCCGTACATGAATTGCTCTTCTAAAAATTGCGTCTAATTGGAGGGCAGATCAAAACGGATCCTTTTTTGTAATTAATATGTATATTGTGTATGGTGTTCTTTTATTATATGATTAAGTCATAGTACAGGAGGGAGGGGTGAAGATGGAAATCATCTGTTTTGGCGATAGCATTACGCGTGGCTATGATGTGCCCTATGGACGCGGTTGGGTCGAAATCTGTGATGCATCCATAGAGGGTGTTAATTTTACAAACTATGGTGAAGATGGCTGCTCCGTACAGGGTATGATTTATAATATTGAAAATTGGGCGGTTACTGCTGTATCCGATCCAACACGTCATATTTTCTTGATGTGTGGCACTAACGATATTTTACAAGGTCGAGATAGTACCTATGTGTACAAGACTTTGGTGAAAGCTATTGAGCTTGCTAGTACAAAAGGGACGGTAATCATCGGTTTAGAAACTCAAATTGATAGCGATATGGACGGATTGGATCTGGTTGTACGAGAGGTTAATGAACAGCTAAAAGCTTATGCAGAGGCGCATAATATTAAAGTTATAGATTTCTATACTACCTTGTTTGAAGCAGATCAAATTGGACAAATTGTCTTTGCCGGAGAGGTTCATCCCAACGAGCGTGGTTATCGCTTAATGGCGTATAAGGCATTAGAGGTCTTTACGCGATTATAACGGAGCTATAATAGAACTGGAACGGGATTATAATACAACGTAATATAAAGAACATAAAAACTCCCCTAATGAGTTGCCTCATTGGGGGAGTTAGTGATTTATAGTCTTTTGTGCTAGCGAAAGTTGGGGGCTTTCACCAGATAAAATTAAATTCGTAACGAATTATTTTTTAGATTTAGTAGATACTTTGTTATTGGACACCTTAGCAGATTGTGCAATTGCGTATGCAGTGCCTTTTACTAAATCAGAAGCTTCAGCAGTGTTGCCAGATACGGTTACAGCTGCTACAGTGTCTTCAGTTACTGCGAATAATGCAGTTGCGTAAGGATGTTGCGCACCATTTGGTACAGTTACAGCACCGGATTTAACAACGATGTAACGACCGTTGTTGTTGAAAATATCATAATGAGCTGCTTGTTTTACACCATCATAGCTTTCATTGTAAGCGAACAATGCAGCTACTTCACCACTTGCTACTTGACCAGATTGTTGCATGGAACGCAATTTAGCAGCTGCTACAGCTGTTGGTTGAGTCATGTTTACAGTGATGCGTAAAGAGTTGTTATTTACAACTGCTTCAGTGATTACGTTTGTAGAGAATACATTCGCAACACCGTTACCAGCACGGTTGTAAGAGCTAGCAGTTTTTACTTGGTAGCCATTAGTGTATGCAGGCAAGTCATATGTGTAAGTTTTGCCATTTAACAATAAGTCAAACGCATTCAATTGGTTAGCTTTGTAGCGAGAAACGTAGGAGCTGCCGTTGCCATTAGCTGTTACGGAGTTTACAGTTTCTTGGTATACAGGTTGGGCTTCAGTAGGGATAGGATCCATGATTTGAAGACCTACAGCTGTTGTTTGTGGTGCCACAAAGATTGGATCACCTAATTCTTTAGATACAGGCATTTGTTGAGCCATATCGCCTGCTGTATAAGGCACTGCTGGCAATGGTTTGTAACCAGGGCGCGGTGCACTTGTGGCATAACTAGTTTGGTAAGCTGGCGTAGCCGCTTGTGGTGCAGGATAAGAATATTGCTCTGCTGAAGCACGTTCATAAGCGCGTGCATTAGCATCGATAGTTGCAGCAAAAGCAGAGAAAGACATTGTTGTCGCTGCAAATACTGCAAAAGCAGTTGCTAAATGTTTTTTGTTCATAATAATTTACTCCTAAATACATGATTTTACAAATAACACAGATACTAACTTGTATTATATAGGAATTCATGCTAATTGTAAATAAAATATAAAATATTATCTTAATTATAAATAAATATAATCAGATGAGTCAAATATTGTACAATTAGCCATAGAATGTCATATTACTATATAATAATAATCAGTATAGTAATTTATTATATCGAAAAACTTCGTTTAATGCTATATCTAATTCGTATAGTGCTACAACTAATTTGTGTAGTGCTATATCTAATGCGTTAAATGATATGAGCAACATACATTTGTGAATTACATCAATTGAGATGGTGAAAGTTTCACTAGGGAGGTCTCATGAGTATTAGCGTCTATTATGGACGGGCTGGATCAGGCAAGACACGTGCCGTATATGAGCGCATACGTCAGGTCATGACAGATTGTCCAGGGGAACCAATAATTTTACTTGTTCCTGAACCTGCCACCTATCGGGTAGAACGGGAGCTAGCTGAATTTATGCCTGAAAAAGGCTTTACTACGGTTCGTGTCGTAGGCTTTGGGCGTTTGGGTTATCAGGTATATCAATCGATAGGCTCAAAAGGGGCTGGTCAATCAAGTTTATCAAGCTTTGGCCGGTCTATGTTGTTGCGCCTTGTAATGAAACGAAAGCAAAAGGAACTGGGGCTGTTAGAACAGGCTACAAAGCGGCCTGAGTTTTCCTCCGTATTGCAACAGCTCTTTTCTGAATTCCGCGCCTTCCGTGTAGGCCCTGCTGATCTAGAACGAGGGGCAGAATCTGTTAAAAATAATGTATTACAAAAGAAATTGCGCGAGCTAGCTATCTGTATGTCCGCCTATGAAGAGGAACTCAGTCGTCATGGGGAGCGCGACATCGATCCTATCATGGAAATCGTAGAGGCTTTGCCACAATCTCCTCTCATGGAGAATAGCCACGTCTTTATCGATGGTTTTCATTGGTTTACGCCCACACACTACGAGTTGATTTATACCTTGTTTGACTTGGCAAAGGAAGCCGTTATTACTATCGATTTACCGATGGCCCCAAAGGCGTTAAATCTAGTTCGTCGAGGGGAGCATCTCTTCAGCCGCCCTTTAGAGATTTACGACACCTTAGTTGCTCGTTATGGCTCTAGTATCAACTGGGTTGGCTTTGATGGGAAACGAGGACCTCAAATCGTTCAAGCGCTAGAGGCTAATTATTTTGCTAGCCCTAGTAAGAAAAATACTACAGATGCAATGATTCCGCTTATTCGAGGCTATAACAGGGAACGCGAAGCCGATGCGGTGGCTCGTCGTATTTTAGCCTATATAGACTCATCTGAAGAGGCTCGTTACCGAGATGTATGTATTATGCTCCGCGAGTCTGAAACCTATGGTGACACTTTAGAAAAGGTTTTTGCTCGCTACGGCATTCCGCACTTTATTGACCGTCAGCGGCCTATGAAAAACCATCCATTAGGCGAGCTATTGACGGCTCTATTTGATATCGTGCGTCATAACTATAGTCGGGACAGCATGTTTCTATTGCTCAAGACGGACTTGATGCCGCTTACTCGTGAGGCTGTAGATGAGTTAGAGAACTACGTTCTCGAGTTTGGTATCGACCATTATAAATGGGAACGTGAAAGCTGGCCGTACCTACGAGGCTTTCATGAGGGGCAAGATGAAGAGAGCCACGTAGATGCACCACGCAGAGCACGTGTTAACAAAGCAAGAGAAACCATTATGGATATATTATCTCCATGGTTTGACTTTGCTGCTAATGCGGAGGGTCATACAGGGGCTGAGTGGGGTACACAACTTTATGGTTTATTAGAAATCTTACAAGTGCCAGAGCGGCTCTATGAATGGGCGAAGGACGCAGAAACTATAGGTGATCAAGAATCCAAAGCTAGTCATGAACAGATGTATAATGCGGTTCTTTCCTTTATAGACGAAATTTCTATGGTCATGAAGGATGAAATATTGACTCTGGATGAGATGATGCTCCTCCTCGAAGAAGGCCTTAGCGATGTAAACTACTCTATGATTCCACCTTCTTTAGATCATGTGGTGATTACTACCATCGAACGTGGCTACAGCCAGTGGTGGCCTAAGGTGTTTGTAATGGGTCTCAACCAAGGTGTATTCCCTCAAAGTATGGGCGATGAAGGGCTCATTAAGGATAAGGAGCGTCAAGAATTGGCCGATGCAGGAATTACCTTAGCAGAAGGGGCCTTGCCGAAGGCTTTCAACGAGAATTTCCTATTATATCTCGCCATGACACGGGCGTCTGATTCGTTGACCTTGTCCTATGCGGGCTCTGGTGAGGATGGAACAGGTCTTGAGCCATCCCTCGTTGTGAAACGATTAGAATCTCTTGGGTACATAGATCAGGCAGTAGATATTCCTCTCTCCATTGCACCTGATACAGAGGCAGATTACGTGTGGCGCCCACTCCAAAGTCTGTCATTGCTATCTGAGCGTTGGGGGGCTCTCTTTAGTGGTTATGAGGTCAATCCTCTTTGGTGGGGACTCTATAACTGGGCTCGTGAAAGCGAAACCTATCGTCCTCGTTTAGCGGAGGTGTCACGTGGCATTCGAGATAACAACGATGTGCCTGTCATAACGCAGGATTTAGTGAATGGTCTATTCTTGTCTAAAGGCTACATGTCTGGTTCTGTGACACGCCTTGAACGATACCAACAATGCCCGTTTAAGTTCTATGCCCAATATGGTTTGAAACTAGAACCACGTCCAGTACGCTCCTTTGGAGCTCCTGAAATCGGTACGTTCTTACATGCTAATTTAGAGCGCTTAGGTAATTATCTATTAGAAAATAACAAACAATGGCGTGACCTCGACGAAGAGGAACAAGAAAATCTATGCCGTACTGTGGCAGACGAAATCTTGCAAGAAAATCAGCTAGGTGAAGAAACGAGCGATGCCTACCAAAAGGCCATTGAACAGCGTGTACAGAGAACATTACATGTGACGGTAGACCGCCTCATAGAGTGGTCTAAGCGCAGCGATTTTGATACGAAGTATTTAGAGCAAGACTTTGGTCGTCAAGGTGGCTGGGATCCTATTCGAGTCCCTCTTGGTGAAAACCGTTACTTGCGACTCATCGGTCAAATTGACCGCATCGACGAATATACAAAAAATGATCAAACCTATGGCATGGTTATCGACTACAAGTCGGGTGGTGCTCATGTGACGGCCCAAGATGTCTATTATGGACTTAAACTGCAACTCATGACCTATCTGTTGGCTTTGGAGTCCGCTTATGGTAAAACACATGGCGGATCTATGTCCCCTGCGGCGGTGGTTTACTCTTACGTGAAGAACCCTAAAATCCCTGCTGATGCGCCTATATCTTATGAAGATGCGGTTTCGTTGGCTAATGAAAGCGATGCTTGGCAAAACAGTGGGTACTTCTCCGATGATATAGAGTTGTTGACGCATATTGACAATAAGTTCTTGTCCTATGGATCTAAGCGAGGGCCTTATGTGCCGATTGCTACGAAAAAAGATCAAACCATTTCTAGCAGAGATTTGCGGAAGGTTAAGTCTACAGGTGAATTTGACATAATGTGCCGCTATACAAATCACGTGATGGCTGAGACGGGTCGTCACATTGGGGAAGGGCAGTTCCCGATTAAGCCATATCAATTGAATGGCCTTAGACCTTGTACATTCTGCGACTACAGAACGGTATGTCGCTTTGACTCTAGCCGTAATCGATATAATTATTTGTCTAAATTGTCCGAAGATGATGCATTAGAACGGATGAAAGAGGTCTTAAACGACGAAAATAGCGATAACAATGGGAATCGCAATAACGACCGAAATAGCAGCAATAACGGAAATAACAATAATGACGGAAATAATAGTAGCGAAGGAGGTGAAAACCATGGGTGTTAAATGGACGCCAGAGCAGGAGTCTGCTATTATAGCGCCTAAGGATTCCTCCTTAGATAATCAGACCTTACTTGTTGCGGCCGCTGCCGGTTCAGGTAAGACAGCGGTCCTCGTAGAACGCATTATTACGCGCCTTAAGGACATGGATAATCCCTTATCTGTTCAAGAACTCATGGTTGTAACTTTCACAAAGGCTGCGGCCCAAGAGATGAGCGCTCGTATTGGCCTTGCCTTGGCTAAAGCCATGGAATCTACAGATGATGCTGCACTACAAGCGCGCCTTGAACGACAGCTCAATCTGTTGCCCTCGGCTCATATTTCTACATTGCACTCCTTTTGCCAATGGGTAATCCGGTCCTATTTCTATAAGCTCGACATTAATCCGACAGCGCGCATCGGCAATGAAGCAGAAATGGCATTGCTACAACAAGAGGTATTAGCCGATTTGTTAACTAAATCCTATGAAGAGGGCCTTTATAATATCTATGAGCTAGCGGATTTCTTCAGCGATGATAAATCCGATGCAGGCTTAACGGCGAAGATTATGTCCCTGTATAACTACGCCATGTCCCTCGCCAATCCCGATGGATGGCTACGCAAAGCCTTAGAGCCTTATAAAGAGGCGATGGACATAAACCCTAGTGATACGTTGTGGGGTCAATATATGTGGTCTAATCACATGGCTGTCATCGATCGCATTCGCGAGCGCTTAGAGCGGATGGAACAAATCTTGCTCGATCCAACAGGACCTCATAAATGGCAAAACATATACGATAATCAACTGGCTGCACTAGGCATGCTTTCAGCGGCTCAAACTTGGGACGACATGGGGGAAGCTTGTAAACATATGGATACCTTTATTAAAGATCAGTTCCGTATGGGCTCAAAAGAGGCGCAAGCCTATGACCCTATATTGGTGGCAGAGTTTAAATCTTTGGGTGGTCAAAATAAAGATGACCTCAAAGCTATGCAAACCGCTATATTCACCGTTCCGGAGGCTACCTTGCAAGAGCAGTTTAAGGCTCAATATCCAATCATAGAAGGGTTAGTAGAACTGACGATTACGTTCCATCAAGCGTATCGGGATATGAAACAAGAGCAAGGCATCATGGATTTTAGCGACCTTGAGCATCTATGCTTGGCCCTTCTCGTTGAGCCTGGCACAGAGGATGATCCTCAGCCATCTGAAGTAGCGAAGGAACTACAAGATACTTTCAAAGAAATCATGGTTGATGAATACCAAGATACGAACGGCGTGCAAGAGACGATTATTAACTTGATTTCTCGCATCGATAATAGGTTCTACGTGGGGGACGTGAAGCAGGCTATTTATAGCTTCCGTATGGCCGATAGTTCTCTGTTCATGGAGAAATATAATACGTACGGCGGCAATGATGCGGTAGAACGTCGTATCGACCTAGCGAAGAATTTCCGATCTCACGAAAATATCTTGGCTGCAACGAATTTCTTGTTCTACCAAATCATGACGGCAGACGCGGCAGAGCTCAATTATACAGAGGCTGAATCGCTCATTCCTGGCCGCATCGTAGAGGATGCGCCAGAGGATTGGATCGGTGGTGACGTGGAATTACAGCTCTTAGATGTGAGTAAGGATACCCTTGGTGCTAGTGAAAGTGACGAGGACGAAGGAGATGATCCTGAAAACAACGAGCGTGAGCTAGATTTCATCATTCAAAAAATCAAGGAAATTCATGCGGCTAAGAAGCAGGTACAAAATCCAGATGGCACATTCCGTCAAATCGAGTGGCGAGACTTTGCTATTTTGCGCAGATCCTTAGCGGGCTGGGGCACCCGTGCCGTAGAAGCCATGCGGCAAGCGGGGATTCCTGCGGTTGTAAATGAGCGAGACGGTTACTTTGAAGCCCAAGAGATTCAACTCTTATTGGCGTTGTTATCCGTCATAGATAATCCGGAACAAGATTTGCCGATGGCTGCCGTGTTGCACTCTGGCCTCGTAGGCCTTGATGCCAACGAACTAGGTGCATTGCGCCTGTCTGGTGATGGCTCCTTATGGTCTCTTATGCCAGCCTATGCAGAAGAGGCTCAAGATGAGCGTTTATTGGCCTTTATTGGGCATATGGAAAGGTGGCGCACCTTATCGCGTCGTCACGGTGTGACCGACTTGTTGTGGGATATTTACGAATCTCAAGACTATGTAAACTATGTGGGAGCTATGCCGAATGGCCTCGTTCGCCGTGCCAATGTGCTCGCCTTATACGATAGAGCCAAGGGCTATGAAGCCTCTGGCTTCCGTGGGCTCTTTAGGTTCTTGCGCTTTGTGGAAAGCTTGCGCGACAGTAATCAAGATATGCCTCTTGCCAATGTGGTGAGCGAGGCGGACAATGTGGTGCGCCTCATGACCATCCATAAGAGCAAGGGCCTTGAATTCCCTGTAGTATTCCTATCTGGTGTACAAAAGCGATTCAACATGATGGATTTGCGTTCAGAGCTTCTTATCGATAAAAATGCAGGTCTTGGTTTGAAAGGGTATTTCCCAGATATTCGAGTGTCCTTCCCGACCATGCCTTGGTTTTATGTGAAAGACATAAAAGAAGCGGCCCTCAAGGCGGAGGAGCAGCGCATTCTCTATGTTGCTTTGACACGGGCACGAGATAAGCTATTCATGACAGGCTTTATTAAAGGCTTTAAAAATTCTAAAGGTGTGTTAAGTACCATAGGTGAGCTCATTAAAAATGCGACTTCCGTAGAAACTCAACAGTTACCGACAGATATTATTACACAAGCTAATACCTATCTAGACTGGATGATCATGGGATTTGCCCGTCATTTAGATGGTGGCAATCCATTGCGCGTAGCCATTGAGTACGAAGGGCCAACTTATTTTGATTTACCGGATAAACAGTGCCGTTTAAAGGTTGAAATCCATGATGGCGCTCTTTATGGTGATCTCGATTACAAAGCGGATATCGACGAGACAACCATCAACAAGGTGCGTGAGTTAAAAGCTGTTAATTCCGTAGAATTACCGCAGGAAATCGTGGACCGTTTTAACTATACCTATCCATACAACGATGCTACACGACGTACTGCTAAAATTTCCGTTAGTGAATTGAAGCGACGATTCCAAGAACGAGAACTTGAAGCAGGAACTATTGATACTTTGAATGAACCGATTGCAACGGTAGAAGTTTTAGCAGATGACCTAGCAAACTCCGTATTCGGTCGAAAGCCACAAGCATTACAGTCTGAAGATGATGTATTAACCGGTGCTCAATGGGGGACCTTGATGCATGAGGCTATGCAATGGCTACCTCTTGTGACGTATACGCAAGCTTCTTTGACGAAAGAACTCGATGCACTGGTGGCGAATGGGACTTTTACAGAGGAAGAACGGAATTTATTAAGCGATACGAGTTTGTATAAATTTTTTAGCTCTGATCTTGGTAAGCGCCTTATCAATGCAAAACGTATCGAACGAGAGTTGCCGTTTAGCATGCTCTTTGAAGGAAAACGCGTATACGACACCTTAGAGGACGGGGAAAATTTGTTCCTCCAAGGTATTATTGATACGGCCTTTGAAGAGGATGGCGAATGGGTTCTCGTAGATTACAAAACGGATCGCGTTACATCCGGAGAAGAACTCATTAAACGATATAAAATCCAAATGGACCTCTATAAAGAGGCCTTGCAGCGATTGACGGGAATGCCCGTGAAAGCATGTTACATTTATAGCTTCCGCTTGCATGATGCAATTATTGTGGACTAATGCGCATAGATTCTTATAAATTAATAAACACAAAAGCTCTCTATCCGTTGATAGAGAGCTTTTGTGTTACCAATTACTTGTTATATATGTGGTAGTTTAGGCAGATTTAAGGCTTTTTTCTTTTTGTGTTTTGCAGGTGCAAATACTTTGAGTACGCGTGGCAATACTTCAATATCCACAGGCATATCCGGACCCGCATCACCATCCATATTGGTCGATAAATCATCGACGTCAGATAGAAGTTCGATATGAGCTTTTTTCACCGTTAATGTCGTTGTATAACGAGAATTATAGATGGCACCACTGATAATGAGTGGTAATACGCTGAGAATATCGAGGATAAAATATTCCTTGAAGATAATGATACGCATATAACCATCATCTACTGAGGCTTGTGGCATAAAACGCTCAAAGCTAGAGACTACATTGGTAAGTAGGGCTAAAACGAGAGGAGATTTGCAAATGAAATCGTCGTCCTCTGTTTTGATGCGGTACGTGTAGTCCTTTGTAGTGAACAATGCTTGGCCTGCTCTCAAGAAATACGCGAGAGGGCCGAGTATGCTTTTTTCCTTTGGTGTAACCTCATCTACAACTTTAGGAATAACGCCAGCTGCAATGTTATTGCAGAAATACCGATCATTACAACGGCCGATATCAATGGTTCGAGTTTCATTGATATCGATACGCCTGATAGCTTGTGTTGGATTTTGGTGAATGCCGAGCGCACGAGACATATCATTTACTGTACCAACGGGGATAAATCCAAAGGTACAGGAGAATCCACCTTGGGCAATACCATTAACGGTTTCGTTAACAGTGCCGTCACCACCCATGCAAAATACGGCATCAAACCCACGTTCACAAGCGTTCTTAGCGAAACGTGTAGCATCGTCTTCGCCTCTGGTGAATTTGACCTCAATCGTTTCGAACAAGGTACTCAATTTCCATTGTAAATCGAGGGCGTAACGACGCGCTGCACCGCCTCCTGAGACAGGGTTGATGATAATCAAACAACGGCTCATAGTATACTTCCTTACTTTCAAAAATGAGATATAGCTATTATCTATAGTTAAATTGACAGTCTTAATGATGAGTTCTATAATTGTAATGTATGCACTTAATTTCGCACAACATACCGTCTAAGATATATTGTATACTATATTATACTCATTTTAACCGTTCTTTGAAAGTCTGAAAGCATGAATGGTTAGTAAGGTTTAGGGGCTAGTAATGGGAAGACAAAGTTCAAAAGATAAATACAAATTGTCCGCAGTGGATTCTATCGAAAGATTACCTCTCAGTGAACAAGTATATTTAACATTAAAAACAGCTATCTTAACAGGCGAATTGATGCCTCAAGAGAAGCTTAACGAAGTAAAGATTGCAGAACAATTACAAGTGAGTGCTACACCTGTGCGTGAGGCATTCCGCAAATTGGCTAAAGATAATCTCGTAGTTATCGTTCCTTGGAAAGGTGTTACTGTAAAAGCTGACACGCCAGAAGAAATCGTAGCGCTTTACCAAGTTCGTGAAGTAATGGAAGGACTTGGTGCTAGATTATGTGCTCGTCATGCTACACCTGAGCAAGTACAAGAGCTAAGAACTCTTTGTAAAGAAATGCATGAAATTGAAGATGCCACAGAACGTGTTGATGTAAACAGCCGATTCCATACAATGATTGCTCATTACTCTGGCAATGAACGCATTGTAGATTATCTAGCAGGTTTCCGTGAACGCGTTAATCGCGACATGTACATCAGTTCTTTCAATGCTGTACGTACACATGACTGTGATGACGAACATGATCAAATCGTAGACGCTATTGAACGTCACGACGAAGTTGCTGCAGAAACAGCTATGCGTCAGCATATCAACAATGCATTTATCTTCAAAAAAGCAAATGCGGAAGTACAGCATAAAAAACTTAATGAAGTATAATGCCTGCTGATGCAATGGGCATAATTACATATGAGAGGCTCCGCCAATGGCGGAGCTTTTTTGATTATTATTTTGAATATCTAATTCAATTTTCATTTAGAGTATTTAGAGCATCTTGATATAAATTAGTTATCATTTGTTGTATTTAATTAACCGTTGTTTTAGACTATTGGACTAGTTTTCTTTTGTTTGATTTCGAGACGTTCTCTTGGTGTGGTTCAGAAGCTCTAGCCGTTTATAGTGTGATGTTAGGTGCGCATTACAGTTTTTATAATCTACAACACGCAGTCTTACGAGCTGACCTACGTTGATTTGAAAGGCTTGAGCGATTTTAAAAAGAATTTCTAAAGACATGCCTGAGATGCCTGTACCACATTCTAATTTACTTAAATAACTACGACTGATACCAATGTGACGAGCTAACTCTTGTTGAGACATATTTAGGGATACTCGAATGATGGCAATTTTATGACCTAAACAAACATATTGATGTTGTAAAACCGGGTCTTCGTACGTGTTGATCCGCAGTTCGGTGAGCGGTGTAGCCGAGGGGTTCATAGGGACTCCTTCCTTTTCCCTACTCTCTAAATATAGTATACTGAGATTGTTAGCATCTGACTAATATAGAAAACTAGATAATTATCGGTTATTACAGATAATTACACGAATTGTGAAAGTAGTATTACATGTATGCTATAGTAATGTGAGCATACCATCTAGTATGTTATTTTGAGTACAGGAGGCAATATGGAAAAATACATAGCCGTTGCCCTCGGTGGCGCTACTGGGGCCTTATGCCGTATGGCTCTCGGTGAATGGGTGATGACAAAGGTCAGCTCGTTTCCGTATGGTACGGTAGTAGTAAACCTCGTTGGTTGCCTCATTATCGGTTTAGTCTTAGGCCTTTATATGCAAAAGCCAGATCTACCTCAATGGGCGAGATTTTTCCTCGTTGTAGGTGGACTAGGTGCATTTACCACCTTTTCAACCTTTGCCTTTGAAATGTTACAGCTTATGATGGCTGAATCCTATGTACAAGCATTATGGTACGGTGCAGTACAAGTCGTAGGGGGCTTAATCCTCTGTTGGGTTGGTATGCTATTAGTGCGTCTACTCTGTACTATTTAAACATATTAATATTGAATAATAGTATTAAATACATTTTGATGTTATACAATAGTATATTTTGTTATTAATGATTTGGGAGATATTATGAAATCTATTAGAACACAAGATGCCGTAGGGCAAATATTATTACACGATCTCGTAAGAATCGTCATCGGTGAGGTGAAAGACACGCCCTTCCGCCGTGGACATGTAATTACAGAAGAGGACATTCCTAAACTCTTGGATCTTGGCAAGGAACATGTATTTGTAATGGAGCCAGAAGATGAGGGGTTCTTGCACGAAGAGGATGTAGCTCGTGCTTTATACCATATGGCAGGCGGTGAAAACATGCACGATGGCCCTATGGCACAAGGTAAAATTGAAGCCATTGCGGATGTAGATGGCCTTTTCAAGGTCGATGTAGACCGATTACATGCTATCAATAGCATTGGTGAGTTGACTATTGTAACAAAATTTAATAATACACCTGTGAAAGCTGGTGATAAACTAGCAGGCATGCGCTGTATTCCATTGTTGTTAGAAGAACAACAAGTAGAGGCGGCAAAGAAAATTGCTAACGGCGAGCCTTTACTACATGTGAAGCCATTCGTACGCAAAACTATGGGTATCGTTACGACTGGTTCTGAAGTATTTGAAGGTCGCATTAAAGATGCTTTCACACCAATCATTGAAGAACGTTGTGCTGAATTTGGTGTTACAAAGGTAGCTCACGAAATTGTAACGGATAATACAGACGATATCGTGGCGGCTATCGACAAGGTGAAAGCAGCAGGCGCAGATATCATTTTCTGCACTGGCGGTATGAGCGTTGACCCAGATGATCTCACCCCAGGAGCCATTAAACGCTATGCAGATCGCGTAGTTACCTATGGATTACCAGTGTTACCAGGGTCCATGGTTTGCATTGCTTACTGTGCAGATGGCACACCAATTCTTGGTGTACCAGGTGGTGTATTGTTCAGCAAACCGACTGCTTTTGATGAAATTGTGCCACGCCTCATCGCAGATGATGAAATCACCAAAGAAGATTGTATAGCGATGGGTCATGGAGGATTCTTGGGCTAATAGGCTAGTATAACTAGAATAGTTAGAATAACTAATATAGCTATTCTAAGTAATATAGCTAAAGCAAACAATATAACTAGAATAATTAGTATAGCTAATATAATGAATATAGTTAATATAGCCAATATAAGGAGATAAGATAAATCTTATCTCCTTATATTGTTACTATGCTATTAATTTATAGTATGATGAATTTGGTAGAATTTTTATCTATCGATAAAATTGATAATTTTATCTATTTTGTTAAAAAATCGTTTACTTCATTTAATATTTAAAGTACCTTAATAGTTAAGGATAATGATAATACATTATTTAATAATGGACATATTTTATGCTGAGTTTTGTTGAATATATATTATAAATGATAATATATTATCCGTTGTATTTATAATTTTAGATGTAGGGAGGGATAGTAAACGATGAAAAGCAAACAAGTTGCATTATCATTGGCAATACTACTTGCGTTAGGTACGGGAACTGTATTACATGTAGAAGCACAAGGAAATCCGACAGAGTATTCACGTCACTTTGGTGATGAAAATACGGTTACCAGTGACCATAGTTTAGCAGTAGGTTTCAGAAATACGGTATCCGGTTCATATTCAACTGCTGTAGGACAGTCTTCTACCGCATCTGGTGAGACTTCACTAGCTATCGGACGAAGTACACAGGCAACTGCTAATAATACTAATGCTATTGGTCGGAGTGCACGAGCAGAAGGTGAAAATGCTACTGCAATAGGTCATGGATCAGTTTCTTCAGGGCGTAATTCAAATGCCTTTGGTTCATCCGCTAAAGCATCTGCTGAAGGTTCTACTGCGGTTGGCAATAGCACAAAGGCTAGTGGTATTTCAAGTACCGCTACTGGCTTTAATGCTGAGGCATCTGGTAATTTCTCTTCAGCATATGGTAATGATGCTAGAGCAAAGGGAAATCGTTCAGTAGCTGTTGGATATAATGCAAAAGCTGAAGAGAGTGCAACTGCTGTAGGTAATAATGCTAATGCTGGTGCTGCAAATGCTGTTGCACTAGGTTCAGGTAATACGATTACTGCACGTGGTGGAGTTGGGATTGGTAGCAGTAATTCTGTCTCTGGCATTGATTCTGGCGCTTTTGGGGTTAGAAATGACGTAGCGCAAGCAAATACATATGTACTGGGCAGTAATGTGACGTCAACACAAGGAAATAGTGTTCTCTTAGGCAATGCATCTACCGATAGAGCTGCCACAACAGAAACACAAGCTAATATAAATGGTATTAACTATTCCGGCTTTGCTGGGGTAGGGTCAGCTCGTAACGGCGTTACGAGTGTTGGTGCATCTGGTAAAGAACGTCAGGTGATTAATGTAGCATCTGGGAAAGTATCTTCTGATAGCACGGATGCTATAAATGGTAGTCAATTATATGCAGTAGCAAATACAGTGGGCGGAATTCTTAATAATCACAATACATTAATTCAAAATAATATTAATGAAATCGATAAAAATAAAGAAAAAATTGCCGACAATGAACGAAAATTAAAAGATCATACAGATGTCTTACAAAAACATGAAGATATTTTAAATGGACATAGTCAAGAATTAGAAAAACATAATAAATTAATTGTAAATCATGATAATCAAATTACTCGTTTAACTAAAGAAAATCTTCGTCAAGATGCTGATTTACTTCGTCATGAAGATCAAATTCAAAATCATGACATTCAATTAAAAAATCAAACTGAACGTATGAATAATCAAGAAAAACGTATTGACAATCAAGATAAGCGTTTAGATTATTTAGATAATCGTGTTGATAATCATGATGCTCGAATTGAAAATCATAGTGAGCGTATCGAAAGTCATGAACGTCGTATTGAATATAATAAGACTTTAGCCACAGAAGCATTAAAAGAAGCTAAAAAACATACTAGCATTTCTGCAGGTAATAATGTAACTGTAACTACAAGCACAAATGCTGCTGGTGGTACTGATTACAAAGTATCTGTAGATAAAGTTAAATTTGGTAATGTTTCTTTGGACAATAAAGGTCTAAATAATGGTGGCAATAAAATCACTAATGTAGCCGATGGTGAAGTATCCGCTACATCTAAAGATGCCGTTAACGGTAGCCAATTGTATCAAGCTACTAGCGGTATTAGTAATGGTGTGAACCTATTAAATAGCAAAATAGGAAAAGTTGGTGCTGGTGCGGCTGCATTAGCGGCTATTCATCCATTGGATTTTGATCCTGATGATAAATGGAATTTTGCGGCTGGTTACGGTAACTATGCCGGTGAAAATGCGATGGCATTAGGTGCTTTCTACAGACCAAATGAAGACACTATGTTCAGCGTAGCTGGATCCATGGGTAACGGTGAAAACATGGTCAATGCTGGCGTTTCATTGAAATTAGGTCAAAAAAATGGTGTATCTACATCTAGAGTAGCTTTGGCTAAAGAGGTTCAAGACTTAAAGGCCATTGTAAAAGCCCAAAATGTAGAGATTCAACAAATGAAGGCATCCATGGGAATGGCTCCTCAGTATGAAATGAAAGATGTGAACTTCCCTGATGTACCAGCTAATCACTGGGCTTATGAATATGTAAAAGACTTGGCTGATAAAGGTCTTGTTGAAGGCTATCCTGATGGCGAATTTAAAGGCGATCGCGCAATGACTCGTTATGAATATGCTGCGATTATTTACCGTGCTTTACAATTGGGGGCTCCAATTGATGGCAAAATGGGACGTGCAATTAACGAATTTAATCCTGAATTGGCTCGTCTTCGTGACTTGGATCGTACTCGTGTAGATCGAATCTCCGGTAAAGACAATGACCGTCATAAGGTAGAACGACTTCGTGTAAACAATAAAGACAATAAGCAAACTAATGATTACAGAGATGTTTACGGTAGTCATATCGAGCGTAATGCGAAGTAATTACTTGTCTTGAAATAACCTTTTAAACTAAAAGGAAGACAACAAAATAGTTCTTTTATAAACTAAAGGAAAAACAAAAGAGGCTGTGATAAACAGCCTCTTTTCATCTAGCGGATAGTTGAGTTAATAACAATCTGCACTTTCAGAAATTAAAAATTATGATCCTTTTCTGGAGTGCAGATTATAGTCAACTATCCGCTATTTTATTGTTTTGTTCAATTAATTACATTATTGATGGCGTTATTAAAATGATTTTTTACCTAGTGTAGGGTGGCTACAACGTTTTAGTGTTAGGGTATCAATCATATGGACTGCTTCGTCCAATGTAATATCTTCGCGCTTCGTTGGTGTTTCTAGGACTGCTAACGGATGCTCCGTGCCTACCTCACCAGAAGGCAAGTAAATATATTCTTGGTTAACATTGTCACCAAAGATATAGCCAGCTTGTAAATGTTCTTTATGAATGCGACTCATGGTCTCTCCTTAGATAATTTGCTTTAGCTTAAAATCTAGATAGTCTGCAGATACCAACTCTAGTTTTGTCGTACTAAATTCCTTTGGAATCCGGTTAAAAGAAATTTGATCGTGTAAGTGGCCAAAAATGCAGATATCTACGTTATATTGCTCCATGAGATCCGTAAAGCCCGAAGGTGCGTTGGACTCGTTGAATGGAGGGTAGTGTAGCAACAATAACTTTGTTACAGGAATATTTTCTATATCTATACTTAAATCAGATGTTGATGATAAATAGGCCGTTGCCTTATCCATTTCCTGTAGTGCTGCTTCGGTACGCATCACTTCTCTATCGTAAATGGATTGGTCCGTTTCTGGGGAGAAGTGGGAGTCTCCAGGACAGAGGTAGGCACGCGTTCCTCCGAATGCAATAAGACGCGGACCTTCTTCGGTTTGGATGAGTTCTGCGGTGCCGTGACCTTGTATAAAGGTAATAGCGTCGCCCATGAGATTATGCATCTTGTTTGCCGATGCCCACCAATAATCATGGTTGCCGCGAATCATATATTTTTTACCAGGTAAAGATGCAATTTCTTGTAAATCGCAGGCCGCTTCCTCGAGGCGGAGGGCCCAGCTCATGTCTCCTACGAGAAAGACGATGTCTTCATCGCTTACATTGGCATTCCAATGCTCTTTGATGCGGGCCCAGTGATCATTCCAGTGAGGACCAAAAATATCCATCGGCTTTGTGGGGGGATTGCCAGATAGATGGAGGTCGCCGATGGCAAATACTTTCATAAAAATCCTTTCAATTATGTATGGTTAAAACCATATATCAAATTATCTATCAAATTATGTACGGTATATGGTTAGAGCTATTTAGTAGCTTGAAAATAAGGCGTAATATCGTGCTTGATTTTAGCAGCTCGTCCCTCATCGCAAGTTTGTGGTATTTTGTATCCTACATAGAGGGGCGTCGTTACATAGCGCGCCACTACTTTGATGTAATCATAGCCGTCCTCAAGATTATATACAAAGTAATTATAGGACTGGCTAAAGTTTGCTACACTATGCAATACATAGCGCAAAATTTGCTGTAGTCGAAGGGCTACAGCACGAACCGGCGCATCTGGTTTGAAGCGAATATTGTACTCAAAGAACCCGATAATCGGATGGGTAGACAAGGTGATGCGTACATCTTGATCCTCGTGCAAGAGCCAACCCTCCATATTTTGGGCCGTAATATCTTTGTGGTAATCGTAATTCTCAAGGCCTATGATTTGGCTGTGAGGATGACGAATAGAGCCACCGGACATATAGCCATGATTCTTGAAGAACAGTACGGATTTGAACTCTTTACGCTGACGAGTTTCGCGCCATTTATCGAGACCAAATTGGAGAATATGGGCGGCTTCGTCTGTAGGTAAGGTAGAAAATTCGCCTTCGTCAGTTTCCGTTTCGATAATGACGGTAGGCCAAGTTTTTTCTAATACAGGATACTTGTTCATGAGCCATATAATATGGCCTGATGTATCGAGAATATCCGTTAATTTGGAACGATCACAGAAGGGACAACGCACTTGTTCATTGCGAATATTGACGGGCTTTGTCCGTCCTAATTCGATATTAAATCTAAGTGGTTTGTTCATCATGTGCCTCCTCCCTTGTAAGAAATTCTATACTCTTAATCATACCACAACTAGCACATTCGTACATGAAATAATGGTATAATAATAGTGTGTTATTTTTGTGACTAAGGAGGCCCTATGAAACCAACGACGCTCGTATTTCCCATTGATGAACAAAATCGTATATTGTTAGGGCGTAAGAAGCGTGGTTTTGGGGCCGATAAATATAATGGTTTCGGTGGTAAACTTGATGATGGTGAAAGCTTCCGAGAGTGTGCCATTCGCGAACTCTATGAGGAATCTGGCCTTCAGGGAAATCTTGAAGACTTAGAATGTGTCGCGGCTTTTGATTTTCAATTTCCTTTTGATGAAAGCTTAACGCACGTGAGTTATGTGTATTTCTTGCGTGCTTTCACAGGCGATGTAGAGGAAACAGACGAAATGGAGCCTCATTGGCTAGAACCAAATCAAATTCCTTATGAACATATGTGGGATGGTGACCGCAGATGGTTGCCGATGTTGTTAGAAGGTAAGAAATTAAAAGGACCTATTGTGTTTGGACGAGATAATAATATGGTGGATAAGATGGATTTGACCACTGTTGATACTGTTCTTGAAAGCGAACACTTGGCGCGCATCGATCTGTATATTAATGGATGATGAATGTACGATTTGTTACAATTTAACGTTAAAATCGTTATCTGGTGGGTATTGGAGTATAAAATAGGGAGTATGTAGCCGTGAAAGTGGTACTAGACTCCTAAATTTATAATATATTGAGGTAATATGACTGATAAAAAGAACCCAAAGTGGGTGCCACAGCTATTGGCGTGGTATGATGTACATAAACGGGAGTTGCCGTGGCGCGGTTGTGGGGACCCTTATAAGATTTGGGTATCCGAGGTGATGAGTCAGCAGACCCGCATTGAGGCAATGAAACCCTATTATGATAACTGGATGCGTCTATTTCCAACCTTGGAGGATTTGGCAAAGGCCTCCGAAGATGAGGTGGTTCACGCATGGCAAGGGCTTGGTTATTATAGTCGTGCTCGTAACTTGCGTCTTGGCGTAATGGACGTCGTTGAAAATTACGGCGGTATCGTGCCTCATGACCGTAAGACCATGGAATCCTTGAAGGGCGTAGGTTCTTATACGGCAGGGGCTGTGCTATCCATGGCGTACAACGAACCAGAGGTGGCTGTAGATGGCAATGTACTGCGCATTTATGCTCGGTTGTATCGCATCTTTGATGATATTTTGAGCACTAAAGGTAAAAAGGCTATTACGGCTATCGTAGAGGAGACTTTACCTCACGTTCGACCTGGCGACTTTAACCAAGCCTTGATGGACTTTGGCTCTGCCGTATGTATTCCAAAGACACCCCGTTGTGGCGAATGTCCTATTGTAAATATGTGCGAAGCATACCAACATAAGGATACAGATAAACTGCCTGTGCGCATCAAGAAAACAAAGGTAGTAGAGGTGCCTTTATTCGTGGGGATCTTGCAGTATAAAGGCTATTATTTATTGCATAAACGGCCGAACCGTGGACTCTTACGATCCATGTGGGAATTCCCATCTGTGGAAATGGTATCTGCCTTTGAGGACGGAGAACGAGGCCTTGAAGAATTAGTTCAGGCCCTTGGATTTGATCTATCTTTGCAACCAGTACTTGTGAAAGAAATAACACATGTTTTCTCTCACCGAAAATGGTTTATGAAAGCATTCCGCGGTGATTTAACGTACACAGGGGATGCTAATAATATATCGATTGCAGATATCCAACAGCAATTGCCAAAGGACTGGATGCTCATCAAGCGTGATGAGTTCTCCGACTATGCTTGGGCGGGACCTCATGGTAAACTGACGGAAATCGCAAAGTAATTTGTAGGAGCAATGAATGAGAATTCTATTTAATATCATTTTTTCTGCCATCCTCGCAATAGGTCTGGTAGGATTTTGGGCTCTATTCCTCAACTTGTGGAAGCCTAAAAAGAAATGGCCAGCCTGGGTGGGCTATATAATCATTATCGGTGCGTGGTTCGCGGCTATCCGATACTATATACTCAATCAAGTGGATTTATATGGTACGATGTACTATCCTTTGATGAATATGTTCCGTACTGAAAGCTACGGATTCCTCTTTGGTGTATTCCTAGCGATTCCTGTATTTATCATACTTAGTCTATTATATTGGACAATCAATAAGATTTGGAGCAAAACACCAGAGGAAAATAGAACAGGCCGTCGCGCCTTCTTTAGAACTGCTGCAACTATAGTGCCGTTGGCTACTATTGGTGGCTCTAGCTATGCTGCCTTTGCGGGTCAACAAGAGCTAGTGGTAACTCATGAAAGCTTTGGCTACACGAACCTACCACCTGGTTTGAAAAACTATAAAATTGTTCAACTTAGTGATATTCATATAGGACCGAGTATCGACTTAGATGACTTTGATGAAATCCTAAAACTAGCGCTTTTACAAAAGCCTAATCGCGTTGTCATCACTGGTGACCTCATTGATAAGCTTGCATGGTTGCCGCAAGTCTGTGAAAGACTGACAACCTTTGCAAAACAAATCCCAGATGGGGTTGACTTTATCTTGGGAAATCACGAGTATCATCACGATGTAAATAAGGTGCTGGATTCACTTAAACGAAATACACCTATGAATATTCTTGTGAATAGTAATATTCAAATCATGGGGGGCAAACAACCTGTATATATTGCGGGCGTTGCGTACGATAACGATCGGGAAAAAGAAAAGCGTGAAGCTATGATTGATAAGGCTTTATCTGGAATTCCAGACTATGCCTTTGTTATCCTATTGGCTCATCACCCTGAATTCTTCGAAGAATCTATTGAACGAAAGATTCCGTTGACTCTATCTGGACATACCCACGGAGGTCAAATCGTATTTATGGGTATGCCGTTAGTACCAACAGGCACACCATATACAAAAGGTCGCTATGTAGAAGAACAAAGCGTATGCTACGTTAATAACGGCACAGGACACTGGTTCCCAATTCGTATCAACTGTCCACGAGAAATTACGGTTATTACATTCTTTGATGGAGTAGCTTAGTTTGAAAGACAAACTCACTATAGGTATACATTAATGTATAGTAAATCCTTTATTTATAAAATCCTTATATGTATTATTGTGCTTATGCTATTTGATATCTCTCTAATCTACGATATGACAGCGGATATATATAAGAGATATCTCAAAATAGCAATACTAGTGGCAATTGGATGCCATTTAGATTTATACCTGGAACTTAGTAAACAAGAAATACTGCTAATACAGGCGTTTAAGAATGATACATTTAACGAGACCTATGAACTGTTAAATACAAAACAGGCTATTCTCATCATATTCTTGATTGTATTAATGACTATAAACCTTGTGAAATATTAGAAAAATATAGGGTACAAACAAAAAGAGGTATTGTATTTGAAAATATAATACCTCTTTTTATTATATGAACTTATATAATAAGTGTGATATATTAGAATTAAAAATTTTGGTTGTGTTATGAATATATAGGTTTTATGTTGGGAGTAAGCATATGTTTTTAAAACTTTATAATTATTTTGTGCGAGGCTTAGTACTTTTTTTATTTATATGTATTCCATATAGTCTTGTCACAAATCCAGAGTTGATTGAAGATGAAGTAGATTTTTATTTCTTTGTTATCGCATATGTTATAATACTTTTGTTTTATGTGGTATGGAACTATATTTATAACTATTTAAGACGTAAAAGAGGGTAGCATTTGTGTGCATTCATTTACCATTAGTTCTGGAATCTATCTTTTTTCGGTGATTGTTTTATATTGGATTATATAAAATACTGCTAAAAACTTTCACCATTATTGGTATCTATATGATAATTAAAAGTATGAAACAGTTTTTAGTTGATGAATTTAGTAAGTTTAAAATTGAAGTAGTAGCGTTAATTCAATATGTAAGAAATCTTAAAACACTTACGATGAATGTGCAAACTTATCTTTCAATAAATATTTTAGTTTTCTTGGGCATAGAAGCAAATATTTTCATGCTTCCTCTTCCTTTTGATAGAATATATAATCAAGAATACTATAATATGTTATTTTATGTAGGGCATACTCTTTATATTCTTTTTGTTTTTATTACAAATTACATGCGGTTGAATTATTATAAAAAGGCTTCTTTTAATTGGCTTAATGTCATTATAATGATTTCTTTAGTAATGGTTTTACTTTTGGGTAAAAGTATTACTATTTCTAGTTCTAATTTTAGCTTTAGAGGCACTACTGATTATATATTGGGGAATGAGGTACTATGGAGCGTAGATACACCTGAGATGTTCTTTCCTTTTCTGATGGGGTTGATACTATTTTGGGCATTTGGAATCGATAAATTATGGTCTGCTCATAATACTATTGAAACTAATGGGATTATTTTTGATAATAAAGTTATTGATGTGTGGTGGGGCAATAGAAATGATTTAACCGATGGGCAAATTAAGACCTTAAAGTTATATTATAGTCGACAGGAGTCCTACCCTTTTTGGATTGATATCTATAAAAGTATTTTAATAGATAGTTTATGGTTTTATGGACGCAGTACTGTTCGTCAGTGGCATATGTTTAATGTGTTTTTAGCTTTTATTATGTATAATTTTGTTGTAACTTATACTATTGAGCCATCCATTCTAAGATATACTTTATACATTTATCTTACATATACTGTAATTACTATGATATGTAGACGCTTGATGGATACCAATAGTAGTATTTTTTGGCTTATTTGCTTATTTGTACCTTTAGTTAATATATATGTGCTGTATTTACTATATAATAAAACATCTGCATTATATGATCAGGAAAGTAACTCAATCTTTTATTATCCTTTATAACTGATATTCTCCTGCTATGAGAATCTAGTAGCAGGGGGTATGAAAAAGCTGAATTAGTGAGAGAAAATGAATAAACTAGAAGAGATAAGATGTTATCTAGACATGAACGAAGAGGTTGAGTTTAGATATAAAGGATTAGAGTGTTTTATAACTCCAAATAGTGTTATTTGGGAGTTTTGGATTAATGATGAATGTGTCATTAAAGAGCCAGATTTAGACACTTTTTTAATGATACCTTGCTTAGAAGATCACACAATTAGTGATATTTTTGCTAATGAGTTATATGATGAAAAATCTTTGTACATTTTTTAAACCTTTAATATCAGTGTTTATAAGGTAATTGGCAGCATCTTAAGGCTAAGTATGTTTGACTAGAAAAATTAGGAAGGAGTAAACATCAATGAGTGATTCGGGTGCTTCTTTATATGATGAAGTTTTTGAAGGCTTGAAATGTAACAGAGAGTTAGAAATATATTATAATGATTCCACATATGGGGTTGTTACTTATAGGACGTTATGGCAACTCTGGAAAGATGAGGATCTTTTAGTAGAATGTAATGATTTTTTACCATTATTAGAAAATCCATTAATAAATGGGAGGAGTTTAAAAGATATTATAGAGCAGAGCGAGTGTGGATTGCTTTTAATGTAAAGGGTCTGAATTATAATCTAATGAAACTATAGAAGGAATGTAGATGATAGAATTAGAATCTATTAAGCAGATAAAAAGTCCAAGTTTAGAAAATGTTATAATTTTTGCTTTGCGATGTGCAAATTATATGATTATAAATGATAAACTTAATGGTTTAATTGTTTTGGACCTGGAGTGGAGAGAAGTTAATAGAATTTATATAGGCGAACAATTATTACTTATTGAAGCAATTTACACAGATGTGGTGAGAAATAGAATTGTATTTAAGTTAGAGTCGTCTTTATGCTTTGTAGATATCGATGCACATTTTGTTAAGATAATACCTATTCCTAATAATATTAAGGAATTCTATTTTTATCAATTATATAAATTTAGTGATGACATAATTTTAATGCGTACCAATAAAGGGGTAGTATCTTTGTCATTGATTGATTATTCTGTTCGTATTATAGATGAAATAGCAGACTATGATGAAAAATTTGCATATTTTGTTTATGAAAGTGAAATAAAAGAGTCCTTTCTTCATAATGGAAAATTAGTATGCTTGGATACAAATAATATTACGATATTAGATAATCTAAAAAAGATTCAGATTCAAAACCCTATTTCTGTTCCGTATTATGACATATCTGTGACTGATAAATATGGATTAGCTGTTGCAGAGAATCAATTACAGATTTTTAATCTCAATGGAGATATAAAAAGCAAGATATTATCATATAAAAGACCATGGTATGGTGGGAGAGCTGATATAGTTGAAAAAGATGATGGACTTCATCTATATGTAATAAGTCGTAATGATTTGGACGAATTAACAAGTCTTTCAGAATATGTAATGCCGTTTGATAAGATGCCTAATCATGTAGTGTTGTTATAAGATTTATATTTAGAAAGTCGTTTCTAGAAATGTCGGTTCTTTTACATCTGTTGCGGCAAGTGAGAGTGTGCTACAGATAAAATTAAATCTGATTAAAGAAGGATGTAGATAAGTAATGTATCAAGATCTGATTATAATATTGGGGATTATATTTCTCATATACAAACTTATTACGCATGAAGGTAAGCTTAGTATGGCTAGAGTTATTGCAACGTTTTCTATTATTGTCGGTTGTGGATTAGTATTGCTGAGTAAACTGATATCTCCATTTGTTTTACTATTTTGGTGGCTAATATGTATCGGGATTTCTTTGATAGGAATGTATTTTGTGCCAAGTAGTGAGAATTATGATGAGGATAAAACTCAAAAGCATCAAAAGCTATATAGAGGGGCTTTATACTCCTGGATATTTATGATAGCTTTATATATTTTTCTATATATTTTGATTTATTATTAGCTATATCCTTATTATTGAGCTAAGTATAATACCAATATAATATCAGGTGTATAAATCCACAAGGGAGACGCTAGCGTTAATATTCAAACACTGTAACGAGATACAAATGATAGCTTGAATAAGCTTGATGAAATCTTTGATAACAAGAAAATTGAAGAACGTCAAGAATTATCTAAATTATTTGCAAAAGAAGCCTTTGGCCAATTACATAATTTGAATCCAACCTCTAAAGAAGGTAAAGTTGCAAAAGCGATAGCCCATGGCATAGTCGCTGAAGTATCTTCCCGTATGGCAGGGAATAAACCAGGTAGTGGTTTTTATGCTGGTGCTACCAATGAAGCATTAATTGGAGAAATTCAAAAAATTGCAAAAGAAAAACCTGATGTAGCTCAAACATTAAGTGCATTACTAGGTGCTGCTGTAAATGGTACTTTAGGTTATTCTCCTGTAACAGGTGCAGCTGAAGCACAATATGGGACTAAATGAAATCAATTGAGTGAGCATCAGATAGAGTCTTTAAGAATTGCAATTATTAGAAACCTTGATAATAATGGTAGTGTTGAAGAGTTAATAAGAATACTTGAAAATGGCGTAACTATAAGTTATATTCAAGAAGCTGAGAATCCTTTTCTTAGTAAAAATGTAGATGGAACTTATACTATTAAAGCTGAAGGTTATTTTTATGATGATGATATGTTTCTAGGGGTTAAAGGATTAGGAGCAAGGATAGTCAATAAGCTAGGCATAAATTATCATGTCACTCTTATGAATAAAGATGTATCATTAGGTACTACAATCATACTAGATGAAATGGCTACTTTGGCTAGAGCCAAATACAGTAATGGATCCAATAATGAAAGATTCATTTTTGTTGATACATCTGATAAAGTGAGTGTAATGCCTGTATCTGAATCTAAGTCTATATTTGTTTGGACTAAGGATGCCTTAGGCAAGTCTGTTGCTCAAAATGTATTATCTGAAGTAGCAAATCAACCATGGGTTGGATATGTGTATTATGCAGAGAACGCATCAAAAATTACTCGAACTGTAGCGAAAGTTGGAGGGCCTGTTTCAATAGGTTTCTTACTTAACGATATGCAAAATGATTACCAAATGTACAGTGGGCGTGAACTAGTAAAGGCTTGGGGAGCTAATTTGATTCCAGTAGCTACTGGATTAGGGGGTGGAGTTGTAGGAGGTAGTGCGGGCCCTGTAGGGTTTTTGCTGTTGGTGTTGCTGGAGCGTCATTTGGGGATTATTATAAGGATAGAATCAAATCTAATTTAAAAAAGGATATAGAGAAGTAATGCTTCAGGACTTAATTATAATAATAGGAATAATATTTTTTGTATACAAATTAATTACTCATGAAGGTAAGCTTTCATTAGCCAGAATTGTGGCAATGTTAGGTATGTCTATATGGCTTGGGGTAGGTTTGCTCCATGAAGTCGTTTCGATATTTGTATTATTCTTTTTGTCTTCAGTTGTTATGGGGATTTCTTTAATCGGAATGTATTATATACCTCGTAGTGAAAATTATGATGCGGTTGAAACACAAAAGCATCAAAAATTATTTAAAGGCGCCTTATACTCTTGGCTTTTTCTAGTAGCCTTATACATATATTTATATGTTTTAACCTATTATTAAATATTATACTTTTGCTTGGATTCGTTTAGCGTGAGTTTTTGCAAGTGGTAATCTAGAATTCGTGAGAAATCTGGATTTGGTATTAGACATGCGGATATTAAAAAATATTCTTATTACTATTCTAATTTTATTTCCTTTTTGTTGGTTCTATAATTTTGATTTAGATGGCACAATGAATTGGACTTTAGGGCGATATGAATGGCCGTATCAATTTAATATGGCATTACGGGATAATTGGAAAAGAGTAGGAATAGAAGGTTATGTCTTTTCTTATGAAACACATTTTCCTTTTATATATGTTTATGGGGCTGGAGGGTTCACAAAAATATTAAATGTTCCGTTTATAGGTTATATAGAGAAACTACCCAATGATAGTTTTTATAATCAAAAAGGATACGGTGAAAAGTTAAGTTATGCTGATGATACAATAGCTGATATGAAAAAAGCCTATGGTAGCACATTAGTTATTTATACATCATTTAATGATTTCTCTATACACGACCAAGAAATTTTTAGAAATATGGTAATAAATACAAAAGCAAATGATTATAGATCTCCATATAACGCAAACGCTATTCAAGAAGGATATATTAATATTATTAAAGTTTTCAAAGGGTTAGAAGCTTTATTAGGTCAAAAAATTACAATCTAATTTTTTTAGTCTTATAAAACTCAAAAGAACGCTATAGTCTAATCTTCAGTAATAAGTAGTACTGAAGGTTTCAAGACTATAGCGTCCTTTTATTTTCCGTTCATTTGAGGTATGAGAGGATGTTACAGATATGTCATAGAGGTGAGAGATTTTATTTCATGCGAACTGCTTCAGCAAATTCGTCTTCGGTCATGAGTTTTTCTTCCAAGATGATTTCTTTAATAGAGCAACCGCGTTTGTACGCTTCTTTTACCACCTTAGCGCTCTTGTCGTAGCCAATATATGGTGTTAAGGATGTAGCAATCATGAGAGATTGTTCTACGAAGAAGTTGAGTTTTTCAGGTACAAATTCTACGCCGTCGATACAGTGTGTTGTGAAGGAATTCATCGCATCTGCGAGGAGGCGACAGCTTTCAACAAAGTCATAGATCATGATAGGCATGTATACGTTCAATTGGAACGCACCGCTACCTGCACAGAGCGTCATAGTTGTATTGTGGCCGAATACTTGGGCGCATACCATGGTCAAAGCTTCACATTGAGTAGGATTTACCTTGCCTGGCATGATGGAGGAGCCCGGTTCGTTTTCAGGAAGATGCCATTCGCCGTAGCCACAGCGAGGGCCAGAGCCTAAGAAGCGCACATCGTTAGCGATTTTGAATAGGGTAGTCGCTAATGTGTTAAGTGCACCGTGAGCCATCATAAATGCATCTTTGAGAGCAAGTCCTTGGAATTTGTTATTCTTAACACGGAATGGAGCGCCTGTTACCTCTGGCAATACAGTTTCCATAACGTCTAGATAGCCCTTAGGTGTGTTCACACCTGTACCGACCGCAGTACCACCGAGTGCTACGTCGAGGAGGTGGTCAGCATTTTGAAGGAGCATAGTTTTGGCAGTTTTTAGGCCGTCCACAAAGGCGCTAATTTCTTGGTCTACCATGATGAAAGTAGCATCTTGTAGATGGGTACGACCAACTTTTTGCAAGCCTTTCCCTTTTTCTTGCAATTTTTCAAAGGATCCGATAAGGCCGTCCAATGCAGGAATTACGCGTTTTGTAATTTCAAAGTACGCACAAATATGCATTGCCGTAGGGAATGTATCGTTTGTACTTTGGCCGCGGTTTACATCGTCGTTAGGATGAAGTGGATTGGATTCATCTAACTGTTTAGCTCGGTGAGCGATGACTTCGTTCACATTCATGTTAGTTTGTGTGCCAGAGCCTGTTTGGAATACGGTTAACGGGAATTCTTCATCCCATTTGCCATCCACGATTTCATCTACTACTTGAGCGATGAGTTTCGCTTTTTCCTCAGTTACTGCGCCACACTTTGCATTGGTTAAAGCACATGCTTTTTTTACAAGCGCAAGCGCCTTGATTTGTTCAATAGGGATGCGGTGGTCACCGATTTTAAAATTATTGAACGAGCGTTGCGTTTGAGGTCCGTAAATTCGTCTAGCGTCGACTTCGACTGGTCCCATTGAATCATATTCAATTCTTGTTTCCATAATGTTTACAACCTCCTTAAAAGACATGCCGACCCTACTGTCGGTACTTTAATTATATAAAATCCTGTATATTTGTACAGAATAAAAGAGAATGATTTCTATTTTCATATAATTGATAGGTGTATATGCATAATGCGCATATACACCTATCTCCTCCTTACAATATATATGTGATGATTTATATTTAATTTGTATATATGTTTTATATAATGCTGATCTGAGAGGGAGAAGGCGATAGCCCAAAAACGACTTAGCGGCCCCGCGAAGCGGGGTGGGTGGCTTTGGAGGCTTTTGGGCTATTGCCTTTCCCATAGCTCAAGGGTTGGAGAAAATATGTATACATTATAAATATCGCATATATATTGAAATCATCGCTTTAACACGATAAAATGGAAGTAGCTTAGTATATTGTTTTAAGTTTATGATTTCACAGAGGAGGTAAGTACTTATGAAACATGACTTTACGAGCCATGACCTTCATCTGCCGGAACTGACGTTACGTGGGATGCTACTTGGTGCATTGATTACTGTTATTTTTACAGCATCTAACGTATATCTCGGTTTGAAGGTAGGTTTGACGTTCTCGTCATCCATTCCGGCAGCTATTATTTCAATGGCAATTTTACGGTTCTTCAAGGATTCTAATGTTCTTGAAAATAACATGGTACAAACGCAGGCTTCTGCGGCTGGTACATTGTCCGCCATTATCTTTATTTTGCCAGGTTTACTCATGCTTGGGTATTGGAATGGCTTTCCATTCTGGCAAACATTCTTGCTCTGTGCCTGTGGTGGCTCTCTAGGTGTATTATTCACCATTCCATTGCGTCGTGCCATGGTAGTGAATAGCGATCTACCATATCCTGAAGGTCGTGCAGCAGCAGAAATTTTGAAGGTTGGCTCTCACAATGGTGAACAAGGTCCTCAATCTAGCTCCGGTATGACAGACATCGTGTCCGGTGGCTTTGTAGCTGGTCTTATTAGCCTCTGTGCAAATGGTTTCAAGGTGCTTGGCGATAGCATGAGCTTCTGGATCCCTGTAGGTAGCAAAGGTATTACTCAAATTCCTTTGGGCTTCTCTACAGCGTTGTTAGGTGCTGGTTACCTTATCGGTATCGCTTCTGGTATCGCTATCCTCGTCGGTGTACTCATCGCATGGGCTGGCTTCGTGCCTTACTTCACTAACATGTTTGCTCCAGATGGCGGTGCTACTGCTAAGTTTGCAATGGCTATTTGGAAATCTAAAGTTCGTTTCATCGGTGCTGGTGCTATTGGTATTGCTGCGATTTGGACTTTGATTACCTTAATCAAACCTATCATCGAAGGTATGAAAATTTCTGTTAAATCCATGAATAGCAGCTCCGCAGAACGTGAATTGCATCGTATGGATACAGATATGAGTACAAAATCCGTTTTAGGTGTATTCATACTTATTCTTATTGGTTTAGTATTTACATTCTGGGATTTCGTATCTGTCGTACCTATTAGTGCAGGATTAATGTGGACACTCGTTGTAGTAGGTATCGTAGTAGCTTTATTGATTGGCTTCTTCGTAGCTGCAGCATGTGGCTATATGGCAGGCCTTATCGGTACATCTGCTTCTCCAATTTCTGGTATCGGTATTTTAGCGACTATTATTTCTTCCTTAGTTGTATACTTTATCGCAGCGGAAAATAATTTATTTGCTACACAAGAAGGTGTTCAGTTCGCTACTGCTATGGCTATCTTTATGACATCCGTAGTTATTGCGATTGCATCTATTTCTAATGATAATTTACAAGATTTGAAAACTGGACAACTCGTTGGTGCTACACCTTGGCGTCAACAAATTGCCTTGTTACTTGGTTCTGTAGCCGGTGCCATTGCAATTGCTCCAGTTCTTAACTTGCTTTACCAAGCATACGGTTTCACAGGTGCGTTACCACGTGCTGAAATGGATCCAAGTGCTGCATTATCTGCTCCTCAAGCGACTTTGATGACTACCATTGCACAAGGTATCTTCAACTCTAGCATGGATTGGGACTATATCTTAATCGGTGTTGGCGTTGGTGTTGTGGCGATTATCGTCAACTTGATTCTCAAGAGCACAACTGCAACCTTAACATTGCCTCCATTGGCTGTTGGTATGGGTATTTATTTACCACCTACTTTAGAAGTACCGCTTATTATTGGTTCTTTCATCAGCTACTTCGTAGGTCGTTATCTTGTAGCTCGTGCTAAAATGCGTGCCGGTGAGCTTGCTGACTACGATGTAGAGCAATCCAATCGCCGTGGTGTTCTCTTTGCTTCTGGTCTGATCGTTGGTGAAAGCTTGATTGGTGTAATCATAGCTGTTATTATTGTATTGTCTGTTACAACTGGTGGTGGGGAAGCTCCACTTGAATTAGTAGGGCCTGAATTTGAAAGCACAGCACAATGGTTAGGATTGCTTGCATTCATATTCGCTGGTCTCTATCTTGTTCGCCGTGTTGTTACACACAAGTTCAATAAAGAAGAAGCTCTTGCTATGAAAGCTGAGCAAGAACAATAAGAGGTTAAACAATGAAATTAAAACAGTCTGTACTCATCATTATGGCTGCTGCATTGCCAGTAGCCTCCTTCGCAGCAAGCGAAGTAATACCTGTAACGCAAGATACTGTAAATGTACAAGCAAATCAAACAAATGCGAAACGTGTTAACCGTAATGATTTAACATATCGTATTTCTAGTACTGCTACACCTGAGCAAAATCGTGCGTTGCGCTCTAAAGCGTCTAAAGTAGATCGTAATGCAGTGGAAGTGGTAGCTCCAAATGCGGACCGTTATATGGATCGTAAAGAGGTTGCTGTATCACCTGTGGAATCTACTACAGATCATTTGGATTTAGTATTCCCAGAGGTTAAATCTGTTAGCCCTGCGGTAGAAAAAGCAATCAATACGACCATCAAAAAGTATGTTTCTAAAATACAAAATGATGTAGAAAAGTTAAATGCTAAAGAATCTGATAAAACAAATGTAGTTATGTACTATGATGTTAAAACAGATAAAAACGGTATTTTCAGCGTATTGATTCACACATATACTATGCGTGATCATGATGCCAATGGTGTAAACTATGTAAAAGGCTTCACATTTAACACTACAACAGGGCGACAATTGTCCTTGTACGATCTTGGTGGTCTTAATAAAAAAGAACTGGTGAATGCGATTAATAATAATCAAGATGTGAAAGATAAATTAGGTGGCGATGTAAATATCGATAAAATGCCTACTGAATTCTACACAACAGATGATTATTCCGTTGTAATGATCTTGCAACAAGATGTGGATGCAATCCATAGCGCAGGTACGGTATATGTACCAGTTGGTATCTTGCGTGACCGCGAAAATGATGTAACAAAAAAATAATCGAACTGTGTAAATTCGATTATGTGTGTATAGTAACAGCTGTTTAATTGTGAAAAGAACCGCTCCTAAGGGGGCGGTTCTTTTTTGTCTATGTTATTGTTTGTCGTTATAATAGTTTACGCGTGGTGGTAATGGGAATTGAATGTTTCCGTCTGACTTTGTAAGTGGTTCTGGTGGTAACTGTAAGAATACATTATCATGGAATTTCTTTTTAAATGCTTTCAATGTCGATTTTTGAATAGAATCAACGGTAATGAGAAGGGCACTCGTATCAGTATTTGGGGAGATGGAAAGGATCTTTCCTTGAGGTTCTTTTTGTTGGTAAAGGGCGATGGCATCGGATTGATACTCCTCTAGTTGGGCCTGATTTAATTTACCTTTTGATACGACTACAGTTCTATCTAGCTGTGGATCATGAGCCTCTGTAATCGCTTTGGAAACAAGGTCAGTTTTCTTTTGATCCGTTAAAGATGCATGTAATTGGCCTGCCTCCCAGAATAGAGCTCCGTCTTGACGGAATTTGGTGAAATCATTGCCATAGCCTAATGCTTTGTCGATGATATTAGCTGTTTTGTTTTCTACTTGTTGCTTGAACAATGTATTGTGGAAGGCAAGTGCTTGTTCTGTTTGTGTCATGCGGTACGCAATTTCCGCTGCTTCTGCACGAGTTACATATTTTTCAGGGTTAAACAATGTACCTGGAGCGTAGTTTGTGAACCCAAGATAGGCAAGCTCGCGAACGGCATCTTGTGCCCAAGGAGCTACAAATTTTTGGTCTCCATAGGCTATATTATCAAGAACTGTTGGGTCTTCAGTGGTATATCCTAAGTAATGGATATAGTTATCTGCTACTACCGCAAACTCTTGGCGGGACATATATTTCTCAGGTTTATAAGTGTCATCACCATAGCCGCTGATGATATTTTTGCGAGCTACAGATTCAATAGCAAGAGCAGACCAACGGTCAGATGTAATATCTTTAAATTTACTTGATAAGAAGGCGGCTGTACCATCATCCGTAATATTGTTGAAGAGCGCTGCTACTTCTTCACGTGTCATAGGTTGGTTAGGTCGGAATGTACCATCGGAATACCCCTTCATTAGGTTTGCTTTTGTTACAGTGCTAATCGAGTTAGCTGCCCAAAAATCACTAGGCACATCTGTAAAGATGTGGGCGCGGATTTTTTGAATATCTTGAGGCGTACCGATAGAGGTGTTTACAATTGCAGGTGATGCGGTATTAGTAGATTTAACGTTAGCCGCTTCTGTTTTAGTAGTCTCCATCTTCGTAGCATCTGTTTTAGCCATTGGTGCTTTAGTTGTTTCCATTTTAGTGGCTTCAACAGTAGTTGCAGGAGCATGAGTTGTAGTGGTTGTGTTTGCAGAAGCAAAACCAAGGCCTGTTGTAGTCAATAATGTGCCGAGTACGAGGGCACGTAATGCGTGAGGGGTATTCTTGTACATAAAAATCCTTCCTAATCATGGTAAAGGCTAGCGCTTGATAGCCGTAGAATATAAACTTTCACCAGCATAAAAAGTTATATCCGTCGCATCATAGTCAATTAGTTGGCATGCATAGTGATATACAACAAAGCAGCGTAGTACTGTCGAGTATACGCTGCCTTGGCTGGTTAAGTGTAACGCCGATTAGCGTTTTACTGTCATTTTTACTTTGGAACCGAATAATTTAGAGATTCCTTGTTGTGTTTCTTTAGATGCTGTAGATACAACTGCATAAAGTTGGTTATTTTCTACATCAGGGAATGTAGCTAGAATTGTACCTGCTTTTTCATTTTTGTTGTAGTAGTTGCGGAAGTTTGTATCGATTGCATCGTATTCAGCTTGGCTGTATTGGGAAGATTCAACTACAACATAGTTATTTACAGTAGAATCACCACGGTTTGCAAGGTTAGCTTTTACTGTGGAAATATCGCTGTCTGTTTTCAAAGCTACGTGTAATTGATTGTCACGCCAGTACATTACGCCATAATTTTGGAATGCATCTTCTGTTTTATAAGTTTTATTTAATTCAGAAAATACTTTGTCTTCTAATGCAGCTTGTTGTTTTTGATCAAGTGCTTTTAATGTGCTGCGACGAACAGGGCGAACGGTGCGAGTAGGTTCAGCTTTTTCAGCTACTGCAGCATCTTTATTGCCTTTTACGTCTTTTTCAACTTTTTTTGCATCAGATTTTACAGCTTTATCAGCTTTAGCTACATCTTTTTTAGCGTCTTTACTTACTTTAGATGTATCTTTCTCTAATGCTGTATCAGCTTTTTTGGCATCTTCTTTTACAGCTGTTTCAGCTTTAGCTTCAGTTGTAGTGTGTTTTGGTGTTGCAAGGCCAGCACCATTAAGCATACGATTTAATATTGTTGCCGCTTGTGCTCTTGTTACAGGTTGTTTAGGGTTAAAGTTTTCTGTTGCCCCAGATGCTACGATGCCTCGTTGTGCCATGTATTGGATATCTGCCAAGTAAGCAGAGGAGATGCTAGCTTCGTCTTTGAAAGTTACTTTTTCTGCTTTTACAGGTGTAGAAAGATTCAATTTTTTAGCTAGACTAGCAGCAGATGCAACGAATTGTTCGCGGTCCATAGTTTTGCTAGGTGTGAAAGCTGTTTTAGATGTACCTTCCATTACGCCTGCAGCACTAACTAATTTGATAGCAGAGCTAGACCAACGATCTGCTTCCACGTCAGAGTAGGAGGTAGAGGATTCTTTTGTTGCAATCTCTGCTAATTCTTGTTCGTTTAAGTTGTGTTGTAGCACTTTGCCATAAATAGCAGCTGCTTGTTCACGAGTAATTTGTGCACTAGGTTTGAATGTATTATCAGCATAACCAGAAAGGTAACCAGCTTGTGTCATTGCTTGGATAGCATCGCGAGCCCAGTTATCTTTTGTGTCAGGGTATACACCAGTAGGTAAGTTTTCTTTAGTTTTTACAACTTTTTTACCTTCTACCTTTGCAGCATCTTCTTTTACATCATTTTTTACGGAAGTATCAATGCGTTTAACGTCATTTTTTACAGAAGTATCAACGCGTTTAGTATCGTTTTTTACGGATGTATCAGCGCGTTTAGCAGCGTTTTTAGCGGATGCATCAGCATGTTTTGCATCACGTTTTACAACTGTGCTACCATGTTTAGCATCATTTTTGACGGATGTATCAATACGTTTAGCATCGTTTTTAACAGATGTATCAACACGGTGTTCATCCGCTTTAGCAGATACCTCAGCTCTAGTAGCCACATTAGATACTTCAGATTTTATATGAGTCGCAGTTGTTTCAGCGTGAGCCATGCTGAATGTAGAACCAAGGGCCAATGTAATTGCTAAAGACAAAGATAATTTATTTAGTTTCATGAAAAGGGCTCCTTTCAAACTATACTTATATAAAATAAATTATAACACTTTTTAAATTTATACACTACTATAAGAAAATGTAATCTATAAGGATAAAACTTACATGAATTTGAAAATTTGAGTACCATTATATAAATATAGAATGAAATATAGATAAAAGTTGATTTTCTAGTAGTTAAAAATGCAAAATGATAAACATTCGCAAAATCTAGATTTTATGGGGCTTTTACAAGAAAAAATGATAAATGAAATAATAGATGTGATAAAATTCAATGTTTGTTATTACAAAAAGTCATAACGATATAAGAAATAAAAGGGTACATACGAATATAGCAATTCTTTGGACAATATCTACATGATTAATTTATAATTATAGCGATGAGCTTTTGAATATTTATTTGAAAGCATAAGTAATGTTCAGGGCAGAAATTTAGTCGAAAAATTCACTACTAAAAATTGCCATAACACATACATATCAAAATTTTTTATTAGGTTAAGTACTAGAAAAGACGAGGAAGATAATATGAAAATTCATCTTTTCCAACAGTGTTTGATTGACATGTTCTACCCTCATGTAGGTATGGCTGGTGTAGAAGTACTTGAAAGATTAGGTTGTGAGCTTGTAGTACCTAAGAAACAAGTATGTTGTGGACAAATGTTCACTAACTCCGGTTACAATGACGCGGCTATGGATGCAATTAAGAATACAATCGAATGCTTTGAGAACGCTGAATATGTAGTCAGCATGTCCGGTTCTTGCGCTTTTGCAATCCGCGATGAATATCATCATTTCTTAAAAGATCAACCAGAGTGGTTGGCGCGCGCAGAAAGATTGAGTGGTAAAATTTACGAATTCACTCAATTTATTACTGACGTATTAGGTGTTGAAGATGTAGGGGCTCGTTTTAACGAATCCGTTACATACCATACATCTTGCCACGTAACTCGTTTGATGGGCATTAAAGAGCCTCCTTTCAAACTCCTTAAAAACGTTAAAGATATCAACTTGATTGAATTACCACGTGCAGATCGTTGCTGTGGTTTCGGCGGTACTTTCTCAGTTAAAAACCCTGAAATCAGTGAAGTTATGACACGCGAAAAAGCATTGGAAATTGCTGGCACAGGTGCCAACGTTATCTCCGGTTCTGACCAAGCGTGCTTAATGAACATCGCTGGTATGCTTGATCGTCTTCATAAAGAAGGCGAAATTGATCGCCGTATCAAAGTTATGCATATTGCTGAAATCTTAAACTGCCGTTAAGGAGGAGACGACATGGCACTTATATATGACAATCGCCCCTATAAAACACGTATAAAAGAATGTTTGGCTGACGATTTCAAAGTTGCAGCTATTAAAAAAGCACAAGACGTGTTTTATGATAAACGTAATACAGTAGTTGCGGATGTTCCTGAATGGTTAGATTTCCGCGCTGAAGCGGCTAAAATTCGCGATCACGTACTTAACAACTTGGATTACTATGTAAGTCAATTTGCTGACAACGCTGAAAAAGCTGGTTCTAAAGTTCACTTTGCTTTCGATGACAAAGAAGCTACTCAAATTGCATTAGATATCCTTCGCCAACGCGAAGCAAAAATGATCGTTAAATCCAAAACTATCTTAACTGAAGAAATTGGTTTGAACGAAGTTTTGGAAGAGGCTGGTATTGAAGTTAACGAAACTGACTTGGCTGAATTTATTTTGCAAACTGCAGTAAGTCCTCCATCTCACATCGTAGTACCAGGTCTTCATTTTGAACGTAACAAAATCCGCGAAATTTTCGCTGAAAAATTAGGTTATACAGGAACTGAAAACCCTACGGAAATGACTCACTTTGTACGTGGTTATGTACGTGAGCGTTTCTTAAAAGCTGATGTAGGTGTTAATGGTTGTAACTTTGCAGTTGCTGAATCTGGTACATGTACAATCGTTTCCAACGAAGGTAACGGTCGTATGGCTAGTTCTATTCCTAAGACTCAATTAATTTTCTTAGGTACAGAACGTATTGTTCCTGATTTCAAAGCTCTTGATGTTATGATGGAAATGTTGAACCGTTCTGCAGTAGGTTCTAAGATTTCTAACTACTTCTCCATGATGACTGGTCCTGCGCGTCCTGGTGAAGCTGATGGTCCTGAAGAAACTCATATCATCATTATTGATAACGGTCGTTCTGGCATCTTGGGTGGTACATTCCAAGAAATGCTACGTTGTATCCGTTGTGGTGCATGTATGAATATCTGTCCTGTATACCGTCACGTTTCCGGTCATGGATATGGTTCTGTATATCCAGGTCCAATGGGTGCTGTATTGACTCCATTATTCAAAGGTTACGATGTAGCCGGCGATCTTCCATATGCTTCTACATTATGCGGTGCATGTACAGAAAACTGTCCAGTAGCTATTCCATTGCATGAATTGTTGATGGAGCACCGTCATATCATGGCTGATATTGAAAAGACTCGTCCAAAAGCAGAAGAAGCTATCTTCACAGCAGCTGCTAAGATGTTCGGTAATGCAACATTATTTGATCTTGGCACAAAAGCTGGTGCTATCGGTATGAACTTAATTAGTAATAAAGAAGGTAACATGCCTGAATGGACTCAAGCTATTCCAGTTATGAACGGTTGGACTAAGTCTAAAGAGTTGGGTTCCTTGAAATTCAAGAAATTCCGTGATTTATATGCTGAACATGAAAAGAACAAGAAGAAGGAGAAAAAATAATGGATGTAGCTAAACGTAATCAATTTATTGCACGTTTATCTCGTGCATTAGGCCGTGATCAAGAAATGTGCCCTGCTTTTGTAGAAGGCTTTGATTATAGCCATGGTCCTCAAGAAACTATGTTCCAAGATTTGAGTCGCGATCAAATTTTGACAATGTTTAAGGAACAATGTCAACGTGTTGGTACAAAATTTGTTGAAACTACACCTGACAAACTAGGTGAAACAATTTTTGCAGCTATCGAAGACTGGGGAAACGGTAAAATTGTATTCCCAAGCTCTCCTGAAGTAGAAGAATATAAATTAAAAGAATTGTTCGAACAAGATGCAGCTAATAATGGTGGCACTCGTACATACTTCCAATGGGATCCAGCTAAAGGTCGTGAAGAATGTATTTCTAATACTGCTAATGCTGATATTGGTATTACATTCCCATACTGCGGTATTGCGGAGACTGCTACTGTAGTACAAGCTTCTGGTGAGGACTCTGGCCGTGCGATTAGCTTGTTGCCTACAACACATATTGCTGTGTTGTATACTGATACAATCAACCCTCGTATGACACAAACAATGGAACATTTGGCTGAACGGTATCACAACGATCCAGCTAAGTTCCCTACAAATATCTGCTTGATTTCTGGTCCGTCCCGTACGGCGGATATCGAATTGGTAACTGTAGATGGTGCTCATGGTCCTATCCAAGTAACCTATATCTTAGTTAACAGATAATATAATAGCTAGATTTACTAAAGGCGATTTTCTTCTGGAAAATCGCCTTTTTGGTGTATATATTACAGAATACATTAAATGTTACCAAAAATTAAATATTATACTTGTATTTTTTTCGATATATGCTATACTAAGTTCATAACCTATTATTGTGATATGAATTAAAGAGGTGTATTATGAATATTCCATTCTTTACAGATTACCTCATGTTAAGCAATCCACTAAGTATTGGTATTATCGCGGTGTTCGTGCTCGTGTTAATTGGTATTTATGTATTGCAACGCAAGGGCACATCCTTCGGTAATCTTGTTATTATTGGTACTATTGCTGGTGCCGTACTTGGTATAGCGGTTCAAATTATTGCAGGCTTCCCTGATGATCCATCCAAAGTGGTTTACATCAAGGAAAGTACAAAGTGGTTCTCTCTCGTAGGGGGCGGTTTCATCGACTTAATCCGCATGCTTGTTATTCCTATCGTTTTTATCTCTATTGTTCACGTTATTTTGCACATGGAGGCAGGTGCTAACCTCAAAAAGTTAGTAGTTGCTATGATTTCTACGAATCTCGGCATGGTAGCCGTTGCTGCTATAGTCGGTCTAATTTTGGGGAATGCCTTCGGTTTAGGTCAAGGTTTTGATATTGTTGAATCTGGTAAGAAGATTCGTGAAATCAAACCTATGGTTGATACATTCCGAGCACTAATCCCAAGCAATCCAATTCAAGCGGCTGCTGAAACAAATGTTATCGGCATTGTTGTATTTGCAATTATCTTGGGTAGCGTAGCTCGTCTATTAAAACAAACAGGGACAAACTCTATGGAGGTATTCACAAAACTATTTAATGAACTTCACCAGTTGATTTCCTGGGTAGCTGATTTCATTATTGGTCTTATGCCATATGGTGTAGTTGCCTTATTAGCTTCTACATTGGCAACACGCGGTGTACAAGCTATTCTTGATATGGGCTTGTTCGTAGTATTACTTTACGTTGGTCTTTTGATTATGTTTGTTGTACAAGCGATCTTGATTACTAGCTTTGGTTACAATCCGATTACATACTTCAAGAAAGCAAAAGCACCACTCTTATTGGCGTTTACTTCTCGTTCTTCGATGGGGGTATTGCCATTAACTGTAGAGACCTTGACAAAACGTCTTGGTGTAAATGCTACAACTGCTAATACAGTAGCTTCCTTCGGTACTACTGCGGGCATGCAAGGTTGTGCCGGCGTGTTCCCAGCACTTGTTGTGGTGTACATCTCTAATGTAGCCAATATTCCATTCGATATGACTATGTATATCATGAGTGTTATCGTTATTGCTATTGGTTCTGTTGGTATCGCAGGCGTGCCAGGTACGGCTACAATGGCGGCATCTGTATCCCTTAGTGGTACAGGCCTTGGAGCGTACTTCACCTCCATTAGTCCAATTCTAGCTATCGATCCATTGATTGACATGGGACGTACATGTTTGAACGTATCTGGGTCCTTAACAAATGCTTTGGTAGTAGACAAAATTATGGGAACCATCGATAAAGACGCATACAATAATCCTAACGAAGGTCGCGTATAAAAACTAGCAACACTTAATCATATAATTATTATAAAAAGGGGCTGTAGCTGAATGTGGTAAAACCACATTTGGTTACAGCTTCTTTTGCCTTTTTAAAAGTGATAATTATTACAGATTGTAAACTATATTATTAATAATCGATATTGAAATTGTGAGCTTAGCTACTAACATACTTATGCATATATGGTATACTAAGCGTTATAAAGTTACGAATTATGCTTAATAAATATAAGCCAAGAGGGTAATAGTATGATTACACAAGAATTGAAAGATCGATTAATTGCAGATTATCCAAAGTTTGAGGATATGACACATAAGTTCTATAAGAAAGAATTATCCATTGCAGACTATAAAGGACAATCTGGTGCTTATGGTAGTTACGCTGAGCGCGGTGCAAATACTGGCATGAGCCGTTGGCGCTTCAACGGTGGTCGCATGACGCGCGAGCACATACAGTTTTTAGCGGACTCCATTCGTAAATATAACCTGCAACATGTACATTTCACTACCGGCCAATGCTTACAAATGCATGGCCTTGATGGTGATACTATATTGAGTCTCTATAAGGAATGTTATGACCACGGTATCTATAACCGTGGTGCTGGCGGTGACAATCCCAATGTGGTGGCTAGTATTTTACGCGGCATTGATCCTCGTGAAACTTTAGATATTACGCCATATACAACAGCTATTAGTGAATTTCTTATGGAGCAAATGTTCTATATCAAGATCCCTCGCAAATTTAAAATGGGTATAGATAATGGTTTTGATAGTACCCCACATTCTACGTTCAAGGACCTAGGTTTTAACTTAACAAAACACAATACTTTTGATGTGTATGCTTGTGGTGGTATTGGTCCTAATCCTCGCATTGGTATTCCGGTGGCACATGATGTAGCACCTGAGGATGTTTTGTATCATGTGAAAGCTATGCTTATGGTTTTTGCTAACCATGGTAATTTCAAAAACCGTGGTAAGGCTCGTACCCGTTACATGCCTGCTGAAATGGGTGGGGCGGAAGCTTTCATCAAGATCTATGAAGAAACCCTAGCTATGGTAAAAGAAGTAGAACACCTAACTATTAATCCAGCTGATTATGCTTATGAAATTACAAAAACTGGTAAGCGTGATGATTCTGTGGAAAATTATCGTATTCACCGTCAAAAACAGGAAGGTTTATATTACGTAGAATACCATCCAGCAGGTGGCGATGTGAACGTAGCACACTTGTTGGCTGCCCTTGACTATGTAGTGACACTTGACCAAGTAGAAGCACGTATTGCGCCAGACCAAGCATTGTTCTTCATTAATCTTACAGCTGATGAAGCACGCAAAATTGCGGAATTAACTGATGACAGCGCTGAAAATGATTTCCGCCGTTCCGTATCTTGCGTTGGTTCTACTATATGTCAGATTGGAATGCAAGACTCTAACGGTCTTTTGAAAGATATCTTCGCACACCTTGAAGAAAAGGGTATAGATACAAGAAAACTACCTCGTTTACATATATCCGGCTGTCCACACTCCTGTGGTACACACCAAATCGGTGAAATTGGTTTCCATGGTGCTGTAAAATTAGTAGATAAGAAACCTATGGTAGCATTTATCCTTGTAGACGGTGGCTCAGAACACATGGGCTCTGAAAACTTCGGTAAAATGGCTGGCAATATTGTAGCTACAAAGATTCCAGAATTTTTGGAATCTTTGGCAAATATTCTGAACGAATCTCCAGAACCAGACTTTGGGACATGGAGAATGACACACAAAGCGCAATACATGGAACTTATAAAAGCATTTGAGTAAATATGTAAAAGCATTTGCGTAAATATGTTTGGGTTGCTTGTGATGGGGCCCACTTAGATTGCGACAACTTAATAAATAATAAAAAGAGTTCCCTCTTTGCTCCGTTCTTCGCAAAGTCGCTGCATAGGGAACTCTTTTTATTATTTGAGCGTCTGCTATTAACCAGTCCCATCACAAGCTACATCTGATATTTACTCAATATGCTTTTATATGATGGGGGAAGCTTTTAGAAAACTAGGTATTTCTTTGCTCCGTCCTTCGTAAAGTCGCTGCAGGGGTATCCAGTTTCATTTTTATAACACCTGATGTAAATTAGTCCCATAGCAAAGCGACTTACCCTACTAATATACAGAGCGGCCCCATGACAAGCTACATTCGATATTTACTCAATATGCTTTTATAATTAGAGGAGCGGAGAGGCGAGAGCGGTTAAGTAGTTTTGACTGAATTTGCATCAAGACAAGCCAGTAGATTATCCTCTGGCTAGTCCTTCCCATACGGTGGGCATGGCGCCACTACTATAAAGTTTATTATAATGTGTAAAATGATAGTGTTTTCTATGATTTATTTCAAGGTGTAATTGTAATGACTCTATATAAGTATTAGCTAGATTATTTACGCTTTTGGATGGGGCATCTTTATAAATACAGTGATAAAAAAGTAAGAATACGCTTGTGCAGCGACTTTGCGAAGAACGGAGCAAGCAAGCGTATTCTTACTTTTTTTACCAAGTTGTATTAATGAAACGGGGCCCCATCCAAAAGGCAAATATAGGAACAGGGATTAGCTCCATTACAATTAGAATAATTGTTTAAAACTAGATATGACTTGATTTTGTATGTTATAATAGGCTTTATAGTAGTATTTGGAGGATATTCAGATGTTATTTACCGTCAATACAGAAGTCTGTACACGATGCGGCCTTTGCGTTGCTGACTGTCCGACCGGATTGCTGGTGATGTCCGATGCTGGACCTGTAACTGGCAGGGGAGGTTGTATCTCCTGTGGGCATTGTATTTCCGTATGCCCAACGCTTGCTCTTGATAGCGATATGACACCGCGTAAAGAGCAAATCGATATTACAAAGGAACCTAAGTTAACGCCTGAGCAAGCTGAACTATTTATGCGTAGTCGTCGCTCTATTCGTAACTATCAAAATAAACCAGTCCCTGTAGAGCTCATTCGCAAAGTGCTAAACGTTGCAAGAATGGCGCCAACAGCAACTAACACACAAGGTATTTCGTATATAGTAATCCGAGATAAACAAACGTTACGCCGTATTGCTGATCTCGTTCTAGAGTGGATGCATTTAGCTGCAAAAACAGTGCCAATTATGCGCCTTTATGCTCGTGCGGTTCAAGCAGAAGTAGATAAAGGCAAGGAGTATATCTTGCGCGATGCGCCGGCTCTCGTCGTGGCAATTGGCTCTAAAAAAGATATTCATCGTACCCATGATAGTGGTCACTCTTGCTTGTCTTATGCTGAGCTATATGCGCCGACTTTAGGCCTTGGTACTTGTTGGGCAGGCTTTTTTGAACATGCTGGAGAAGCTGAATACCAACCATTATTAGATGAATTAGGTGTACCTGATGATAAAATTGTAGCTGGTGGCATTCTTATGGGATATCCTAAAGTACGATATCGCAATATTGTAGAGCGTCAACCATTAGATGTTACATTTGATACAGAAGAGTAAAAAAGAGATGCCCCAATGATTGTAATCATTGGGGTATCTCTTTTTAGTTATATAGTGACGATATAAACTTTATTAATTGGCAGTTGTAATAGTGCCTTTGAATGTTTCGTCGATGTATTGTTTAATAGCATCAGATTTGTAAATATCTGCAATTTTTTTGTATGTTTCGTTGTCTTTGTCTTCACTACGAACTGCAAGTACGATAACTGTTAGTGGTTCATCTTTAGATTCGAAGAAGAAACCTTGTTTTTCTACACTAAGACCAGCACTTTGCACATAGTTCATTGGAATAACTGCAATTGTTACATCATCTAGACTACGAGGTAATTGAGCTGCTTCTAGTTCTTGAATCTTTATATTCTTCGGGTTAGATGTGATATCTGCAACTGTTGCTTTGAAGCCGACACCATCTTTTAACGTAATTAATCCAGCTTTAGCTAATAATGCTAATGCACGACCACCATTAGTAGGGTCATTTGGGATAGAAACAGTAGCGCCTTCAGGTACATCTTGTACGCTGTGTACGCTATTACTATATAAGCCCATACGCACCAAAATTGTTTTACCGATTGCTACTAAGTTGGAACCATTTTGTTTGTTAAAGTTTTCCATAAATGGTACATGTTGATAAGCATTCAGTTGAATATCGCCATCTGCAAGGGCTTTATCAGGTGTTACATAGTCTGAGAATTCAACTACTTTAAGATCGATTCCTTGTTTTTTAGCTTCTTTTGCTACAGCTTCAGCTACTTGTGCATGAGGACCAGATGTAGCACCTATTTTGATTTCTTTTTGTGTTTGTGTTGATTGATTTGATGTACTACCACAACCAGCGATAGCAAATGCAAGAGCACCGATAAGTAATGGTGCTAACAATGTTTTTAATTTCATATAATCATCCCTTTCAAGTCTTATAATGGTTATATCCTATCATGGATGAAGGGGATTTGTATATGATAAAAGCATATCAGTTAGCTATAGATTAAAACTATGGTGAAATTCTAGCTCATTTATAATACAATTCAATATAATATATTGATTAATGTGTTATATTGAATGTGTGATCGCTAGGTAGTAAATTTATATTTTAAATATTTTTGTATAATTCTAATATGGATTCATATATCTATATGTCGGATTAATGGAGGATGTATGTATAATTTTGATTTTTATAACCCTACACATATCGTATTTGGTAAAGACCGTTTAGATGAATTAGATACATTGGTACCAAAGGATGCAAAGGTGCTCATTACTTATGGTGGTGGCTCCGCTGTGCACAGTGGTCTTATTGATCGCATTGTGAAAGCTCTTGGTAACCGCAAGGTTGAGCAGTTTGGTGGTATTGAGCCAAACCCATCTCTTGAAACTTGTGAACGTGCGGTAGCTTTCATTAAAGAACATGGCGTAGATTTCGTTCTCGCTGTAGGCGGCGGTTCTGTAGTAGATGCTACAAAACTTATCGTTATGGGTGCTACCTATGATGGTCCCGTTATTGAGGTAATGAAAGTTGGTGTGCCAGAGGTTCCGGTAGACATGGTACCAAATCCATTACCATTTGGCACAGTTATGACACTACCTGCAACTGGTTCCGAAATGAACAATGGTGCAGTTATTACTTATGGTGACGGTAAATACCCTGTATTCAGTAGCTTAGTATTCCCTAAGTTCTCCATGCTTGATCCAACATTGACTTTCACCTTGCCTGAAAGACAAGTTAAGAATGGCGTTATCGATACCTTTGTGCATACCACAGAGCAGTATTTAACATACCCTGTAGAAGGTCGTATTCAAGATCGTTTCAGCGAAGGTATTTTAAAAACTATGATTGAAATCGGCAAAGAAACAGTAGAAAATCCAGAAAACTACGATATTCGTGCTAACCACGTGTGGGCCTCTACATTGGCATTAAATGGTTTAATTGGTGCCGGCGTGCCACAAGACTGGGCAACTCATCTGATTGGCCATGAGTTAACTGCGGCGTACCATCTTGACCATGGTATTACATTGGCTATCGTATTACCTGCATTGTTAGAAGTGAAAAAAGCAGACAAACTTGAAAAATTGGCACAATATGCTACACGGGTATGGCATATTACAGAAGGTACAAACGAAGAAAAAGCGGACAAGGCTATCGCTAAAACTCGTGAATTCTTCGAGTCCCTTGGCGTATCTACGCATTTGAAAGACTATGGTCTTGGTGAAGAAGCAGTTGATAAAATTGTGAAACAATTAGAGGACCATGGCATGACACAACTTGGTGAAAATGGTGATGTAACACCAGAAGTAGCTCGCGAGATTTTAATGCGTGCCTTATAATTAAGGGGATTAACAGTGTAAACTTGTATGATATGGAAAGGAGGCGCTCCCTATAAATAAAATAAAAAATAGAAGTGCATTTTCTTTTGCACTTCCTATTATGATTCCCATGGGGCTTAGTTTCCTCTTTCTTGGAGTAGGCTTTGGTTTGTATGCTACCAGTCAAGGGTTTCCTTGGTGGACCGCTCCTGTTTTAGCTAGTACCATATTTGCAGGCTCCATGGAGTTCGTAACTATTGGGCTGTTAATGGCAGGCTTTGATCCAGTGAATACTTTTATGTTGACCTTGTTTGTCAATGGGCGTCATTTCTTCTATGGTCTATCTGCACTACAGCGATATGTGCATATGGGATGGAAGTGGTTTCCTACAGTTGCGTGGATGTGTGATGAAAGTTTTGCAATTAATGTATCTACGAAGTTACCCGATGATGTAGATGAAAAATGGTTCTACTTCCATGTATCGTGGCTTAATTATATCTTCTGGGTTGTGAGTACTCTTGTAGGGGGATTGTTCGGCGATTTATTAGCATCTGTAGATTTGCGAGGTATTGGTTTTGTATTACCTGGCTTATTTATTGTTATATTCCTTGAAATGTTATTTAATGCTAAAAGTAATAATATTCGAGGCTTAGGTGCTGTTGGAGCCGTTGTAGCCCTAGCAATGCTTCTATTAACGGGAAAATCCTTATTTATGCTTGCTTCTATGGGGTGTATGCTCGTAGTATGTTATATAGCGTATAAGTGGGGAGGTGTACATCTTGACTAGTTTTGAAATAGTCATTACCGTTGCCATTGTTGTAGCGGGCACATTACTTACACGTTTCTCTGCTTTTCTTATTTTCCCACCTGGTAGGAAGGCCCCAGATTTTGTACAGTATTTAGGCAAGGCATTACCTGCAGCTGTTATGGGGATGCTTGTTGTGTATACCTTTAAAGATACAATTGTGCTTTCTTATCCATATGGAGTACCGGAACTTATCGCTTTATTAGTGACCGTTGCCATGCATGTATGGAAACGAAATATGTTCATGTCTATTGGAGCAGGCACTGTAGTATATATGATACTTGTTCAAGCCGTATTTAATGTACCTAAATAGAATAAAGCACACTAAAATAAACCACTTATATCTATTCCTAAATTAGATATAAGTGGTTTTGTTATTTATGTACTGTTTTATTTATTGAGACAGCGTAGTTGTAATATTTATTTTAACTATTGCCAATTATAAATAAATGTTAGTATATTCTATTTAAGTTGTAATAGTCTTTCAAGACCTGGTGCAGTATGATGGTCTTCCAAGAAGTCTTGTTGGTCTAATAATTCCATAACGTCCATGTCGATGTTAGTTAATTTGAAATCGAATACATCAAAGTTAGCTTCCATATGGCTCACGTTATTTGCCTTTGGCAATGGAATGATGCCCCGTTGGATGTGCCAACGCAAGATGATTTGATGTTTTGAAGCACCGTATTTTTCCGACAAGCTTTTGATGATTGGATGGTCAAAAATTGGTTGGCGGTCACGGGTAAATGGAGACCATGCCATACCTACAACTTGATGCTTTCTCATCAATTGTAAGAGGGAGTGACGTTGGTTGAACGGGTGGCATTCGATTTGGTTGACCACCGGTTTTACATTGCAGTGGTACAACAAGTCAATGAGGCGATCCTCGTAGAAGTTAGATAGGCCTAACCCACGAAGTACATTTTGATCGTATAATTCTTCCATGGCGCGCCAAGAACCGTAGTAATCACCCAGTGGTTGATGCACCAGCATGATGTCAATATAGTTGGTATTTAATTTCTTTAAGGAACTTTCAATAGCACGCATCGTATTATCGTAGCCTGCATCAGTGTGCCAAATTTTAGTAGTGATGATTATATCTGTTCGTTTGATACCAGATGCTCTGATTCCTTTAGCCACGGCTTCTTCATTGCCATAATAGGCGGCCGTATCGAGTAAACGATAGCCTACGCCAAGTGCATTGGCAACAGCTTGTTCAGTCTCTCCTTCGGTACCTGTTTTATAGGTACCATAACCGATGGAGGGAATGAAGCTACCATTATTTAAAATCCTAAAGTCCATCCGTTCTTCCATGAGAACCTCCGTTATATCCATAAATTAAAGGAATTAGCTTTCATACAATTCTAACTGATTTTATGATATACTAAGGTATTGATAAAAATCAATATGATAGGAAGTGACAGAATGCAAATAAATCGTTTTTGCTCTGTAATTGCTATCCTTGGTGTTATGATTATGACACTCGCTATTGCGGGATGTGGTACGAAAACCGTATCCGTCGCAGAGGTAACGTACAAGGATATGCCGTTGCAGATTCATAATGATGCCAATGTAACGGCCCTTAATAAGGCGACGATAACGCCGACCTTGACGGGGCAGGTCGTGTATGCCGTGAAAGTAGGCGATCAAGTACAGCAAGGTCAAACTGTGGCAACTGTAGATACATCGGCTTTACAACAACAGCTAGCATCCTTGCAAGGACAATTAGCGCAAGCCCAATCACAATCATATGCCTCAGCTGTGACGACTACGACTGCAGCATCTATAGACAGTACTCAACTGGAACAGGCTCAACGCATGCGTGAAGCGGGCATAATCACACAAAAAGAATATGATCGTATTTTGGAACGATCTCAACCACAAACTACAACAGTTACAACCGGTGGTGGCGGAGGCATCAATACGGCGGCCATTGAGGCACAAATCGCACAAGTATCGGCTCAGATGGCGGCATCTACAATCGTGGCTCCTATAGCAGGTACTGTAACATCTATCTATAACGAAGACCGTCAAATGGCGATTGCAGACCGTCCATTTATGATGATTCAGCAATCTACGCCGATGGTTGCATCCCTCAGCATTCCTCGTGATGCGGCTATGAAATTAGGTACACCTGAAGCGAAGAATGGCATGAAGGTACTTCTCAAGGTAGGTGACCAAGAATTACCAGGTGAATTGACTTACGTAGATATTACTCAACCTGAAAATGTGCCAAGTGTTCTTGTGAAAGCCACTTTCAATAATGAGAAAGGCCTAATCAAGGCTGGTGAATTCTATACACTCGTTATTGAATCTAATGTGAAAGCCAAGATGCTGACCGTTCCAACTAAGGCGGTTCGGGAAAATCAAGATGGGAAATATGTATATGTATTGACTGAGAATAATACAGTTGATGTACGTGTTGTTGAGGTAGGCATCACTGAAGGCGATGATGTAGCTATTATTTCTGGCTTAAACGAAGGTGATAAGGTTATTACGACGGATGGCACCTTTGTGTTAGGTGAATTTGTAAAATTGTAATTATGAGACCTAAGATTTTAGTACTAGATTGTTAGCATTATGTTTAAATGTGATGGAATCAAAACTTTTACAGATTGTGAAAGTAACCTCAAAAGAGGAATCTGATAGGAGGGATTATTATTTTAGAATTTAAACGTTTTGAATTGAGAGATAAACCATTAATCGACAAATATTTTGAACAACATCATTATGAAGCATCCGATAATTGCTTTACTACATTGTTTATGTGGCAAGGCCCGTACGGTATTCGCTGGGCTGAAGAGAATGGCGTATTGTACATCCAAGGTGGTGGCAAGCGTGAGCCATTCCTATTGCCTCCATTTGCTGGTAAAGATGCAAAGTTCCTTGATGGTTTGTTGCGTGCTAAAGAATGGTTCGTAGAAAATAAATTGCCGTTCCGTTTTAAAGGCGTTAGCAAAGATGTAAAAGAACGCATGGAAGACCTATGTCCTGGTCGCTATGCATTTACACCTGACCGCGACAACTACGAATACATTTACAAGTCCGAAGATCTTATCAACTTGTCTGGTAAGAAATTCCGTCAAAAGAAAAACCATTTAAATCAATTCCGCATGCAATATTCTAACTATGAATATGTGCCAATTACAGATGATATCATCCCATTATGTCGTGAAACGGCAGCATCTTGGGTAGAAACGCATCATGAAGAAGGTATCGAAGATGAATTGGTAGCCATCAATTTGTTGTTTGATAACTGGGATGTGTTGGGTCTTAAAGGCGGTGCCATTAAATTATTCGGCCGTGTTGAGGCTTTTAGTATCGGTGAACTTCTCAATGACAGAATTGCTTTGATTCACATTGAAAAAGCAAATCCAGATATTCGTGGTTTGTATCAAGCTATCAATAATGAATTCATTCGTCATGAATTTAGCGAAGTAGAATTCATCAACCGTGAAGAAGATATGGGCTTGCCTGGTCTTCGTCAAGCAAAAGAATCTTATAACCCAGATCATTTTGCTGAAAAATATGACGCAGTATATGCTAACGAAGCAGATAATGCGACAGGTGGTAAATAAAATCTGAGCTATGAAGTCGATGTGCTTCATAGCTCATTTTGTTATAATAGAATTGTTAGACTATCTATTTGAATGTAACTATCGTATCATCATGGCGATATGGCGATATGGCGATATGGCGATATGGCGATATGGCGATATGGCGATGTGATGTGCTTAAATTAGATCAGATTAGATATTATACGCTGTGACGCGACAGATAGATAACGGCTCTTATGATATAACGAGGACATAATTATGGAATTTAGAATTGCGACGGCTCAAGATACGCCTCATGTGGAAAATCTATGGGCGTACTGCTTTGAACCAAAGGAAGATCCATTCTTCCAATATTATTTTACAAATTGTTATGAACCAGAGAATACAATGGTCGGCCTAGAACAGGACCAATTGTTGAGTACCGTTCATTTGCGTCAATACAATCTTAATGTACGTGGTGCCGTATTGCCTACGAGCTATATGGTAGGCGTTGCAACGCATCCAGCAGCCCGCCGTGGTGGTGTAGGCGGTGCACTGTTAACTGCTGCACTAGAGGAGCTTCGTAAACGCGGTCAAGCTATGACGATTTTGATGCCATCCAAGGCAGCGTTCTATCAACAATATGGTTGGGAGCTTTATGCTCATCAATGGGTGAATACCATATCGCTAGAAGACTTGCGCCCTATGACAGATAAAACGTTGAGCTTTGGCTTACTAAATAGCGTAGATCAATGGACTTTGTTAGATCCAGTATATAAAACATATACGGCTCGTCTTTCTGGCTACGCAGAACGTGGTGAAAAGGAATGGAAACGTTTGTTAGGCAGCTTTTTTGCAGAAGGCGTAAATGTTGCTGTAGTGCGCAACGATGACCATGTCATTGAAGGCTACGCAGTGTATCGTTTAGGTCAGCCTGAAATTCCTGTTACTGAGTTGGTTTACACGACACGCCGTGCACAACGTGCATTATTAAATTATTTCTATAATCACCGTTCTCAAGGTACGTCTATCCGTTGGAATGAAGGCCTTCACGATACATATTATCGCTTCTATCCTGATGGTAGAACTGGCCACGCTACCATGCCATATATGATGAGTCGTATTGTAGATGTAAAAGCTGCTTTTGAAGCAATTCCTGTCAATCAAGAGGCATTGATGATGCCTATAACAATGACCTTTGCTGTAAAAGATGGGCTTTGCAGTTGGAACAAAGGTCGCTATGAAGTACAATATGGCAGTGCATTAACTCCATCCGTTAAAAAGATTTCTGATACGATAGAGGGTGAAACAGATATTACCATTGAGGTCGGTGCGTTGAGCCAGTTATTAATGGGCACACTTACGGCTCGAGACCTTGCGTTTGAAGGGAAACTTTCAGTAAGCGAAGAATGGTTAGACTATTTCGATATTCTCTATCCTGAACAAAAAACGTATATTAACGAATGGTGGTAATATGAGCTGGAAAACATATACGGTGAAAGAACCAACTGAGTTGACGGTTTCTAAATATGTAAAGGAACGATTTTCCCTATCCTCTCGGGATATACAAATGATGTTTCGCAAGAAACGGGTGAAAGTTAATAGCCGTGTGGCTCATTCGCAGCGAGTACTTAAAAAGGGTGATGTATTAACTTTGGAGTTACCACAAGATAAGGATTATGGGGTAGACGTAGAACAGGGGCCGATTACCGTTCTCTACGAAGATGCTCATACTCTAGTTGTGAATAAAGCTCCTTTTATGCTCGTTCATCCTGCAGGGCAAACGAAGTCTTGTACATTGAGTAACTATGTGGCAGGGTATTATGCGAAGAAAAACGTAGTCCATAAGGTTCGACCTGTGCACCGCCTCGACCGAGATACATCGGGTTGTATTCTATTTGGTAAAACAAAGGAAGCACAACAATACTATACTGATGAGCTACAAGCAGGTCGTATCGACCGCATTTATACAGGTCTTGTAGAAGGTCGCATTGATGCGGATGGCATGGTAGATGCGCCTATCGGGGTAGATCCAGTATTCGATAATCGCCGTGTTATCGATGAGTTTGGTCAGCCTGCTCAAACGGAATATACCGTTCTCGGTTATGAAGGAGACAATACGCTGTTACGTTTTAAATTGTTGACTGGCAGAACTCATCAAATTCGGGTTCACATGGAACATATTGGTCATCCTATCGTAGGTGATGCTATGTATGGTACGCGCAAGAAGTCCTATACACGCCAATGTTTGCACGCATCAGAGCTAACTTTCGTGCCGTATGGTAAAGACGAAGCTATTACGATTACCTGTGAAGTAGGGTATAATTTTGATCGAGAAAAATAACTGTTGATTTTTCCACTCTAAATAATAAGACTATCGTATTTATTGGATGAGAAGCTTATTATCCCTGTGTCCTTGTATACAAAAAACAATAGTGATAAAAACTCATAGTCTATGCATGAAAAGCATAGACTATGTTTTTTTTATATTTTCAATTCACAGTGGACAGGAGTATACTGTGTATAGACATAAAATTCTATAGAATGTTAAATTGATAATTTTATAGAGAAATAGTTTGTTAGTTATACTTTTACCAAGACCGAACGGAACGATGCCGCAGTGCTTGGAATGATCAAGTGATATGAAGGAGTGCACGTTATGGATATGAAGCAAAGCACAATAGAGCAACAACGTCTAGATCAAGCTAGACTTGAAGCCAATGGTATGTACAGCAGCCAATTTGAAAAGGATGCGTGTGGCATGGGCTTCGTTGTTAATATTAAGGGAAAAAAATCTCATGATATTATCGACGATGGTTTACGCATTTTGGAGCGCTTGGAACATCGTGGTGGTGCCGGTGCCGACAAGGATACTGGGGATGGTGCCGGTATTTTAGTACAAATCCCGCATGAATTCTTCAAGCGCGAGTGCGAAGTGCTTGGTATTAACCTACCTGCAGTTGGCGAATATGGCGTAGGTATGGTCTTTGCACATAAATATGAAAGTCTCCGTAACGAGCAGAAGCGAATTCTTGAAGAGGTCGTACGCGAAGAGGGTCAAGTTGTTCTCGGCTGGCGTGAAGTACCGGTTGATGGTACAAAGGTTGGTAAAGAGGCTGCGGCGATTCGTCCTTGGATGATTCAAATCCTCATCGGTAAAGGCCCCGATGTAACGAACAATAAGGAATTTGAACGCAAATTATATATCATTCGTAAATTGGCGGAAAAACGCATTATTCCATTAAGCAAGGAATTGTCTAGCGATTTTTATATTGCCTCCTTATCCTCTAAAACAATCGTATATAAAGGTATGTTAACACCTGGTCAATTGCGCGACTTTTACCTTGATTTGAGCGACCTTGACTTTACTTCTGCGTTGGCAATGGTTCACTCCCGCTTCAGTACGAATACATTCCCAAGTTGGGCTCGAGCACATCCTAACCGTTTCTTAGTTCATAATGGTGAAATCAACACCATCCGCGGCAATGTAAACTGGATCAACGCTCGTGAAGGTAAAGCGGAATCTCCATTGTTCCCAGATATCAAAAAGGTATTCCCTGTAGTAGATGATAGCGGATCTGACTCTGCTATGTTTGATAACACATTAGAATTCTTGCATATGACAGGCCGCTCCTTGCCTCATGCGATTATGATGATGATTCCTGAGCCTTGGGAACGCAATAATCTCATGAGCCAAGAAAAACATGATTTTTATGAGTTCAATAGCTTTATGATGGAACCTTGGGATGGTCCTGCGGCTATGGGCTTTACGGATGGTACAGTTATCGGCGGTGTCCTTGACCGCAACGGTTTGCGTCCTGCTCGTTACTATGTGACAACAGATGATCGCGTTATTATGGCTTCCGAAGTTGGCGTTGTAAACGAAAATGCTGAAAACATCCGTGCTAAAGGCCGTTTGGAACCAGGTAAAATGCTACTCATTGATACAGAGGAGCAACGTATCATCTCCGATGAAGAAATCAAACATCGCGTTGCTACTGAATTGCCATACAATGAATGGGTAAAGGAACACGTTATTCATTTGTCTGAAATCACGCAAGCCGATGAAAGTACAATTCCAACAGTTGATGATTTATTCAAAGAACAACAAGCTTTTGGTTATACCCAAGAAGACCTTGTTCGCATGATTGTGCCTATGGCAAAAGATGGTAAAGACCCTGTTGGTGCCATGGGGGCGGACGCGCCTTTGGCTATCTTGTCAGATAAACCACAATTGTTATACAGCTACTTTAAGCAAATGTTCGCACAAGTAACGAATCCTCCAATCGATTCTATTCGTGAGGAAATGGTTACATCTACACGTGTTATGCTTGGTAACTCTGGTAATTTAACAGAACCTAACAAAGCTGGTACCTATGCATTGTCCATGCGTACCCCAATTCTTACAAACCAAGAATTGGCGTCCATCAAAGCTCTTGATTGCCGTCGCATGAAATCTGTAACCTTGCCAATCTTATTTGATCCAACTAAGGGTGCCGAAGGCTTGCGTGATGCATTAGATGAATTGTGTGCTAAGGCAGAAGAAGCAGCTCGTACAGATCAAAATGTATTGATTTTATCCGACCGTGGTGTCGATGAACATCATGCGCCAATCCCAGCGTTGTTGGCTGTAGCTGCTGTTCACAATCACTTGATTAGCAAAGTGTTGCGTACAGAAATTGGTCTCATCCTTGAATCTGGTGAGCCTCGTGAAGTACATCACTTCTGTACATTAATTGGCTATGGTGTAACGGCTATCAACCCATATTTGGCGCTTGAAACAGTACGCGATTTACAAGCTCGTAAACGTCTTGGAGATATTACACCAGAACAAGCAGAAAAGAACTACATCAAGGCCGCTGTAGGTGGTATTATGAAGGTCATGTCCAAAATGGGTATTTCCACAGTTCGTTCCTACCACGGTGCACAAATCTTTGAAGCGTTGGGTTTGAATACTAACTTCATTAATAAGTTCTTCGTAAATACATCAACACGTATTGGTGGTATTGGTCTTGGTGGGGTAGCACATGAAGCATTAGCTCGTTTTGAACGTGCTTTCAAATCCGATGAAACAGTACTCGAACCAGGCGGTTGGTATGGTCCTGTAAAAGATGGGGAAGAGCATCTATTCAATCCTAAGACAATCGAGCTTTTACAAGAATCTCTTATCAACGGTGACTACGCAAAATATAAAGAATATTCCAAAGCGATTCGCAACGATTATCACGTAACATTGCGTTCCTTGATGGAATTGAACTACCCTGTAGGCGGCGGTATTCCTATCGAAGAGGTTGAACCTGAAGAATCTATTGTAAAACGCTTTAAAGCGGGAGCTATGAGTTACGGTGCCATCAGTAAAGAGGCGCATGAAGCTATCGCCATCGCAATGAACCGTTTAGGCTCCACATCTAACTCTGGTGAAGGCGGCGAAGATGTAGAGCGTTTTAAACCATTGCCAAACGGCGATAGTATGAATTCCGAAGTAAAACAAATTGCATCTGGGCGGTTTGGCGTAACTGCGAACTACCTCATTCATGCAAAAGAATTGCAAATTAAATGTGCTCAAGGTGCTAAGCCAGGTGAAGGTGGTCAATTACCAGGCAAAAAAGTATATCCTGAAATTGCCAAGGCTCGTCACTCCACTCCAGGCGTTGAGCTCGTATCTCCACCACCGCATCATGATATTTACTCCATCGAAGACTTGGCAGAGCTGATTTACGACTTGAAATGTGTAAACAAAGATGCGCGTATTTCCGTTAAATTGACATCTGAAGCAGGTGTTGGCACGATTGCTGCTGGCGTTGCTAAAGCAAAAGCAGACAATATCTTAATTTCTGGTTACGACGGTGGTACAGGTGCGGCAGGTCGTACGTCTGTTAAACACGCTGGTGTGCCTTGGGAATTAGGCTTGTCTGAAACTCATCAAACCTTGATGCTCAACAGATTGCGTGATCGTGTTCAATTAGAAGTAGACTCCAAGTTGATGACTGGTTTCGATGTGGCTGTAGCAGCTATGCTCGGTGCTGAGCTATTCGGCTTTGGCACATTGCCACTCGTTGCGGTAGGTTGTAAAATGGCTCGTGTCTGTCACCTGAACACATGTCCTTACGGCGTAGCTACACAAGATGAAAAATTGCGTGCTCGTTTCACAGGTAAACCCGAATATGTTGAAAACTTGATGCTTTTTATCGCGCGTGAATTGCGTGAAATCATGGCTCGCCTAGGTATTCGCTCCGTAGCAGAACTCGTTGGGCGTATCGACCTTGTTCGTCAAAAATCGCAAGACGATAACTTCAAATTGTCCCGTGTTGACCTTAAACGTATATTGTTCCGTCCGTACATCGATGCCTCTGTAGGCCATATGCACACGATTGACCAAGATCACGAGTTGGAACGCACCTTGGATATGTCCAAGCTCTTGCGTATGTGCCGTCCTGCTATTGAGGACCAAAAACCGATTCGTGCTAAATTGGCTATCACTAACATCAACCGTGTTGTAGGTACTTTGGTTGGCTCTGAGGTGACTCGTCGTTATGGTGAAAGCGGTTTGCCAGACAATACGATCAAGTTGAATTTCGAAGGCTCTGCTGGTCAATCCTTCGGTGCTTTCATCCCTAAAGGCATGACACTAGAACTTGAAGGTGATGCGAATGATTACCTCGGTAAAGGCTTGTCTGGTGGTACCATCACTGTATATCCACCGAAGAAATCCATCTTTGAAGCTGATGAAAATATCCTTATCGGTAACGTTGCATTTTATGGTGCAACCTCTGGTACATCCTACATCAACGGTGTGGCCGGTGAACGTTTTGCCGTTCGTAACAGCGGTATCACTGCCGTTGTGGAAGGCGTCGGCGACCATGGCTGTGAATACATGACTGGTGGCGAAGTGCTCGTACTTGGTAAAATCGGCCGTAACTTCGGAGCAGGTATGTCCGGTGGCTATGCGTACATCCTCGATTGCGATGAACGCTATGTAAATACAGGTCTCGTAGAACTACGTACTGCTAATAATTATGACCTTAAACGTATTAAAGAACTGGTAGAACAACATGTACTGCACACTAACTCCGCTAAAGGTCGTCACATCCTTGAAAACTGGAATAACTTTGTTAACAGATTCACAAAAGTTGTACCTGTAGCATATGAAGAAATGCAAGCTACTATTGAACGCTTCAAAGAACAAGGCTTGTCCTTAAAAGAAGCACAATTGGCTGCATTTAAAGAAAAATATGCATAATATATTTCTCCTTAGTTAATTTTTGTTATATAAGAATACAGTGAAAAGCCTCTATAGCTTTGACTATAGAGGCTTTTTCATGTATAATATTTATATTGCAATATTGGATCATGGCAGTTCTCGGGCCTGTGCAATGGGGGCCTGTGAATCGTGTCAGGACTGAGAGGTAGCAGCACTAAGCGGTAACCTTCATGTGCCACGGGGAACCCGGGGACTGTCGTGATCGAATATTGCAAGGCGGCCTGTGGGGCCGCTTTTTTTATAGAGGGTTTGAAAATGTTATAGAATTTTGTATAATGAGTATGAAGTGAGGTGATTTTCTATGGCAAAGGCATCAGATGTAGCTAAGTTAATGATTGAAATTGCAAATAGTAATCCTAATGAGGATTTAATGACTAATCTTCGCTTGAATAAGCTTTTGTATTTTGCACAAGTTGGTAGTTTAAAGCGTTTAGGCTATTTACTTATAGAAGATGAATTTGAAGCTTGGAAGTTTGGACCAGTTGTAAAACAAATATATGATTCATACAAAATGCATGGACGAAATGGAATTCCAACTGCTCCTTGTAATAGAGAATCCTTAACTAGAGAAGAACAATTATATATAATTGATGTTGTTAGAACTTTTAGCCCAAAATCGACATCTACATTGGTTAGTGACAGCCATTTATCGGGTGGGCCATGGGAAAAAGCTTATAGTTCTAATGAAATAATAATATCAAAAGACTATATAAAAGATTATGATAATAAGGCTATTGAGATAAAGCCATTTAAAAGTAAATTTAAAGAGACTGATTTTATTGGGCATAGAAATGAGTCTAATGTATTAGTACTACCTAAGGAATTGGACTATGCCGAATGAATGGGAAGTTTGGTGGGCCACCGTAGCCTTTGAAGACGATGATGATAGTAAAGTTAGACCGGTTATAGTTTTTGAAAATCGAGAGGCGTATATATTATCTTTAAAAGTTACTAGTCATCCACCAAGACGAAATTATCAAGGGGAATTTGAGTTATTGCGTTGGGATGTGGCCGGATTAGAGATCCCTTCAACTGTTCGCTTGAGTCAACCACTTCAATTAATGGAATCTGATTTTATTAGTAAAATCGGTGAATTGGATTCCTTAGATATCTATGGAATTCAACAACGATTAGAGTTAATGTGATAATAGGCGGCCCGTTATAAACGGGTCGCTGTTTTTATTATATGGTATAATAAAGTATTGTAAGTTTCGGAAAAAGGGGGTGTTCCAATGGCATATATTGCGCTATATCGTAAGTATCGACCGCAGACATTTACCGATGTAGTGGGTCAGCATCAGGTGTCTGATACATTGATGCGCGCTATCCGTGAGGATAAGGTAGCTCATGCCTATTTATTTGCCGGTCCACGGGGGACTGGTAAGACGAGTATGGCGAAGATTTTTGCGCGCGCTATCAACTGCGAGCATGGTCCAACGGATCACCCTTGTAACGAGTGTAGTGCTTGTAAATCGATTTTGAGTGGACAGTCCATGGATGTCCTTGAAATCGACGCCGCATCCAATCGTGGTATCGATGAGGTACGTGCTCTCCGTGAAAGCGTCAAATTTATGCCTGTTGAGGGGCGTAAAAAGGTGTTCATCATAGACGAAGCCCACATGCTCACTACAGAGGCGTGGAATGCACTTTTAAAAACCATAGAAGAACCTCCTGCTCATGTGATGTTTATCTTTGCTACTACAGAAATTGAAAAATTGCCTGTTACTATCGTGTCTCGTTGTCAGCGTTATACCTTCAGACGGATTACCTCTGATGATATCGCACAACGGTTATCTTACGTAGCAGAAAAAGAAGGCTTTAGCCTTGATTCTGCGGCGGCGCAGCTCATTGCTGTTCATGCAGATGGTGGTTTGCGTGATGCCTTGAGTATTCTAGACCAATGTGCAGGTATGGCAACGGGCTCTATTACACCGCAAGTGGTGGAAGAATTAATCGGTCTCGTAAGTAAGGAATGGATTATTCACTTCCTAGATGCTTTGCGCAACGGCGATGGCCCTAAAGTATTATCCTACGTTCACGATGCATTGGCGGAAGGTCGCGATGCGACGCAGATTATGGAAGCTCTTATTCAACATGTGCGTGCCTTGCTCGTTGGTAAGGTGGCTCCTGATGCGGATGAGCTCAAGGTATACGATGCCTTTAAGAATGAGTTCCTAGCTCAGGCCAATAGTGTTGATTTCAATGAACTTAACCAATATGTACGCAGTGCTCAATCCATCATGAATGATGCGAAACAAGTGGACAATCCACGAACCATCATCGAAATGGGTCTACTCGTGCTTTGTGCTAAATTAGGCTCTATTGATGAAAGCTTAGAAGATCGTGTATATGCTCTAGAAAGTGCTGAGCGATCTGAACGAAATGATTTATTGAACCGCATGGCTCAATTGGAACAACGAGGCCCAGCGGCTCCTACACCAGCTTATGGTGCTAATGCATTTGGTTCACCTAGCAGCTATGCGAACAGCTTTGTTTCTGTAGATAATGCTGCTGTACAGAATACTTCTATGAGTAGTATTCAAAATACTGCTGTTGGCACTGTGCCACCTCCAAGCAGCGTAGGCATGACACCACCGCCTGCGAGTGTAGGTATGACGCCTCCACCGATGGGAGCACCAGGTAGTACACCGCCTCCGATGAATGGAGTGGGTATGGCTCCGCCACCAATGGGCGGCGTTGGCATGGCGCCACCACCGGATAATGGAGACCCAGTTTCCCGAAAAAACACGAGAAACCAAGCTAAAGGTCGCGGTAAAAAAGGCATTAGTACACAAGCTATCATTAGTGACCAAATCTTGTCTGCTCAAGAGTATCGCAATGTACAATCCAATGTGATTAAATACTTGAAGGATAGCAATCGCAATATGACCTCTACCGTTATCGGTCAAGGTCAGCTAGTGTACGTAGACCAAAGCAAGGCGGTCATGGCCTTTAAAAATGCATTGCATCTCAATGTAATGACCAATGAAGTGAATTTGGCGGAGGCGGTTGATGCTTTCACCTATACACTGGGCTATGCAGTACATGTAGAAATCGTGGATGCTCTCACGCAAGTTTATAAAGACTATAAAAAGGCTGCTGGTAGCACCACACAACGCCAAGTAAAAGAACCCCAACGACCACAAGAACCGATGGTTGACGTAAAGACGACCTCAGGTGCGGAACCGACACAAATGGATTTAACCAATAATCCGCAAGAGAGTAAGCCTGATTCTGCAGCCGTGGACGCGGCTAAGGCTGCGGCGATGGCTTTCTTAGCTAAGAAAACCGGCGGTGCCGTTGCAAATACGGTAGTTAGTGATAGTGCGAATACAACTACAATAGATGCATCAGAAACTGCATTAGGAGCTGGCGTAGAAACAGAGCCAGCATTTGGTGGTGATGTGCCAATTACATCCTTTGATGGTAGTCCTGCGACACAGGTGCCAGATAGTGAAATTCCTATTGAGTCTCTAGCAGGTTCTATAGAAGGGGATGATATTCCGGTTCATTCCTTTGATGATGTGCCTGTAGACGATATGGAGGGTTCTTATGTATCATCCTTAGATGATATGCCACCACATCCATTAGATAGTGTGACTGTTATCAGCGAGGATGGCGAAGTGTTAGAGCGCCCTATGGATAGCGGTGCACATATCGAGGTGGAAGCTGTCCCAAAGTCTGATGGGGGTGAACCTCGTGAGGAAACCCCGCATCAAAGTAATGACAAAGCTATGCTTTCATCAGCACCTATTGAAGTTGAGGCTATCGATAGTGTTACGGTGGCTCGAGAATACGCTTGGGATCCAGAGCATATGACAGAAGAGGAACGAAACAATCCTCTCTTGGCGGAAACATTAGAAAAATTATCTGAAGACCATGACATCATAGTCGAGGTTATCGAAGAATAGATAAAAAAGTAATTGTTAGATAATAACCTTTGGCCTTGGGGCTATTAGGTGACACATATGTTATAAATCTATGTCATATATTGTTAATGATGTGGACTTAGAATATTAGTATAGGACGATGTCTTAAAAGGAGGAAATACAATGTTTGGTAAAGGTATGGGCAATATGACTGGCATGATGAAAAAAGTTCAAAAGATGCAAGCAGATATGAAGAAGATGCAAGAAGAGTTAAAAACTCGTACTGTAGAAGCTTCCGTAGGTGGCGGTGCTGTAACCGTTGTGATGAACGGCGAAAAAATCATCGAGTCTTTGAAATTGAACCCAACAGCAGTGGATCCTGAAGATGTAGAAATGTTAGAGGATCTAGTAATGGCTGCGGTAAACGAAGCTAGCAAAAAAGTAGACGACCTCTTGGCTCAAGAAATGGGCAAAGTAACTGGTGGTCTTAACTTGCCAACAGGTTTATTCTAAATGACAAACGCTTTAGAACGGCTCGTAGAACAGCTGCGCCGTTTACCTGGCATCGGTTCTAAGTCGGCTAGACGCTTGGCTTATCATTTGGTAGAAATGCCGAAGGAAGAGGTAGACCGCCTAGTGGAAACCATTGTAGAAGCGAAGGGGGCTACGCGTCACTGTTCTATTTGCTTTAACTTATCAGCTCAAGATCCTTGCGAATTCTGTAGCAATCCAAATCGGGACCAAACGACGATTATGGTTGTTGAAACATCTCGCGATGTGATTGCTATCGAGCGCAGTGGTGATTATAAGGGCTTGTATCATGTATTGGAAGGCGCTTTATCCCCTATGGAGGGCATCGGTGCCGATGATATTCGCGTAAAAGAATTGATTGCACGCCTTCGTGATGGTGTTGTACAAGAGGTGATCCTCGCGACAGACCCAGATGTCGAAGGGGAAGCAACAGCTCTGTATTTGGCGAGATTATTAAGTCCAAGTGGCATCAAGGTAACGCGCATTGCCCGCGGTGTTCCTGTGGGTGGCGATATCGAATATGCCGATGAATTAACGCTAGGCGGTGCCGTAGTGAACCGTCAAGAAATGAAAGGATAATAGTATGGGAGCTTTATTAGCATCACCGATTATATCGGCGGTTATTTCCATTGCTGTAGCCTACATTGCTTTCAAAGTAGCATTTTTCACCATTAAACGGGTGGCTATGAATGTTGTGATTGGTGGGTTAACCTACTGGGTATGCGTTCATATACTTAATATTCCAATGGATATTGGGGTGGGTATTTGGGCATTAACAGCAATTTTAGGCCCTATTCCTATGGTCTTAGCTGCTATATATTACGGCATTAAATAACAGGAGGTTTTTATGCTTATCAATCGTGAACAACAACGCGTTATTGATGAAGTGGAACAGAATATCCTCTTGTTAGCGTCCGCTGGGACGGGAAAAACGAATACACTTGCTTATCGGGTGGCTCATCTCATCGAGGGTGGCTATGCGAAGGCGGAGAATATCTTGTGCATGACCTTTACGAACAAGGCCGCAAACGAGATGAAAGGCCGCATTCAATCGCTCGTGGGCAGTCCTGCAAAGGCTGTGGAGGTTAGTACATTCCACAGCTTTTGCTTTTTCATTCTCCAACAAGAGGGCAAGCGCAACGAAACCTTGTACACGGATGTGACCATCTTTGACGAAGAAGACTGCAAGGAACTCTCTGAACCGTACCGTCCTGGTAAATTGCGAGAAATGTCCTTTGCTAATGTTATCTCCATGGTGAAAGAATATCGTTCCTTATATGGCTTTTATTCTGATGATCTCGTAGGTGACTACAAGCGGACAATCGAACGCTTACAGAAAGAACAGCGCGAAGCTATTGAGCAGCTCTTCTCTAGCTTTGGTAATGTCCTCTACAGTGAACTCCATGATTTCTTGAACCATGGTCACGAATGGATTGCTGCGTATGATGAAAGCTTAGCTTCCGTGCACGGCCTAGATTTTACAGATCTCATCTGCGGTGTTCATCGCCTATTTCAAGACCCTGTAGTTCGTGAGCGATGGCGCAGTCGTTACAGCTATATCTCTGTAGATGAAATGCAAGATACAGGCGTACTAGAGTACAAAGTTCTAGAAATGCTGTGGGAAGGTAATCACGTGCTACTATGTGGTGACTATTTCCAAACGATTTACGAATGGCGTGGCTCCGATCCGTTCCGCTTGCTCAAGCAATTTGATGCGGATTTCAAGCCTTTAAAAATCATCTTCTACGAAAACTATCGTTCTAATTGGACGCTCTTTACGATGGCTTTCAAAACCTTACAAAATATGTTCCCTGACCTGGTTGGGTCTATCTACACTGAATTGCCTCGTGCCAATAGTGAAAGCAAGGGTAAGCCTGTTCTCATTAAAGGTTGTAAAAATAGCTACCTTGAGGGCCGATATATCTACGAAGCTATCTGTGCATTACCGAAGGATGCTAATATCGGCGTTCTCGTGAGGGATAATAAAAAGGCACAGCAGTTAAGTGATTCTTTTGAACGTCTTAACGGCGAACAACCTGAAGAGGAACGCCGTCACTTCATGATTATCGACGAGTTTAAATTCTTTAGACGTCAAGAAATAAAGGACATTATGGCCTACTTCAAACTGCTCATGAATCCAAACGACTCTGTCAGTGCGAAGCGCATTATCAAGCGATATGTTGCTGGTATTGGTGATGCTCGTATCGCTGCGATTGAAAGCCTAGAGACGCGACAAGTAGGTTTAAAATTGACGGACTTCATGGATATGCCTATCTTTGAGGCAGAGCCTTATGCAAAGCTTGTCAGTGGCTTAGAGCAGCACGAAGTAGTTGTTTATGACGTGGAGAGCACCGGCACAGATACGTCTCAAGACCGCATCATTCAAATTGCAGCTATTCGCATCGATGAAAATGGACAGGTCTTAGAGGCCTTTGAACGCTTTATCGATCCTGGTGTACCTGTTGGTCAATCCGAAGAGGTACATGGCTTCTCCGATGCGTATTTACAAGAACACGGCGAAGAGCCAGCTACAGTACTCAAAGCCTTCAAGGAGTTCTCCAAGAATGCTATCATCGTAGGTCATAATGTAAACTATGATGTAACTATCTTTACGAATGAATTGGCGCGCCATAACTTAGGCAATCCTGAGTTCAAGGCTATTTACGATACCCTCGATATCTACCGTCGTTTCTATCCTAATTTGCCAAATCATAAATTGGGTTTCCTAGCATCTAAGTTCCCTATACATCATGAGCCAACACATAATGCAATGGATGATATCTTGGCTACTGCACAGCTTTTAATTTATGCGGTGAAAGAAAAAATCGTACCGACCACAACGGGTCGCATGGTAGCTATAAATAAATATAAGGCAGCTTTCACGGATATCGCCTCTCAAATGGCGACCTTGCGTAGAAAAGCCTATACGGAGATGCCAACGAAATTATTGGTGTATATCATGAACCAAATGGGGGTTCTAGAATACTATAAATCTCATGGAGAAGCGGCTAAAGTAGAGCATATACGCGATTTGTATCGCATTATGGAAAAACTAGATGCGGCTTATGAAGGACCTGCAGGTTTGGCTCGATTAAATCAAATCTTACAGATGGCGGCTCTTACGGCGGGTGAACCAGCACAACAGGTGAGAAACGAAGATCGTATTCCTATCATTACCATTCACCAAGCGAAGGGCAGTGAGTTTGACCATGTATTCTTGGCTGGGCTAAACGAAGGAACTTTCCCGAGTCCCTTTGCCATTGCAGAAGGTCGTGAAGACGAGGAAAAGCGTTTATTCTATGTGGCCATCACTCGACCTAAACAAGAATTGACCATTACCTTTGAACAGACGAACATACGAGGGAGGGCAGTTCAACCAAGTTCGCTACTCAACTATATGCCACGAGATCTTGAACTCGTAGAAAGGAGATACTAATGGCGCGAAAAACACATCGCCCCGATGATATTCTGTGGACCGTGACAGCTGTAGATATAGAAGCTGTACTTAGCAAGAAAAATGCAAGACAAAAGCTAATAGGTAATGGTCAAGATATATCAAGTAAAAATCGAGATATATCGAGTAGCAATCAAGACATATCAAGTCGTGGTTCCGAGCATATTGGAGAAGTACGCGATATTTCACTTGGTGGAGTGTTAGATACTAGATATCCTCGAAAATCTTTAGTTAAACTTTTTGAAGAGAAATTAATTCATATTAATGGTCATAAGGCTACACCAAAGGATACAATCTCTGAAGGCGACGAGATTTGGATTGCTATGGCGAAGGAAAAAATAGATCATGACCCTATCGAAATGGACTTACGCATTCTGTATGAAGATACTGATCTCCTTATTGTGGATAAGCCAAGTGGTGTGACGGTAAACTCTAAAGATCAAGTATCTCTTGCCAATGGTGTGGCGCATTATTTTAAAGAACATGGTATCAAGCGAAAAGTACGTTTCTTGAATCGTCTCGATAGAGATACGACAGGTTGCATTGTCATTGCAAAAAGTGGTTTAGCACAAAGTATTTATCAACAGCAAATGGATGATAATACCTTTGAAAAGTGGTATATGGCGACTGTGGAAGGCATTGTAGAAGCCGATGAGGATTCTTTAGTATTCCCTATGGAACGCAGTGCTGATGGGATTCATTACGAAGTGAATCCTAAGGGAAAAGAGACTCGTACAGATTTTTCCGTCCTATGTAGACATTCTTCAGAGACTGTGGATAACTCTGTGAATAAGTCTAAAAATTCTGTGGATATAACAGCAAAAAATGTGGATATAAACTTAGGAGATGTTGATAAAAGTAGTCAAAATGTGGACAAAACTGTGTATAAGTCCAATAAATGTGGATATACAGAGGTTTTAGTTCGTTTGTACACAGGGAAAACACATCAAATTCGAGTAGCTTTCAGCCATATAGGGCACCCTCTTGTAGGAGATATCTTATACGGTGCACAACCTACGGGACAGCCATTCCAATTACGGGCTCAAAAGGTAGTATTTACACATATGCGCACAGGCGAGCGTATTACGGTTACGGCATAATCTGATTTCCTTAAATCATTACGCGAGCCTAAGTACTGGTTTGATAATAGGTCTGTATTATATATTGTGAAGTCACAATACCTAAAACAATCTAATTGAGAAATGAGAATTATTGATAACTCAGCAAAATCAATAAGTTTAAAAATATTTTTCAAGAATAATAATGACAAATGATAATCGATAAGCTATAATAGGAATATAAGTAAATCGATATAGTTCAATTTAAAAACTATAAATCAGAATGTAAGAGGTGTAGTATGATTTTACAAGATAATAGTGCAGCACGTAATCGGGGGATTACGCTTGCCAGTATAAAAGGCATTATAGGTAATGTCGTTCTCGTTATTTTTAAAATGATTGTGGGCCTTGCGTCTAATTCCATCGCCATTATCCTTGATGCGGTAAATAACTTAACAGACGTATTGTCCTCTGTATTAACTATTGTGGGTACAAAATTAGCCGCCAAAGGGGCTGATAAGGAGCATCCATTTGGCCACGGTCGTATAGAATATATGACTACCATGGCTATAGCTTTCATCATTCTCGGTGCTGGTATCGGATCCCTTAAGGAATCTGTGGAAAAAATTATCCATCCTGAGGTATCTACATTTGATATTCCAGGTCTTGTTATCATCGCTGTTGCCATCGTTGTGAAAGTAGTGATGGGTCGTTATATCAAGGCACAAGGTGAGAAATATAAATCCGATGCACTCGTAGCATCTGGTATAGATGCCCTTTTTGATGCAGTGATTACCTTTGCTACATTGGTATCTGCAGGCTTAGTATTTTTCTTTAACTTTGATATTCAAGGTTATGTGGGCGCTGTTATTTCTGTTTTGATTTTAAAAGCAGCGTATGATATTTTACGTGAAATGTACAATCATTTGCTTGGTATTCGAGCAGATGATAATTTAATCCGTAATATTAAAGAAACTATTGCACAGCATCCAAATGTGGGTGGTGTATATGATTTGGTATTAAATAGCTATGGTCCGGGAGAAACAATCGGTTCCGTTCATATTTCTGTACCAGATTCTATGACAATGGCAGAAGTTCATCCTCTAACAAAGGGCATTGCGGTTCATCTTTATAAAAAGTTTGGCATCAATATGACCGTTGGTGTATATGCTGAAAATAAACCAAGTGTAGAAGTACTTGAAATTAGAAAAGCTCTTGATCAAGTTATTAGTTTATATACACATGTAGTACAAGTACATGCCTTCTACGTACAAGAAGAAAAGAAGGTTATCTACTACGATATTATCTTTGACTTTGACGAAGAAGATCCACATGGTACATTGGAAAAAATCAAGGCAGAAATGCAAAAACGTTACCCTGACTATACACAATTCGCTATTGTGGATACGGATTTTAGTAACTATTTTTATAAATTGTAATTTGTTTTGATAAATTCTCTAAGGAGAGATGGAATGAAAAAAATTGCTCTTACCGCATTAGCTGTAATGGCGGTTGTTGGCGTGTTTGCGATTCAGCCTGTAGATGCAAAAAAGGTAGAACAAGATCCAGTAATGACACCTATTGAAATGCCTATGAATGATGAAATTCAACAGGTTAATGGTGTATCTAAATCTACTAATCAAGAAACACGACGTTTGTCTAATAATTTAGCACAAGCTACAAAAGTGATGATTAAGAAGAATTGGAAGATTATTTATATTAAAGCAGTTCCTGCGGGGGATAAGGATGCTGTGCGCTTCTATTACAAAGATAATAGAGGGCAAGTATATAATGGTCAAGTCATTAGAAATACAGGCCTATCCAAGGGTAAATATATGGCAGGTTCTTTACGTCAAATAGAGGCATTGCAAGAATTAGTTCACCATTTGCAACAGAATGGTCAAGAAGTACCATCCTCTATTGATATCATAATCACTCAAGAAGGCTATCGCATTAAGACTATCTTTAATTACAATGAAGATACAAGTAACTTACCAGCATATCTACAACAATATGAACAACAAAACTTCCCGTCAATGAAGTAAAAGAAAAGCTCGTGCATAGCACGAGCTTTTTTGTTAGATTACGTAATCATCGGAATCGTCTTTTTTAGGTTTTTTGTAAAGTTCTTTTACGCCTGCCATTTCGATGAGTTCTTCCCCAAGGGCATCTTCATCGTCCGTGTTAAGCATGGAGTAGAAGGCCCAAAGAATAATAAACCAAATTGGTGTGAACAAGAGGGCAATTCGCGTATCTTCGTTTAAGGCTAGAATGGCTAAAACGAAAACGAAGAACGCGAGGATAACGTAATTCATTACTGGGTATAGAGGCATTTTAAATTTAGACTGTGCCACTACATCAGGATTTTTTTTGCGATATTTGAGATGGCAAATAACCATCATGGCCCAAATAAAGATAAAGCAGAACGTAGAGATTGATGTAATCATAACGAATACTGCTTCAGGCATTACGTAGTTGAGTACAACCGTAATCAATAATACGGCTGCCGAGAAAATCGTTGCTTGGTATGGCACACTGCTGTGAGTCAAGCGGCGCATCGAACTCGGGGCGTGACCGCGTTTTGCCAAGGCGTAAATCATACGACCAGTACTGAAGATACCGGAGTTTGTAGCAGATGCTGCAGAGGTAAGAACAACGAAGTTTACGATACCTGCAGCGGCTGTAATACCAACGGCGGTAAATACAGCCACAAATGGACTTGCAGCAGGGTTAACGGCAGTCCAAGGGTAAATACTCATGATGATGGCTAAAGAGCCTACATAGAATAAAATAATACGCAATGGAATATTGTTTATGGCCATTGGAATAACCTTTTCAGGATCTTCTGTTTCGCCAGCCGTTAAACCTACGAGTTCTATGCCTGTGAAAGCAAATACAACCATTTGGAATGATAGGATAAAGCCCATCGTTCCATTCGGAAACCATCCTCCGTAATTCCACATATTACTAAAGGCGGCGACGCCAGCATCTGTAGTAAAACCTGTAACAATCATGATGATACCGATGATGATAAGAGAGATAATAGCGATTACCTTAATCAAGGCAAACCAGAATTCCATTTCGCCGAAATGTTTTACAGCTATCAAGTTCATTAACAACAAGACGATTAAAACGAGTAAGGCGGGTATCCATTGGGGTAGCCACGGTATCCAGTACTGCATGTAGAGGCCTACGGCCGTTAAGTCTGCCATGGCTAGTGAAAGCCAGCAAAACCAGTATGTCCATCCCGTGATAAATGCTGCTCGATCCCCTAAGTAATCTTCTACAAAGTCGATAAAAGAGTGGTGGTTTAGGTTAGATAACAGTAATTCGCCTAGTGCTCTCATAATAAAGAAGCAAATAACACCTGTTATTAGGTAGGCGAATATAATGGATGGACCAGCCAAGTGAATGGCGCGGCCGGAGCCTAAGAATAAACCTGTACCAATAGCACCGCCGATAGCGAGCAACTGTACATGCCTGTTCTTAAGACCCCGTTTTAACTGATGAGTATCAGACATAATAAAGACCTCTTTTCTACAAACTATCTATAAACATAAAGGCTATAGATTACCACAGCTTTAACAATCTATAGAATCTTTAAAACTATTTTTTTATAATACAGTATCTATTCTAAAAAGTCAAATGTATTTTTACAGTAGACAAAAGATGATATGATTTTCTGATAGAGTATATCCTTATATTGATAAAAGCAAAGAATATTCTTTTTTTATGAAGTTTATTGACGAATAATATAAAATAATTTATAATAAGTACACTTATAATAAAAGGAGGATATAAAATGGAATTTAGTTTTAGTTTGAAAATAAAAGTAACAAAAGAAGCTGTGTGGGCGTACTATGCGAATATCGAAAAATGGTATGACTGGGAAGAGGATCTAAAAAATATTACATTAAACGGTAAATTTGAGACCGGTTCATGTGGTACAATGGAGCTTGAAGGTATACCACCTATGGAATATCAACTTACTCTTGTAAAACCTTTTGAAGAGTTTTGGGATAAGACTGAAACTCCATTTGGTGCTATTCTTTTCGGACATCAAATAATTGATAATCATGACGGAAGTGTAAATGTAAAACATACTGTAAGTTTAGAAAGTGAAGATAAGCAACATTTGGAATTTTTAAGTCAAGTTTTTTCGGATGTTCCTCAATCTATATTTATTCTAAAAAATTGTTTAGAAAGATAAGGTGATTGCTGTTTGTTTACATCAAAATATAAAGACAATTCAGAAAAATCAACAGGATTATTGTTCATGAGGGTGTACAATAAATGGCATTTTACTATAAAACAAGCGTTAAAAGAGTTGAACTTAACACATCCTCAATTTGTTGTTTTAGCGTCTCTTGCTTATCTGTCACAACATGATAACGAAGTTACACAAGTTATGATTTCAAAACTTTCAGGGATAGATGTTATGACGGTATCTCAAATATTGAGCTTATTGGAAAAACGTGGTTTTGTAGAGCGAAAAGAGCACTCTAGAGATACACGTGCGAAAGCTGTTCTTTTAAATGAAGAGGGCGGTGCAATATTACAAAAAGCAGTTCCATTAGTTGAAGAAATTGATGAAGTCTTTTTCGGAAAGCTAAAGAGTGATGAAGCTCAATTTAAACATCTTCTTGGCAGATTACATGAAGAGTAAGGTGTATTAATTTTCTGATTCTTGTGGAGGCTATTATGAGACGTCAAGATCGTATGGTTACAAATATAGATGAAATTAAGGGCATTTTAAATAGCACTCGCATCATTCACTTAGGTATGATGGATGGTGATTATCCTTACGTGGTACCTTTACATTTCGGTTATGAAATTGTAGATGATATACTCTACATCTATGTACATGGCTATCATGAGGGGAAGAAGTTTAATTTGATTAAAGTGAACCCCCATGTATTTATCGAAATTGACGGTAATGATGAGGCCCTCGTATCAGGTGGAGATATTCCTTGTAAATATAGCTCGGTTTATTCTAGTGTGATGGGCCGAGGAGAGGCTACCTACTTAGAGCGTGTTGATGAAAAAGTTCATGGTTTACAAGTGTTGATGAAGCATCAGACTGGTCGAGAATTAACCTTTACCGATGCCATGGTAAACTCTGTGGGCGTAGTTCAAATTAAGGTTGTAGACTATACTGCAAAAAGACGAAGACAGTTTGAACAAGATATTATTATGCCTCCATTAACTAAATAATGATAAAACATCCTATTGAACTCTATTGTAATATAGCGTTTAGTAGGATGTTTTATTATGTATAACTAGTTAGAATTAAAGCAGCTAATGGCTCATAACTATACTTTCACAATAGGAAAGATAAAAGTTTTGTGAAGTAGCTAGGGCAACAGAATAGGTGGCATGTTTTTGATATAAATAAGAAAATATATCATTATATGTGTAAAGTATATATCAAGTTTTTATAAAAGGAGAGATCATGAAGAAGCTTCTATTTAAGTCCGTATTATCTGCTATGGCTGTAGGTTTATTGTCTGCAGGATATGTTTCAGCTGATGTTGTTAATGATTCAATATCTACCGATAATGTTGGTGTTTCCGCTACTGTTACAAATGATATGCCTAGAGTTCATCCTGATTCAGCAATCAAAGCATTACCAAGAAAGTCTTTATTAGAGTGGCCTATGAAAACTCAAGAAGGGGCTCGTAATTGGAAAGGAATAGTAGAAGCTGCACAGCAACTGCCGTATGAGGTCAAGGCGCCTAGTTATATACCTTATGGTTATCAGCTTTATACAGCACGTCAAGATCGAAATGATGTATTAGAGGTTGTATATTACAAAAAAGGTGTGACTATCTATCGGGATGGGAAAAAATATATAGATAGTATTATGGCCTATAGAATGGGATATTCCTTAGATACCGTAAGAGATATACCATATGTTCCATCTGAGTACGGCGATATTGAATGGTCTAAATCAGGTGATTCTAGTGAGGTTTATTTTACAGGTGATCCTGAAACACATATGGTTCGCAGCATTTCGTGGACGAAGGATGGGATGGCTTATTCTCTATTCTTCTTAGAACGGGTGAAAGAGGCTGATGCGGAATTCTATAAAGAGCATGTAGTACCGTTGAAGAGTATTGATAGCTCTCGTTATGAACTAGTTGGTAACTATCCGACAACACCTAAAACAATTGAAGAAATAAAAGAGGAACATGTAGTGCCTATGAAAGCATAGACTGGTGTGATTTATTAATGGTACGTAATACTCTTGAAAGTCAGTGATCTGAGTTAAAAAATGTAATAGATAAATGATTACTTCGGTAATATATACTTATAAATATCTAAATTTAGAGAGAGCAGAAATTATGAGATTGAAAACAACAAAATCATTATTAGCAATGGGAATACTAGCTGCTGTGTTAAGTAGCTTTGGAGTACAATCAGCTAGTGCGTTATCCCCTTTAGTGGATGAAAATGGAAATACTGTTACCACTGACACAGTGGAAAAGAATAAAGAGCTAGTGAATCGCTATCGGTGGTATGATCAAATTGATAATGGTGATATAGTACTGCTTAATGTTGACGCCAGTACAAATTATTTTGGATATGATTTACAGATTCCATCTTATATGCCTGAAGACTATGCAGTACGCGATGTAAAGTCAAGAGATCATGACGTATTAGAAATCGTGTATACGGAAACGGGCCATAATGGAGAATATGGTCAGAAATTAACCTTCTCTAATACAGATATTGTGTATCGTATGGGGTGGGCTATCGATACCGTAGTAAAGCCTATATTGGAAAAGACAAAATACAATGCTGATGATGTCGTTAGCTTTACTACCCCTAATGGAATCTCTGTACATACGTTAGGCTCTAGCAACGATTCTGTTCAAATTGCTTATTGGGAAAAAGATAACAAAGTTTATATGCTCTACTTTGCTTCCTCAAGAAACCAAAACTATGTAAGCAAAATTGTAGATTCAGTAGGGTCGTTAAGTAATGTGGCTTCTGATGATACTAGATTACGTGGTGACCGAAATGATAAGCAAAATGTTAAAGGCAATAATGCGCAAAGTTTTAAACAAAATGGAGAACAAGATAGACCTTATTTTGAATCTATTGGGCTGCCATTGCGTACACATACGAATTCTGAGTGGCCTATACTTACGAGTAAATCTATCGGCTTACCTAGCGGTGTAATTGATGCATCTCGTAAGCTGTCCTATAACGTATCTGTACCAAGTTACTTGCCTCTTGGCTATACATACTATGCTACACATTTTTATGATAATGATGTATTAGAAACTGTATATTGGAAGGAAGGTCAAGAATATCAAGAACGCAGCGGCCGTTGGGTAAATCATGTTATGGCCTTCCGCATGAGTTACTCTAAGGATACTGTATGGCCTAAAGAATATGTTCCAACGGAATACCATGACGTACAGTGGATTGACTCTACGCCAACCGGTGATGTGCAGTATACAGGTAATGTAGATAAGAGCTTAGTTCGCAGTATTACGTGGAGCAAAGATAACATGTCATATTTCTTGTTCTTCCAAGTGCCTGTGAAAGCATCTGAAGCAGAGTTTTATAAAGATCATGTAGTACCATTAAATGATATTGATCCAAGTCGTACAGACTTAATCGGTGTAAAAACAATTCGTTAATAAGAAACAGTAATAAGAAACTATAACTATAGCATCATAATTTGGTGAGGCTATACGATATTAGTATTTACTATAAAATAACACATAATAAAAAGAACCTATCTCCTAGATATTAGAGTAATATCTTTGGAGATAGGTTCTTTTAGTGTATGTAATTTACATATATTTTGCTTTTAGGTATTAGTGATTTTATAGCTATCGAATATAAAGTAGCTTTCACTAATAGCATCATTATGGGTATATGTTAATTAGAAGAATACGTAACGGATGATAACGAGAACCGCCAATACGTACATAATCCAGTTAACTTCTTTTGCACGGCCTGCAATGATTTTGAGTAGAGGGTATGCAATAAGACCTGCAGAGATACCGTTAGCGATGCTGTATGTGAACGGCATTAATACGATAACGAGGAATGCAGGGAAGCCTTCTGTCCAATCATCGAAGTCGATGTTGCGAATGGCACCTAACATGAGGGCACCTACGATGATAAGAACAGGAGATGTGGCTGCATTTGGAACCAAGGATACCAATGGAGCCAAGAATAAGCAAATTAGGAAAAGTACGCCTGTTGTGACAGCTGTTAAACCTGTACGGCCGCCAGCCCCTACACCTGCCGCACTTTCAACGAAAGCCGTAATTGTAGAAGTACCGAGTAATGCACCGGCACTAACACCGATAGCATCTACGGTCATGGCTTTACCAAGACCCGGGAATTTACCAGATTTAGGATCTGCGATTTTCGCCTCTGTAGCGGTACCAATCAAAGTGCCCATAGAGTCGAATAATTCTACAAATGTGAAGGAGAAAATAATCGTAATTAAGCCCATGTGAAGAGCACCAGGAATATCTAATTGCAAGAATGCTGCTTTGGAGAAATCAGGAACGGCCAATACGGTGAAGTTCTCAGGCATTGTGGAAAGGCCTGTCGCATAGGAGATGATTGTTGTTACTAAAACGCCGATCAAGAGGGAACCTTGAATTTTGCGAGCCATCAATAAAGCTGTAAAGATGAGGCTGAATAGTGCTAACAATGTTTCACCACTGTGCAAATTACCAAGCGTTAAGAGTGCCTCAGATGCTGGAGGGACTAAATTACCATGTGTTTGTACAACCTGACCTAAGGAGTTTGGAGACAAACTAATGGAGATGGCCATCAAGCCGGATAACTTCAAACCGATGATAGAAATGAAGAGACCGATACCAACGGTAATGGCAATTTTCATGGAGGTAGGGATGCCTTCAACAATCATTTGTCGCACCGACGTAAGTGTTAATACGAGGAATACGAGACCTGAAATGAATACCGCACCTAATGCTGTTTGCCAAGATACGCCCATACCGAGAACTACAGTAAAGGAGTAAAATGCCAAGAGGCCAACTCCTGGAGCGAGAGCAATTGGGTAGTTTACGAATAAACCCATAGCAATCGTCACAAGACCTCCACCTAAGGCTGTGGCAATGAGGACCGCATCCTTATCCATACCTGCAAGACTAAGAATGTTTGGCGCCAAGAATAGGATGTACGCCATCGTGATAAACGTAGTGATACCTGCTAAAATTTCTGTTTTAACGGTTGTGCCACGCTCACTGAGTTGAAATAATTTATCTAACATTAGATAAAATCCTCCCTATATGAAATTAAAATCATACCTAAATAAAGATATTTCGATATATGTATAGTGTATCATATTTCCCACCATTTTTTGTATGAATTTGTGATATACTATTAATATATTATGAATGATATAGAGGTTAACTTATGAAAATATCTACAAAAGGGCGTTATGCCTTACGGATATTGGCGGATATTGCAGAACATGGAGTAGAAAAAAATGTACCAATTCGTGAGATTGCAGAACGCCAAGGATTTTCCGATAAATATTTAGAGGGGATTGTATCTCGATTATCCTCCGCGGGCCTTGTTAAAAGTGGACGTGGTAAATATGGAGGATATCGTTTGGTGAAATCTCCGGCTGAATACAATGTATATGAAATTTTATATGCCGCAGAGGACTCCATTGCTCTCGTGTCTTGTTTAGAAGATGATGTAGAACCGTGTCCTATGTTTAATGACTGCTTGACAGCTCCATTGTGGCAGTATTTACAAGATGAGTTCCGACATGTTATGGAACATGTTTCCTTGCAAGATGTAATGGATCACAAATTTCCTACGGAATAATTGATAGTCCGAAAACTTTAATTTGAATAATCTTTGAGGATTACTACATTGTATACCTATATTTTAGGTATTTTTTATGGAAAGAGTCGCGTTTCGTATGCGGCTCTTCTTTATATATGAAATTAAAATGTAATAACATTTTATGAATAGTAACATAGATTGAAATCTAAGTAGGACTGTAATTTAAATGGAACTGTAATTAAAAGTGATTTATGTGTATATTAGTTTATCTAAACAATTTTATGTGGAAGGGAGGGTACTATGAGTACAAGTGTATATGATGCTCGCAGTGGCATGCGCAATGTATGGATTATTACGGCTAGTATGACCGTGCTAGCCATATGTTACACAATGATAATTCCTTTTCTGCCTATATATCTGTTGGAACTCGGTGTTCCTAAGGCTGATGTGGCACTTTGGTCAGGTCTTGTCTTTGGTATTACCTTCCTTATTGCTGGTATTATGGCGCCTATATGGGGCAAAATTGCAGATAATAAAGGGAAAAAGCGGATGGCTTTGCGCGCTGGTTTTGCCATTGCTGTCAGTTATGTCCTCATCGGTATGGTAACGGATCAGTACCAATTGTTGATGGGGCGTGCCTTGGTAGGTTTTGCCAACGGTTTCTATCCTGCGGCGATGACCATGGTTTCCCTGAGCGTTGATGAGAAACAGGTGGGCCGTGCCCTCGGCATATTCCAAACAGGTCTGATTTTAGGCAATGTCATCGGCCCATTTTTAGGTGGTGCCGTTGAAAGTGTCGTAGGTATGCGCCCTGTATTTTATATTTCTGGTATAGCTGTATTCATTGCTACTTTGGCGGTATTGTTTCTTGTAAAAGAACCAAAACTAGAAGTTGAAAATACAACTTCTAAGGAGCAGTCCAAACAGCCGGTAAAAGCTACATCCTTGCGAGAGGATTTTAAGTCGGTTCAAGAACAACCTGTATTAGTAAGACTTTTATGGATTTACTTCTTTATGCAATGTGTCATCATGATGCTACAGCCTATTTTGGCGCTTTATGTAGGTGATATGCAAGGCACCATGGAAGGGGCAGCCATCATTTCAGGTACAATCCTCAGTATCGGTGGTTTAGCCGGTTCCTTAACGACCAATATATGGGTGCGCCTCGGTGAGCGTCGTGGGTACTTTAGAACCATTTCCTACTGTATGCTTGGTAGTGGTGTTGTTCTCTTACTTCAAAGCTTACCAGTAGGTATCTGGTGGTTTGGTGTACTACAAGTGTTAATTGGCTCTTGTATTGTAGGGATCAACCCATCTTTGAGTGCAGCTGTAACACTTAATACAGAACCAGGCTTTAGAGGTCGCATGTTTGGTATGACGACGACGGCTCAACAATTTGGTTCCATGGTGGGTCCAGTGTTTGCAAGTATTGTATCTACCTATATTGGGATATCCTATGTATTTAGCATTACAGGTTTGCTATTACTCTATATGGGATTCCAATCACGGAAACTATCCGTACAACATGATAAATATAGTGTGTGAATTAGAGTCTAACAAGCTCCTTACTAATATATTGGTAAGGAGCTTTTACTTTTTTAGGCTATTTTTATAATACGAAACTTTCAAGTACAGATTGTTTATTGGTAAGAGGTCTTAATCTAGGGTATAAGAAAAAGTAATGTTAATCGTTAATCTAAGAATACTGTTTTAGTGCATAATAGCAGGCTTTCATACGTTTTTAGTGAATAGCAATCCAATATGGGCTGATTGATTGCTTTTACAAAAATATTGGTATATAGTTAGTTTAAGGTAAGTCACTAGTCTCACCGCGTAGGACAGAAAGGAGTTATTATGGTCCGTATCGGACATACTGTACTCGGAGAAAAGGGTACAAAAATATGCGTGCCTATTGTGGGCACAACAATGAAAGAGATTCTAGATGCCACCGCGGTAGCATGTAATACACCGTGTCATGTAGTGGAGCTACGCATTGACTATTTCGAGCGGGCCCACTCCATTGACGCTATTATTGAATTATTAATGCTCATCAAGCCACAACTGAAAGGTCGTGGGTTGCTCTTTACATGGCGCACAAAAGGTGAAGGTGGGGAAAGAACGATTTCTACACAAGATTATTTTACAATGCTGGAGCGCTTGATTCCTACAGGATTGGTGGATGCTATCGATATTGAGCTGTTTTTTGATCAAGATAGAATGCTTAAAACGATAGAGTTTGCTAAGGTTCATGGAATCACTATTATCATGAGCAACCATGATTTCCATTGTACGCCGAGCCGTGAAGTCATTGTAAATCGACTTATTCAAATGAAAGAGTTCTTGGCCGATGTGCCAAAGATTGCCGTTATGCCTCACACAACTGGTGATGTATTGACGCTACTTGAAGCAACTGCTGAAGTGAAAGCTTTGTATCCTTCGGATCCAATTATTACGATGGCAATGGGAGAACTAGGTGCTGTTACACGCACTGTAGGTGCTCTATTTGGAAATGCCATGACCTTTGCCTCTGCTGGTAAAGCATCGGCACCAGGGCAAATCGATGTACATGCTTTAAAACGAATTCTAGATACCATCGATGTAGATGGTGTATTTGACGAACAACAACATAAACGCGTAAAAGTGCATTAAAAAAGTCGGCGAGAGCCGACTTTTTTATATGTTTTGTATTTCTTGTAGTATATTCATTTTTGAAGGGCGGATATAAAAAATATATATGTTATTATTAATGACTTTATATAGAATAAGATATTTTTTGTATGATAATTTTCTGTAATTGGTATTACTATTTACAATAGGATAACGTTCAGGAAAGATAGCTAATGAAGAAATTTTTTGATAAATCAACTTTAATTCTTTTCTAATAAAGGAAGAATCTATAATCTGTTGTTCTAGTGAACTTTTGAGATTTACTATATCAGACTTAGCTGTAGGCGTCATAATTACTGTATACTTCATTTCAGCTCTCCAAATTTATAAATCTTCAAGGAGTTCATTAAAAATTTTTTCCGCAGGTTCACCAATTTCTTTTTCTGCTTGATTTAGCCCTAATTGTATTCTTGTAGTTAAATCTTCTTCAGTCCAGAAATCATTATTAATAGCATCAATCCATTCTGGACGGAGGATAGTAGGTGGAATATCCTTATTAAATTGTATTTGTTTAGATACAAGTGTAACTGTTTGTGACATGGTTAATCCCATTTCTTTTAGAATAGCTGTTGTTAGTGTCTTAACTTTAGGATTGATACGGATGTTAAGAACTCCTGTCTTATCGATTGTATCGAAGGATATTTCTTGATTTTCTTCTCTTGGTGTACCATATGCACCTATATAATCTGAGGCTTTTAATGTAGTTTGTGGTTGCTCATAGGTGCCGTTGTTGAGTGTGCTTGGTGTAGGTGTTTCATCGATAGGTGCCGTTGGTAACGCAATGGCAAACGGAATGCGACGCTCTTTGATGATTTGGCGGACTTGTTTTAGATCTTCGTTGATACGGACTTGTAGGTTTACGGTTTTCATAGTATCTCTCCTAGTATTCTTTTGGCTTATGACTGAAACATCTTGGTTATATTGTTGATTTTATGTTAAAAAGTATTTAAGTTACTCAATCCTATTTGTAATTACATTGTAATTGCAAATGTAGTTTTCTACCAATATATATAATACATAGGAGACCTAAAAAAGCAGTAGTTACCCTGAGGATAGCTACTGCTTTTCAGTTTATATCATGTATGTCATGATATGAGTTTTAGTTTTATCTAAAAATACAGATGTAAATGCTCTCACTTCTAAAAATGTAGAAGTCCTTACTTATATAGAGGAAACAATCTTATAAATACCGTTATATAAACTCTTACAATAAGTTTGCTTCGAAGTCTTCTAGTATAGCCGCTACTGTTTCCGGTGCATTACGATTATGTTCTACGATGCATTGTGCAAAGCTTTCATACATTGGAGTGCGAGTTTCTTCGAGTTCACGTAAGCGCTCTATACCGCCACTAGAGAGAACACGACCTGACGTAGATAGTTTTTCTACAGGTTGTGTTAATTGGTAAATACGTCCATTTTGGCGCAGATGTGCATAGTTTTTAGGTACTGTTACACAGCCGCCACCAGTGGAGATGACAAGTCCTGTTTGGGTGCCTAGTTTTGCAATCATTTCTGCCTCTTTTTCACGGAACGCAGCCTCCCCTTGTTCTGTAATATAGGTAGAAACATTGCCAATTTCTTTTTCCAGCTCGTGATCCACATCAAACCAAGTACGGCCCATCTCTTTACCGATTGCTCTGCCTACTGTTGTTTTTCCAACACCAGGCATACCGATGAGGATAATATTTTCCTTTTCACGGCGCACATCTCGCAAGATTTGTTCTATCTCTTTCGTACCAAAGCTTTCACCTTGAAAATGATTAGCCGCCTCAACACCTTGTGCTACGAGGAAAGGTAGACCATCACAGTACGGAATATTCATCATTTCTGCTTGTAAAAGCAAAACTGTACGGCGCGGATTGTAGATGAGATCCACAACACCTTCTAATTTAGAAAATTGCATAATATCTATGAGGTTAGCTGGATTATGCGGATACATACCAATAGGTGTGCAGTTAATAATAATTTGTGCTGTTTCGTAGTAATTAGGTGCATCAGTATAGAGCGGAGCTGTTTTACGAGATAGATGCGTGATGCTCTTAGCACCTAGATCTTCAAGAGCCACGTGAACCGTAGCAGAGGAGGCACCATCGCCAAGGATAATACATTCTTTACCGGATACATTTATACCAGCGTGTTCTAGAGTAAATACGAAACCATCGTAATCTGTATTGTAACCATGCCATTTGCCGTCTTTACGGACCATCGTGTTTACACAACCAATGCGTTCCGCGCGAGGGTCAACTACATCGCAGGTTTCAAGGGCATTAACCTTGTAAGGGAAGGTAATATTAATACCTTGTAATTCTGGGTTTGCGAAGAACTCTTGCAGTTGGCTCGGTTCTCGTTCAAATAATTCATAATTAGTATTTCCCAAAGCATTGTGGATACGTGGGGAAAAGCTATGGCCCAACGTACGGCCAAGTAAACCAAATTTCATAGGACCTCCTAGGTCAATATACACAAAATGGCTAATAGGCTGTCACCTATTAGCCATTGGAGTTTTAAAACTATATCCATTGTACTATATATGCCATTAATAAGCACTACCACAGAGGAAAATATTAATTTTCAGGATAATTGCCGAGCAAACGGAATTTATCTTGCGATGCGTGGAGCTCTGCCAATACGGAAAGTACTTTTGGATCTGCCAAGGATGCTTCTAAATCGAGGTAGAACAAGAACTCAAAGTTATGTCCTACAATCGGACGGGACTCGAGTTTTGTAAGGTTCACACCGATATTAGCAAACTTGGTGAGCAATGTACCAAGCCCGCCTGGAGCATGACTTGCAGTCGTTACTACTGAGATTTTATTGGCTCCTGGGTATACGTGGAAATCCTTACTAATGCAGATAAAGCGCGTATAGTTGTTATCGCTGTTTTGGATATTTCTCAATAATGGAGACAAATTATATAGGTCTGCACATTGAGGTGCTGCGATAGCCGCTACTCCAGGGTCATCACTAGCTGCTACGAGCTGTGCAGCTCGAGCCGTGTTGTCATAGGAGCGTAATTCTACGCCTTCTAACTTATCTAGGAAGTGGCTACATTGGCCCAACGCTTGAGGGTGGGAAATTATGGTATGAATATCTTCTAGTTTTGTACCTTTTTTCACGAGCAAGTCGTGAGAGATCCAAAGGCGCGTACCGCGAACGATATAGCATTTGCGCTCTTCTAAAAGGTCATATACTTCTTTTACAGAACCATTGGAGCTGTTTTCGATAGGCAATACACCGAATTGACATTCGCCTGACTCGACGGCATCGAATACGGCACGGAAACCAGTTACATAATGGATTTGACTGAGAGGTAATAATTTATCACATGCCATTTGAGCGTTGCTGCCGAATACACCGGCGCAAGCTACACTGCCCCGTTGAGGTGGCAAAGTAGGGGATTGCTCAATGGCTTTTTTCATTTTCAAAGTAAATTCATTGTCTTGGAATAGTTGCTCAGATTGGTATGTACGACTCAAGCTAAATAATGCTTCAAAAAAGCGTCGTGCATATAGATCTAGGTCTGGACCTGCATCTTTTGTTACCTTGTCGAGGATGTCGCGCTCTCGTTTGGCATCGTAAATAGCCTTATTCATTTCTTTTTTTGCAGCCGCTACGTCCTTAGAGAGTTCCATGCGCTCTTTGAAGAGGGCAAGCATTTGGTCGTTTATATCGTTAATCTTAACGCGTACTTCATCTAAGTTCATGGTCAATATCTCCTAAGAAATCAAGAATGACAAGGGCCGTAACGGCTTCGATAACAGGTACAGCACGAAGCGCTACACATGGGTCGTGACGACCTTTGATGGTGAGTAATGTGTCTTCTTTTTGTGAAAGCGACACAGAATGTTGTTCCTTATAAATGGATGGAGTAGGCTTGATACCTACTTGTATAACGAGGGGCAAGCCGTTGGTGATACCGCCTTGAATGCCACCGCTATTATTGGTAGTTGTTGTGATTGTATCGCCATCCATTGTAAAAGCATCGTTCACCTCGGAGCCAAGGCGAGAACACATGTCGAAGCCACCGCCAAAGGACACGCCTTTGATGGCAGGTACGCCAAAGATAACGCGAGCTAATCGGTTCTCAATGCCATCAAAGTTTGGATTGCCAAGTCCAATTGGTAGCCCTGTAGCAACGACTTCAACGATACCACCTGTGGAGTCACCGTCCTTTTTGAGTTTCATGACCAAGTTTTCTACTTCATTACGCTTGTCTGCATCGACCATAGCAATAGGTTCTGTAGCGATTTCAGAAAGGGCTTTCATATTTGGATGAACCATATCGATAGGAGTATCTTGGATTGTGCCAACTTGTTTTAAATGGCCGTGAATTTCGATACCCTTTTCACGTAGTAGTTGAAGGGCGATGCCACCAGCCACGCAAAGAGGTGCTGTAAGACGCGCTGAGAAGTGGCCACCACCTCGCATATCTACCTTATCACCGTAGCGCATACGAGCCGTAAAGTCTGCGTGCGATGGACGAGGTATGTCGCGTAAGTTATTGTAATCACTAGAGTGCTGAGAGGTATTGCGAATCATAAATGCCAATGGAGATCCACTGAGCATGCCATCTACCATACCTGCTAAGAATTCAGGTATATCGGTTTCTTTACGTTGCGTTTGTAATTGGTTTTGACCTGGCGCACGGCGCTTTAAGAAGGCTTGTAGCTCGTCGATGTCGATGGTATGTCCACAAGGGAGGCCTTCCACGATACCACCGATGGCATACCCATGAGACGTGCCAAAGGTAGATACTTGTATGGTTTTACCGAAATTAGATGCCATTAGCATTACCTCCTAATAAGTTCCAGTCCTCAAAGAAGTCTGGATAGGATTTTGTGATAGCTTCGCTATCTTTTAATGTCACAGGATTTTCACTGATGAGTGCCATCAATGTTCCTGCCATAACGAGGCGATGGTCGTTAACACAATCACCTTGTCCTCCTTTTAGTATACCACTACCGATGATATATAGGTCATCACCTTCTTCGCGAATCGTGCCTCCTAAATCTCTAACGAGATTAGCAACGGCTTCGAGGCGATCGGATTCTTTCAAGCGTAGGCGCGCACCCTTAACAAAGGAGCTTTCACCTTGGATAGAGCAAGCAAGGGCTGCCATAACTGGCAACATATCGGGCATTTGCTCGAGGTCGGCATGGATTGGCTTACTAGCGCGACCTGATACAGTGATATTCATGCCATCCCATGTAATAGTGCACCCTGCGGATTCGATGACCTGCATGATGCGACGATCCGCTTGCACAGAATTTTTGTTCATACCTGTAATGGTAATTTGTTTACCTGTCATGCCTGCTGCTACCATCCAAATAGCCGTATTGGACCAATCGCCTTCGATTTGGTAATTACTTTGACCTTTAAAAGTAGCATTAGCCGCTACTGCAAAGGACTCTTGGACTGTGCCAGAGGCGGGAGTATGGTCGACTGTTACGCCGAAGTCTGCCATCGTTGTAGTCGTCAATGTTACATAGTCGCTAGATTGAAGTGGTGTAGTAGATGTGATTGTAGCACCTCCACATTGTGGCGCTGCTAACAATAATCCAGAGAAGAACTGGCTACTCACATCGCCAACCATACCGAACTCACCGCCTTGTAGACGACCTGTCATAGTGAATGGTGGTTTGTCTCGGGAGAATGTTACGCCGTGAGCTTTCATTTCACCGAGCATGGGCTCTAAAGGACGATCTGGTAAACGCCCTTTCGCATCCACGTCTACCTCATTACAAATAGACGCTGCCACTGGTAATAAGAGGCGCAATGTGGTACCAGATTCGTGGGGAACTACATTGCCCTTTGTTGGCACAGGACCAGGTGTAACAGTGACAACTTTGTTTTCATACACAACGTGTGCGCCTAAGCCTCGCAAGGAGTCCATAGTGGCATCAATGTCTTTAGAGGTGCGGCTCAGTAATATGGCAGATGGCGAGTTTGCGAGAGCAGCACAAATCAGCGCACGGTGCGCATGAGCTTTTGCAGGAATGGACGCGATAGTCCCTGTAGGGATGGCGTTCGTTACGGAATGCATATAAATCTCCTTTATATCTTAGTCTAAATAGGTTGCAAGTTCCTCGTGCGTTACCACTTTGAGCTCGCTGTGACCATAGCTAGTAGGTACTACGATTTTAATGGTTGCTCCTTCGCTTTTTTTGTCGTGCTTGGCGGCAGCTAGAATCTCTTCTTTGCTTATCGTTGTTGTGGTTGGCAAATCGTGTGCTTTGATGAGGACCTTTAATTTCTCTAACGCCTCTACATCTAATTCTCCATGTTTGACTGCACCTTGTGCCATGAGCATCATGCCGATAGCAACGGCATAACCGTGATGCACCTCGAAATGACTCGCTTTTTCGATGCCGTGACCAAAGGTATGACCGAGATTTAAGAGGGCACGTACGCCAGACTCGCGTTCGTCTTGTTCCACGATATCCGCTTTTGCTTGAACGCAACGAGTGATGACAGTACTAATGCTATTGCGATGTTTAATTAATGGTTTATGTTCTAGTTGGGTTAATAAACCAGGTACGTCGAGGAAGCCGTATTTGATAATTTCACCGCATCCATTAATCCATTCCATATCAGGCAATGTATTGAGTGTAGCTGGATCGCAGAGGACGAGGATAGGTTGTTTGAAAGCACCCCAGAGGTTTTTCCCGGCTTCGAGATTGACCGCTGTTTTACCACCTACAGAGGAGTCTACTGCGGCTAATAGAGATGTAGGAACCTGAACATAGTCGATACCACGTAAATAGGTCGCTGCTGCAAAGCCTGCCATATCGCCTACAACACCGCCGCCAAGGGCGATGAGCAAGTCTTTGCGAGTCAATGATTGGGCCGCCATGTATTCTACTAAATCGATAAGTTGGTGGGCATTTTTGGAGCTTTCACCAGCAGGAAACACATAATCACAAACAACATAACCCGCATGTTCCATATTAGCTTTCACAGTGTCCAAATAGTGGGGCGCTACATTACTATCACTGACGATGATAACACGACAATTTGGTTTTAATGGTTTAATATAATCGGTGATGCGTTGTAAAGCGCCTTCCTCGATGACAACGTCATACGGTGTGGATGCGTTAATATGGATGCGAGTCATGATGGTTCCTTTCATAAAAGAATAAGCTAGTATCTATTATAACGGATACTAGCTTATTTGTGTGGTATTTGAGATTATTTAGTGCATTCTACCAATGCTTGGCGTAATGCGATAATTTCTTTCATAAGGCTAGTGAATTGGTCTGGACGCAATGCTTGAGGGCCATCGCACAATGCTTTGGAAGGATCATTGTGAACTTCGATCATAAGTCCGTCTGCACCGCCACCTACGGAGGCAAGTGAAAGCGGGCGAACCATGCGGCTCATACCTGCTGCGTGGCTAGGATCCATGATAATTGGCAAGTGAGATAATTCATGCATCATAGGAATTGCTGTTACGTCTAAGGTATTGCGAGTCTTAGTTTCGAATGTGCGGATACCGCGTTCGCATAATACAACTTGTTCATTGCCTTCGGACATGATGTACTCAGCAGCCATCAACCATTCTTCGTATGTGGCAGATAAACCCCGTTTTAATAGAACTGGTTTATTCAATTTGCCGACTTCTTTTAAAAGCGTGAAGTTTTGCATGTTACGAGCGCCGATTTGAAGCATATCTACATTATCGAAGTATTGTAATTGGGAGATATCCATAACTTCGGAAACGATAGGAAGACCTGTTTCTTTTTTAGCAAGCTCTAACAATTCCAAGCCTTCTGGCCCCATGCCTTGGAAGGAGTATGGGGATGTACGAGGTTTGAAAGCGCCGCCCCGAAGGATTGTGGCACCAGCTTCTTTACATGCTTTTGCAGTGGCTAATACTTGTTCAGGTGTTTCTACAGAGCAAGGACCGGCCATTACTGCGAAGTGACCACCACCGATAAGTGCACCACCTACGTTGATTACAGAATCATCGGGATGGAACTTGCGGTTTGCTTTTTTGTATGGCTCTTGAATGCGAGTTACTTTATCTACGAAATCTAGGGACTCGATTTGACGCGCATCAAGAGATGCAGTATCACCAATCAGACCTAGAATATTGTATCGCGTTCCTTCTACTGGGTGGATAACAAATCCTTGAGCCTCTAATTCACTGCGTAAACGAGATACTTCTTCTGCTGCTGCATTTTGTTTCAATGTAATAATCATGATAATTCCTCCTTGTAACTACAGTGAATAGTTGGGCTGACCATACGGATAGCAAACAAAAAGGGCTACCCGTAATCTAATACGGGTAGCCCTTTTACTATTCTAAGCAACTAATGTTGAATAATCCTTTATTAGCGCATCACAAATAGTTCCTTACCCGTACGTTGGATAAAGAACCAATAAAAGTATTGCTTTGCTGTGAGGCTAATTTGGTTAGTCATCTTTGGTTGCTCCTTTCTAAAATGTTGGGTATAGTATAAACCCAAATGATAAAATTATGCAATACCTAAAAATGAATTTCATGGAAGTTTTAAAATATTTTTGATATGGGAATTAACAGGAACTGAGACGTTTTGTGGCATTAAGCGTATTTTTGATATAATAAAAATAAGAAGCTTTTATTGCTTATAGGATATTTCGTAATACGCCTAAATCGATTCTTATAAATATGCTTATAATCAGAAAGGGCACCTATGATTATTCAAATCTTAGATCATATAACAGAGAAAATAAAACAAATTCGTGTCGATGTATTTATGAAAGAACAGGGGTTTGAAGACGAGTTTGATGAAATCGATGAGACTGCAAAGTTTGTGCTCTTATCCATTGATGGTAAAGCGGCTGGTACGTGTCGATATTTTCCCAGTGATGTAGCTGGAGATGCACATATTGGGCGCATGGCGGTACGCAAGTTGTATCGTGGACAACATTTAGGTACTAAGATCATGATGGCCGCCGAAAATGCTATTCGTCGTGACGGCTTTAAAACGTGCTCTTTGTCAGCGCAAGTACAGGCCAAACCATTCTATGAATCCCTTGGATATCGTGCTGAAGGGGACGAATACCTTGATGAAGGCTGTCCGCATGTGATGATGCGGAAAGTATTATAAGCCGTTCAATAGTGTTGTATAATAAGAATTGATGGATATATTATTATTGTACATAGTATTTTATAAGTAAATTGATATATCTTTTTGAGAGGTGAGAGTTTATGAAACTAGCAGAAGCATTACAAGAACGATCTGATTTAAATTATAAAATAAGCGATTTAGAGCTTCGCTTAACTCAAAACAGTTTAGTGCAAGAAGGGGAAGTACCGAATGAGAACCCTGAAGAACTTTTGAAAACATTAGAACAATGTGTAAATAGACTTCAAAAATTAATTGCAGATATTAATTTAACAAATTGCAAAACTATTATAGAAGGTCGATCTATTACTGAAATCATTGCCGAAAAAGATTGCGCTGCTTTGCGTCTAACTGCTTATCGAACATTGGCATCTAGCGCAGGTAGTATTAATTTCCGTGCGAGAGGGTCTGAGATTAAGCTAATGCCGACCGTGAATGTGGCAGACGTCCAAAAAGAAGCTGATCATATCGCAAAACAAGTCCGCTTATTAGACAATCTATTGCAGTCTGCTAACTGGACAACTGAATTGATTGAAAGCTAATCATAGTTGGTAGTTTGAAACAGGGTGGACACAAAAACTTTTGCTTTTACCAAGCTTATTATGAATACATTCATGGGGCGAATGAAAATCTACGGTGTAGGCCTATTTGCGCACAAATGTATTGATACAATTTACAATGTATAACCATGTGTCAACTGTAAAAACGAGGGTGGCGTTTGGGGACTATATTTCTATCAACATATACACTGATATGATAGTATTTTTTTAGAGATAAATAGGAGAGAGCTGTTTAAATTTGCAGTAATTCCTCATAACTAAGGTTTAAATAATCATGAAAAAAAGAGCTGATAGCGTTATAGCTATTAGCTCTTTTCTATTGGCCCGTACGTCCTTAGATATTGTATTTTATAACGTCTATTATTCTAAATCGTCAAAATCAAATGCCGCTGCTTTTGTATAGTTTGTAACTTTAGCTTCGAAAAAGTCAGTTTTTGTGCTATTCAAGTTGGAGAAGCTTTCAATCCATTCCATTGGATTTTCCTTGATATCAGGATAGAGATGAGGCAAGCCGATTGCTTCTAAGCGGATATTGGCAAGGTATTTGATGTAGCGTTCGATAAGAACGTTGTTAAGACCGAGGATTTTATCGTCAGTGATGTATTGGCCCCAAGCGATTTCATTCTCTGCACCTTGGCGAATCATGTCCGTGATTTTTGCTTCTAGTTCAGGTGTGAACAAGTCAGGACGTTCACGACGTAACTCGCGGATGATGTTTTGGAATAATACGAGGTGAGTTACTTCATCGCGGTTGATATATTTGAAGATTGTGGATGTAGCTGTCATTTTACCTTGGCGAGCCAATGTGTAGAAGAAGCTAAAGCCAGAGTAGAAGTAGATGCCTTCTAAGATATAGTTAGCGATGATTGTATGAATAAGGGTTGCTTCGCTAGGATCATCGCTGAAACGTTGGTATGCATCGGCGATGAAGCGGTTACGTTCAAGCAATGTTTTGTCTGTACGCCATTCGTCATAGATTTTGTCACGTGTAATCGGATTTGTTACAGTGTCCAAAATGTAGGAATAACTTTGAGCGTGAATTTCTTCTTGGAATGCTTGGATATTCAATAAGGATGCCACTTCAGATGCTGTAATATAACGGCTCAAATTAGGCAAGTTTTCAGATTGAATGGAATCAAGGAAGTTCAAGAATGCAATGATTTTATCGAAGGCACGACGCTCGTAATCTGTTAAGTATGGGAATTGTTTAACATCTTCGTTCAAGGAAATCTCTTCTGGAATCCAGAAGTTGTTGAGCATTGTACGGTACATTTGATTTGCCCAGTCGTACTTGATACGGTTCCATTCGCGAAGGTTTGTTGTGTTGCCGCCAATCATGGATTGAGTGCCACGTTCGCCATGTTCGTTAAAGATCAGTTTTTTATCCATAGTAGGACTCCTTTATACAACGATGCGACCTATACGGCTATAGGTCGTCATCAGATTTATAGTACTGGTGAAAGTATCCTTCTCGAAGTCGGTACTCTCTATTTATTGTGAATAGGTTTTGCAAAATATAGCAATTATATTTCCAATATTAGGAGGAGCAGCTAGTGCACTCATCCATTTCGAGGGATTGATTACGGATGTAGTAGATTGTTTTAATCCCTTGTTTGTAGGCTTCTACGTAAAGGTCAAGAATTTCTTTTGCTTTCATTTGAGGCGTAATGTACAAGTTGAAAGATTGTGCTTGGTCAATATGACGTTGACGTACGCCACAAGCTTTGATGGACCATTGTTGGTCGATAGTATGTGCCTCTTTGTAGAGCCAGAATGTTTTGTCGTTTAAATCTGGTGCCGTTTTTGGTGTGAAAGAACCTTTCTTTTCTTCGATGAAGAATTTTTTGAAGATAGGGTCGATACCAGCTGTTGTATTAGCGATGTTGGATGTAGAACCTGTAGGAGCTACGGCCATCAAGTAACCGTTGCGGATACCGTATTTTGCAACATCTGCAGCGAGTTGTTTCCAACGATCAGATATGTAGCCACGACGTGTGAAATATTCACCAGTTTCCCACTCGGAACCTTTGAAAGCAGGGTACGCACCTTTTTCTTTAGCAAGCTCCATGGAAGCTTTAATCGCATAGAATGCGATGTTTTCAAATAATTTGTCCGCTACTTCGATATGTTCATCGGATTCCCATTGGATATCATGATTTACGAGGTAGTGGTGATAACCAGATGTACCAAGACCGATAGCACGGTATTTATCAGAAGTCATGCGAGATTCTGGTACTGGTGCTTGGTTGATGGAAATAACATTATCTAACATGCGAATTTGAAGGGCAATGTTCTCTTCCAATTCTTCGTCTGCAATGCGACCAAGGCTGATGGAGTTTAAGTTACATGTAACCATGTCGCCTGTATTTGTTTTAGTAGTAATTGTACCATCTTCGTTGATGATTTCTTCAGCTAAGTTAGTGAAGCCAACGTTTTGTGCGATTTCGTGGCACAAGTTAGACGCGTAAATCATACCTGCATGTTTGTTAGGATTTGCAGCATTTACAGTGTCGCGGAAGAAGATGAATGGTGTACCAGTTTCAACAGCAGAACGCATGATTTTTTTCATCATATCTAATGCTGGTACTTCGATGCCGTGTAAGTTAGGATCTTGTTCACATTCGAGGTAACGTTTCGTGAATTCCTTATTGTCATCAGTATCGTAATAGTCCTCTAAGGAATAGCCCTTTACAGCCAAAATTTCATGAGGGTCGAAGAGGGTGAAGTTTTCACGAGCTAACATACGTTCCATAAAGATATTTGGAACGGAGATAGCAGGGAAGATATCGTGCGCTTTGCGACGATCATCACCATTATTTGTACGAAGTTCTACGAATTCGTAGAAGTCTTTATGCCAAATATCAAGCGTTACTGTAGCGCCGCCTTTACGTTTACCCAATTGGTCTACCGCAACTGCAGTATCATTGTACAAGCGGATCCAAGGAATAACGCCACCAGAGGAGTTTTTAAAGCCGCGGATATCGGAGTTCAATGCACGAACTTTACCAAGGTAGATACCAAGAGCACCACCGTGTTTAGATACGCGAGAGAACTTGCTATTTACGTCGTAAATGGACCATAAGTTGTCGTCTACACCAGAGATAAAGCAAGAGGACAATTGGTGGAATGGTGTACCAGCATTTGCCAAAGTAGGTGTAGCTGTCGTCATTTTTAATTGGCTCATCAAATCGTAGAATTTCTTAGCGTATTCTACTTTATTTTCCCCTTCTACAAGAGCCAAATGCATTGCGATAGCCATGAAACGTTCTTGAGGTAATTCAAAGATTTCTTTGTTAAAACCTTTTACCAAGTAACGGTCAGCCAATAATTTGAGACCTTCATAGTTGAAGAGATAGTCTCGCTTAGGTTTGATGTAATCGCCTAATTCTTGCAATTCGTCAGCTGTGTACTCTGTAACGAAGAAGTCTGCGTATTTTTTCTCTTTTACAAGCATGTTGACTAGATTTGGGAAGTTTCCGTAGCCAAATGCTTTGTAACGACGAGTAATAGCGGCTTCTTTATAGAGATCGAACAAGAATAGGCGGGCTGCTACGAACTGCCAATCTTGGTTCATTTTATTAACTTGGTTGCCGAAGCCGTCGTCTTTTTTAGATATAACTTTTTCGATAGCTGTTTGGACTAAAGTCTTTTGAATTTCTTTAGTAGTCATGCCATCAACGAATTGCAACTTCGCATCCATTTCCAATTCTAGTGGATCACAAGAATCTAACCCCAAACATGCGAAGGCTATCATTCGTTTCGTTTTTTCAACGGACAACGGCTCGAAATGGCCATCCCGTTTCTTGATCATAATCTCCATTACTGTTCCCCTTGAGAGCAAAAAGTCATAAAACTGTTAATATAGTCGTATAAGCATATATAAGATTAGAATGAATTATATAAAATATCTTTAAGTTGAGTCTAATCAGAAAAATAAGAAAACTACTATATATGGTAGTTTTCTTATTTGGCTTATACATTATGTTACGATTATAGCGAAAAAAATCTATATATTCAATATTGACATTTGGAATTTTTTTAATATAGTTTTACAAAAAATGTCGATATGGCTGAAGATGCCTTAAATTACTAGCTTTCATAATTAATTATATAATACGCTAAAAATAATTCTTCGTGCGCTGTCTTGATATGCGTAGTAGGAGTGGATTAAGAGTTTGTATCCCGTGCCTTCTATAATGACTGAATCTGAAGCCGTTTTAGGAACAGTGAGAAATTTTTCATATATATGATGAACCTCGGTCACGCCATTTGGTAGAGATACCTCTAAATCAAGGCCTTCATTGATGAATCTAAAGTTGATAGATTCATAGGATGCTGTTGGTATGTCAGCTGTACTATCAGTAGGCTCACGTACTTCTAATTCGATGTTAGAAATGAATTTGTTATATCCTACAAGCGAAATAACATGAGGTTCTTCAACGGCCGTAAAGCTGATAAACTGAATATTTCGTTCCTTATATATTTCCGTTGCTCCTAGTTTTGAAGAATCCCCCTGTATAATCGTCCTGCCATAGTCTGTAAAATCAGGGTTAAATATTTCTGTAATAGGCAAGTATACGTGCCATTGACCGTCAATTTTCGTATAGTTTGTAAACTCTCGATGGGATGTGTAACCGATAAAAGGCATTAAAAGGACTGCACCTAGGGCGAGCGCCATAATCGTTGTATGGATCGATGGAGTCAAACGCTTTACAAAGGAGTATACATTATGTGCTAAGAAGATTAGATTGAATGCGGCCACATAAATCGTATTGAGCCAGAGTACGGGCTCATTTATTACACGCTTGCCAATCAGGATTAAGCATAATATTGTAATCGTAATAAATAAGAAACATAGGATCTTTTGTGTCTTGCTGCTTTCGCTAGACCTGAAACTAGCCAAGTAAAATAGATAGAAAATGGCTACATACGGATAATATGTGTAAAGGAACCGTGCATCTTCACGGAGGCCTAAGAGGATCAATACCAAGTAGATATTAGCTAGAATACCTGTAATGATGGAAGCTTTTGGTAGTATGATTCCAAAAACAACATTATAGAATGTATTTGGTTCTGGCGGTCCATCAAGCTCCTCTTTATAAGTGCACAGCATGGACATACAGATAAAAATATTAATAGCGGCTAGTGCTTTAAAGATTAGATCTTCAAAGGTGAATGGTTTATCCAAAATGATGAAGAAGAACCATAAGGTCATGACTATGACTATATTGTACAGTGTTGATGTAACAATGGTGATACCAATCCGTTTTATGCGGTTGATGATTTCACCGATGTAGTGTTCACCAGGTGACGTAAAGTACAGCGCAATCATAGAGTATAGCCATAGGTATGATATGTTTTCTGTGGCCAACTCGATGCCTCGTATGTGATGGTACGTTTCGTGAATCGTATATAGACCAACGCTGATGCCTATACTTAATAAAGTATATATGATGGAGAACTTTCGATCTCGCATTATATATGTTTCCAGTATGACGATGAAGAAATACAACGTGTACAATCCAAGGTCTATATCAGAAAACCAATCTTGCTCAATATATAATGGTGTACATGAAAATACGGCGATTAATACTAGCAATATAGGTGACTGCGTTGCTAGGTCTCGCAGCGAAGACCATAAATGTTTAATTGCAGATTTCATAGATTCTCTCCCTCTATAAAAATAAATGACCCCTCTTATATGTAGTATACATGTTTTCTGGTGAAAGTCCTATGAGGTTTTACAGGCGTCTGAATATACATTACAATAACATTAAGAACTAGTATTTATAGAAAAGAGGTCGTTCACATGGAGTTCTCTTATTTTTTACCAGTACATATCCAATTTGGGTGGGATAAAGTCGACCGTGTTGCTGATTTTGTCAAGCCTTATGGCAAAAAGGCGCTCATCGTAACAGGGCGTACGAGTGCTAAAAAATCTGGACTATATGACCGTGTGACGGCAAAACTTGATGCGGCACATATCGAACATGTGCTGTTTGATCAAGTGGATGCGAACCCCTTAACGACGATTGCATTGGACGGTGCTGCTTTAGCTAAATCTGAAAGCTGTGATATGGTCATTGCCATTGGTGGGGGCTCCATCATGGACTGTGCAAAAGGCATTGCATTTATGGCCGTTAACGATGGTGACATTAACGACTATATCTTTAACCGTAAAACCAGTGATAAGGCGTTGCCTCTAATTGTAATTCCCACAACCTGTGGTACAGGTTCTGAAGGCAATGGTTTCGGGGTGCTTACGAACCCTGAAACGGGAGACAAGAAATCCTTGCGATGTAATGCCATCGTACCAAAGGTATCCATCGTAGATCCGGCAGTGATGGGCACAATGCCGCCACATGTACTGGCATCTGTGGGCTTTGATGCACTCTGTCATAATATTGAAGCATACACATCAAGAACGGCACAACCTTTTACAGATGCACTATCCCACTATGCAGTAACATTATTGGCTCAATATCTCGTGCCTTTATATAAACATGTGAAAGCAAAGGCTGAAAGCAAATCAGCTGTTTTCAACGAAACTCAACTTACAAAAGCTTGGGAGTCCGTTACATTGGCTAGCACAATTGGAGGCATGGTTATTAATACCGCCGGTGTAACACTTGCTCATGGCATGGAACATCCTGCTAGTGGGCTTAAGGATATTACTCACGGTGTAGGTCTTGCCGTTATCGAACCGATTGTAGTGGAATATACATGGAGTGCTAATCCCGATAAGTTTGCTACCTTGGCACGTATCTTTAACCATGGAGATGGATCCGAACTAGGTGAAGCACTGCGTTTAATTGTACATGAGTTAGACCTTACCACAAACCTTACAGAACTAGGCTTTACAAAAAAAGACATTCCTTGGCTTGTCGATAACGTGTATGTCGTAGCTACCGGCAATATTGCTAATACAGTGGCCGATGTGAGTCAGGAAGATATAGAAATGTTGTATAAGAAAATGTTCTAAGTATTGTCATGATAGGAGAGAGTTTTGTTTCAAGAATTTTATGGCCTATTAACGGTTATGCTATGCGTGTTGTTTGCAATCGTGGTAGCGCTATTTAACATAGCACCTATTACATACATGGTTTTTGGTATAGCCATAGTATTGAGTGTGTTACTGCAATATGGTCGCTTTAAGAAACGAACCATATCTGAAAAAGCCCATAGCCGACTAGCTTGCGGTTTATTTATTGTCATAACCCTTAGTATATCTTGGCTTGTAGCTGATTGGATTCAATATGATACTCAAACGACTCGTGATCAAACTGATGGTTTTGAGTTTAGTACGATGGATTGGAAACGTGGTTGGCCTAATAGTGAAGAATTGCCGGAGGGGTTAAAACGACCAGAGAAACTTCCAGAAGGTATTTATAGAGCGTCTGCTTTTCGTAGTGATTTAGTATGGGCTAATGCATATCGAGAAAGATATACAGTACTTGAAGGAGACCTTAAAGTAATCTCACAATATGAAGCGATAGCTAAGCAAAATGCAGCTTATACAGCGCAAATTGATGCGGATGGTGTATTGCGTGATTTAGATACTGGGGAGAAAAAGCGTTTTATATCTCACCCAAATAGCTATAATATTATAGAAAGTATAGGAGAAGAACCTTTAAATTTGCCGCAACGGAATTTTATAGAGTGGTTGCGCTTTGCACCCCGAAAAGAAACAAAAACAGTAGTCAAGGATACATATAATTCTACGCGGAATCATAGATTATATGTATTTGTTGATGATGGTAATACAAAGAGACCTCATTTTGTGGAACTTTTGATTAGTAATGATGGGACACGGGCGGTGTTTTATCAATCTAAGTAACTTGAATAGGTGTTGTTGTGGAGAGTGTATATGCGACAGTGTTTAATGTATTTAAAGAATTTGTTTACTGAGCCTCCATATAGAAAAAGTATATGGTTCTTTATAATTCTTTGGATACTAACATTTTTGTTTTCGGATGAGATATCATATTCTGGGTTATACTATCTGATTTTGTTAGTAGCTACGATTGTGTTATTGCTTGAAAAATGTGGAGTAATCGATAGTGAGAAAGCTATACGAAAAAGATTTTTAACATATTTTTATGTAATCTTTTTCCTGTGTATGCTTCCTACATTAGCTGTTAATTTAGCATTTTCTGCTATAGGGGTATCTCATTATGATACAAAACAGTGGCACTCTACATGGCCCTCATCTAAAGCGGGGTATATTCCGGCTCCATTACAAACACCTAAGTCTTTACCAGAGAGCTTGAAAGTGGTTTCTTCTGCTGAGGTAATTGGATTGGGTGGGAGTTATAGTTGCTTGGTATTAGATGGTGATAAAGCTACTATTTCACAGTATGAGGAAACTGTTAAATCTCATGCTTGGTATTCGTTTGTAAATGGTAGGAAAAATGATAGTACCTTTAAAGCACTTAATTCATTTACATATCCAAAGGATAGAAATTTATTAGTTAGTGACGTGAATGAATATTATGAGATTATTACCGTTCAACGACAAAACTGGAAATTATTTCCCTGGGTAATTGATGGTACACAGAGTGTCGGTGATGATCCTAAGGAAGATTATTATTATAGTACTCGGATATCAGCTGAGAAATATATAGTATATGTTGTTTACCATAACTTTGATCATGACCAGCCTAGAGTCATTTACTTTATGTTTAATCCAGAGCAAACGCGAATGATTACTGTAGATATAGATATGTATCATTAGTTTTTATTAGAATGTCTATAAAAATTGAAATAATACTTGAATATATTATAATGTGTTCAAATATTGGAATTGACAATTTTAAATCATATCTCTATAATGTGAATTAAAGAGAGACTCGGATATTCACTGTCCCAGCCCTAGGGCTGGGATTTCTTTTTTTAGTCTCTAGTAGTTTAGTTTGTAGAGAGGTGTTATTATGGCAGATCAAAACAACAAAAATGTGGATGCCTTAGCGCAAGAGATTACCTTAAAAAGTCGTGGTCAAGGTAAATTGCGTCAGTTCATTTTATGGATGGGGGCACTCATCATTGGTGCTATCTTAGGATGGCAACATATTCCGGCTTTAAATGAGCTCTTTAACTTTATTGCAGCGGTCTTTACACGTTTGTTCCAATTTATCGCAATTCCAACCGTATCCTTAGCGGTAATTACAACATTATCCATGCTAGGTGCTAAAAAGGATACAGGTCGTATCTTTAGACACGCTGTAGTGTATACCTTGCTAACTACAATCTGTGCAGGAGCTGTAGGACTTGGCTTGTTCCTATGGATTGCACCAGGTAATTTACCACTTGATGTAATCGGTGCCGGTGCAGCTCAAGTGCCTGAAAAACTTGGTAATGTTACGTATTACGATCATTTCTTATCTGTTATTCCAAACAATATTTTGCAACCATACTTACAAGCCAATGTATTGTCTGTAATGTTTATTTCTGCTTCCGTTGGTTTAGCCTTTGCGTTCATGCCACGCACTGAAAATCGCGAAGCGGTGTTGAAAGTCTTATTTGGTTTACAAGAATTACTATTTACATTGATTAAAGCATTACTTTATGTATTGCCAATCGGTATCCTCGCCTTTGCAGGTCAATTATCTGCGCAAATCGAAGCGGGCGTAATTGTTGGTGCTTTAGGTAAATATACGGCTGTTGTTATCGGTGGTAACTTGATCCAATTCTTTATCGTAATTCCATTGTTCTTGTTATTCCGCGGTTTGAACCCTGTAGACGTATTTCGTAAAATGTCTCCAGCCGTAGCCGTCGCGTTGTTTACTAAATCTTCTGCTGCAACATTGCCTGTTACATTGGCATCTGCTGAGGATAATTTGAAAGCTCATCCTGCAGTAGCTCGTTTCGTATTGCCAATTTGTACAACTATTAATATGAATGGTTGCGCAGCTTTCATTCTTGTTACATCCTTATTCGTAATGCAAAATGCGGGAATGGAATTAACTATGGGCACAATGGTGGCTTGGTTATTTATTGCTGTTCTCGCTGCGATTGGTAATGCGGGCGTTCCGATGGGTTGTTATTTCTTAACCTTATCCTTGATGAGTTCCATCGGTGCACCAATTGGTTTGCTTGGTATCATCTTGCCAATCTATACGATTATCGATATGATTGAAACCGCTGAAAACGTATGGTCTGATGCATCTGTATGTGCCATGGTTGACCATGACCTTCAAGGTAAATTGGACGACTCTAGTGGCGACGATATGCCTCAATTCCAAGGTGCTTAATTCTAGAGGGAAAAGAAGCGTAAGAAATACATCATTATATAGATAAAAAAGGTTATCCTGTAAGGGGATAACCTTTTTTATCTACTAGAGTGGTTGTAATTATGTAATGATAATTTCGATTAGAAATATAGTTGTTAGAATACTAAATTTTAAAACTGAATTATACTTTTAAAAACTAATAATAGTCACATTACTAGATATGCATTTTATGTTATACTTTCAGATAGAATAATATCGAATTAATAGAAGGCTAGTTGGTACATTAGGTGCGGATTAGAGAATAAAATGAAAGATAAGTCAGTATTACCGATAGAGAAACAATTAAATAAATTTCTCCAACCAAAATGCCTCATCCCAGGTGGTCTTGGTTTATGGGAAATATATTTTCGTAAGATTTGCGCGGCTTGGGGTGAGATTAATGGCGAAATTCGACCACAGCATATCATATTTTCTGCCGATAATGGTTGTAATATGGAAGGCTATGTTGGGTATAACTACGAGGTGACGCAAAAGCAATCCTGTAATATGCTCTTAGGTCGCTCATCAGCAACGCAATTTTGTAACTTTAACAATATTCCATATGAGGTCGTCGATGTAGGCATCGCTTCAGATGATGGCATCGGTGTGAATCGCAAAGTAGCGAAAGGGTCAAAGAATATTTTGAACCATCCTGCTATGACTGAGGATGAGTTTAATCGTGCCTTTCAAGCTGGATATGAACGAGTTGAACATTATGTGGCAAAAGGAATCAATCTCTTTTCCTTTGGTGAAATGGGGTTAGGCAATACCACAACCTCTGCTTGTGTGTTGTCTGCTTTAACTGGGGCTGATCCGACGGAAACCGTGGGTCCTGGTTCCTGGCCAGATAAACCAGATTTGATGAAACGAAAAGTTGACTTTGTACGTTCTGTATTAGACAAGCACAAGGCTAGTATTGATTCTGAAAGTGAACCAGACCGAGTTCGTGAAATCGTAGCTCATGTAGGTGGTTTTGATATTGCGGCTATTCTTGGAGCCATGCTAGCTTGTGTAGATTTTGAAAAGCCTTTTGTTATTGACGGCTTTATAACATCTGTGGCAGCTGCTTGTGCAACGCACATAAACGCTCGTATTAAGGACTATGCATTGCCATCGCATTATTCTAAAGAAAAAGGTACGGAAATCGCTTTGGCTGAGGTGGGGATCACTCAAGACATGGTTCCTATTCAAGCACAAATGTCGATGGGAGAAGGCACGGGGGCCATCTTGATGGTTCAAATGCTAAAAACAACGCAGCATATGTTTGTAAATGTGGGCACCTTTGCAGAGCTAATGAAATTATAAGGAAGAAGAATGGAAATAAATAAATACTTTGATATACATTTTGAGCGAGCCGATGATGCAACCATTGCTAAAAGGTTGATAGGTGGGGCTAAGATTAAGGGACCTGCTTTGGTTATCCTGATCCTCTCCATGTTTATTGCCTCTATTGGGTTGAATATGAATAGTACGGCAGTTATTATTGGTGCTATGCTTATATCGCCGTTGATGGGACCTATTCTAGCAACTGGTTTTGGCTTCGCTACGCTTAATTTTACAGTTGTGAAAAGCGCTATTTTAAGATTATCCTTACAGATTACGATTGCTGTTTTGGCATCTACTTTATATTTTTATATTTCCCCCGTTCAGACAGTTACATCTGAACTATTAGCGCGTACAGAACCGAATATTTTTGATGTATTCATTGCTATATTTGGTGGGTTAGCTGGGATTATTGGTCAAACGCGTAAGACCTTAGATAATGTCATACCAGGGGTAGCGATTGCGACTGCACTTATGCCACCACTGTGTACGGCAGGATATGGACTGGCTAATGGAAATTGGCATTATTTCTTTGGGGCTGGGTATCTATTCTTTATAAATGCATTTTTCATCTTCTTTGCATCTTTTATTGTTTTAAAAGGTGTATATAGTTTGCCATCCCATAAGCAAGCAGAAGAGATTAATCGTCGTAATCAGCTAATATTTCTTGTGATTGGTCTTATTATGGCTATACCAAGCATTTATGCAGGCTATGATATGACCATCAAGTATTCTGAGTCAAATCATATAGAGCAGTTTATTAAGACCAATATTAATCAAGATGGGCGTCGATTAGTGATTGATTATTCATTGGACCGAGTGAATAAGCTAGTAGATATAGTAGTTGTAGGAGCTCCTGTGACTTCAGAGGAACGATCCCAGTTGGATGATAAATTACAGAAAGACGAGTATTTGCAGTCTTATGCAGTGCGATTTGTTAATAGTGTAGATGAGAAAAAATCTGCTGTGGATAAGACGAGCTTGAATAAAGCCTCGGAGGATCATGAAAAATATACAAACTTGAGTAATCTGTACCAGCCGACTTATCAACTAGTAAGTGAAACTATAAACACTATGAAAACGACAGAAGCTGAAGCAAAGGCGTTATTCCCGTTTGTAAGCAGAGTGGAAGGCATGCCTTTGATAGATAATTTAGAACAGCCTAAAGCGAATCGCTATATGGTGATTATCCATACCGCGTCCACTGTATCTGATGCAGATTCGGAACGAATAAAAGCTTGGTTAGAGGCTAAATTATCAGCACCTGTAACTATTTCTGTGGAGCAAACAACGTCAACTTTATAATTGAATCTTTTGATTTTGATTAGATTGTTTATTATATAGAGCGATATTTATAACGGTACTAAGTTTGATTGTACCTATTAGGTATATTACCTAGTAGTACGGGGAATCATCTTAGTACCGTTTTTATGTACTTGGCATAGCTAAATGTAATTACTCTTATCTTGCTATAGTTTAAAGTTATATCCATGGATATATAAAAACTATTATACGAGTAGGATTTAAATTGCTATACTAACCACATCGAAATTATTAAATAATTAAATGTAGATACAGTGTAAGAATATATAGATTTATTAACATATCTACGTGTGTTGTATACGCATGAGTCCTCGTCAATAGATGTAGGTGTTCATCGTAGATAGGAGGATTACATGAAAAAATGGTTAGCATTAGCAGCGACGGCCGTACTAGGCGCGTCCTTATTGATTAGTGGTTGTGGTTCTTCCACAAATGACGCAAGTTCCAGCAGTGCTGGTAGTTCTAAAGCAGAGGTGTTAAAAGTGGCAGCAAACCCTGTACCTCATGCTGAGATCTTAAATCAAATTAAACCTTTATTGGCTAAGGAAGGTGTAGATCTTCAAATCATTGAATTTACAGACTACATTCAACCAAACATGGCATTATCTAGCCATGAAGTAGATGCAAACTTCTTTGCTAACGTGCCTTACCAAAATAACTTCAATAAAGATCATGGTACAAACTTCGTAAGCTTTGCACCAGTTCACATCGAACCATTGGCTATTTACTCTCAAAAAATTAAAGATTTAAAAGATTTGCCAAATGGCGCAAAAGTAGCGATTCCATCTGACCCAACAAACAGTGCTCGTGCACTTCTCTTGTTGCAAAGTGCAGGTCTTGTAACTTTGAAAGACCCAACTGGTTTGACTAACACACCATTTGATGTGACTAGCAACCCTAAAAACATCCAAATTACAGAGTTAGAGGCAGCTCAAATTCCTCGTTCCATTCAAGATTTAGATGCAGCTGTAATCAATGCTAACTATGCATTGCCAGCAGGTCTTAATCCTACAAAAGATGGCTTATTCGTAGAAAAAGCGGATTCTCCATATGCAAATCTTCTTTCCGTAAACCCTGGTGATGAAAATAAACCAGCTATTCAAAAATTAGCTAAAGCATTACAATCTCCAGAAGTTAAGAAGTTCATCGAAGATCATTACAAAGGGGCTATTATTCCAGCGTTTTAATCAATGATCGTTAATAACATATATGTATTTAATACAATACTCTCTCATGACATAACTTTATAGATACGAATAAGATATACTGTCTTATGAACTAACCCCAAAATTGGAATCCATTTTGGGGGTTAGTTTTTATCTATTGCATATTGTCTAATGCAGTTAATATATTTGATTTGTCCTGTTATGTTGCAAAAGTTACGTTATTTTTCATTGTAAAATGGTATAATATTTTTTACATCCTATTATATATATGACTTTGTAATTTAAATCTTAACATATTTTCTATAACATTTTAGATATAGAAATAACTTAGATTTTAACTGCTGTTGTTGTATAATAAAGATAGGATATTTAAAAATTTAGATATTTTGGTGAAAGTATTATATCCTTATCTAATTTAATTTTTATTTTAGATGCTTAGTACAGTATATATGTTGTACATATTACATGTGAGACTTTCACAAAAATAAGTATGGTCACTTAGGTGGTCATACGGTCGTTAAAAAGAGAGGTATTTATGCAGCACATGCTACGCATGGGGATTGACGTGGGGTCTACAACGGTTAAAGTTGTATTATTGGACGAACACGATAATTATTTGTATAAAAAGTACATACGCCATTATGCAAACATATTGGACACAGTATATACCTTGTTACAAGAGGCTCAAGTTGGTCATGAAGACGCTCTTGTTCATGTATGTATTACTGGTTCTGGTGGGATGGCTATGGCCGAAAAGGTGCGCATCCCATTCGTACAAGAGGTTATTGCTGAAACGCGAGCTGTGAAAGCCCTCTATCCAGAGACAGACGTTATCATCGAACTTGGTGGTGAAGATGCGAAGGTTACGTATTTAGGTCAAACTGCAGAACATCGTATGAATGGCTCCTGTGCTGGTGGTACGGGCGCTTTTATTGACCAAATGGCGACTTTATTGCAGACAGATGCATCTGGCCTTAACCAATTAGCCATGAATGCTGATACGATTTATCCAATTGCGGCACGCTGTGGCGTATTTGCTAAAACAGACGTACAAGCTTTGTTAAACCAAGGCGCATCTCATGAAAATATTGCAAAATCTGTATTCCAAGCAATTGTAAATCAAACGATTGCTGGCCTTGCATGCGGTCATAAAATCGAAGGTAATGTAGCGTTCCTTGGCGGTCCGTTGACATTTTTGTCTGAATTACGCCAATGCTTTTGCGATACCTTAGAGCTAGATGAAGCACATCGCATTATCCCTGAGAATGGTGAATTGTTCATTGCTTTAGGGGCGGCATTGATGAAAGATGAGTGCCGCGAGATTACTGTTGGCCAATTGACAAAGGAAATCGGTGCACTTATCGGTATTCCCATGGAAGCTACAGACCGTGTTGATCCGCTATTTAAGAATGAACAAGAATTAGAAGATTTTCGTGCTCGTCACGCTAAGGCTGTAACGCCAAAGGCGAATATCGAGGATGCTCAAGGTCCTTGCTACCTTGGTATTGATGCTGGTTCTACTACACTTAAGGTAGTTCTTATCAATAGCAATAAGGAAATTATATTCTCTCATTATGGTCCTAACCATGGTAAACCATTAGAAAAATCTCGTGAAATCATCGAGAAAATATATGAATTATTGCCAAAAGGTGCCTATATTGCACACTCTGGCGTAACCGGCTACGGCGAGGCCTTTCTTAAACGCGCTCTTGGCATCGATATCGGTGAAGTAGAAACGATGGCTCACTATCGTGCGGCCCGCTTTTTCTGCCCTGATGTATCCTTTATTTTGGATATTGGCGGTCAAGATATGAAATGCTGTAAGGTTCGTGATGGGTATATCGAAGATATCGTGTTGAACGAAGCTTGCTCCTCTGGTTGCGGCTCTTTTATTGATACATTTGCATCCGGGCTACGAATTCCTATCGATCAATTCGCAAAAGAAGGATTATTGGCACCTATGCCAATCGATTTAGGCTCTCGTTGTACCGTATTTATGAACTCTAAGGTTAAGCAGGCTCAAAAAGAAGGTGCTACGGTACAAGATATCGCAGCAGGTCTTGCTTATTCTGTAATTAAAAATGCCCTTTATAAGGTTCTTAAGGTGAAAGATCCTAAAGAATTGGGCGATCATATCGTTGTACAAGGTGGTACGTTCTATAACGAATCCGTTTTGCGTGCCTTTGAGAAATTGATGGGCGTAGAGGTGATTCGCCCTGATGTATCTGGGTTGATGGGTGCATACGGTATGGCTCTTCTTGCAGCAGAAACGGCGGAAGAGTTACAAAAGGGTGAAAGCACATTGCTAGATAGTGAAGGCCTTAATTCTTTACAAGTATCTACGACAATGCGCAATTGTGGTCTTTGCCCAAATAATTGCATGCTTACTATTAACGCTTTCTCCGATGGTCGTACGTACGTAACTGGCAACCGTTGTGACCGCGGTGCTGGCGATATGATCCAAGAGAAGCGTAAGCCAGTTCCTAACTTGGTAGACGTAAAATTACGTCGTTACTTTGATTACTACTTGAAGAAAAATATTCCTGAGTTTGAAGGTAAAATGCGTGTAGGTATCCCTCGCGTTCTCAACATGTATGAGGACTTCCCATTCTGGTTCACATTCTTCAATAGTTTGGGTTATGAAGTAATCCTTTCAGATTATACGACTAAGGATCAATACAATAAGGCTATCGATACAATTCCATCCGATACAGCTTGCTATCCTGCAAAAGCTGTACATGGTCATATTCGAGATTTAGCGAATGCACAGGTAGACTTTATTTGGTACCCTTGTATTCAACATGGCCCTAAGGAATTTAGCCGCGACAATAATTACCATTGTCCAATGGTTATTTCCTATCCAGAACTTATCAAAAATAATATGCAAGAGGTATTGGGCGATACTCCGTTCCACGCACCATTCTTGCCGTTAGCTGATAAAAAATCCCTTGTTCCGGCTCTTGTGAAAGCATTGGATTTCTTGGACCTCAAGAAGAAAGATATTGTTAAGGCTGTAGACCTTGCTTGGGAAGAACAAGAAAACTGTAAAGCTTCCTACCGTGAAACGACGAAGAAAACTGTATCTCGCCTTGTAGCAGAACAAATTCCGACAATCGTATTGGCTGGCCGTCCATATCATTTAGACTCCGGTATTAACCACGGTATTCCTGAACTTATTACATCTCTTGGTATGGCTGTTCTTACAGAAGATGGCGTTGCCCCATTAGGCAATGAAATCAAGCATTTACGCGTTGTAGACCAATGGTCCTACCATAGTCGCCTATATCGTGCCGCTGAATTTGTAAGTAGAACTGAAGGATTCCAAATTGTAGAGCTTAACTCCTTTGGTTGTGGACTGGATTCTATCGTAGCAGATCAGGTAAAAGATATACTTTCAGCAAACCACAAAATCCATACCTTGCTCAAAATCGATGAAGGTACAAACCTTGGAGCCGTGACAATCCGTTTACGATCCTTGCAATCTGTAATGGAACGTAGTTTGCGTCGTCATCATAATCCTGAGGCACCGGAAGAGGTAGTGGTAGAGAAATTACCAACTTACGATTACAATCGAGTTGTCTTTACAGAAGAAATGCGTAAGACTTATAAAATCTTGGTACCACAAATGTCACCATTGCATTTTAGCCTCTTAGAGCCAGTTCTCAAAAATGAAGGATATGACTTTGAAATGTTGCCAGCGCCTACGCGTGATGATATTGAAGTGGGTTTGAAATATATCAATAATGATGCATGTTACCCCGCGATTATTGTTGTAGGTCAGCTTATGTCCGCACTGTTATCCGGTAAATATGATGTAGAGAAGACTGCTGTTATCATCTCTCAAACTGGTGGTGGTTGTCGTGCTACAAACTATATCGGTTACTTACGTAAAGCATTGATTGATGCTGGTATGAAACAAGTGCCAATCCTATCCCTCAATGCGAGCGATATGGAACGTCAACCGGGCTTCAAATTGACAAAAGGCTTCTTACATCGCATGATTCAAGCCGTAGTATACGGGGACGCTATCATGCAATGCGTATTGGCTACACGCCCATACGAAAAGAACCCTGGCTCTACTGATGCATTATGTGATTACTGGCTTAAAAAGCTCCGTGAAAACATTACATCTGCAAGCCTTCGTCAATACAACAAGTATATTAAAGAAATCATTCATGACTTTGATAACTTGCCAGTCAACAAGGATGTACAGAAACCTCGTGTTGGCGTCGTAGGGGAAATTTACGTTAAATTCCACCCAAGTGCTAACAACCATATTAATGAACTCATTGAAAAGGAAGGCGGCGAAGTCGTTACATCTGGCTTGCTAGATTTCTTCTTGTACTGTGCAATGGATAGCACTTATCGTGCGAAACACCTTGATGGTACATGGCTATCAGGTTTCTTTGGTACATTGGCTCGTGAAGCCCTTGAACTATACCGCTTGCCATACGCTAAAGCTGTAGCGGCGTCTAAAAACTTTGATCCTCTACAACGTATGACAGAAGTGGCTAAAGAAGCAGCTCAATTCATCGGTCTTGGTAACCAATGCGGTGAAGGCTGGTTCCTCACAGGCGATATGATCGACCTCATCGAAAAAGGGGCTAAACAAATCGTATGCTTACAACCATTTGGATGTTTGCCGAACCACGTAACAGGTAAAGGCATGGTGAAAACACTATCCGCTGCATACCCGGACGTGCGCATTGCTGCTATTGACTACGATCCAGGATCCAGTGCAGTAAACCAAGCAAATCGATTAAAACTACTACTATCGACAATGTTTGAATAAGAGTGCTTCGTTATATTTTCATTGGGGCCCGTAACAACTACATAACACTAGTATAGAAAAAACACAGCCCTCTCTTGGCTCAGTACGGCGCTACGCTTCGTAAAATCGCTGCAGAGAGGGCTGTGTTCTTTTCTATATACACCCATTATGAAGAAGTCCCAATGAAAATATAACTAGTGCAGTGGGGAAAATGTGGATGAAAGTCAGTGAATATGGGCTAAGGTGTTTTACATTTTATAATGGGGCCCGAATACAACTGCATATTACTAGTATAGAAAAAATACAGCCCTCTCTTGGCTCAGTACGTCACTACGTTCCGTAAAATCGCTGCAGAGAGGGCTGTATTCTTTTCTATATACGCTAATTATGAAGATGTCCCATTATAAAATGTAAATGATTCAATCTACTGTATATCTAATAGCTCCATCGTTTTTTTATCTCATTATTCACAAAAAATTCGCAATACATCTAACGGAAAAAGAGGAGAGAGGGCTGTGTTCTTTTCTATATACGCTAATTATGAAGATGTCCCATTATAAAATGTAAATAATCTAATCTACTATATACCTAAGAGCTCCATCGAGTCTTATAGCTCATTATTTACAAAAAATTAGCAATACACCTAATGGAAATGGGAGGAAGAGGGCTGTATTCTTTTCTATATACACTGGTTATGAAGATGTCTCATTGAAAATGTAACTGGGCAGAGGATGGTCGGAGCGAGGAGATGTGGCTGTGCCACATCTCTTTTCCCTACAAACAGTTGAGCAGGCGCTTTCCGTTATTGTGTTTATGTATATTGGCGTAGATAGAAAGAATAGTGCCAAGTTGATATTAAAATGTATAATACATATCTTTAAACATTTTTGCTGATGCTATTACGTCGTAATGGGACTTTTTCATAGCAAAGGTTAATAAAAATAGCACCACCTTTTTCGCAGCGATTTTACGGAACGTAGTGACGTACTGAGCAAGAAGAAGGTGGTGCTGTTTTTATACTAAATTTATTCTATTGTAACGGGGCCCCATTACGACTTAGACATACAAATGCTATAATACTGTATTAACTATTGTAATAAGACTGGCACTATTCTTTCTCAACTAACCTATATAGGCACAATAAGGAAAGCGCTGCACATACTAGCATTGTAATCCCCATGGGAATCCCTGTATATTCCCCACCAATACCAACTAATGGAGATACGATTCCTGCAGAGAACATGCTAGCAAAGCCAAGTACTGCAGAGGCACTTCCAGCCATTTTACCGTATTTAGCCATTGCCATAGAGAAAGAGGCAGAGCCAAATAGGGATACTGTACATACGGTAAAGAATAGAATGGCCGTTACAGGAATAAGTGGCCATTCGAAAAGCATAGCTATTAAGAATAGCAAGGAGCCGATTGTTAGTTGCCAGAGGGCAAATGTTAGTAATTGTCGAACTGTGATTACATTACTTAATCTAGCGCTTATGGCACTAGCTAAGATAATACCACAGCTATTGATACCAAAGAGATAGCTAAATTCTTGTGCAGATAGTTGGAAGATGTTTTGGTATACAAAGGATGAACCTGAGATATACGCAAAGAATCCACCAAAAGCAAAGAATTGGATTAGTGTTTGCCCAAGGAATCGCTTATCTTTAATAAGCGTAATGTAGTTCTTTGTAGCAGTTGCAACGCCACCTGTAACGCGTTTTTCTTTAGGTAAGCTTTCACGGAAGAGAAGAGATCCCGCTAATAGAATAGCAGAAAATATTGCTAAAATAACGAAGATAACGCGCCATGTAGTGAATAGTAATAATTGACCGCCGATGAGCGGAGCGATTACTGGCGCCAAACCGTTAACCATCATGAGCAATGCAAAGAGTTTAGTCAATTCTTGACCAAATGCAAAATCTCGAGCGATGGCCTTAGCAATTACAACGCCCACAGATCCTGTTAAACCTTGTAGAAAGCGTCCTAGTAAAAGTATTTCAATGCTTGGTGCATAAGCACAGATTATGCTAGAGATAACGCAAAGTAAGTTGCCTGTTATAAGAGGCAACTTGCGGCCCATAGTATCACTAATAGGACCTCCAAATAATTGACCTAATGCAACACCAAAAGTCATCACACCAATGGTCATTTGAATATTTGATGCAGATGTATTTAGTTCACTAGGCATAATTGGTAATGCTGGTAAATATAAATCTGTTGCAAGTGGTGTGATGGCTGTCAACAGACCAAGGAATACTACTAAGATGAAAGAGACCTTAGCAGAATTTTCTTGAGTCATAAAACCCTCCTATACTAAAGTGAGAAAAATAAAAGTCTGCGAATCGCACTTCGCAGACTGCATTTAATTTTTTCTATTTGATACGATGTATTTTACCATGATTGAGAAAAAATATCTATATGAAATATTGAGTTTGCTATATCTCTATTTATAGATTACAATTAGTATATTAATTATATCTAAAAATATCAATGTGTTTATTGGCGATGGGAGAATTATATGAAATATTAACTAAAAGGTTTTGTGTTAGCTGCAATAGTAGTAATCGGGACAGCTACGGTTTCATCTGTAGAAGCAATATCATTAAACCATGTTATATGTAGTATTCTCATATGTGGCAACAAAAAAGAACAGCTCGTGAAGAGCTGTTCTTTTTTTGTTACCAGTTCTTAGAAGAAAAAGTGGTGAATTTCATGGATGAAATGTTGACCGAAGAAGGATATACAACCATGCATTACGATGAATACAATAAAGTATTTGAATGCACTGTTCATGATAACACTTGCTTCGATTTCATGTTCTAGTTTATGAGCTTCTTCAGAGCTGATTTCTTTGTGGTTTTCTAGGTATGCTTTTAAAGCAGGTCCTACGGCACCAATAGAAATCGCGATGGATTGTGGGGACAACATTTTGCCGATACCAGCTGCACCGGAGTTAACTGCTGCCAACCAGAAGCCAAGGTCTTCGAAGTTTGTAGGATCTAAACCTTGAGCTGCAGCGATTTGAAGTGGACCAAACAATACGTTGGAGTTTGTACCAGAACCAGTTAAGAATGCACCCAACGCACCCACGATAGGAGCGAATAGAGGATACAATGTACCTGTACCAGCAACCATTGCTTTTGCAATGTCTGCAGTCATACCAGAGTAAGTCATCAATTTAGCTGTCATAACAACTGTGATGATTGTAAGGTATGTGAATTTCAAGTTTTTAACTGTGCTACCCAATGTACCGAAGATTTCGCCAGCTTTTGCTTTTTGGATGAAACCACCAACAATACCAGCGATAAAAATCATAATACCAGGAGTTGCAATCCATACGAATGTGTAAGGTTTTGCACCAGCACCTTGATAAATAGGTACAGATGTTTTAATGGACGCAAGAGGACCATTAATTGCAGGGAACAATTTAGAAGTTAATAACAATAATACGAAGATTAAGATGAATGGCATTGCAGCTACAAGGCCTTCGCCACCAGAAACTTTAGGGACTTCGCCAGTTTGTTTAACTGCGTATTTAGGATCATTAGGAGGCATGATTTTTGCACAACCAATGATAACTGCCATGATAACGATGGATGCAGAAATTACGGATAATTCTGGACCCATTACAGCGTTGATTACAGTTTCAGGAACTGCTAATGCTAAACCAGAAAGCAATGTTACAAGGAATACGCCTTTTAACGCTTTAATACCGCCACCAATAATCATAACAACAAAGAATGGAGCGATAAGGTTAAGCAAGAACAATTGTACGGAAATGAATGTACCTAAATGGCTTGGATCAAGGTTTGTTAAGGATGCCAATGTAGTTGTTGGAATCCCGATAGAACCAAATGTTGTTGGTACGGAGTTTGCAACGAGACATGCGATGATAGATTTAAGTGGGTCAAAACCTACGGCAACCATCATAGCTGCAGGAATTGCAACGGCAGTACCGAAGCCAGCCATACCTTCCATGAAGGCACCAAAGCCCCATGCAAGTAGTAATGCAAGTACACGAGTATCAGATGTTACAGAAGAAAGCATGGTTTTAATAGTTTCCATTGCTTTCGTATGTACTACCAAGTTATAAACGAAGATAGCAGCTGTAATAACTAATAGGATTGGCCAGATTGCCAATGCGGCACCTTCAAGGGCACCAGTGACCATAATAAATGGGTCAGCTTGGAATGCTGTAATAGCGATAATGAAAGAACCAATCGCAGCAACACTTGTTGCTTGCCATGCAGGTAATTTCAAGATGGATAACGCTACAATCAACCAAATGATTGGAGATAGCGCTAATAGAACGGTGATAGCACTCATTTCTAAGATCATCCTTTCAAGTAAAACAAAAATATATGCTCAACAGGACGACGTAGTTTAATCAATTTAATTGATGAATAAATCGCTATGATGTTAATTTGTAAAAGTTCAGTTAAAATAAAAGCTTACAATAAAATAACAGATATACTTATCATAAAAATTGATATAGTACATAAAATTTTTTAACCTCATAGCCTATGAGGTTAAAAACATAAGAGAGGGGACATAAACAGTGTTTATGTCCCCTTCTGTACTAACTACAAGTCCTTGTTAGGGCCATTACTAAGTTTAGGTATTAGTAGTTACCTTTGAACATTGTAGCAGGAGCTTCTGGTACATAATCGCCGAAGTAGGATTTGAAGTCTAGACCTAATTCATTGCAAAGGTCTTGAACTTCAAGCATTGTACCGTTAAGTACAGGGATGCCTTCAGCTTTAACTTTTTCAACGGATTCATGTTCTTTTTCGCCATGAGTATAGATACGATCTTGACCTTGAGCTTTAGGTGCTTCACGTAATTCTTGTAAGAATTGGGAGAAGTGTTTTTTGATTTCCGCAGGGTCACCGAAGAATTCAGGGTTGATAGCCATGAAGCCATGACAGATGTTGGATTTACCACCAACCATACATTTGTTGGAAGTACCACCTTGGGACAAGATAGAGGAGAATAATTCAGCAATCATGCCGTTACCATAACCTTTGTGACCGCCAAGAACTTCTGTAGCACCACCTAAAGGAAGGATACCGCCACCTTCATGACGGGAGATGTTGCCCAATACTTCAGCTGCATCAGTGGAAGGAACGCCGTCTTTATTAACAGCCCAGCCATCTGGAGTAGCTTTGCCCATTTTGTTGTACATTTCAAGTTTACCACGAGTTACTACTGTAGTGGAGCAATCGAAGAAGAAGTCAACTGGATCAGCTGGTACAGTCCAAGCGATAGGGTTAGAACCAAGCATAGCTTTACGAGCATATGTAGGAACCATGATTGCTTCGGAGTTTGTACAAGAGAAACCGATTAAGCCTTGGTCGGATGCCATTTTAGCATAGTAACCAGCGATACCGTAGTGGTTGGAGTTACGTACAGATACGATACCAACACCGGATTTTTTAGCTTTTTCGATAGCCATTTCCATAGCTTTATGACCCAATAATTGACCCATGCCGTCATGACCGTCGATAACTGCAGAAATTGGAGTTTCTTTTACGATTTCAGGTTTAGCATCGATTTTAATCAAGCCATTAGTGATACCTTTATGGTAACGAACCATACGTTGCATACCATGGCTTTGAATACCGAACAAGTCAGAAGTCAAAAGTACGTCTTGGATGATGTCAGCTTCTTTTTCGGAGAAACCAAATTTTTGGAAAGCGTCCATGCTCAATTTTTTTAGTGTTTCATAAGGGAATAACACAGTGTTTTTTGCGTCTGCCATCGTTAAAACCTCTTTTCAGAAAATATGTACCTGATATAGCTACTTCACATTAGATAACCATGAATTCAAAATGATTTCTTGTGAGTTCTATATCCTCTCAAATGACACTGTCAGTATAGCACAGAAACAAGTGAGATTGAATAGTCTTACAGTCTGAACGACATTACTAAATACGCATACGTACCGGTGATTTTTGTCACATAATCTATACGACACTATTAAAATGTCTGATTATACCTAAAACTATATGGTTATGACTTTTAGTAATGATTACATGATTTTTTTGAAGAATTTTGGTATTTTTATAGAACTTATTAGTATATCTGTTTAGGCATTGGACAAGAATGATAATGGATAGATATCGATAAAACTTGAAATGTTTAACTACATATATCAAAATAAATGATGAGGTCATAAATGTAATGTGATAATTGAATGCATTGATATACATAAAATAATCATTTCTAAAACCTTTTTAATTCAGAATATGTGCAAAAGGTTATACTTATACGAGTCATACTATAATATAATATAAATATACATCCTATAGTTTATACAATTTATAAGCGAGGTGCTTATCATGAAAGAATATAAATCTGTATGCCCTTACGATTGTCCTGATGCATGCGGACTCATTGTATCAGTCGATAATAATAAAGTAATATCTGTTCGAGGGGATAGAGCACATGCTTTCACAAGAGGTACACTATGCCCTAAGATGGCACATTATGAAAAGGTAATCCATTCTCCATTGCGCTTGAAGTCCCCTATGAAGCGTGTCGGTAAAAAGGGAATTGGTGAAGATCAGTACACTCGTATTAGTTGGGATGAAGCCCTTGATGCAATTGTCAATAATTTCAAAGAAACTATTGATACTTATGGCAGTGAAAGTATTTTGCGTTACTCTTATGCAGGAACAATGGGGGTTATTCAGAGTCCTGCAGCAGATTATTTTTTCCGTTGTATTGGTGCTACAGACCAAGATCGAGGTATTTGCTCTCCTGCTAAACAAGCGGGGTTCCGTTCTGTTTACGGTGATACCTTAGCGATTAAACCACAAGAGGCGCAACATAGTGATCTTATCGTCTTGTGGGGGATAAATGCGACAGCCACAGATGTTCATATTTTACATGATGTGAACATTGCGAAAAAGAAGGGGGCTCGCGTTTGGATTATCGACACTCATAAAACTTATACTTTTAGCCAAGCTCATGAACATATTTACGTTAAACCAGGAAGTGATGGGGCACTAGCTTTAGGGATGCTCCATATCATTCATCGTGATGGCTTGGCAGATATAGATTTTATTAAGAAGCATGTCCAAGGCTACGATGAGTTGGTAAAAGAGGTGTTGCTTGACTTTACGCCGGGAAAAGCGGCTGAAATTTGCGGTGTTTCTGTGGAGCGGATGACTGAGTTTGCTCATGCTTATGCAAAGTCAAAAGCGCCGTTTATTCGTCTCGGCAGTGGACTATCTCGATATGGCAATGGTGCTATGACATGCCGTGCTATTAATGCCTTGCCTGCTGTGGTTGGAGCATGGCAATATCCTGGGGGTGGATTGTTGTCGAGTGCTAGTGGTAGTAAATTTATTGGCAAAGATGTGATGCAACAGGCTCATGTTCATGCGCCAGCTAAACGATTGATGCCTATGATTAAACTGGGTGAAATGCTTATAAACCCTGAAGGAACTAAAGTTCATAGTTTATATATCTTTTCCTCAAATCCTGCTATTACAGCACCTAATCAAAATGTGGTTCGTAAAGGTTTGATGCGTAATGACTTATTCACAATTGTGCATGAGCGTTTTTTTACGGATACCTGTAAATATGCGGATATTATTTTGCCGGCCACAACATCTGTAGAGCATGATGATATTTATAATTCTTATGGTCATTACACAATTGGTACGGGTTACAAATTGATTGATCCAGTTGGGGAGTCTCGTTCCAATTGGCAAGTTATCGCCGAGTTAGCAAAACGTATGGGGTTGGAGGATGCATTTTTTAACCTTAGTGAAAGAGAGCTTATTGAACAAATTGTGCACACTTCGAGTCGTATATCCAAGAGGGACCAAGAGTTGATTTTAAATGGTGAGCCTGTGGAGATGACGGTACCTGAGAGTTATAAGATGGATTTCAAAACACCGTCTGGAAAAATTGAATTATATAATCCGCAGGATGTAGAACCATTAATTCGGTATATGCCTCCATATGGTGATAATGCACCGTTTTGGCTTATAAATGGTAATGATATTCGAATTTTGGACTCTAGCTTCTGCGAATTAGACTTTAATGATCCTGAGTTGATGAAACTTCGCATCCATCCAGAAGATGCAAAAATGTATAACATAAACGATGGTGCTGAGGTAGAAATCTATAACGATCGTGGCAGTGTAAAAATTAAAGCATACTACGACGATGAAGTACAGAGAGGGACATTGGTAACACTAGGTGTATGGTGGCAATCTCAATCGAGTGATCCTCACGTGGCAATCAATGCGCTTACCGCAGCTCGTCCTACCGATCAGGGATGGGGGAGCACCTTTTATGATGTACAAGTTCATATAAGAAATCTTTTGTAGTGAATGACCAATTAATAGTCTGTAATGATTACTGTAAAATAGGAATTTATCTACTTATTTCTATAAGTAAAAGTTAAAGTCTGTTACTTATGGGAATAACTCTATACGGATATAGAATAGTGAGGATATTTTTCTTGTATACCCAAGCCCCTTTAGATTATAATAGTAATATTATTTTTATATAACCTAAAGGGGGTTACATTTATGAATGGTAACGATAATCTGTCGACCCGTGCTTATCTGGCTATAGGCATGATGTTATTTGCTCTATTCTTTGGGGCAGGGAACTTGATCTTCCCAGCGGCCTTAGGTCAACAAGCTGGTGATAATGTCGGTTGGGCATTGCTCGGTTTCGTATTAACTGGTGTAGGACTTCCACTCTTAGGGGTTGCAGCTATGGGTTACTCTTCCTGTAAAGATGTTGAAGAACTTGCAAGTCGTGTGCATCCGATTTATGGCTTGTTGTACACAATTTCTTTATACTTGAGTATTGGTCCAATGTTTGCGACGCCGCGTACTGGTACTGTAGCTTATGAAATCGCAATTAAACCTTTTGCTGAAGGTTTAAGCATGAATATGAATATGGAACCAATTTTCTTGGCATTATTCTTTGGTATTTCTTTGTGGTTATCTATTAGTCCGCAAAAACTTGTTAACCGTATCGGTAATATTTTGACACCAGCTTTACTACTTGTAATTTTGTTGTTGATTGTTAAATCCTTTATTACTCCACTTGGTGGGTATGCGGTACCACAACCGGCATATGGTGATGCACCAACGGCTGTGTTACAAGGCTTCTTAGATGGCTACAATACAATGGATGCCTTAGCTTCCGTAGTATTTGCTATTCTTGTAATCGATTTTGTACGCCTCAGTGGTGCTACATCTCGTGCTGTGATTACAAAAACAGTAATGGAGGTAGGTGCAATTGCGGTAGGCCTTCTTGGTATCGTGTATGTATTTATCGCTAATATCGGTGCTACAAGTGTTGAACGCTTTGGTTTGTTCGAGACAGGGGCTCCTGTATTGTCCGTAAGTGCTAACTATTTGTTTGGTGAGTTCGGTCAAATCATCTTGGCTATCATCGTTCTGCTAGCTTGCTTGTCTACAAGTATTGGCCTTATCACTTCTTGCGGTACGTATTTCCACAAGCTGACACCAAAGATTAGCTACAAATTATATGTAGTAATTTTCTCTCTAGCGGCGTTTGTCCTCAGTATGTTTGGCTTGAAAACAATCATCAGTGCAGCAATCCCTGTGTTGATGCTCTTGTATCCGTTGACTATCGTAATCATTTTGTTGGCACTTCTTCATAATGTGTTTGGTGGTCGTCGTTGCGTATATGCATGGACTATGGCTTTCACAATGATCTCTGCCCTCATGACTGGTCTTGAAACTGCAGGTATTGCACCTACAGCTTTGGAACAGCTCTTTGCTCAATATATTCCATTCCAAAGTGCTGGTATGGGATGGGTGAGCTTTGCGGTATTAGGCTTCGTTGTAGGCCTTATCCATAAAGGTCTTGCTTCCGATAATAAGTAATAAAGATAAAGGCTCTATGCTTTCATTTTGTGAGAGTATAGAGCCTTTTTATGTTTTGATTGTTGTCATATAAAATTGATTTTGTGTGTAGAAGTTTCTATAATAAGGATAAATAAGGATATAAATGATAAAAGAAGGAAGGAAATTTTATGCGTAGTACTCATTGTTTACCTAGTTATAGTTTTGGAGGTCATGATGTATTTGACGCTATTCCAAAGTTTACAAAATTATATGGCAAGTCTGTAGCTATCATCGGTGGCGAAACAGCTCTTTCTAAAGCTTTGCCACACATTCGTCCCGTGCTTGATAAAGCGGGGATTAAGGTGCTAGATATTATCCACTTTGGTGGAGAGTGTACTTTTGCTCGAGGCAAGGAAATTGCACAAATGGCATCTGTAAAAGATGCGGACTTTTTGTTTGCTGTTGGTGGTGGTAAGGCCATGGATACAGTAAAAGTAGTAGCTATAGAGTTAGATGATAAACCATTCTTTACAATTCCAACCATTGCATCTACTTGTGCGGCAACGTCAGAAGTGGCAGCTGTATACACGGCAGATCATACTTTTGATGACGTAGCTTTTGTAAATCATCCTCCTGTGCACTGCTTTATTGATGCTGATATTCTCGTAGAAGCACCAAGCCGTTACTTGTGGGCAGGAATGGGAGATACTATTGCAAAACACTATGAAACTCATCTTTCTGCTCGCAATCGCGAGCAAGACTATAATACTCAGTTAGGCCTTACTCTAGCTTCTATGTGTAGTGAACCAATTTTAGCACATGGTATACAAGCCTATAAAGATAGTCAAGCTAATAAACGTAGTGATGCCTTTGATACCATTGCTATGACTGTTATCTTTACTACCGGTGTTGTATCAGGTTGTGTTCCTATGGCATATAATAGCAACATGGCTCATGCTGTATGTTATGGCTGTGTTACTAATAAAGAAACAGAAGAAAATCATTTGCATGGTGAAATAGTAGCTTATGGCTTACTTATTTTGTTAACCGTTGACCAACAAATGGATGAGTTACAACGGTGGTTGCCAGTATATCGCGAATTAGGTTGGCCTACTAAACTTTCACAATTAGATCTTACTGCATCGCATATTCCTCAAATTGTTGAAAAGGCTACATCTGTTCATGATATTGATGTATCTCCATATAAAATTACAGCAGATATGTTGACTAAAGCTATTCAATATATGGAATCTCTTGATTAATATGGTTTGTAACTATTTGTGTATGTTATGTGATGAGGTTATAAATGCAAGAAATTGTAAAGGGTGGCTTATATCGTCATTTTAAAGGCATGTATTATTATGTGCTAGATGTAGCGACTCACTCTGAGACGGGTGAAAAGTTTGTAGTATATCAGAAACTGTATGATGAGCGCGATATGTATGTACGTCCCTTAGAAATGTTTGTGAGCGATGTGGATTGTGAAAAATATCCAGATGTAGTGCAAAAAGAACGATTTAAGTTAATGAGTGGACGTGATTAGGAGGGGCCGTGGAGCAGAAGTTTTTCTTTTTTGATATTGATAATACTTTAGCTGTATGGCCTGAAGGTAAAATCCCTGAAAGTGCTCAATACAGTTTAGATGAGTTAAAGCGTCGTGGTCACCGTGTAGCCTTAGCAACTGGTCGTATTCAAGTGGATGCTAAGCGTTTCGCAGAGCAAGCGGGCATTACTGATTTTGTAGCAGATGGTGGTCACAGTATCACTGTTAATAATGAATTGGTATCTATGATAGGTATGGATCGTAATGCATGTATTAAATATTTAGAGTATTTAGAATCACATAATATTCCTTGGGCCGTAACTGATCGCAATAAACTCGGTCGTATTACGCCATATAAGGAAATTCTAGAGTGGCATCCTAATTGGGATGTATTTAAAACAACTGTAGACCCTAATTTTGACTTTCATAGTGTTGAAGAATTTTATAAGATTTATGTGTTTTTCAAGGAAGGAGAGGAAGAGGAGAAGGATATCGAGCATATGACACATAAGCTCATTCGTTATGGTGATGGCTGTGTTCTATATGAGCCTATGGAAAAGGCATTGGGTATTCGTAATATGCTTGAACACTTTGGAATGAAGCCAAATCAAGCTGTTGTATTTGGTGATGGGTATAATGATTTGTCTATGTTTAGACCTGAGTGGCTAAATATTGCTATGGGTAATGCGCGCCCTGAATTAAAGGCAAAGGCTGATTATATTACTACAGACTGTGATAAAGATGGCATTTATAATGCGTGTAAGCATTTTAAATGGATCGATTAATTATTGATAATTCCTCTAAACTAGGTGAAGCTTATATGAAGATTTGTTTTTGTAGCTGTGGCTACAGAATTGGTGTAGTATAGTTAGTATAATGCGCTTAGTTCAATATTCATGTGTTAAAAGGAGAAGAGAAGATATGAACAATAAACGCAGATTATTTTCAACTTTACTTTGTGTAGCAGCATTGACAGCTGGTTTATTTGTTTCTGGTTGCGGCAGTGATAAAGCGGGTGGCATTGGCTCCGTAGTATCCTCCGTAGTTGATGGCGGTAGCGATGAGAAAGCAGCTGCTAAGCTTAATACACTTATTGATGCAACAAATCGCTTCAATGGTGACAATGCTACTTGGGGTCAAAACTATGCAGACAGTTTGGCTAAATTAAAGGGTGGTTTCCAAGAAGGTGCTATTGGCCGTCAACCTCACTATGATACTTTAAAAGAAGCTTTGGAACAATCTAAAAAAGAGGGTTCTACGTTCAAAGAAGTTGATACAGAACGCGATAATGTATTAAATGTTCTTAATGAATTAGTACCAACATTCAAAGATTTGAAAGCTTATGATGATTCTAAAGCCTACATGAACGATGGTGGTGCTAAAGGTAAAGAACTAGCAGCTAAATATGTAGCACAAGTAGAAAAATTTGATGCAGCTTATGCGAAGTTCAATGATGCTCTTAACAAAGCTAACACCGAACAAACTAAGAAACAAATCGAAAAATTGAAAAAAGACGGTAAAAAAGGCTATGCAGCAGCAATGGAATCTACGCTTCGCTTGACTACTCTTGTAGAAAATGTAGAAAAAGCTCCTAAAAATGCAGATAAACAAGCTGTAGAAAAAGAACTTAATGAAATTCAAACATTGCTTAAGAGCATAAATAATGATCGTGGAGAAGTGCTTGTTAACTCTTATAACTCTGTAGTTGGTTCTGTTCGTCAAGTACTTAACGATGCAAATGAAAACAACCTTAACGACATGATTGAGAATTTCAATAATTATATTGAGTCTTATAACAATACAACTCCAGACCAATTTGACTCTAAATAATCGAATTAACTAAGTGATTAGTTGAGGCCTACAAAAACAGAGCTCCTTTGAAGCTCTGTTTTTTGTTGTTATTATTTATTGTTATATTATTTTTTTATATTTTTAATCTCAATAGTGCCATAATATGATATACTAAAAAAGAGCCGCTCATGGGTTGAGCGGTTTTTCTATGTAAATTTTAAATCTACATTTTAGTTAAATATAATATTAGTATTTTGGGGGACATATGAACTGGAAACGCTTGGCTTTATGCGCAATGTTGGGGATTACAGTGCTTGGTACAACTGCATGCGGTACAAACAGTGGTGAACAACCACAAGGTAACACCGTGAAAGCAGAAACTGTAGCTATGCCCAATTTTACAAACGCACCAATTGCTGATGAATATGCTATCTTTGATACAAACTATGGTCAATTTAAGGTTCGTTTGTTAGGGTCTAAAGCGCCGATTACGGTCAAAAATTTTGATTATCTCGTGAAAAAAGGCTTCTATAATGGTGTGACATTTCACCGTGTTATCGAAGGCTTTATGATTCAAGGTGGAGATCCTGATGGCACAGGTGCTGGTGGCCCAGGCTATACAATTCCTGATGAATTCTCCAATGATTTACACTTCAATAAAATGGGCGTTCTAGCCATGGCTAACCGTGGTCCTAATACAGGAGGATCTCAATTTTTTATTACCTTGGGACCTACGGATTGGTTAGATAATAAACACACCATCTTTGGTACTGTAGTACAAGGCATGGATGTAGTTGAAAAAATCGGCAAGGTTAAAACCGGTCGCAATGATAAGCCAGTAGAACCAGTAATCATCAATACCATTACATTGGAGCCGATTACTGATGATGCGAAAAATGGCAAATAAGAAAAGTACTTCTCAAGAGTCTCTTTCTGGTGAATGCGCATCTACACAAGAGGTACAAGGTATAATTGTAGATTGTGATACAATCTTGAACGACGCTAGTGTTCAAGGCGATGAATCAAAAGAAATGCACTATATTTACTTAGTGCGTTGCTCTGATGATTCTTTGTATTGTGGATGGACTACAGATCTCAAACGTCGAATAGATGCTCACAATGGACATATCCCAGGCGGTGCAAAATATACGCGAGGACGTCGTCCTGTGACCTTGGTATATGCTGAAAGCTTTCACCAAAAACAAGAAGCACAACGCAGGGAATATGCTATTAAACGGATGACGAAGACTAAGAAATTGAGACTCATTAAGGGTGCAAAATAGTCCTTGATTATGGTATAATATGATGATTAATTACTACCACGGAGGTTGAAAATGAAGCGGGTTCTAGTGTCCGTAAAGAGTGTACAACGAGATATGGATGGCAAGGATACCGTAGTGGAACTGATTTCCCCAGGTACGTCACATGAAAAAGGTAATGCTCAATATGTGCGTTATGAAGAATCTAGTGTGACTGGATTGGATGGGGTTAAGACGACCATTAAAATTCATGATGATTCTATCGTGTTGCTCCGAACAGGGGCTGTCAATATGCGTCATCAATACGTCCGTGGTGAAGAACGTGAAGCCGTATATGAAACACCATATGGTGATTTACATATGGCTGTAAATACTCATGAATTAACAGTAGACTTTCATGATGGCGTAGGTCATGTTCATTTAGGATATGATATTTCCGTTGAAGGTGAATGGCAATTTTATAATCAGTTAGATATAGACGTGCGGGAGGATATAGAGCATGGACATGAAGGAAATCCTGAAATCGGGGATTGAACAGGCATTACAAGATACGATTAACAGCGGTGATTTGCCGGCTGGGGAATATCCAGAAATCGTTCTCGAAGTGCCACCTCAAAAGGAATTCGGTGATTTTTCTACAAACATCGCTATGCAATCCGCTCGTGTAGCTCGTCAAAATCCTCGAGCCATTGCTGAAGCTTTGATTAGTCATATGAATTTTGATTGGCTTGAACGTGCTGAGGTTGCCGGCGCAGGTTTTATTAATTTCTTTTTGAAATCTGATATGGTGTACGATACGTTAAAAGCCATTTTGAATGCTGGTACTGAGTATGGTGTTCAACCATTGCGTGCGCGCGATACAATTCAAGTAGAGTACGTAAGTGCAAACCCAACAGGTCCATTGCATGTTGGTCATGGTCGCGGTGCTGCGTACGGTAGTGCTCTTGTAAACTTGTTACGTGCAGCGGGTTATAATGTACAATCCGAGTACTATATCAATGATGCAGGTAATCAAATCGACAACATGGCTATTTCCATTGAGTACCGTTTCCAAGAGTTACAAGGTGCTACATTAGTATTCCCACCTAAACGCAATGAAGACGGTTCTATGCCTGAGTTCGATATTCCAGAAGGGGCTTTAGTGTTCCCTGAAAATGGCTATCGTGGCCCAGATATTATTGAAACAGCGAAAGCGATTGCAGAACGCGAAGGCTTTGATAAATTAAATGCTATGAACGAAGCAGATCGTGTAGCCTTGTTTAAGGAAGAGGGCTTAAAAGAAAAATTAGCTCGCTTAGAGGAAACATTAAGAAACTTCCGCGTTACTTTTGATAATTGGTTCTCTGAACGTACAGTTCATGAAACGGATGAGATTCATCATTCCGTAGAGGCATTAAAGGCCCTTGGCAAAGTTTATGAAAAAAACGGTGCTTTATGGTTAAAATCTACTGATTATGGTGATGATAAAGACCGCGTAGTTATTCGTGATAATGGGGTTCCTACATATTTGGCGGCAGATATTGCGTATCATCGCAATAAATTTGATCGTGGCTTTAAAGAAATGATTGATATTTGGGGCGCTGACCATCATGGCTATGTATGTCGTGTAAAAGCGGCTATGGCGGCATTTGGTTATGACCCTGATAAATTAACAGTATTGTTATTACAAATGGTAGCATTGTTCCGTGACGGACAACTTGTTAAATTGTCTAAACGTAGTGGTGATAGCGTTACATTAGATGAATTGATTGAAGAGGTTGGCGTAGATGCGTCTCGCTATTTCTTCTTGATGCGTTCCTTAGACAGCCAACTTGATTTCGATATTAACTTGGCAAAATCTCGCAGTAATGACAACCCGGTGTATTATATCCAATATGCTCATGCTCGTATTCACAGCATTTACAACCAAGTGCGTGAAGCTGGCATCGCATTTGGCGATTATAGTGAAACTGATTTCACAACACTTACAAGTGAAATGGAATTAGAATTAATTAAGAAATTAGCTGAATATCCGGAAGAGGTCGTTCAAGCTGCTGAACATCGTGCACCTCATCGTATTGCTCGGTACTTATACGATTTGGCAAGCATGTTCCATTCATTCTACCGTCAAGGTCGTATCATTGGCGTAGATCCAGCGTTGCAACAAGATCGTCTTGGATTAATCACAGCGATTGCCCTCGTTCTTCGTCAAGGCTTGGGTATTTTAGGTATTTCCGCTCCGGAAAAAATGTAATAGGTGGGAGGCATCATGGCAACTAAGTATATTTTCGTAACTGGCGGCGTTGTTTCTTCTCTTGGAAAGGGGATTACAGCAGCATCTTTGGGTCGCTTACTAAAAAACCGCGGTTTCAATGTAACGATTCAAAAATTTGATCCATACATTAATATCGATCCTGGTACGATGAGCCCTTACCAACATGGTGAAGTATTCGTAACAGATGACGGCGCCGAAACGGACCTTGATTTGGGGCATTATGAACGCTTTATCGATATTAACCTTAGCAAACGTTCTAATATTACAGCTGGTAAAGTATATTGGTCTGTAATCAATAAAGAACGCAAAGGTGATTACCTAGGTAGCACTGTACAAGTAATTCCACATATTACAAATGAAATTAAACAAAATGTTTACCGTGTAGGTAAAGAGGATAATGCTGATGTAGTTATCACTGAAATCGGCGGTACTGTAGGTGATATTGAAAGCTTGCCATTTATGGAAGCTATTCGCCAGGTGAAAAAAGAAGTAGGCCGTAACGATGTACTTTACATTCACGTTACGTTAGTGCCTTACATCAATGCCGCAGGCGAGTTGAAAACAAAACCTACACAACATAGTGTAAAAGAATTGCGTAGCATTGGTATTCAACCAGATATTTTGGTATGTCGTAGTGAGAAACATATCTCTGATGATATGAAAGAAAAACTTGCTTTGTTCTGCGACGTAGAACCTGAAGCAGTTATTGAAAATCAAACTTGTAGCTCTATCTATGAAGTGCCATTGATGATGCAAGATCAAGGTCTTGATGATATTGTTATCAAAAAGTTAGGTCTTGAAGATCGTCCATGTGATATGACTGCATGGAAAGAAATGGTTCATAAGATCTTGAATCCTAATAAAGATATTACAGTTGCTATCGTTGGTAAATATGTAGCGTTGCATGATGCGTATTTATCCGTAGTTGAAGCTCTAGATCATGCTGGTATTGCTACAGGTACTAAAGTGAATATTCGTTGGATTGACTCTGAAGAACTTGATGATACTTCTGTAGATCCTAAAGAGGTATTTGAAGGTGTTGAAGGTATCATCGTGCCTGGTGGCTTTGGTTCCCGTGGTGTAGAAGGTAAAATTCGCACAATCCAATACGCTCGTGAAAACAATATTCCATATCTTGGCCTATGCCTTGGCATGCAATCTGCAGTAATGGAATTTGCTCGTAACGTATGTGGCATGGAAGGAGCAACCTCTAGCGAATTCGATGAAAATGCTAAGTACAAAGTAATTGACTTGATGAGTGATCAAGTTGATGTAGATAAAAAAGGCGGTACAATGCGCCTAGGTATCTATCCATGCAAAGTGGAAGCCGGTACGAAAACTCACGAAGCTTATGGGGAAGATTTGATTTATGAACGTCATCGTCATCGCTATGAGTTCAACAATGAATACCGTCAACAATTGACTGATGCAGGCCTTGTAATTTCCGGTACATCTCCAGATGGCCGTCTTGTTGAAAGTATTGAAGTAAAAAATCATCCATTCTTTATTGGTACACAAGCACATCCAGAACTTAAATCTCGCCCAAATAATGCACACCCATTATTCCGTGGTTTCGTAGATGCAATCTTAGAACTAAAAAAATAGATTAAAGCGATGGGATCTATTTTATCTATTATAGGTTTATTTATATTAGCTGCACTCAAACTAGAGCAGTTTGTATATGGTAAATCGGGAAAAGAACAATCTACAACTGGTCACATAGCACGAAGAGGGCTTGCTAATATAGCAGGTTTAATAGCTTTTGATCACGCTACTGTGAACAGTAAGTCTGTTGTAGTACGTAAAAAGAAGAAAGATGCTCAGAAATGAGCATCTTTCTTCTTTTTTTGCTTACATCGAAAAAAGTTGGGAAAATATATCGATAAATTTAAAAATAACGCTTGCAATATTGAATGATATTTGTTATTATATAGACAAAGATAGATATAGATATGGTGTTAAGTACACCAATATAAATATATTCGTTAAATATGGAACTCAAATAAGGAGGACATAACATGTCTATTATTGGTAAACAACTTCCTGAATTTACACTTGATGCTTTCAAAAAACCTGAATTGGTAAAAGTTAGCACTGCAGACGTGTTGGGTAAATGGTCTATATTCGTATTCTATCCAGCAGACTTTACATTCGTATGCCCTACTGAGTTGGAAGACGTACAAAACTCTTATGCAGAGTTGAAAGAATTGGGTTGCGAAGTTTACTCCGTATCTTGTGACTCCGAATTCGTTCACAAAGCATGGTCTGATGCTTCTCCAAGCATCAATAAAATCGAGTACTACATGTTAGCTGACAAAAAACATGAATTGGCTGACTTCTTCGATGTATTCCAAGAAGAATCTGCTATGGCTTACCGTGGTACATTCGTAGTAGATCCAGAAGGCTTCGTGCGTACAGCAGAAATTCATGATATGGGTATCGGCCGTTCCGCTGAAGAATTGGTTCGCAAAGTACAAGCTGCTCAATTCGTAGCTAAACATGGCGATCAAGTGTGCCCTGCACGTTGGAAGCCAGGTAAAGACACTTTGAAACCAGGTCTTGATCTTGTAGGTAAAATCTAATTAAGAAACTTATACTTAAATGCTAGAGTAATCTAGATAACTCCTCAAATGACATAAACACGGGCGCGCATCGTTTTCCTGACGATACGGTAAGTCCCAATACCAGATGAACCCTCTCCAATTCATCATGGTAAACCTCATATAACAAACTACAAACTATACGCAAAAGGACTGGTCTTCGGGCTGGTCCTTTTGTGTTGTTAATATCCCTTTATAAAAGTAGGAAATAAGTTCTTGCATTTTTATAGTGAGTGGTCTATAATGAAATTAATTCCTATTAATATGAAAGGTTTTATAAATAGCTTTATAAATATAATATAAGCACTTTTTAATATGGGTGTGTTTAACACTAACGTTTACAAAGAAAGGCAAGATATATGAGGATTTCCACAAAAGGTCGTTATGCATTGATGGTTCTCATCGATTTGGCAGAGCAAGGGCAAGATAAACCAGTTTCCTTGCGATCTGTGGCAGAACGACAAGGCATATCTGAAAAATACCTAGAAGGTATCGTAGCTCGTTTAGGCGCTGCTAACCTAGTGGATAGTATCCGCGGTAAATACGGCGGATATCGATTGTCTAAAAGCCCTAAGGAGTACACAATTATTGAAATATTGCTTGCTACTGAGGAATCGATGGCTATCATATCTACCCTTGATGAAGGGGTGAGTACTGATACAGTAATCAACGAACGCACCGTTGGTTTCTGGGCAGGCTTACAAAACTATATTCATGATTATTTAGAAAACGTAACCCTACAAGATGTAATTGATGGGACTTACGCAAAACTCGATACAAAATATGATAATTGGGATGGTTCTATTTAATAAGGAGTGACCACTATGTCTAAAATTGCAAAATCTTTTGTTGAATTAATTGGTAAAACACCATTATTAGCTGCTACACGTTTTGGTAAAAAATATGGTGCAAACGCTAATATTTTCGCAAAATTGGAATACTTTAACCCAGGAGGTTCCGTAAAAGACCGTATCGCAGCAGCAATCATTCAAGCTGCAGTTGAATCTGGTGAATTACAACCAGGCGGCACAATCGTAGAAGCTACATCTGGTAATACTGGTATTGGCTTGTCTGCTGTAGGTGCTGCGCTTGGCTATAAAGTTGTAATCGTAATGCCTGAAACAATGTCCATTGAACGCCGTAAATTAATGCTTGGTTATGGTGCTCAGCTCGTATTGACTGACGGTTCTCTTGGTATGAAAGGCGCTATTGCTAAAGCTAAGGAAATCGTAACGGCTACATCCGGTGCTATTGAAGCAGGTCAGTTCGTAAATCAAGCTAATCCTGCAATTCACTACAGAACAACTGGTCCTGAAATCTGGCAAGATACTGATGGTACCGTAGATATCTACGTATCTGGTGTTGGTACAGGCGGTACGTTGACAGGTGCAGGTCGCTACTTGAAAGAACAAAACCCTGATGTACATGTGGTTGCCGTAGAACCAGCAGATTCTCCTGTATTGTCTAATGGTAAACCAGGCCCTCATAAAATCCAAGGTTTAGGTGCTGGCTTCATTCCAGATACATTGGATACTAACATTTACGATGAAGTAATCCAAGTTTCTAACGAGGATGCTTTTGCTACATCTCAAGCCTTCGGTCACACAGAAGGTGTATTGGTAGGTATTTCCTCTGGTGCTGCGCTTTGGGCGGCTCAAGAAATGGCAAAACGCCCTGAAAATAAAGGCAAAAATATTGTAGTAATTCTCCCTGATACAGGCGAACGCTACTTATCTACAGCATTGTTCCCTGAAGTTTAATCGCCTATCATGGTGAAAGCATAATAATTGCTTTTACCTGGCTCAAACACATAGATGCCCCCTGTATTTTACAGGGGGCATCCTTTTTTGATTGAATTCTTTTATTATTATAATAGGGTGATGTACTGATTAAATAATGGTGCAGATTATTCATAGTCGGAGAGGGACTTTCACAATAACATTTATAATTGAATACACAAGAAAATTTATAATTGTATATGAAAAAGGAACTACTAGGTAGCTCCTTTAGTATTTTGGTATGTATTTAATTGTGATTATCTACCGTTTTTAACGATATTATCCATCCAGTTGAATAATTCTTCTAAATCGTAGTCACCAGAGTGATCTACATTAAATGGTGTTGCCATATCTACTCTGTACCCAAGGTTTTGAGCACGTGTACCTACGATTAAAGGAATTGCAACAGATGTATTACTGTCGGCTGTGCCATAACGAATACGATAGAATCGTGCATTTGTCGCAGCAGGAGAACCAAGATAGTTCATTGGGTTCATCATAGTAACGATCTTAGCATTTTCTACGTATACATCTTGGTTAGCTGTTGAATCGTGTAATGCAGCAGTAATGGTAAAGTGATTATTATCTGTAGTACTTGTACCAAATAGATTGTTTTCACCTGTATCATTAGCACGAGAGTCAAAGGCACCAGGCGCTTTTGAGCGACTTACAAAGTGGTTATATGCTTCCCAGTTTATGTCTTTGATAGTTCCTGTTTTATTATCTCGTACAAGGTATGTATGCTTGGATAAATCAGTACCTTTAGCTGCTGCTTTATTAGCGGCAGCAACAATAAATTCTTTTACATAATTTTTGAAAGTACCGTTACCGTTCTTGTCAAGTTTTAGTACACGACCTAGAGAGTCACGTAATTGTAAGTTATTTACGTAATCAGGGAAGTGTTCGCTGAGCATTTTAGAGTATGATAGATCGTCTGCATTCAAGTTTACACGTTGCATCGTGCGTTGTGGTGGAGCAGAGTTGCCACCTACATTAGCTTGTGGTAATTCGCCTTGGCCCATAGTTACTTTGTTAAAGGATGTGATACCATTATAGCTCCATTCGTAAGCCATATCAGCCGCATCAAGGTTAGTGATAGGGGCATACGCAGATACTGCGTATACATTAGTTGCCGCTGTAGCTGCACCTAATGCTTGTAAATATGGTTGGAAGTCGGAACTGTTACCAGTTGCACCTTGTAACAAGGATACACCACCGCCTGCACTTGTACCATTTGTGATAATGCGGTTTGCATTACCTGGCATAGCGGAATCGTTAGCGTGTAAGTAGGCTGTAGCCGCTTGTAAGTCAACGATTACTGCCGGGGCCTTACCGATGAAGTTGCCATCGGAGGCTTTATTGGTACGACCACGAGTAGATGGGGAAGCTACTACATAACCACGGGATAATGCGTAAAGAACACTGTTAGGTTTTCCATTTTCCACCTTAGGCGTCATAGCTTGGCTCGGCATGTAACCACCTACTGCATTTGGCATGAAGATAGGGGCTGTTTGGGTATTGTAACCATTGATTGTACCGTTGTTGAAATATTCCTCTGGTACATAAATGTTCATGTATTGCTGATCTATGTCGATTGGATTAGCCACGTAAGGGATATACTCGAAGGCGCGATATTTAATTTCCTTATTATCTACTGTGGTAGACATGGATTCATAATTTTTCGCGTCGAAAGCAAGACTAATCTTTGCAGACGCATCAGCTTGCAATGGGGGTTCAATTGGTTGGGAGAGAATATTTTTCTCTTCTGTAACAGTAGAGCCCTTTGTGGAAGCTTCATTACGAGCGTTTACATAAGATTGCGGTAATTTACTTTCTTGAACCTGTTTAGTCTCTGCGTCAGATTTAGCTTTTGCTTCGGCTTCAGATTGAGCTTTAGCCTTAGCCTCGGCTTCAGCCTGAGCTTTAGCAGCAGCATCTACTTCTGCTTTAGCTTTTGCCTCTGCTTCAGCTTGCGCTTTAGCAGCAGCGTCTGCTTCTGCTTTAGCTTTTGCCTCTGCTTCAGCCCGAGCTTTAGCTGCAGCGTCTGCTTCTGCTTTAGCTTTTGCCTCTGCTTCAGCCTGAGCTTTAGCTGCAGCTGCCGCTTCTTCTTTTGCTAGTTGTTCAGCAGCTAAACGTTCTTGTTCTTCTTGGATCACAGCTTGTCTTGCAAGTTCCGCTTGTTTAGCAGCAATACGTTCTTGCTCCGCTTTTATAGCGGCTTCGCGTTCAGCTTTAGCTTTCTCGGCCGCGATACGCTCTTGTTCAGCTTTTAAAGCTGCTTGCCGTTGAGATTCAGCCTGTTGTGCGGCGATACGTTCTTGTTCTGCTTTAATAGCTGCTTGGCGTTGAGCTTCAGCCTGTTGAGCTGCCATACGTTCTTGTTCTGCTCTAATAACTGCTTGTCGTTCGGCTTCAGCTTTAGCGGCGGCTTCAGCACGTTGGCGAGCTGCTTCTTCAGCCGCTAAGCGTTCTTCTTCAGCCTGTTGAGCGAGGATACGCTCACGTTCAGCTTTTAAAGCCGCTTGGCGTTGAGCTTCCGCTTGTTGAGCAACGATACGTTCTTGTTCTGCTTTAATAGCTGCTTGGCGTTGAGCCTCGGCTTGTTGAGCAACGATACGTTCTTGTTCTGCTTTAATAGCTGCTTGGCGTTGAGCCTCGGCTTGTTGAGCGGCGATACGTTCTTGTTCCGCTCTAATAGCAGCTTGGCGTTGAGCCTCGGCTTGTTGAGCGGCGATACGTTCTTGTTCCGCTCTAATAGCAGCTTGTCGTTGAGCCTCGGCTTGTTGAGCGGCGATACGTTCCTGTTCAGCTCTAATAGCTGCTTGACGTTGCGCCTCGGCTTGTTGAGCGGCGATACGTTCCTGTTCAGCTCTAATAGCCGCTTGACGTTGAGCTTCAGCTTGTTGAGCTGCCGCCATACGCTCTTGTTCAGCGCGTAAAGCTTCTTGTCGTTGCGCCTCAGCTTGTTGAGCGGCGATACGTTCCTGTTCAGCTCTAATAGCCGCTTGACGTTGCTCCTCGGCTTGTTGAGCGACGATACGTTCTTGCTCTGCTCTAATAGCCGCTTGACGTTGCGCCTCGGCTTGTTGAGCGGCGATACGTTCTTGCTCAGCTCTAATAGCAGCTTGGCGTTGCGCCTCGGCTTGTTGAGCCGCTAAACGTTCTTGATTTGCTTGTTGCTCAGCAATACGGCGTTGTTCCTCTTGGATACGGATGCGTTCTAGCTCAGCCGCTTGACGGCGTTCTTCTGCAATACGAGCTTGCTCAGCTTGTTGAGCCGCAATACGTTCCTGTTCAGCACGTAAAGCCGCTTGTCGTTGTGCCTCGGTTTGCTGAGCTACCACACGTTCTTGTTCCGCCCGCAAAGCTTCTTGCCGTTGTGCTTCTGCTTGTTGTTGTGCTTGTAGTGCTGCTTGCCGTTGAGCTTCAGCTTGTTTTTGAGCGAGTTGTTGTTGATCAACTTGTGATACATTTTCTTGTTGAGCTGCTTCTTCCGCGGCTAGTTGAGCTAAACGTTCACGCTCAGCTCGTTGAATATCTCGAATCGTAAGCCTCTGTTTTGCTACTACGGCTTTTGTTACTGTAGTATTAGATACAGTTAATGGCGCTATGGATTCTTGTTGAATAACAACAGGCGTACGCTGTACTTGTGTAGTTTGTACTTGTTGCTTACCATCTACTGGTTTCTCTACAGTAACAGGTTCAGTTTTTCGCTGTACATTTATCAAGCTGTGCATTGCTAATGTAGGTTCCATGACAGCCTTTGTATCTTTATTGACAACATACTGAGGTTGAGTTTGAACCTGTTGTTGAGATTGCATTGGTACTACTTGTTGCGGTACTGCTTGTAATGGTGTAACTTGTTGAGTTTGTATAGGGCTAACCGTTGCTGGTTGCATCACGTAGGATGGTTGAGGTTGTGCCATCGGTGGTGCTTGTTGTTGTACAATGGTGGCTGGTTGTGGTGTAGTTGGTAAGACTGGCTGAGTTGCCATTGGTTTCACGACTGGAGTTGCTACACTTGTAGTACTTTGTGTCGTTGATTCAGCACTGGTACTCGTACCTACTAAATCATTCATGTTAAGTGTAGGCTCTGCATGGGCAACACCACCCAGCGCAGCTGCGGCAAGAAATGCAGCAGTAACCTTACAATTTTTGGATGATTTCATGAATTAGTTCTCCGAACTAGATTTCTAATAATAATTTATAATTTTAAAGTTAATTAATATTTATATAGTTTAACATAAATCGATGTAATTGTACAATTTTGAGGATTTGCTTCCACTTTTGAAAGTAGTTTTGATAATGAATTATAAAATAATATTAATTATTTTTGAATATAAGAAAAGGACTAGAGCACGTATATTTTTGAACTATACCTCCTAAATTATGTCCAATTTTAGGTCAGTTCAGAATACGTATATTCTAGTCCTTTTACTATATCTACTAGTGTGACACTAGCTTTTACCATCATAAGAGTCATTAATCAATTAGTAGCTAAATGTTAACTATTAGTTACTAACTGCTAATCGTCGAAACTCATCATAAACAATCAACAATTATCAGCCATCAATCAATCATATATAAGCTATAATTGATGGTTAATTTTAATGATTTATTTTGTGATACTATTTTTTAAGCTTGGCTTTACAAGTGCTAAGATAAAGCAAGCCACAACGGAACCGATTGCGATGGACGCAAGGTATAGTAGTGGATTACCAATTGTTGGTACTACAAAAATGCCGCCGTGTGGAGCGCGTAGTGTGCATTCGAAGAACATGGATAACGCACCGGCTGTACCAGCACCGATAATACAAGCTGGTAATACGCGAACTGGATCGGCTGCTGCAAATGGGATGGCACCTTCTGTGATGAAGGAAAGGCCCATGATGTAGTTTGTGATACCAGATTTACGTTCAGCCTCTGTGAAGCGGCTAGGGAAGAATGTAGTACAAAGAGCGATTGCCAATGGAGGAACCATACCGCCTGCCATGACAGCCGCCATAATACCGTATTCGCCAGTTGCAAGAGCACCAGTACCGATAACATAAGCCGCTTTGTTTACAGGGCCGCCCATGTCAACGGACATCATAGCACCAAAGATAAGACCTAACAATACGCGGCTCGTTGTGCCCATGGATTGCAAGGAGTCCATCAACCAGTGGTTAAGTGCGGATACAGGAGGATTGATGATAAAGGTAATGGCGATACCAATGAATAATACGCCAAGCACAGGGTAGAAGAGAACCGGTTTTGTACCTTCTAAGGCTTGAGGTAAACCAGATACTAATTTCTTAACTAATAATACCAAATAACCTGCTGCGAAACCGGCAATCAATGCACCTAGGAAACCAGAGCCACCTTGGTTAGCTAATAAGCCTCCAACAAAACCAGCTACAAGACCTGGACGGTCCGCAATACTCATAGCGATGTAACCCGCTAATACGGGTAACATGAAGCCAAAGGAAGCGCCACCGATTTGCATTAAGAAAGCTGCAAGAGGTGTACCGGAACCAAAGTTTTTAGGATTTGCTGGGTCGAATACATCGAATAAAAAGGCAAGGGCAATTAAGATACCGCCACCGATAACGAATGGCAACATGTGGGAGACACCATTCATCAAATGTTTGTAGATTTGACGACCAAAGTTATCTGCCGCATCGAATGCAGCCACTGCACCATTTTTGTCGGATTGGGAAGCATGGTATACAGGTGCTGTACCAGCCATAGCTTCACGCAATAACTCTTCCGCTTTATTGATGCCGTTCGCAACCTTAGTTTGAATCATAGGTTTGCCATCAAAGCGTGCCATCTCTACTTGACGGTCAGAAGCTACGATAATGCATTTAGCGTGCTCGATTTCTTCTGCTGTAAGAGCGTCTTTAACACCAGATGCACCATTCTTTTCTACTTTTAAAGAAACACCCATTTCTTTAGCTTTGCGTTCTAAAGATTCAGCCGCCATATAGGTATGTGCAATGCCTGTAGGGCAGCCAGTAACAGCAAGTACATCATAATGCGGGTTATCTACAGAAATCTTAGGTGCTACCTTTTCAATTGCTTCTGTAGCCTTTGCTTCGATAGCATCGGTAATGCTGGTTGCTTTTTGATCCTCTGCTGGTTTGATATATCCTTCTACGGATGGGTCAAAGTTTCCTTCTTCTTTAGCTGTAATGAGCTCTAAGAATCGATCAACAGTAGCCGCTTGAATTAGGGCTTCTTTGAAGTCTGGGTCAATCACCATAGTTGCTAGTTTGCTCAATACCTCAACATGAGTGTCAGCGGCGCCTTCTGGAGCCGCAATCATGAAGAATAGGCGAGAAGGTTGACCATCTAATGCTTCAAAGTCTACCCCATTAGGTACAACCATAGCGGCGAGGCCTGGTTCTTTTACTCCTGCAGATTTAGCATGTGGTGTGGCAATACCGTCGCCAAGGCCTGTAGAACCAGACTCTTCACGAGCGAAGACAGCTTTTAAATATTCTGCCTTGTCTGTCAAATAGCCTCCTTTGTCCATCAATTCACCTAAGGTGTAAATGGCGTCAGCTTTTGTGACAGGATCTGCATTCAGTAGGATAGATTGAGGTTTTAATAGATCAGTGATTTTCATATGTGTACTCCTTGATGCACATAAAATATAAAACTATTTAACTCGTACTTGTGAAAGCAGTGTTTCTACTTCTTCAAGGGTTGCGAGGTTTTCAGAGTAAGCGGAGGCAGAGCCACTGGAGATACCCCAATAGAGCGCCTCTTGTAAGTCACCCGTCTTTTCATAGCCCGTAATAAAGCCGGCTACCATGGAGTCGCCAGCACCCACGGAATTCACGAGAGTTCCTTTAGGGGCAGGACTGGTATATACAGTGCCGTCAGCGGACACCAAAATAGCACCATCACCAGCCATGGAGATGAGCACGTGTTGTGCGCCTTTCTCTTGCAATGTTTTTGCTGCTTCTACAAGCTGATCTTTTGTAGATAAAGTGCGCCCAAAGATTTCACTAAGCTCGTGATTATTTGGCTTAATTAAAAATGGTTTATAAGGCAAGACTTTTGTGAGTAGATCCTTTGTAGCATCGACTACGATGCGAATATTTTTATGTTGTAAGCGCTCCATAATGAGTTCGTACATATCGCTTGGTAGGCTAGAAGGAATGCTGCCAGCAAGGATTAAGGTGTCCTTTTCGGTCAACGCATCAAGCTGTTTGTATAGAGCTTCTAATTCGTCGGTAGCAATGATTGGGCCGCGGCCATTAATCTCTGTTTCCTCATCAGAGGCTTTTACCTTAACATTGATGCGGGTTAATCCTTCGCGAAGCCGGATGAAATCTTCTTTCACGCCGAATTTCTTGAGTTGTGTTACGATTTCTTCGCCTGTAAACCCTGCGATGAAGCCGAGTGCTGTCGTATCCATGCCAAGATTGTTGAGCACGATAGATACGTTGATACCTTTGCCACCACCGAGAACGTATTCTTGGATGGTGCGATTAATAGTACCCGTCTTGAGGTGATCAAGGCGCACGATATAATCGAGAGCTGGATTAAAGGTAATGGTATAAATCATACAATTTCCCCTTTTGAGATAATACTAATTAGCGTATGATTGGTTGATCTTGCTTCCGTAATCGTAACCAATAGATGAGTGGTACTAGATATAGGAAGAAGGCAAATGGTACATAACCTGTTGAACTTGTACCCATCATGACAATGGGCACGTAGGCAGCGATATTCCATGGTTGTAATGGAGCGATGAGAATGCCACTATTTTCAAAGTCTAGCATTACATCTTCGTCTTGAATACCTCGCTGTGCGTAGGTAATACGCATAATAGAGTGCGTCATAACTACCGCAATAGCTTGGCTGCATCCAACCGCACCTGTTAAGAAAGCAAGACCTACATTGGCAGCAAATACATCGCTCCGTGTTTTAGCTCGCTCTAACAGTTGTCGTATATCGTTCCAGAAGCCAACCCCTTCGAGCATGCCTGAAATGGCAGTAGCCATAAAAATTGAAAGGGTAGGGATAAACATCGTTTGTAGACCGCCGCCATGAATGATATTAGCTAGTGGATTATAGTGCGGTAGTTCAAAGCCTGTTAAGGTATACCATCCCAACTCTGAGAGGCTCGCATCCTGATTGGTATAGGCTAGAATGGCCGCCGCTAATGCACTGAGTCCGATAGGCCAACGGATAGATACTTTCAAAGGCAATAGACCAATGACGATGATGACTGGAATCCATAATGTCCAATCGATATTGAAAATAAAGTGAATTGTATCGGATAGTAAACTATTTTCGTAATTGAGTGGGTACCACTGAGATAGTAATAGATACAACACTGTAGAGATGATGAGTGCTGGAATACCATCTTTAAACATAATGGGAATATTCGTCGATACCTTTGTATGGGTCAAGGCCGCTACAAGAGATGCACTAGAGGATAGTGGACCGTTTCGATCACCAAAGTAAGCACCTGCAATAATGGCACCAACTACGATATTTTCTGGAATACTTCCAGCTCTTGCCATGGTGATGAGTACGATGCCTATCGTTCCTACAGTGCCCAGTGCAGTACCTAACAGCATACTCACTATGGCTGTTATTAAAAAGGCACAGACGATAAAGATGGATGGATCAATTAAATCGATACCTGTGGCGATAATCATAGGAATAACGCCTGCTGCTTGCCACATGGCGATGAGCCAACCGATGAGAAGGAAGATTTGCATCACTATGATGGATGTTTTCGCACCTGTCCAAGATAGGTTTAATAATTCTTTTAGGGCATATCCTTTGCGGTAGAACACGTAGGCCATGATGCTCCATACGACAATCAAGGCATAACCAATAGCGATGCTATTGGCTACGGCTATGAGGATGACGAGAATGGATGCAAGTAGTCCCAAAAGGGGCTCTATATTCCGTGGTATGAGTGTGCGACCCTGTTGGTACCTTAGGAACGCATTTAATATAAGTTGTAACCACTTCATTTTAATCGATAGGAAGTTCTGTTTCGAAGACTTCCTCAGCCGGGCCTGTCATGAGCACCGTGCCATCCTCCAAGTATGAAATATGCAATGTTCCTAAATAGAGTTCCACATCTACTTCGCGGCCTGTTAAGCCCTTTTCAAAGGACATAGCGGCAGAGGCACAAGATCCTGTTCCACAAGCTAAAGTAGCGCCAGCGCCGCGTTCCCATGTGCGCACCTTGATGTGTTTGTCGTTTACCACTTCAATGTAGTTTACATTGGTGTTGGCAGGGAAGGCATCGTGCTTTTCAAGGATAGGGCCTTGTGTTGTAACAGGGGCTTTTGTAATGTCGTCGATGAATACCTCCGTATGAGGCACACCGAGCAATACAGAACTCACTGTTACGGTTTCACCGTTTACATTGAGGTCTACGTCGATAACCTTATCCATGTTTACATTCATAGGAATGTCTTGGGCCTTAAAAAATGGTTTGCCCATGTCTACAGTAACTTGTGTGACTATACCGTTTTCGATAGTCAATGTAGGCTTCATTACGCCAGCTAAGGTTTCAATGGTGAAAGTCTCCTTCGTTGTTTCACCGTGTTCATAAGCGTATTTGGCAAAGCAACGGATGGCATTACCGCACATTTCTGCTTCACTACCATCGGAGTTGATGATGCGCATGCGCACATCACAGGTTTCGGAAGGAACTAGGATAGCAAGACCATCAGCACCAATACCCGTGCGACGATCGCAAAGGCGGATGGCGAGGTCTGTGTAGTCTTTAGACGTCCCTTGTGGGTCGGCAAAGAGGATGAAGTCATTGCCGAGACCATGCATTTTCGTTAATTTCATAAAGTCTCCTATCAATAAGTAAGACTTTCACCATGAAGCCCGTGAAAGTCTCATATGTTTATTATTATATATTCTATATTATAATATTATATCATAAATAGGTCCTAAGCATGGCATGGAATCGTATAAATTTATAGCAAAATAAAGGGAAAATAAGGAAAGCTTACAACGTTTATTGAGAGTTATAGTAAAACAAAAAATGCCCCATATGGGACGGTTATTTAAGGGAGTATAGGTATTTGGATTACTTTATTGTTTAACAGAGAAATGATAAAATAAAGAGTAATGTAGTTAATCGTAATAGAAAGAGGAACACATATGCGAATTCAAGGGATTTCTGGATCTCGTGGCGTTGCAGTAGGCAATGTATATAGATATATTCAAGAGGAAATTGTCATTCCTGATTACAATGTAACGGAAGACAAGGTAGAAGAAGAAATTGGCAAGTTTGCAACTGCTATGGCATCTACCTTAAAACAATTGGATACTATTCGTAAAAAAGCGTTGGATGAAATGGGGCCAGAAGAGGCGGCTATTTTTGAAGCGCATATGCAAATTGCTCAAGACCCATCCTTATCTGACGGAATTAAATCCCTTGTTGAGTCTAGCCATATGAATGTGGTAGCGGCTACGGCTCAAACAATTGAAACCTTTGCAAATATCTTTCTCGGCATGGAAGACGCCTATATGCGTGAACGAGGCGCAGATATTAAGGATATCGGTGATCGTTTGATGCGTAATATGTTAGGCATGAACCCTCGCGGTTTATCACATATTTCTGGCGAGGTTATCTTGGTGGCTCATGATTTGGCACCATCTGATACGGCATCCCTTGATAAAGCGGTAGTAAAAGGTATCGTTACGGCAGCAGGTGGCCCTACATCTCATGCGGCTATTATGGCTCGCACCTTAGAGATTCCTGCAGTTATGGGCGTTGGTGATATTGAAAGCTTTGCAGATGGCGATAAGGCAGTCGTTCTTGGTACGGATGGTATCGTGGAAATCAATCCATCTGATGCGGATTGGACGGAGTATACAAATCAAGCGTTGGCGTTCCAAGAAGAGTTAAAACGGTTACGCGAATCCGCTAATCTTGAAGCTACTACCATTGATGGTCATCATGTAGAACTATTCGGCAACATTGGTAAGGCGAAGGATGCTAAACATGCGCTCACTATGGGCGCACAAGGTATTGGTTTGTATCGTACAGAATTCCTTTACATGGAAAATGACGAATTGCCTGCAGAAGAAATACAATTCGAAGAGTATAAAAAGGTAGCCCAAGATATGAAGGGGCAGCCTGTTATTATCCGTACCATGGACATCGGTGGAGACAAGGAATTGAAATGCCTTGATTTACCAAGTGAAATGAATCCATTCCTAGGATATCGCGCTATTCGTATATCCTTAAATCGTCCAGACATCTTTAAGGTACAATTGCGTGCCTTATTACGAGCTAGTGCGTTTGGTGATATTCACATCATGTATCCTATGATTGCTTCCGTTGAGGAAGTGAAGCAAGCGAATGCTATGCTTAGTGAATGTAAGGAGGAACTGGAGGCTGAGGGTAAGGATTTCAACAAGGATATCAAGGTTGGCATCATGATCGAAGTACCAGCGGCAGCTGTTATATCTCCAATTCTTGCTAAATATGTAGACTTCTTTAGTATCGGTACGAATGATCTTTGCCAATACACATTGGCAGTAGACCGTATGAACGAAGCAATTGGTAGCTTGTATCAACCATTGCATCCAGGTGTGTTACGTCTTATTAAGCACGTCATTGATGCTAGTCATGAACAAGGTAAATTTACAGGCATGTGTGGTGAGCTTGCTAGCGACCCTGTGGCGACCATGATTCTGTTGGGCCTTGGCCTCGACGAATTCTCCATGACGGCTTCTTCGATTCCTCTTATTAAAAATATTTTGCGTTCTGTTTCCAAAACAGAATGTGAAGAGGTAGCAAATAAAGCACTTACTATGGACACAGCAGAAGAAATTACAGAATACGCTAAATCTGTATTAGCTGAAAAAGGTTTATTATAATTTTACTTTTGTTAAATAGGATTATTACATAGTAAATAGGATGTAATATACTTGAATTGAAATGCTTGATATTGATACAATATATCTATTAGAACGTATGGATAGGCACCGCCTATCGAGATAGAAAGAGGTTATCATGAAAGAATTAACAGTAGAAATTACTAACGAATCCGGTTTACATGCTCGTCCTGCTACAGCTTTCACACAATTGGCTGCTAAGTTCGCTTCCAAAGTGACTATCGCTGCTAATGGCAAAACAGCAGATGCTAAATCCATTTTAACTGTATTGACCTTGGGTGCTACAAAAGGCACATCCGTTACCTTGACGGCTGACGGTGCTGACGAAGACGAGGCACTCGCTGCATTGAGCGAATTCTTAACAACTAACCACGATTAATATGAGGGTAATAAAAAGGACCCTACATTTTGAACTGCACCTCCAAAAATTATGTCCAATTTTTTGGGTGCAATTCATTTGTAGAGTCCTTTTTTATTTACCCATATTTGCAAAGCGCTCTACAGCTTTTGTAAAGTCGCTAATGGTTTTTTCCACGTCACCATGTTCGATACCATCTCGTACGCAGTGGTTGATATGTCCTTCAAGAATTACTTGTCCTACTTTATGTAGTGCAGATTTAGCTGCATTAATTTGGCTCAACACATCTTCGCAGGGAATGTCTTCTTCAATCATTCGATCAATAGCTTGCACTTGACCTAAGATTTTACGCAATCGACGATGCAGATTTTCTGAATCCATACACTGTTTCATTTTACTCCTCCATAGGCATGTTTTTATCATCTCATACATTATACTCTATTTAAAGTTTTTAATACAACTTAATAAGTATAACTAATATGCATTAATCGGTATATATAGATATAGGGTATCATGCCATTATTAAGATATATTAAATATATTTGTAGTATGAGTGGACGTAAAAACTAGTGTTTTACATATCTTCTTATTGATTGATGTGATACAATACATTTAATATACTTTATATTTGTATATGTATATAAGGTATTGTATAGATAGCTAGATTATAAACCTATAGTTACATGTGTTTATATTACAGACCTTTAAGAAATAGGTGAAAGAAATGAAAGTATTTCGCTACCTTCGAAATCTAGTTGTGTTCGTGGTGGTCATGATTTTGGCTATGTTTATATATGACGGATACCATAGCTTTCAAGGGACAAATCGTGAGAGTAAAGCTCATACAATTGTTGAAAAACAAATAGAACAAAGTGAAGATACGCTCAGTCGTACAGATCGAATTATACGACTGTTTACATTTAGAGATAAAGTACAGATAGCTCTTAATCAACGTGTTTCAAAAGAGCATTGGGTGAAAGGGGATGTTATTCCTGAGTATACAAAAAATGCATTAATCGCTATTGAAGATAAGCGGTATTATAAACATGGAGCTATTGATGTACTCGGTATTATTCGCGCCTTGTACACAAACACTATAGCAGGTGAAACGCTAGAAGGCGGTAGTACTATTACACAACAACTTGTAAAAAATCTGTTCCTTTCCTCGAAGCGTATCATGAGTCGTAAGGTGGAAGAGGCCATCCTCGCTAGTGAAATGGAACATTACTACTCTAAGGAAGAAATCCTTACCATGTACTTGAATACCGTATATTATGGTCATAATTATTACGGTATCTATGAAGCAGCTCACGGATACTTTGGGACAAGCCCAAGCCGATTAACATTGGGGCAAAGTGCTTTGCTCGCAGCATTACCCAATGCACCGTCCTATTTAGATCCTTATACGAACTATGAAGGTGCTAAAGCACGGCAAAAGCTGGTGCTCGAACAAATGGTAGACCAAGGCATGATTACACAAGCCGAGGCAGACTATGCGTACGAACAGGACTTGGAGCTTGTGGAAGAATAATTAAATTACTATTTTAGAATCTCTGTTAGCTGATTAATAATTGGCTAATAGAGATTTTTTTGATACATTTGTGTTATTAAGATGATTTTTTAGAGAGAATTTCGAGCATAAGGAGCGTAGATATTGGATAATGTTGAATTAAAGCGTTATGAAAAGGGTAACTTTTCTTCTATCTATATAGGTGTAAAACCTATAATTAAGTTTGCCATGCTTAGGCTGGAGAATTTTATAGCCTATTATTTAAGAGGTCCTGGAGGAGTAGATTATAAGTCTGAATTGCTTGATGTAGATTCCTATGCTCGTGAAATCTTTTACATTGAACAAGCTGATGCTTATAAAATTGAAAACTGGATAGTTTATTATGATGATGAACATGATTGTATGGCTGTAAGACATTGCTTTTGGGATAAAGCCTTGGATAGAGAGTTAATAATGGCTGATGAATCGTTGCGAGCTACTGTTAGAGAAGAATATATTGTTGATACAATTCCACATATTTGTAATCAGACCATTGTCAGTGTAAATGTAATGGCGAAACATAATATCCTAAATGCTATAAATGCTTTTGATACAGCAATATCTAAGATGAATATATTGGAGTTATTTAGAAATGTAGATTACTCTACAGGTAATTATAGAATTTCTAGATCTTATGATTTAGATGTTCGCATTGAAGCTATTATTAATGAAGAACAAAATGAGCTTTACTCGATTATAGGTGAAATTAAGTCTTTTATTATTGAGACTTTAAAAGAACCCCTTGATACAACTGATGATTATAAGATAGCTTTAGATTACCAATTTTCACCTATTGATATAATTTAAGGCCATATATTCCAAAGTGGTAATAAAAATAATAATTTGCTTGAACTAATAAATGATTTACAGGTATTAATAATTAGTAAACACAAAAAAAGCTATAACATATGCTGGTTTAAAATGTTGGAGCTTTATTACTCTCGAATGGTTACGTTCCGAATAATATTATATAATTGTATAAAAATAATACTTGCATTTATAATTATACAGGTGTATACTATTTTTTGTCAGAAGGAGAAAATGCTTGTCGGTAATAGAAGATACCACGGTACTTTCACAATTATCTGATACTGTATTGATTATATGAGTCTAAATAGATAGTGGTTTATGAGGTGTTATCATGGGTAAAGCAAATAAAGTAGTACTCGCATATTCTGGTGGCTTAGATACTTCTGTTATTATTCCTTGGCTGAAAGAAAATTATGGCGCTGAAGTTATTGCAGTGTGTGTAGACTTGGGCCAACCTGAGGATTATGATGCAGTTGAGAAAAAAGCGATCAAATCTGGCGCATCTAAAGCGTACATCGTTGACGCTAAGGAAGAGTTTGTAAAAGATTATGTATGGCCTACTGTAAAAGCTGGTGCAATTTATGAAGGTAAATATTTATTAGGTACATCCTTCGCGAGACCTTTAATTGGTAAAATTCTTGTAGATATTGCAAAAAAAGAAGGCGCTGATGCAATCGCTCATGGTGCGACTGGTAAAGGTAATGACCAAGTTCGTTTTGAGTTGACTATCAAAGCATTAGCTCCTAACATGAAAATCATCGCTCCTTGGAGAGAATGGGATTTGAAATCTAGAACAGACTGTATGGAATATGCTGCTAAACACGATATTCCAGTTGTAGCTACAAAATCTCATCCATATTCTATGGACCAAAACGTATGGCATTTGTCCCATGAAGGCGGCGATCTTGAAAATCCAGCAAATGCACCTAAAGATGATGTGTACTTGGTAACACATACACCTGAACAAGCTCCAGATGAAGCTGGTTATGTAACTGTATCCTTCAAAGAAGGTGTACCTGTAGCTGTAGATGGTCAAGAAGGTACTCCATTACAAATATTAGAAAAACTCAACGAAATCGGTGCACACTATGGTGTAGGCGTTGTAGATATCGTCGAAAATAGATTGGTAGGCATGAAATCCCGTGGCGTTTATGAAAACCCAGGTGGCTCTATCATCATGTATGCTCATAGAGAACTTGAATACCTATGCCTCGACAGAGCTACATACCACTACAAAGAACTCATTGCTAACAAATACGCTGAACTCGTATATGATGGCATGTGGTTCGCACCATTGATGAACGCGTTACAAGCGTTTGTTGACGAAACTCAAAAAACTGTAACAGGTGAAGTAAAACTTAAATTGTACAAAGGAAATATCATTTCTGCAGGTAGTACTTCTCCATATTCTTTGTACAGCGAAGATTTCGTAACATTCGAAGAAGATGATGTATACGATCAATCTGATGCAGAAGGTTTCATCAACTTGTTCGGTTTACCTCTCAAAATTAATGCATTGATGAAAGAGAAAGCAGGTAAATAATGGCTAAATTGTGGGGCGGGCGTTTCACAAAAGGCACTGATAAAGCGGTAGAGGATTTTACATCCTCTATCGCTTTTGATGCGCGGATGTACGCCGAAGATATTGCAGGCAGCAAGGCTCATGCGACTATGCTGGCAAAACAACATATTATCTCCGACGCAGATCGAGATGCTATTTTAGTAGGTTTAACGAAGATTAAAAATCAGATTGATAAAGGAGAGTTTCCGTTCTCCGTGGCTCTTGAAGATATTCATATGAATATTGAAAAACGCCTTACTGATGATATCGGTGAAGCTGGTGGTCGTTTGCATACAGGCCGCAGCCGTAATGACCAATGTGCAGTAGACTTGCACATGTACGTGCGTAAAGCTGTTGTGGAAATGGGTGAACTCATCGTAGATATGCAGAAGGCTCTCATCGAAACAGCTGAAAAGTATAGTGATGTTATCATGCCTGGCTATACGCATTTACAACGGGCTCAACCTGTATTGTTTGGGCATCATATGATGGCCTATTTCTCTATGTTGGAACGTGATTTTGATCGTTTGTTGATGGTATTCAAACATGCTGACATCATGCCACTTGGGGCCGGCGCATTAGCTGGTTCTACATACGGCATTGATCAAACATATACGCAAAAGCTTTTGGGCTTTTCTCGTATTTACGAAAATAGTATGGACGCCGTATCTGACCGTGACTACGTAGTTGAATTCTTGTCCTTTGCATCTCTAGTAATGATGCATTTGAGTCGTCTTAGCGAAGAGTTGATCTTGTGGTCTACCAATGAGTTCAATTTTATTGAACTTGATGATGCTCACTGCACGGGCTCTAGTATTATGCCGCAAAAGAAAAATCCTGACGTTTGCGAGCTGGTTCGTGGTAAAACAGGCCGTACCTATGGTCATTTGTTAGGCCTTTTAACAACTTTGAAAGGCTTGCCTCTTACATACAACAAGGATATGCAAGAGGATAAAGAAGGTATCTTCGATGCTATTGATACAGTACACTTCGCATTGTCCATTAATGCGGCTATGATTCGTGGTATGAAGGTCAATGGGGCTCATATGAAAGCAGTCTTGGATGACGACTTCTCCAATGCTACAGATATGGCGGATTATCTTGCGAAGAAAGGTGTTCCATTCCGTGAAGCCCATGAAATCGTAGGTAATGCGGTGCATCATTGCATCGAAAAAGGTTGTGTACTCCTTGATCTATCCGTAGAGGACTTCAAAGCTATTTCCAACCATTTTGATGCAGATATTCTTGACGCTATCTCCATCGAAGCTTGTGTTGCAGGTCGTAATAACTATTCTGGTACGGCTCCAGAATGTGTGGAACGACAACGTAATAATGGTAAAATCATTATCGCTGCTGAGGAAAAGCAAATTGCTGAATGGAAAGAAATCGTTGAATCTGTAGAAGAGTAGAGCTTAGTGCGGAATAAGTAGTAGATAAAAATAAAGAATAGTTATCAATAAAATCTGGAAAAATAAGATCGATATACATATAAGGATTTCATTAAGGGTCTAATATTGCCCATTATACTTATATGTATATCGATTTTTTATTTAAAAGCTAGACGATACCTATAAAGCCCAAAATTCTAATTGATAATCCACTATTAAAATGATGTATTTACATGTACATATATAGTGGACTGTGAGAGAATAATAGTCTTGTACTAGGACACTATAACCGTGATAGATAGGAAAAATTACATCTATACACAGAATAAAATGGGGTAAAAATATACTTTGCTACGATTAAAATGAGTTCTGTTCGATTTTGATGATAAATTACCTATGATTTATTCAATTCGTGTAATATGCCTTGTCCGCCAATAAAGTACTTTTATTTTGGTTTCATAGGTGTTATTATTTAACTCGTAATAAGAATAAAAACGGTAAATTCACATTCAAGCCCATCACAGCACGAACTGAATTTACTTAGCGGTATATATATTTTAAGTGAATTATGGACGAGAAAAAATTCACCTTAGTGAAAGGGGATTGATACATGAAAACCACCGCTAAAAAAATGTCTGTATTCCAGCTAACCACAATGGTAGCAGCCAATATGCTAGGAGCTGGGATCATTACTTGGCTCGTGACAGCTGTGGGTGCGCTTTTACTAGCGTATATTTTTGCTCAAGCGGGTATGTTCTCCCAAAAACAAGGGGGCATGGGCGGTTATGCAGAACATCGCTTCGGTAAAACTGGACATTTTATGGCGAGCTATGCTTACAGCATATCTCTCATCATTGCTAATATCGCCATCGCGGTATCTGCCGTAGGTTATGGCGCAGCTTTCTTTGGTGTTGACCTCAATGCGACACAAACAAGTCAAGTAACAATTGTGCTCTTGTGGTTTGCAGCGATTCTAAACTTCAGAGGGAATCGTTTCACAGGTCGACTCAGCAATATGACTATTTGGGGCTCTATTGTTCCGGTTTTATTAATCGGTACAATCGGCTGGTATTGGTTTGATCCATCTATCTATTGGGCGGCATGGAACCCAAATGATCTTCCGCTTTATGATGCGGTAAAACAATCTATTTCCCTAACTTTATGGGGCTTCCTAGGATTTGAGTCCGCAGCGGCTAATGCTGATGCTGTTGAGAATCCAAAGAAAAACGTACCTATCGCAACTGTGGCGGGTACATTAGCAGTGGCAGTGGTTTATATCTTGTCCACAAACGTTATGGCAGGTATTGTGCCTAACGTTGATTTATTAAATTCTAACGCACCATTCGGTTTGACATTCGTATACATGTTCAATGATACAATTGCAAACATCGTTATGGCTGCTATGGTTATTTCTTGCTTTGGCGCTTTGCTTTGCTGGCAATTCACATTGTCTCGCGTCTTCAAAAGTGCAGCAGAACATGGTTACTTCCCTAAAATATTCGCTCGTGTAAATAGCAAAGATGCTCCTGTTCGTGGTGTATTGATTTTACTCGCTGTTGAAACATTACTTACTTTATTCACTGCAAGCGAATCCTTGCGTGAGCAGTTTGAAATCCTAGTAAACTTAGCGGTTGTAACTAACGTAGTACCGTATGTATTGTGCATCTTGGCAGTACCTACAATGATGCGTATGGCTGGCGTAGCTGAAAGTCGTATTAAACGCTCTAATTACTTGTTCGGTATAGGCGTTCTTTACTGCCTATATGCAATCTACGCATGTGGCTTTGATGCTATGGTAGGTAGCGCAGTGGCAGTAAGCATAGGCTTGGTGATCTATGTTTTGCGTAAAGCGTGGGATACACGCAGAGCACACCGCTTACAACAAAGTATTGATTAACTGAATACATCTCGTCTTATTAGAGGCTATTACTTGGTAATAGCCTCTTTTTTATCATAATCATGCATTAGACTTATAATTAATGCGAGCTAGATATGAAAAAATATAAAGAGTATTATTATTAATCAAATTTTTGCTGTGTATAAAAAGATTTTATAATAAAGTTTTTACATTGCTTTATTATTATTAAAATTAATATATATACCGTCATATACAGTAAATATAATAAAAAATTATTTATATAAGTTAATTTATATAATTTTATGCAGGATTGTGAATTTAATCATTAATCAATATTTTTTATCAGTATAAAAATTATATTGAAAATATGCGAAATACATATACCCATAAGGGGTATATGTATTGTAAATAGAGTGTTAATATAGTATATTTATAATCGATAAAAATGAATGAACTAGTGAGTGTCGGTATTTACCGAGCGTAAAAGAGGAAAATGGGTGAAAAACCCATACTATGCAAATAGCTGTAATGAGGAGCAAGGTTTCATTATAGGGTCACTGGGAAACTGGGAAGGCCGAAATGTTGCGATGAATCAGAGTCAGAAAGCCTGCTCTAAAGGCATGGTATGCATATGCTGTGCTTAATTTGGGTTAGTCGGGCGACTAACCTTTTTTCGTTCCCTAGCCTTTAAGCTTCATCGCTATATAAAAAGCTAGTACCATTAGTTTGTCATTTGAATTGTTGTTAGTGTTTAGAGAGTTTAGGAGGCGCCTATGGGCAAACGCTTTGTCAAACAATTGGGGCAATTTATTGTTACCTTGTTTGGCATCACATTTTTGACATTTTGTCTCACCTATTTAGCACCAGGTGACCCAGTAACGATGTTACTTGAAACGGCAGATACTATCGTATCTCAGGAGCTTATCGATGAAACTCGAGCTCAGCTTGGGTTAGATAAACCATTTGTAGTACAGTATGCAAACTGGGTCGTCAATGCCGCACAAGGTGATTTAGGGATGAGTTATTCTGCTAAAAAACCAGTAGTAGATCGTATGTTGGAGGCTTTACCAGGTACATTAATGTTAGCGGGTACGGCTTTAGTATTTACGCTGCTCTATGCATTGCCTGCAGGTATTATAAGCGCCTTAAATCGTAACAAATGGGTTGATTATGTGTTGAGATTTCTATCCTTCGTAGGCGTATCTATGCCTACGTTCTGGTTAGGTCTTGTACTGATTTACATCTTCGGTCTTAAATTGGGCCTTGTACCGATTGCATCCTCTCGAGTGACTGCGTCTGGTGTTATTTTGCCCGCTATTACTTTGGCAGTTGTTGTTGGGTCTAAATACATGCGTCAAGTGCGGCTAGTTATCCTTGAGGAAATGCAAAAGGATTATGTTATTGGCGCTCGTGCTCGCGGTGTTAGTGAGATAAAAATTTTATTCGGTCATATTTTACCTAATGCGGTGTTACCACTCATCACTATTCTTGGTGTTGTTATTGGTTGGTTACTAGGTGGTGTGGCAGTCGTAGAAATGGTATTCTCTTGGCCGGGACTTGGGAATATGGCAATTTATGCTATTACTATGCGCGATTATCCATTGATTGAAGGTTTTGTGTTGTGGGTTGCTTTAGCATATATGTGTATTAACGCATTGGTTGATGCATCATATATCTTATTAGACCCTAGATTGAAAAGGGAGAGAGCATAATGGCAGAATTTATTCAAAAACATAAATTGTTCTCTTTCTATAGTGGGTTGATGATTATCATTGTTCTCATCGCTATCTTTGCACCCTGGCTTGCACCGGGCGATGCTTTCACCTCAAATATAAGTCAGGCATTGCAAGCACCAAGCAGCCAACATTGGTTTGGTACAGATAAATTAGGACGTGATGTATTATCTCGTATCATTTATGGTACTCAATTATCCTTGTTCATGGGCGTATCCATCGTCGTTATCATGGTGAGCATTGGTACTATCATCGGTGCTATAGCAGGCTATTTTGGCGGTAAAGTTGAAATGGTTCTTATGCGTTTAGCAGACATCATGTTATCATTCCCTGGTATCGTATTGGCTATTGCTATTGCTGGTATTCTAGGTGGTAGCATTGTAAATACGATTTTAGCCTTATCTGTTGTAGGTTGGGCAAAATATGCTCGTATTGTACGTTCTATGACGCTCAAGGTGCGCGGTGAGGAATATGTAACGGCTGCTGTTATGATGGGCGCATCTACGACGGCCATCATCAGACGTCATATCATTCCTAATATTATGCCTCTCGTTATTACAACAGGTGCATTAGATATCGGGGCTATCATGATTGAGGTAGCAGGTTTATCCTTCCTTGGCTTTGGTGCTCAGCCACCGACTCCAGAATGGGGTCTTATGCTTAACGAGGGTCGCCAGTACTTGCAAACGAGTCCATGGCTCATGGCATTCCCTGGTATGTCCATCCTTATCGTGGTTGCTATTTTTAATCTTTGGTCTGACTCCTTACGAGATGTAGTGGATCCAAAAAATCAAGGATAAAATTGTTTTTACCTTCATAAATTTGAATCTTTATCTAGTGAAAGTTTCATTATGACTGGTAAGAAATTATGGTTTTTCCATCACAACTATTTTAGATAGTGATGATGTTAAATGTTTTTATGTTTTACATGTAGTTGTAAAAGGAGATTTTAAATGAAAAAATCTTGGAAAAAGGCCCTATTAGCAGGTCTTAGTATTGTAATGATGGGTTCCTTCATAGCTGGTTGTGGGTCTGATAATAATGGTGCTGCTAACAAAGATGTATTAAAAGTAGGCGTTACTAACTTCGCATCCACATTAGAACCTACAGAAAACTTCTTCGCATGGGTTGTAATGCGCTATGGTGTAGGTGAAACATTGGCTAAGTTTGACGAACAAATGAAACCTCAACCATGGATTGCATCTAAATGGGAAGTATCCCCAGATCATAAAACGTGGACTTTCACAATCAATGATAAGGTGAAATTCTCCAATGGTAAAAAAGTTGATGCAGCAGCTGTAAAGGCGTCTATTGAACGTGCTTTTGCAAAGTCTAATCGTGCGAAAACATTCTTCGAATATGACTCTATGGAAGCTAATGGTCAACAATTAGTTATTCATACAACAAAAGAATATCCTAATATGCCTGGCCTTTTAGCGGATCCGTTGTTCCTAATCGTTGACGTTCAAGCTGAAAAAGATGGCCGTAACTTTGCGAAGGAAGGTCCTATCGGTACAGGCCCATATGTAGTTAAATCCTTCACTAAAGAACGTGCTGAAATGGCTGCGAACGAAAACTACTGGGATGGTACAGTACCATTTAAAACTGTAGAAATTCCTTCCATCGATGACCCTAATACGCGTGCTTTGAGCTTACAATCTGGCGACGTAGATATGGCTGTTAACATCGGTCCTGGTGAAATTGGTTTATTCCAAGGCAATGATAAATTCAAAGTAGATGAAATCGCATCTCTTCGTGTCGTATTGGCCCGTATTAATCAAAAAGGTATTCTTGGGGATGACAAAGTTCGTGCTGCAGTTATCTCTGCAACAGACCGTAAAAACTATGCTGATGTATTGTTAAAAGGTACATTTATTCCTGGTTCTGCTCCAATTCCACCATCCATGGACTATGGCTTCAACGATTTGAAAGATCCTAATGCGTATAATCCTGAACGTTCTAAACAATTGTTGGCTGAAGATGGTTGGAAAGATACTGATGGCGATGGGATCCTTGATAAAGATGGCAAACCATTAACATTCAACTTCATAGTATATAACTCTCGTGCAGAATTACCACTTTATGCAGAAGCTGTTCAAGCAGACCTTAAAAAGGTTGGCATCGATATGAAAATCAAAACAGTTGACTATAACTTGATCGATAAAATGGGTCAAGACGGCGACTATGATATGCTTATCTCCAACATTGTAACAGCTAATACAGGTGATCCAATCTGGTTCTTGGCTAACTATTGGCACACTAACAACAATGGCTCCAACCCTCAAAATGGTTCTGGTTACTCCAATCCACAAGTTGACCAATTGTTAGATGCAGCTGAAACTGAATTCGACCCAGCAAAACGTCGTGATTACGCAATGCAAATTCAACAATTGTTGATGAATGATGGTGCTGCATTATTCTTAGGCTATCCTAAAACTAATATCGTTACAGGTTCTTACTTGAAAGGTGCTGTAATGTACCCAAGTGATTACTACTGGATTACTAACAAAATTACAAAATAGTGAGGAGCTATAATGGCAGAAAACATACTAACTGTAGAAAACCTTAACATTGCGTACCAAGGTGTGCCTGCTGTTATGGATGTGAACTTTACCTTGGAACGCGGTAAGGTATTAACCATTGTAGGTGAGTCCGGATCCGGTAAAACTACTGTAATCCGGGCCCTCATGGGTTTATTATCTGTAGGTGGTGAGGTTACAGACGGTACAATGATCTTTAACGGTCACAACCTTCGTACCCTATCTAAGTCAGAATGGAGAGCCATACGTGGTAAAGATATGGCTATGATTTTCCAAGATAGTGGTAGTGCATTAGATCCAATTGTTCGCATTGGTAAACAATTTAGAGAATTGTTTACATCTCATATTGAAATCACTAATGATGAATGTGATCGACGAGCAATTGAGTTATTAGAATCTGTATCTCTTCCTAATGGAGCGGATATATTGCGCCGTTATCCACACGAATTATCTGGTGGTCAACGTCAACGTGTTGGTATTGCTATGGCGTTAGCATTGGACCCAGCATTACTCATCGGTGACGAACCGACATCTGCACTCGATGTAACAACACAATCTCAAGTGGTTATGCAAATGCTTGAACTAGCTAAAGAGCATAACTCCGCAATCGTAATGGTAACCCATAATCTTGGTGTAGCGGCGTATATGTCAGACTACATTATCGTTATGAAAAAGGGCCGTGTCGTAGATGCAGGTACTCCTAAAGACATTTTGGAAAATCCATCTAATGAATATACGAAACAATTAAAAGAGGCTGTACCAACATTGGGAGGAGGTCGTTACATTGACTAACTACGCAGTAGAATTAAAAAATGTATGTAAACGATTCCCACTTCCCACTGGTGGTGAACTCGAAGCATGTAAGGATATTAATATAACTCTCGAAAAAGGTCAGTCCCTTGGGATTGTAGGGGAATCTGGCTCTGGGAAAACAACATTGGTTCGTATGATCATGAAAATGCTTCCTATTACGGAAGGCGAGATTTATGTAGATGGTGTAGAGATTCAACATATGAATTCTGAACAAACGAAAGAATATCGTAAAAAGATTCAAATGGTATTCCAAGATCCATCTGCAGCTTTTAACCCACGTATGAAGGTTAAAGATATCATTCTTGAGCCACTTTATAATTTTGGTCTTCTTGAAAAGGGAAAAGAAGAGCAAATCGCAGGTGACTACCTGGAAATGGTAGATTTACCTCGCGAGTTTATGCATCGCTATCCTCATGAAATGTCTGGTGGTCAACGCCAACGTGTTGCCATTGCTCGTGCTATCGTTTTAGAGCCCGAAATCCTCGTGTTAGACGAGGCTACTAGTGCCCTAGATGTATCTGTACAAGACTCCATTGCGTACCTTTTGGCGCGTTTACAAAAAAAGAAAAATTTAACATACCTATTTATTGCTCATGATATTGCCTTTATTCGTACGATGTGCCACAAGGTGGTCGTAATGTACAAAGGTGCTATCGTTGAAGAACTAGATGCTTTCCACTTGGCGGATGCAAAACATCCATATACAAAGGTTTTATTGAGCTCTATCTTTGAAATTGGTCAAGATCATAAGCCGCTTACCTTGGATGAGGCTGCATTAGAAGCTTAATAGGAAAATTTACTTTCAAAATTTCAAAAGTATAAATTTGAAATGTAGAGAGTTACATCGGATAGGTAAACTTAAAATAGCAGTTAGTTTCAAGACTAACTGCTATTTTTATGCATAGTTAAGATATGAAATTTTTTAATAGATATATTGAAATGTTTCTCAAATTATACATTGTGTTAACACCTAATATATAGTATAGTTGACTGTATAAAATATACCCCTATGGGTATAACAAGATATGCTCATATGAAGTGATGTACATAGATTCTCTTTATATTAACTATTGTAAAAGCAGGTTATATTTACTAGATTATGTTAATGCAAAAAATAGTGAGTATCTGAGTATAAATAGATAGTTAATGTGTGTAGAAAGGTTAGGTGTATAAATGAAAGGATTACGCAAGGCTTTACTAATTGGTATGATCCTTAGTGTGACTATGCTCGGGACTATTGGTTGTATGAATCAAGACTCTGCTTCATCTAATGATGTATTAAAGGTAGGGGCTATTAGTTTTGCTGGCACATTAGAACCAACGGAAAATTATTTTAGTTGGGCCGTTGTGCGGTTTGGTGTAGGTGAAACGCTTATCAAGTTTGATGATCAAATGAAAGCAACGCCTTGGCTTGCAACATCTTGGAAACAAGGTGACGACAAATTGACATGGACTTTCACCATCAACGATAAAGTAAAGTTCTCAAATGGTAATAGTTTGACAGCTGAGGCGGTAAAAGCATCTTTAGAACGAACTTTTGCTAAAAGTAAACGAGCAAAAACGTTCTTTAACTATACAGAAATTACTGCTAACGGTCAGGAGTTGACCATCAAGACTGACAAGGAATATTATAACTTGCCCAACTTGTTAGGAGATCCATTGTTTTTGATTATGGATGTGACAGCAGAGTCGAATGGTCGTGATATTGCAAAGGAAGGTCCTATTGGTACTGGTCCATATGTAGTATCCTCTTTCACAAAAGAGCGTGCTGAACTAAAACGTAATGATAATTACTGGGATGGTAAAGCAGGCTTTGCCAAGGTTGAGATCCCTTCCATTAATGATGCGAATACGCGTGCTATGGCATTACAATCTGGTGATGTAGATATGGCTATTAGCATTGGACCTGGTGAATATAGTATCTTCCAAAATGATAAAAACTTCACTATCTATGAAATGTCTTCCTTGCGTGATGTATTTGTTCGTATGGGGCAAAAGGGGAAACTACGAAATCCAAATCTTCGTGCAGCCCTCATTGCAGCGGCAGACCGCGAGTCTTATGCGAAAAATCTCATGAAAGATACGTTCGTAGCTGGTAAGGCTCCATTGCCACCATCCATCGATTATGGCTTTAACCAATTACGCGATCCTAATAAATATAATGTAGAGCGCGCTAAAGAATTACTTAAATGGGAAGGCTATGAAGATACGAATGGTGATGGCATTGTCGATAAAGATGGTGAAAACCTCGTACTTGATTTTTATGCCTACACAACTCGTCCTGAATTGCCATTATATGCGGAAGCATTGCAAGCGGACTACAAAAAAATCGGTGTAGATTTACGAATTAAAATCGTAGATTATGCGGTTATCGACACATTATCTCAATCTGGTGATTATGATATGATTATCTCCAGTGTTGTAACCGCTAATACGGGTCAACCAGTATGGTTCTTGAAACAATATTGGGGTACAGGCGTTGAAACTAATGGGTCTGGCTTCTCTAATCCTCGTTTCGATGAATTGTTGGCTCTTGGTGAAAGCAGTAGCGACCCAGTGGTGCGTCGTAATGCGGTTATCAATGCGCAACAACTGATGTTAGATAACGCTGTAGCATTATTCCTTGGGTATCCTAAAATTAATATTGTAGGTAATAAACATATTGATGGTATCAAGATAACACCGTCTGAATATTACATCATTACAAAAGATTTGAAAAAGAAATAAAGTTTGTTGCTTACATAAAAATAAAAGGACTAGCTCGCATGGGCTAGTCCTTTGTGTTATCTAAATATTATTTTTTTTCTGTTACATCTAAGTCTGCCATGTTAACTGCATTGGCCTTGCCAATCATTTTATTATACTTGATAAATAATTGCGTATAAGCTTCGCCATAAGATGAGTTGATAATAATGTAGTTGCGTGCCTCTGCAACAAATTCTTTTACTGAGTCTTGATACTCTCTTACCGCATTTTGTACTTCTGGTGTAGTACCAGGTTGTAATTTATTGAGGCGTTGTGTAATTTGTTGTAAGTTTGATTCTACCTTTTGGGTGTCTGTATTCCCATCTGGATCAATAAGGTCAATAGTTTGTGCTGTTATGAGATTTATCTCTATAAAGTTAACCGCATTTTCCCGTTTTTCTCCCTGATACTCAGTCATGCGTTCGTTATAAAGCTCATTATTACGATTATCTAAAGCTAAGTCTAATGCATTATATGTAGCGTAGAACTGTTCTGCTAAAGGTACATATTGAGCTGCTAGCTCATCGCTACCTTTATAATTATCCTTTTCATAACGACGTTCCACATAGTAAGATTGCAACTGATCAGCAATAGGAATAATTTGATCAAGTACTACGAGGACATCATTTGTTGCTTGGTTTACATCTTCGTAGGGCGTAGAACTATCTTGTTTTGCTACCTCTAATGCAGCTTTAAGTTCCTTATATTTAGGTAAGGTAATCGTCGTATTATGAGACCCATTGCGCAACTCTTCAAGAGTTGGCTGTAATTGGCTAGCATAGGCTACACTGTATGAGTTATATGCATCTAATGCAACAATATAAGGTCGTATGGCGTTGATTTTATCGTCAACGGTTGATCGATATAAAATTGTCGTTGTATTGGATGATAAGAGTGTATACACCCCATAGATCCCACCACCGATAATAGCAGCACCAAGCACAATGGCTGCTATTAACTTGATGTACCCCTTTTTCAACTGCGCACGCTCCTTGAAAACACACTAACTCTTTTGGATCCATTTGGACAGACTAATGTCCTAAGAGTAATTATTTACATTATATCACAACTTTACGTGGCAAAAAAGACGTATAGATATGATAATTATAAGGAATAGATGAAAATGTTAGATTTGGACATGTATTTATATTTATAATTAGCGATTAAACGATGAATGAGGCTGTAAGCTGTTATAAAAATATACTTTTAAAAGTAAAACTATATACTCTCTAGACGTTGCAGCTGCGGCTGGTATAATAGCAAGTATAGTATTCATTATATGGGGAGTTCGTTATGTCAGAATCGAATCATTTAATCAATTTTGCTACATCTTCGGAACTTATTGCTAATGGGGAAGGGCGTAATGTATTATCTGCTATTGAAGATGGATTACGCAATTGTGATGAGTTTTTAATATCGGTAGCATTTATTACTCCAGAAGGCTTATTAACATTAAAACCAATTCTTAAAGAGTTAGAAGAACGTGGCGTCCGAGGACGTGTGTTAACGACGGATTATCTTGGTTTTAATAGTCCACAAGTTTTGGAAGATTTAGGAAATTTAAATAATATTGAGTTAAAAGTGTATTGCACTACACAAGGTAGTGGTCATGGATTTCATACAAAAGGCTACATTTTTAGAAAAGATGAATCTTATCAGATTATAGTTGGTAGTTCTAATTTAACTATTAATGCATTAAAGAAAAATCGTGAATGGAATACTCGATCTGAAGCTCATTGCAGTGATACCTATGCTAGAGAAATCACGGAAGAATTTGACTTGTATTGGAATTCAAAATTTTCTATTCTTTATGAAGATTTTATTCCTTGGTATAAACCAAGATGGGTGCGTCCAGAGCGAACTTCACAAAGGACTGTAGCAGAGCAATTTAGAAAAATAGATTTGCTTCAACTGGAACCTAATAGTATGCAACAACAGTTTATTGCTAACTTCAATGAACTAAGAGCTAATAATGCTAAAAGAGGTCTTTTGATCTCTGCTACGGGTACCGGCAAAACCTATGCGGCAGCTTTTGCTATGAGAGAAATGAGGCCTAAAAGAATATTATTTTTAGTACATCGTGAACAAATTGCAAAACAAGCGATCGCTAGTTTTGAGCGGATTTATAATGATCCATCTATTACATTTGGTTTAGTTTCTGGGAATGCTAAATACTATAATGCGACTCATGTATTCTCTACAATGCAAATGATGGGCCGTAATGATGTAATGAAACAGTATGCTCCAAAGGAGTTTGACTGTATTATCATTGACGAAGTACATCGCGCAGGTTCAGATAGCTATCAACGCATTATTGAATACTTTGAGCCTCAGTTTTTATTGGGAATGACGGCTAGCCCGGAACGTACAGATGGCTATGATTTATATGAATTATTTGACCATAATATTATTTACGAAATTCGATTACAACAGGCTTTAGAAGAAGACTTACTATGTCCATTTCATTATTTTGGCATTAGTGATTTGTGGGTGGATACTCAAGAGGATATTTCTGATATGGAGGTATCCTTTTCAAACTTGTCTACAAAAGAGCGGGTAGATAAAATTATAGAAAAGATTCGCTATTTTGGACATAGTGGTAGTCGTGTAAAGGGGCTAGTATTCTGTAGCAATCGAGTTGAGGCAAAAGCGTTGTCTGATGCTTTTAACGAGCGTGATGTTTATCGCACTGTATGTTTAACTGGTGAAGATAGTCAAGAAACTAGGGAAATAGCAATTGCTCGATTAACGGGAACTGGTGATTATCAGGGCCGTTCAGACCTGCAATTGGATTATATCTTTACAGTAGATATCTTTAATGAAGGTGTTGATATTCCAGAAATTAATCAAGTTATTATGCTACGTCAAACTGAAAGTCCGATAATCTTTATTCAACAACTCGGACGTGGTCTTCGTAAATTTGAAGATAAAGAATATGTAGTTATCTTGGATTTTATTGGGAATTATACTAATAACTTTATGATTCCATTAGCCTTATCAGGTGATAGGAGCTATAACAAAGATACATTGCGTCGTTATGTACAAGTTGGTAATCGTATTATTCCAGGTACCTCAACTGTACATTTTGATAAAATTGCAAAACAACGCATTTATGAATCTATTGATACGGCAAGATTTTCCGATATGAAATTAATTAAAGAAGCTTATTTCAATTTACGCTTCAAATTAGGTTGTATTCCTAAAATTGCTGATTTTGCCGATCATGGTTCGATTGATGTTAGTAGAATTTTTAGTAAATTTAAGTCCTATCATCATTTCTTGATAAAGATTAAGGATAAGGACTATGAAATATCCTTTACACCTGTTCAGGAGAGAATGCTACATTTTATATCTCAGAAATTAACGACAGGTATACGTGCTAGAGAACTTTTATTATTGCAGGCGTTACTAGATGGTCGTGACGATATCATTAACTATGTATCTGAAGAGCTTTATAATAATTACAATGTAGATTTATCTGAATATGGACGAATTAATCTTATCAATATGATGACAAATCGATTTGGTGTTCAAGTAGCACAAAAGACTTTTGCAGATAGTGAGTTTATTGAGTTCTCTAATGGTAAGTATGGTATATCCCAAATTTTTAAACAGGCCTTAGAGGATAATAATTTTAAAGAACAAGTTCAAGAGCTCGTTGATTATGGTTTAAAGCAGTTCGATGAAAAGTATAAAGACAATATTTATGGTAATACGCCGTTTGCTTTATATGAAAAATATACATATGAACAAGTTTGCCAATTATTAGAGTGGCCTCAAAACGAAGTTCCACTTAATATTGGGGGCTATAAATTCCATAAGGAAACAAAGACTTATCCCGTATTTATCAATTATCATAAATCAGATGATATTCAAGATACAATTAAATACGAGGATAGATTTGAAAATCCAGGATTACTTAAGGCCATTTCTAAAAATAAACGATCCTTTGCCTCTGATGATGTACAAACTGCTTTTAATGCTGATACATTAGGAGTTGCTATGCATTTATTTGTAAGAAAAAACAAGGATGATGAAGAGTCTAAAGAGTTTTACTATTTAGGTCCAATTCATTCTACTGGTCAGGAGAATGCTAAAGAAATTTCTATGGCCAATGGTACTGCAGCGGTAGAATTAGAATATGTGCTTGAAGTACCTGTAAGGGATGATATATATGATTATATTGTTAATGGATAAGGATATATATGAGTGAAGAAAGAAAACATATTGAAGTGGTAGCGGCTATCATAAAAAAAGGTGATACAATACTGGCTACTCAGCGTGGTTATGGTGATTTAAAAGATGGTTGGGAGTTTCCTGGCGGAAAAATTGAACCTGGTGAAGCTTATGATGCAGCATTAATACGTGAAATTAAAGAAGAACTGGATGTAGATATAGTTGTGAATGAGCATGTTATAACCATTGACTATAAAGGGTATGAAAAGTTTGATCTTACTATGCATTGTTATTTATGCTCGTTGGCAAATGATTCTACTATTACCTTAGTAGAACATGAAGCTGCAAAATGGTTATCTAAAGATAGTTTATATTCTGTGGATTGGTTACCTGCCGATATTGATGCGGTAGATGCCATATACAAACGCTTGTAAGTTAAACATTAAATTACGTATAAGTCCCTATCTTAGATAGGGGCTTTTTCATGTTTATCTAGTTTTAATATTACGCAAATAAATAACTTTTACTGTGCCAAAATAAATTGTATATCCCGTTGTACTCGTATATAATAATATTATCAGATTTGTATTTTTCGATATAATCAAAGAAAGGAGTACAACATGTCAAATTTTATCACTCCTAAAGAATTGTTAGCTTGTCTCGATGAGGTCATCATTTTAGATGCTCGAGGGTATCAAGATTATAAAAAGGGCCATATTAAGGGTTCTTATGCGGTAGATTTAGACAAGGATTTGACTGGTCCTTTAGGCGAGCATGGTGGCCGTCATCCATTGCCAGATATGGAACAGTTAGCTCATACCTTTGAGTCTTATGGCATCACTCGTAACTCAAAGGTTGTAGTATATGATTCGTGGCTATTCTTAGCGGGCCGTCTTTGGTGGACGTTACGTTACATGGGCTTAACAGATGTACGCGTTTTATCTGGTGGTATTGAACGTTGGGTTAGAGAGGGCCATCTCCTAACTAAAGAGCCGACCCCGTTACCTGCTGAACCATCTATCTTTAACTACGAGTTGCAAACGGATATGGTTATGAGTCGTGATGAGGTACTCAAGGCTAGTGAAAGCGGAGATCATGTTATTATTGATGCTCGTGCGCCATTCCGTTATGATGGATCTCAAGTAGATACGATGGATGGCATGACAGGCCATATCCCTGGCGCTGTTAATCACTTTTATGAAAGCGGTTATACCGTAGATGGTCCTAAATCTTTGAAGGATTTAGAGGCTGAGTATTACAACGAAATTTACCAAAATAGGCCAGTTGTAACGTACTGTGGGTCTGGTGTGACTGCCTGCAATGCGTTGTTAACCATGAGTGAAGTAGGGCTTGAATCTGCTTTATATGTTGGTAGTTCTAGTGACTGGGTAACCTATGAAGGCTTCCCGCTTAGTACAGGTGTAGAAACATTAAACTAACTTAGGAGGGCGAATGAATCTATTAAAACAATTATTAACAGTCGTTGCCTTTGGTTATTTGTGTTATCACATCTATACCTTTGGACCTGGTATGTTTAATGTAACTGTATTAGTAATCCTTGTCTTGTCGGCGGTGGCTAACTATTTTCGTGAGAAACGTGAAAGCGATCTTAAAGCAAATGAAAATGCCCGCAAGGCTCGTGCAGAAGCAAGACATGCTAAGAAACATAAAAAGCAGTAGTATTGCTAACATATAATCTTTAGATTAGCTTACATTAAGCAAAAACTTGACGTATATTCTATGTGAAAGAGACTTTCACCAAGTTAAATACGGTGAATAGTATTAGATTGATGCGAAGTATTATAAAGGAGTAAGAATTGAAATTAATTTCTTGGAATGTAAACGGCCTCCGCGCCGCTGTAACAAAGGGATTCATGGAATCCTTTAATGAATTAGATGCAGATATTTTCTGCCTGCAAGAAACAAAATTGCAACCCGATCAAATTTCTTTGGAGTTGCCAGGGTATGAGCAATATTGGAATAGTGCAGTTAAGAAAGGCTATAGTGGCACGGCTGTATTCACGCGTATTAAGCCATTGTCCGTAACTAATGGCATCGGTATTGAAGAACACGATCAAGAGGGCCGTGTTATCACTGCTGAATACGATAATTTCTATTTGGTATGCTGTTATACACCGAATAGCCAACGTGAATTAGCTCGCCTTGATTATCGTATGACTTGGGAAGATGCATTCCGCAATTATCTACTTGAATTAGATAAGAAAAAGCCTGTCATTCTATGTGGTGATCTCAATGTAGCACACCAAGAAATTGACCTAAAAAATCCTAAGACGAACCGTAAAAATGCAGGCTTCTCCGATGAAGAGCGTGCAAAGATGACAGAACTCTTAGGGGCAGGCTTTACAGATACATTCCGTCACCTCTATCCAGATGCTATTGAGCAATACAGCTGGTGGTCCTATATGGGGAAAGCTCGTGAACGGAATACAGGATGGAGAATTGACTATTTCATCACATCTAAACGCCTTGATGATAAAATCCAAGAAGCGAAGATTCATCAACAAATCTTTGGCTCTGATCACTGTCCAGTAGAATTGGTTATTGATCTATAAAATTTTAGTGAATGTAAAAGCACAGCCTCATCTACGGATGAGGCTGTTGTGATAGCGTTAGGCCTTATACCATCGAAATACATATATTGTTGGAATATATATCTATGTTTGTATTCTTTATTTTCGAGATATTTTGAAAACTGTTATTCAGAATAAGGAGATAATATGGTTCAAAAACAAAAAGCCGTCGTTCTTTTTAGCGGTGGCGTAGATAGTACTACTTGTTTGGCCCTTGCCATTGAACGATTTGGCAAAGATAATGTGGTGCCCTTATCGATTCAATATGGTCAAAAACATAGTAAAGAATTAGAGGCTGCTATAGCTATTTTAGAGTACTATGGTCTCGAAGGTAAAACGATGGATGTTACTAAGCTATTTGCTTTTAGTAACTGCTCCTTATTAGTACAATCTAGTGAAGATATTCCGCAAGGTTCCTACAAAGAACAACAAGAGGCAGAAGGGAAGGGTACGGTAAGCACTTATGTACCGTTTAGAAATGGCTTATTCTTATCTGCGGCAGCATCCTTGGCACTATCTTTAGACTGCGGCTATATCTACTACGGTGCTCACAGTGATGACGCGGCGGGCAATGCCTATCCTGACTGTACAGAACACTTCTACAAATCTATGGGCGACGCCATCTTTGAAGGATCCGGTAAAGAATGCTCCTTAGAAGCACCCTTTATTAACGCCAACAAAGCTGACATCGTAAAAGAAGGCTTACGCCTCGGCGTACCATACCACCTTACCTGGTCCTGCTACGAAGGCGGCAATAAACCATGCGGACACTGCGGTACCTGTATCGACAGAGCTAAAGCCTTCCACGCAAACGGAGTCGAAGACCCAGCATTGTAAAAGTAGTTATCTCTATATACTTCTACTGAAACTGGCTTAAATTAGTAGTCGCCTTTGGATGACTACTTTGCATATATTCTAATTGGTTAGAATGTTCATTTGACTCAAGGCGGACTTTTACGTCACTAGTATTGCGATAAACGTTGATTTGTTTAATTTGATGTGGTGGGAGATACCTTTTCAAAGAGCGACTTTGGCAGGTCGAGGCCCTAGGCCGATGACCGGTTCGCCAGTGGAGCGATGAGAAAAGGTATCTTTCACCACCCCGACCTTACAAACTTAATACTAATAGTAGTTAGCTCTAAGAGGTCCGCCTGAATCTAAATTGATTGCGAAAATATTAGATATATGCTAATATTAGTACTGCCTAAAGGCGACAACTAAATAAGACAGTTTGAAACCATCCTGTCTCTAAACAAAACTACGGAAATTCATAAGCATTATAAGCATGGTAGTTTTGCCATGCTTTTTTTATTTTGAGGAGGTGAGTGTTATGATTTCTACACGCAAATTGACTATTTCTGCCATGGTTGTGGCATTGTACATCGTTGTATTGTATGTAACGCAAAGCGTTTCCTTCGGGGCGTATCAAATTCGTATAGCAACATCATTATATGCACTTGCTTATGCCTTTCCGTTCTTGGTAATTCCCATGGGGATTGGCAACCTCATTTCTAACTTCCTATTCGGCGGTCTTGGTATCTTTGATATGGTAGGGGGCTTTGGTGTGGGCGTATTGACGACTGGCATTATCGTAGGAATGCGCAACCTTGGCCTTAGTGCTTGGTGGGCAACGCTTCCTATTGTCTTTGTGCCTGCACTATGTGTACCAATGTGGCTCAGCGCATTACTTGGTCTACCGTACTGGCCATTAGTGTTGAATCTTATCGTGGGTCAAACTATTCCAGCGATTCTTGGTTCTGTATTGGTGAAAGCCTTAATTAGTCGTCCTAGCATGGCTGCCTTATTAGGTGCTTTCAAATAAAACTAAAGAGAGGGCGTTAATTTCCATTCATATGGAGCATTAACGAATACAAATAAAAAGGCGTAAGCTCAAATCAAGCTTACGCCTTTTTTATGGCTAAAATGTATGGAGGTATGGGAATTTAACAGTTATAGCCGCGCCATCTAGTTTCGACTACGAGGCGTTCAAGAGCAACCATGTACGCTGCTTGACGAGGAGGTACATTGTATTTATGTTGCATCTCCCAAACAGCTTCGAAGCTATTTTGCATATTCTTAGTTAATCTTTCATTAACTTCTTCTTCAGTCCAGTAGAAGCTTGCTTTATTTTGTACCCATTCATAGTAGGATACAACTACGCCGCCGCCGTTAGCAAGAACGTCAGGGATGATGTCGATGCCTTTTTCATAGAAGTATTTATCCGCATCATTAGTAGTAGGACCGTTAGCGCCTTCCAAGATGATTTTAGCTTGGATATTTTCCATGTTGTCTTTGTTTAATTGGTTCTCAAGGGCTGCCATGTATAATACATCAACTGGTTGAGCCAATAACTCTTGAGGTCCAATTGTAGTCATGCCTGGTTCGCTGTAACCTTCTAGGGAACGACCATGGGAGTTAGCATATTCGTATGCTTTTTCAACATCGAGACCGTTAGGATTGTAGATGTTAACGCTTACGTCGCCGATAGCCACAACTTTTGCACCTGCTTGTGCAATGAGACGAGCGCCTACGGAACCTACGTTACCAAAGCCTTGAACTGCAACAGTAAGGTTTTTGATATCCAAGTTTTTCTTAGCAAGATAGCTTTGCAATGCGATGAGGCAACCGCGACCAGTCGCTTCATTACGGCCTAAGGAACCGCCTACTTCGATTGGTTTACCTGTAACGATACCTGGGCTCCATTCACCTTTTAATGTGCTGTATTCGTCAGCAATCCAGCTCATGATTTGAGCATTCGTATTTACGTCTGGTGCAGGGACGTCTGTATTAACACCGATGATAGGTGCAATACGGCGTACGAAGTTACGAGTTAAGCGTTCTAATTCACGAGGGTTTAACGTTTTTGGATCAACTTTGATACCGCCTTTACCACCGCCATAAGGGATGTTAGCAATCGCGTTTTTAATAGTCATCCAAGCTGCCAATGCACGAACTTCGTTTTCATCAGAATCTGGATGGAAGCGAAGACCCCCTTTAGCACTGCCACGCAATGTGGAATGTTGGCAACGATAACCTTCGTATACGCGAACTTCGCCATTGTCGAGTTGAAGAGGAACTGCTACTTTTAGTTCTCGTTCTGGGTGACGTAACACTTCGTATTCACTACGAGTATAGCCGAGCTTTTCAGCTGCTACGTCTAATGTGTTTAACATGTTTTCATATGGGTTATAACCGCTCATAATTACCTCCTGGATAATAGAGTAAATTAATAGTTTAATTAATGCTAATTTTATCGCATACTTAAGTATTCGACATTGTAAACAGAATACCCTTTATATTTTCATAAATATATTCTATAGTTTTTGACCTGTAAAAGTTGTAAAAATATAGATAATTACTATGATCTTTATCACAGTACAATTTGCTAATGAACGATGTTTTTATCTATGAAAATGGATACTTTTACAAAAAGAATAAAGATTTATATTCTGAAAAAAATAGACCTTTTTGTATGTACTAATAAACTATTTTAAAGATTATACGAAAAAGACTGGTGAAAGATACTTTCACCAGCCTCATACGTCAATATATTTTATTTTTCCACAGTATCTTCAATTGGAGTAGGAGGTACGGAGGAGTCTGTAGTTTGACCATCACCCCACCATACGATGCCGTACGTGTGGTTTAGAATAGAACGGTTAAATACTGGCGTTTCAATACCTGCCTTGCGTTGTTTGATATAGTCATCGAGGGCAAGACCTGCTGTGCGCCCCATGCGTACGATGGAACTTACGTTAGTTAATACTAAGAAAGCCATGAATAAATCGGCTAGGTTCCATACGAGATCTAGAGAGGCAACAGAGCCAACAAATGTCATAAGAATTACGCCAATACGGAACAAATGTAGGTAGAATCGTTTATTTGTTAAGTGGCTGATATTGATTTCACCGTAGTAATAGTTGCCAATTAAGGAACTAAAGGAGAACATAACGATGAAAATGGCTACGGCTGTAGGCGCCCAAGAACCAAGTTGTTGAGCTAGGTTATGTTGTACAAGAGCAATACCTGTTAGACCTGTAGTGCTGTAATCACCCACGATGAGTACGATGAAAGCAGAAGCTGTACAAATGATGAATGTATCAAGGAATACGCCGAATGCTTGTACAAGACCTTGTTCCACAGGGTGGTTAACAGCTGCCGTAGCGGCTGCGTTTGGAACAGAACCTTCACCGGCTTCGTTAGAGAAGAGCCCCCGTTTGATACCATTCATAACAGTAGCACCTAATAAGCCCCCACCTGCTGCAACAGGCTCGAATGCGGAGGAGAAAATAGTATAGATTACATGTGGAAATTGGGTGATATTCATAATTACCACAAATAACGCAGTAGCAATGTATAGAATCGCCATGATAGGAACAATGATTTCAGATGCTTTTGCAACGCGGTTGATACCACCGAATATGATAATACCAAGAAGGACTGCTACTACAGCGCCTGTATAGGACACATCAAGGTTAAATACCTGGAGAGATGCAGCCAAAGTATTGGCTTGTACAGAATTGTAAATCCAACCATAGGTAATACTGATTAAAATAGCAAATAGAACAGATAATGCCTTGTTGTTTAGACCATACCGAATATAGTAAGCTGGTCCGCCATAGAAACCGCCCTTAGCAACAGGTTCTTTGTAGATTTGTGCTAATGTAGACTCGATGAAGCCCGTGGCAGCACCGATGAGTGCGATAACCCACATCCAGAAAATAGCACCAGGGCCACCAAGTACAACGGCAATAGCTATACCTGCGATGTTACCAACACCTACACGAGATGCGGTACTAACACAGAATGCTTGAAATGAGGATACATGGTTCTTTTCTGTAGAGCTACCTGCGCCGTTAATTACGAGGCGAATCATTTCTTTAATCATGCGAATTTGTACAAAATTCGTTGTCATCGTAAAGAAGAGACCTGCGCCGATAAGAATAAAAATGATGAAATAACTCCATAAATAACCGTTTATGGTGGATATAGCATCATTGAGCATTGCTTCCATAAAAACTCCCTTTCTTATAAAAAAATCCATATTTCATAATAATCAATGATATTGTATCAATTTCTATAGACTATGTAAAACAAAAATCCTTCACAAATAGGAAGGATTTTTGCTTTATATAGTATTTTGTAGGATGTTTTTTATGCCTTAGTAAATTCTTGTGACTCTTCCATTCCTTGCAACAAGGTTTGTTCAGAATGTTCCATGTGAATTCGAGCTAGTTTACGAGCTTGTGCGGCATTGTGAGAGGCGATGGCTTCCACTAATTGACGATGTTCCTCCCAAGTTTTTCTAAGACGACCTGGTTGGTTCATAGAAAAACTACGGAAGCGGTAGGTTTGTTCTCGCAAATTGTGAACAATATCCGCCAATCTTTCATTACGAGATGCGCGGTAGAGGACTTCGTGGAATTCTACGTCCGCAGCCACAACGGATTCCATATTTTTGTTTTCCATATGATCGCCGATTTCTACAAGCATTCTCTCCAGCGTTTCGATTTCCTCTTCTGTAATGCGTTCTGCTGCAAGGCCTGCCGCAAGTTCTTCCAGGGCAGAACGGATTTCAAATACTTGCGTAATATCCTTTAAAGATATGTTGGCAACGTAGGTACCGCGACGAGGAACCATAACGACAAAGCCTTCTAGTTCAAGTTTACGTATGGCTTCACGAATGGGGGTACGACTTACACCTAACTCTTCGGCAAGGGGAATTTCCATGAGGCGCTCCCCAGGTTTTAACAGCCCATCTTGGATGGCTTGACGCAATGTTTCACTTACCACTTCTCTTAGTGGTTTATACGCATCGAGTCGTATAGGTTGTAACCGTTTTGTCATACTAAGTCCTCCTGTGTACATGTTTTAGTAATGAGTGACAGCCAATCATGACCAGCTGCTTTAATCTCTTCTTGTAATTGTAAGGCTTCCATAGGTTTGTTAAGTAATACTACCATCGTAGGACCGCTTCCTGTCATGATGGTTGGGTAACCACGGCTAGTGAAAAACTCCTTACATATTCCTAGTTCTTCGTGATCTGGGAATAATAATTCTTCGAAAGTATTAGCGCTACTAGTGAAAGCAGATTGTAAATCATTATTCTGAAGATGGTTCAGAACGGTATCGATTGTTTTGGTGGTGGCATTAGATTTACCGTTGAAGCGACCATAAGCAACCGCTGTAGAAATAGATACCTTTGGCTTTACTAGTAATAGCCAATGTGCTTCTGGCGATTGGCTATAGGTTAACACTTCGCCACGACCAGTTCCGCGAGCTGTACCACCTTGTAGTAGGAACGGCACATCAGATCCTAGTGAGGCACCAATGTTTAAAAGTTCCTCTTGTGTGAGCCGTAAGTCCCAAAAGCGGTTGAGACCTAATAACATGGCTGCTGCGTCTGCACTACCGCCACCAAGACCCGCTTGAATAGGAACGCGTTTTAATAGGTGGATGGCGGCACCGGCTTTACAACCCGTATAGGCCTGTATGGCGCGTAACGCTTTGAGCGCGAGATTATCTTCTCCATAGCTTACGAGTTTTTGCATGTAGTCAGGCAATTCGGGAGCGCCACCAGAAAATACTACGGAATGATGCTTAGCGAAATAAATAGAATCACTAAGGCGAATCGATTGAAATATAGAATCGATGTCGTGGTATCCATCGTCACGCTTGCCTGTAATAGCAAGCCCAATATTAATTTTGCTGCAACCGAGTTGCTCAAAACTTTTACTCATAATAGCCTCGTTTGTAATGTACAAAATATATGCAGTTTATATGTTTATTTTATACTGTTATAAAGTGATTGAAAATAACCATTAAGTGGTTTATGATGATTTTGTATATACCTGTTGTTTGATTATTAAAAGCATTGTAAACAGCGTATGTTTTAATTAGTTCATTATAGAATATTTATAGTGAAATGGCAATTTGGAGGGAGCTATGTTCGCCAAGTATAAAGATGTTGTCTATCAATGTGTCATAGTTGCTATTGGTTGTGCAATTTTTGGTGCTGGTTTAGATGCCTTTGTACTACCTCACAAACTGGTTAGTACTGGTATTAGTGGGGTAGGGTTGATTTTGTATTATCTAACGGGATTATCCGTTGGTTCTTGGAACGTTATTTTGAACGTCCCTATATTTTGGGCTGCTTGGAAGTGGCTTGGTAAACGCGTAGTGCTTAATACCTTGTATGGTACGCTCATGTTATCGTGGATGATTGATCTGTTTAGTTTCTTGCAATATGACATGATCATTAAGGATCCACTACTCAGTTCTATGATGGCAGGTATCACAACTGGACTAGGGCTTGGTATCGTCTACCGTGTAGGTGGTAATACAGGGGGACTTGATCCAATTGCACTTATCGTTCGCAAATATTATGGCCTTCAAATGGGGTCCATTAATAGCGCTATCAACTGTGCCATCCTCTTAGTTGCTGTCGGCGTTGTTGGACTTGAAGCGGTAGCTGTAACTCTTATCAGTGTGTATGTGTATACTATTATTACAAATAAGGTGGTAATCGGGTTTAATCAACGTAAAGTTGCTTTTATCATTACCTATCGCACCGATGAAGTATGTGAGTGTATTATCAATAAGGTTGGTCGTGGTGCCACTATTATTAATGGTATTGGTGCCTATACACGGACACCTAAGCAAATTGTGATGGTTGCAGTCAACTTGCTGCAGGTAAATAAATTGAAAGAGGTTATTCAAGAAGCGGACCCAAATGTGTTTATCTTGATTACTGATGCCCAAGAGGTTATCGGTCAAGGTTTTACTCAACCTATTGTTCCTGCGGAAATATCTAAACAGCTAAAATCACAAGATATAACTACCGAAGCGAACAATAATGTTGTAATAGATGAAAATAGTTGTAACAAATTAAAATAAAGAATTATGATAAATCTCTGGCTGTTGTCATCTTATATTAATTATGCGTAAATATAATATTTTATGAATGATACATACATTTTGAAAATAATTTAATGTGATTGATTGAATATCAAGGTTGTAAAATGAGAGGGCTTGCCCTCAAGATAAGATTAGAGGTTTCTATGACTCACAAATTAGCAGGTACGCCTGTACAAGAACAAGATATTATCGATGTGCAAACCCTTGTGGATGCATATTTTGATAATACTCCGGATATTACAGATCCGACACAACTCGTATCCTTTGGCACATCTGGCCATCGCGGTACATCTTTAAATAGTACGTTTACAGATTTACATGTGGCCGCTATTACACAGGCTATTTGTGATGGCCGTGGTCAATTCGGCGCTACAGGTCCGATTTTTGTCGGTCAAGATACACATGCTTTATCTCAGCCAGCCCTTGTGACGGTTCTAGAGGTCCTTGCTGGCAATGGTGTAACGGCAATGGTTGATTCCGATATGGATTTCGTGCCAACACCATCTATATCTCGTGCTATTATTCGTTATAATGAAAGCCACGATGATAAGGCGGATGGTATCGTGATTACGCCGTCTCATAATCCTCCAGATAATGGTGGCATTAAGTATAACGCTACCAATGGTGGTCCAGCGGATACGTTGATTACTAAATGGATTGAAACACGTGCCAATGAATATGTTCACGCATATTGTGAATTAGAAGGATTTAAACGTATTAGTATCGACAATATTGAACCCGACCAACAGGTTCCATATGACTATAAAGGTCTATATGTAGAAGAACTATCTTCTATCATTAATATGGAGGCAATCCAAAGTGCAAAACCTAAGGTCCTCGTTAATGCCCTCGGCGGTAGTGGACTAGGTTATTGGCGTGCTATTAAAGAGCGGTATAATCTAAACCTAGATATTATTAATGATGAGTATGATCCAACCTTTAGCTTTATGACCTATGACCATGATGGTAAGGTACGTATGGATTGCTCATCTGAATATGCCATGGCTGACGTAATTAAACAAATTGGTAATTATGATCTCGCTGTTGGGAATGACCCTGATTATGATCGCTATGGTATCGTTAGTCCGCATGGGCTAGCTTCTCCAAACGCATTTCTTGTGACTGCGGCGGATTATTTGTTTACGACTCGTGGTTGGACAAATAAAGGGGTCGGTAAAACCGTTGTTTGTACCACTATGATTGATAAATGGGCTGCTAGTAAAGAGGTTCCTGTTTATGAGGTTCCAGTAGGTTTTAAATATTTTAGTTCCCTATTATTCGATGGTGAGATTGGTATTGGCGGTGAAGAATCTGCTGGTGCATCGTTCCTTAAAAAAGACGGTACCGTATGGACTACTGATAAAGATGGCATGGTAATGGCTCTCCTTGCGATGGAAATGTATGCCGTTATGGGGGCTACTGTTGACCGACTCTATAATAATCTTGTTGTAGGGTGTGGTGATCCTCGTTTTGGTCGTATTGATGCGCCTTGTACAAAGGAGGCCAAGGTTAAGTTGAAACAATTAAATGCAAGCTCCATTACGGCTACCGAAGTAGATGGTGATGCGATTACTAATGTTCGCACTACTTCTCTGTATAAAGATATGCCTATCGATGGTGTTCGTGTGGAAACGGAAACAGGATGGTTTGTAGCACGCCCATCTGGCACTGAAGATTTATATAAAATTTATGGTGAAAGCTATAAAGGGGATAAAGGTCTTATCGCATTGTTAACTGCTGGTGAAGAGATTGTAACAAGTGCTTTGTCTGACGAAGTGTAACATGTTGTTTTCACTAGAAAACTCATAAAGATTTCACTCATGAAAAATAATAAATGTGTTATAATATATTAATATAGTTTATTGAATGCCCTATACTGGCTATATAGCTTGTAGTGCTTAGAGAAGGTGATGTTATGAAATTAGTTGTTACCGTTGTCGGCGTAGACCGCGTTGGTATCATTGCTGGGGTTAGTACCGTACTCGCTAACTACGGTGTAAATATTATGTCGATAAATCAGACCATCCTTGATGGCGTTTTCAATATGATTATGATGTGTGAAACTAAGTCTGAAGATATGAAAAATCTTACAGCTATCCAAGAGGCTTTGACGAATCAAGGTAAAGAACTAGGTGTTGAAATCCGTGCACAACATGCTGATATTTTCTTAAGTATGCACCGCGTAGGATAGGAGGCACTTATGTTATCTATCGACAATATTTTAGAAACGAATCAGATGATTCACGATAACAAGCTTGATGTGCGTACTATTACGATGGGGATTAGCTTGCTAGAATGTGCATCTAGTTCTGGTAAAGAGCTGTGTGACCGTATTTATGACCGTATTACAAAAGAGGCAGAACATCTTGTATCTACAGGGGAAGATATTGAGCGAGAATTCGGCATCCCTATTATCAATAAGCGTATTTCTGTAACACCCATTTCTCTAGTTGCAGGGGGTAGTGATTTAACATCTTATGTTCCTGTGGCGGAAGCTATGGATCGTGCTGCAAAAACTGTAGGTGTTAATTTTATTGGCGGCTTTTCTGCGCTTGTAACAAAGGGCGCCACTCGAGCTGACCGCATTTTGATTGACTCTATTCCTGAAGCGCTGGCAACTACGGATATCGTTTGTAGCTCTGTTGCTGTGGGCTCTACTAAAACTGGTATTAACATGGACGCAGTGCGAGACATGGGAATCATCGTTAAGAAAACTGCAGAGCTTACAAAGGATAATGATGCTCTTGGTTGTGCTAAGCTCGTAATATTCTGTAATCCTGTAGAGGATAATCCATTTATGGCGGGTGCTTTCTTCGGGGTAACAGAAGGGGATAGTGCTATTTCTGTAGGTGTATCTGGCCCGGGCGTTGTAAAACATGCGCTTGAATCCGTTCGAGGTCAATCCTTTGACGTTGTAGCAGAAACGATTAAACGTACTGCTTTTAAAATCACGCGCGTAGGTCAATTGGTAGCGCAAGAGGCATCTCGCCGCCTAGGTAAACCATTTGGTATTATTGATTTATCTTTGGCGCCAACGCCAGCTGTAGGTGACTCTGTAGCTCATGTTCTTGAAGAAATGGGCTTGTCCTCTTGTGGTTGTCATGGCACTACAGCAGCACTAGCATTACTTAATGATGCGGTGAAAAAAGGTGGTCTTATGGCTTCCTCTCACGTAGGTGGTCTTAGTGGTGCATTCATTCCTGTCTCGGAAGATGCAGGCATGATTGATGCTGTATCCTGTGGCAGTTTGACACTTGATAAATTAGAGGCCATGACATGTGTTTGTTCTGTAGGGCTTGATATGATTGCTATTCCTGGAGACACTACTGCTGATACCATTTCTGCTATCATTGCAGATGAATCAGCAATTGGTATGATTAATAATAAGACAACTGCGGTTCGTGTAATTCCTGTACCTGGTAAGACTGTTGGAGAGGTTGTTGAATTTGGTGGATTATTAGGTTATGCTCCTATTATCGAAGTGAGTCCATATAGTGCAGCCGAGTTCATTGCCCGCGGTGGCAGAATTCCTGCTCCTATTCGTAGCTTAACGAACTAATCCGTTTTTACAACCTACTTGTTGGAGGTGTCTTATGAGTGAATATGTGCTCGATTATGTGTGGGCCTTTGCAGTAGCGCTCATCATAACCTTTGCACTTACCCCATTGGTAAAACGCTTTGCCGTTGCTGTTGGGGCAATAGATAAGCCTGATGCTCGAAAGGTGCATCATGGTGCGATTCCACGACTTGGTGGATTAGCAATCTTTCTCGGTTATGTGGGATCGGTTCTTTTTAACGATTCCATTCCGCATGATCATAAATTGTTTGGGTTTGTCCTTGGTACAGTCATTTTGGTGCTAGTTGGTATTTGGGACGACATTAAACAAATTGAGCCAAAAACTAAGTTAATGGGCCAAATTATAGCCGCCGCTATCCTAGTGGCTTATGATATTCGAGTAGATTTCATCAACCTTCCTTGGGGTGGTGTAGTATATCTCAAGTATTGGGCTATCCCATTGACTATTTTCTGGATAGTTGGTTTTACAAATATTGTAAACCTTATCGATGGCCTTGATGGCTTGGCTGCAGGTATTTCTTTTATCGCATGTATCGCTGTTTGTGCAATGACATTGCAACTAGGTCAAACTGATCTTGCTTGTATCTCTCTTGCCTTAGCAGGTGCGACTGTAGGTTTCTTGCGGTATAATTTCAATCCTGCAAAAATATTCATGGGTGATACGGGATCCATGTTATTAGGCTATACATTAGCGGCTATTTCCGTTATGGGCGCTGTGAAGACAGCTGCTATGATTGCTCTAGTGGTACCTGCCATTGTGTTAGGCTTGCCTATTTTGGACACCTTATTTGCCATTGTGCGCCGTAAAATCAGTGGACGTCCCATCTTTAAACCCGATAAAGGTCATGTTCACCATCGTTTATTGGCACAAGGATTAACACAAAAGCAAGCTGTATTGTTGATGTATGCAGTAACAGCTCTTTTCGGCGGTGTATCTGTTATCGTTGCAGAGGTTAATGCTTGGGTCGGCGCGACCTTGGTATTAGTAATTTTCTTGTGTAGTATTTATATTGCACGACGTCTTGGCGTTATCATGCATAGTGATGCGGCAGGGCATCCGTTACCACGTCCTACAATTGAACGTAGCGACTCGGATGATACCATATCCTTTGATCGCGATGAATTGGCTAAAGCCTTGGAGAATACTGATGATTCTCATAAGGAATAACCATCTGTGGGGCGCTTGGCGCCCCATTTTTTCTATCCTACTACGTTGGAGGCAACTATGTTAAAAGTTATGACAATCTTTGGTACAAGACCTGAGGCTATCAAGATGGCTCCTCTTGTAAAAGCATTACAAGCAGCACCAGATATGGAACCTATCGTCACCGTTACGGCACAGCATCGAGATATGCTTGATCAAGTACTAAACTTGTTTAATATTACCCCAGACTATGATTTAAATATTATGAGCCAAGGTCAAACACTATATGATGTAACTAATCGTGCTTTGATGGGCCTTAAAGATGTATTAGAAGAAGCAAAACCTGATGTGGTACTCGTTCATGGTGATACTACAACTACCTTTGCTGGTGCCTTGGCTTCTTTCTACCAAGAAATTCCTGTAGGTCACGTGGAAGCAGGATTACGGACAGGTGATATTTACTCTCCGTTCCCTGAAGAGATGAATCGCAAATTGACGGGGTCTATTGCGACGTATCACTTTGCGCCTACTTCTAGTTCTGAAAGCAATTTAAAAAAAGAAAATATTAATACAGAACATCTTTATGTAACGGGGAATACTGTTATCGATGCTCTTGATACGACGGTACAAGACAGCTATGTATTCGATGATGCAGCTATTAATGCTCTTGATCCTAAAAAACGTACGGTTCTTGTTACCACACATCGCCGAGAAAACTTAGGTGAACCTATGCGCCATGTATATCAAGCCATTCGAGATTTAATCAATGAATTTGAAGATATTCAAGTTGTTTTCCCTGTACATAAAAATCCTAAAGTTCGCCAAGTTGTACAAGAGGAACTTGGTTCTGTGGAGCGTGTTACATTAATTGACCCTCTTGACTATGAACCATTTGCAAACTTGATGGCTAAATCTTACTTGATTTTGACTGATTCAGGTGGGATTCAAGAAGAAGCCCCAGCTCTTGGTAAGCCAGTTCTCGTATTACGTGATACGACAGAACGTCCTGAAGCGGTAGAAGCAGGCACTGTTCGCCTTGTAGGTACTGATAAAGATGCGGTACATAAAGCCGCTTATGAATTATTGAGCAATGCTGAAGCGTATAAGTTAATGTCTAATTCTGTTAACCCCTATGGTGACGGAAAAGCCTCTGAACGCATCATTCAAGCGTTGCGACATGAATTCTTAGGTGATGCGCATCGTCCTGAACGTTTTGGTAAATAATATGGATAAGGATCTTGTGAAAGCCCTCGCCATGGCAACATCAGCGGGGGTCACACTGGTCTCCTGTATAGGAGGTTTTATTTGGCTAGGTTATAAATTGGATACTTGGCTTCAAACGGAACCACTCTGCATGGTCATATTTGGCCTAATAGGAGCAATAACAGGGTTTTATATGTTATATAAACAAGTTAAGTAGTGAGGTATGTATGAATCAATATATAAAATTCATAGTGCGAGTGCTGCTGACTTGTTTTTTTATTGCTTTTTTGGGCAGTATAATACAAGTTTTATGTGGCTTAGAACAGTATCTATGGGGATGGCTTTGGGGCATCTTTATAATGGTTCTCTACTTACTTAGCCTAGCTTTGCATGGACAATCTATTGTGTCAGGAGATCCTTATAAAGCCGTACGTAAATCTCGTAGACAGATGATTTGGCGCCTTATGTTAGTAGGCTCTCTAGTGGTCTTAGGTCTGAAAATTCCCGGTGTAGAGGCTGTTAGCATGTTTATAGGTATCGCGCTTATTCAGCCTGCATTATATGCTGTGTACTGGTGGCTCAGTTGCCAGTTTTAGTTCTAAAATGACCTAAAATAGGAACAACAAAGGTATTCCAATTATGCATTGTATACATTATATTTATGATTAATTGGAATTGCTTACCCTTCAAGTGTTGATTATATATCTATAACGATGTATGATGATACATATATGTTATATTTATATTAATTGTAAATATATTAGGTTTTATTATATCTATGAAAGGGGTTGAGAACGTGGTATTACATGCGGGACACCATGAGGTCGTGCAGTGGTTGGGGTTGACATTTAATATAGATACCTTGATTGCTACATGGGTTACTATGGCTATTGTAATATTAATAACAATACTAGCCACCCGAGGACGTAAATTGGTGCCTGTAGGCTTGCAAAATATAGTGGAATCTATATTAGAAGGCTTAGAGGGGCAATTAGCTCCGAACTTGGGTCGTCATTGGCCGATGGTGAGTTCCTTGTTATTTACGTTTTTCTTATTTATTTTTGTAGGAAATGAATTAGGCTTAATGCCTACACTTAAGGCGTTAACATCACCAACATCTGATATCAATACTACAGTTGCATTGGCTTTATGTAGTACATTAGTAGTATGGGTTATGGGTATTAAAGTTAAAGGCTTATCTTACTTTAAGCATTTTGTACGACCTTATAAGGCTTTGCTAGTACTTAATATCTTTGAAGAGATCGCTAGACCTGTTACGCTTGCTTTCCGTCTATTCGGCAATATCGTAGCTGGTGAAATTTTGTTAGAAGTATTATACAAGTTGCCTTGGTTTGTACCTGTACCATGGGTGTGGATTGCTTTTAGTTTGTTTATCGGCATTATTCAAGCCTTTATTTTTACCGTTCTTACAGCATCCTATTTAGGGATGGCTCTTAGTGAGGAACATTAATTATTATATATGGAGGATATATTATGGAAGCTCAAGGTTTATTCGCATTAGCAGCAGCGATCGCAGTAGGTTGTGGTGCCATTGGTGCAGGTATCGGTGACGGTCTTGTATCTAGTAAAGTAATCGAAGGTATTACACGCCAACCTGAATTGCGTGGTCAATTGATGTCTACTATGTTCGTTGCGATTGGTTTAATCGAAGCGATGCCTATCATCGGTGTAGTAGTTGCGTTTATTTTGTTATTCAGATAATAACGAGGAGGAATAACCTTGGTTGACTTAAGCCTTGGAACGATTCTTGCTCAAATGTTGAACTTTTTTATATTAGTTTGGCTATTGGCGCGTTTTGCATATAAACCATTATTGGCTATGATGACAGAACGTAAAGAACGAATTGCTAAAGATTTAGAAGCTGCTGAACAAGCCCGTGCAGAGACAGAAAAGTTTAAAGCTGATTATGCAGCTCAAATTTCTAATGCTCGTGTAGAAGCACAACAAATTGTTGAAAAAGCAATTCAAGAAGCAGAAAATACTACACGAGAACAATTGGCAACAGCTCGCGAGCAAATTGAACAAGAAAAAAATCGTGCTCGTCAAGATATTGCCATCGAACGCGATCGTGCTATGAACAGCTTGCGTAACGAAGTGGTATCTTTATCTGTAGCTATGGCTGGTAAAGTTGTTGCTAAAGATATGAACAGCGAAACTAATACAAAATTGATCGAAGACGCTATTCGTCAACTTGATAGTAAAACGATAGGGTTGTGATACGATGAGCATAGAAATTGTAGCAGATAAATATGGTTCGGCTATGTTTGAATTAGCTCAAGAACAAAATATTTTGGAACTCATGGAGGAGCAATTAGGTTATGTAGCGTCCGTTATGGCGGAACAGCCTGAACTTCGTTTATTCCTTGAAAATCCAATCGTTACAGAAGATGCAAAGATTAAGTTAGTTGGTTCCATCTTTGAATCTAGTATCGACAAAGTTGCTTTACACTTTATCTATGTGATGATTAAACGCGGGCGCCATCGTTATATTGCACAGGCCATTGCAGCGTTTATTCAAAAATCACGAGAGGCTCGTGGTATTTTGGAAGCTACTGTAACTGTAGCAGAACCAATCACAGCTGATGTAGAAGCATCTGTACAAGCTAAATTACGAGAAGTAACAGGGAAAGATGTTATTTTATCTGTGCGTCAAGATCTATCTATTATGGGTGGTATTATTATCCAAGTAGGGGATAAACGCATTGATGGCTCTGTATCTCGTCGTTTAGAGGAATTAGAAAAATCTTTATTAAGAACGAACTCTATTAGATAGGGGTGAATGGGTATATATGAAAATGAAGCCTGAAGAAATCACTGCTATAATCAAACAGCAGATTCAGGACTATGATGTTGACCTCAATGTCGATGACGTGGGTACTGTTCTCGACGTAGGGGATGGCATCGCCCATATTTATGGTCTTGAAAGAGCCATGGCCGGTGAGTTGCTAGAATTACCACACGGCGTATATGGCTTGGTTTTGAACTTAGAATTAGATAATGTTGGTGCCGTACTATTAGGTGATGACTTCTTGATTAAAGAAGGAGACCAAGTGCGTCGTACTGGCAAAATTATGGACGTTCCTGCTGGAGATGCCTTGATTGGTCGTGTAGTAAATCCTCTTGGTCAACCTCTTGATGGCAAGGGTGCTATTCAAGCTACAGAACGTCGTCCTATCGAACATCCAGCACCTGGTATTGCGGATCGTCAATCCGTAAATGAACCATTGCAAACAGGTCTTAAAGCGATTGATGCGATGGTACCAATCGGCCGTGGTCAACGTGAGCTTATCATCGGTGACCGTGGTACAGGTAAAACTGCGATTGCCTTAGATACTATTTTGAACCAAAAAGGCAAAGATGTTATTTGTATTTATGTAGCTATTGGTCAAAAAGAATCTACGGTTGCTCGCGTAGTGCAAAAGCTTGAAGAAGCAGGCGCTATGGAATATACAATCGTAGTTTCTGCGAGTGCTTCCACAGGTGCACCTCTTCAATACATTGCACCATATGCTGGTGTTGCCATGGGTGAATACTTTATGTACCAAGGTAAACACGTATTATGCGTATATGATGACTTAACAAAACAAGCGGCTGCATATCGTGCTATGTCCCTATTATTGCGCCGTCCACCAGGGCGTGAAGCATATCCAGGTGACGTATTCTACTTACACAGTCGTCTATTAGAGCGGGCTGCGAAACTTTCATCTGAACTTGGTGGAGGTTCTATTACAGCGTTGCCAATCATTGAAACACAAGCAGGTGACGTATCTGCATACATTCCAACAAACGTAATTTCCATTACTGATGGTCAAATTTTCTTGGGAACAGATATGTTCTATTCTGGTATTCGTCCAGCTGTTGACGTAGGTTTGTCCGTATCCCGTGTAGGTGGTAGCGCACAAACTAAAGCGATGAAGCAAGTGGCGGGCCAATTGCGTTTGGACCTTGCTCAATATCGTGAGTTGGCTGCTTTCGCTCAGTTTGGTTCCGACCTTGATGCGGCTACACGCGCTCAACTTGATCGTGGTGAACGCTTAACTGAAATGTTAAAACAAGGTCAATATGAGCCTATGAGTGTAGCGGAAATGGTTATCAACCTTTACGCTGGTACTAAAGGGTACTTAGCAGATATTCAAGTGGCAGATGTATTGTCCTTTGAAGCTGAACTTTTACGTTATGTAAAAGCAAATTACCCTGAAATCATCACTAACATTGAAACGTCTAAGAAAATTGACGAAGAAACTGAAAATCTATTGAAGCAAGCAATCCCAGAATGTGTTGAAGCATTTGGCTCTACACATACATTAGTGTCTCGTAAGGAGGCGTAATGTATGGCTAGTGCACAAGATTTGCGAAAACGCATAAAAAGTGTTACCAATACGCAACAAATTACAAAAGCGATGAAGATGGTAGCTTCTGCTCGTCTTCGTAGGGCACAAACAAAAGCGGAAGCTACTCGTCCTTACGCAGAAAAGATAGGGCAAATCTTGCGTCATATGTCTAATAGTGATTTAGAAGGCTTTGAAAGTCCTCTCTTAGATGTGCGACCTGTAGAGCGCACTTGCTATATTGTAGTAGGTGCAGATAAAGGTCTTGCAGGGGCATTTTCGTCTAATGTGTTGAAATTTGCTATGGAACAATTACATGGTAAATCTCCTGATACATACCGTGTTATCACGGCAGGCAGAAAGCCTAGAGATAGCATGAAATCTAGAGGTATTCGCATCGATAAGTCCTATGCGGGCTTTTCTGATAAACCGTCCTATGAACATGCGCGTGCCATCATGCATGAAGCACTTTCACTATATGAACGTCATGAAGTAGACGAAGTCATCATGATCTATACACGTTTTGTAAATTCTATGACGCAAATTGCACAGGCTGAGCGCTTGTTGCCAATAGAGCAACCACAAGATGAGGTAAAAGGCGAAGAGTATGATTTTATGCCGTCCGCTGTATCCGTCTTGGAGGCGTTGCTGCCAAAATACTTAGAAATTACAGTTTATAATGGATTGTTGCAATCTGCAGCTAGTGAATTGGGTGCTCGTATGACGGCCATGACATCGGCTACAGATAATGCAGGGGAACTCATTGAGTCCTTAGGCCTTGAATATAACAAGTTGCGTCAATCTAGCATTACAAACGAAATTTCTGAAATCGTTGGTGGCGCTAATGCCTTGCAATAGATAAGGAGACATCTGTCGATGAGTAATAATATTGGTAAAGTTGTGCAGGTCATCGGCCCAGTTGTAGACGTGCGCTTTGATGCTGGTCATTTACCAGCTATCTACAACGCCATCCACATCTACCATGACCACAAGGCACACGATAGACAAAAAATCGTAGTAGAGGTTATGCAACACTTAGGCGACGATACAGTTCGTTGCGTTGCCATGAGTTCTACTGACGGTATGACACGTAATATGGAAGCGGAAGATACTGGTGCTCCAATTTCCGTTCCTGTAGGGGAAGGTGTATTGGGTCGCATCTTTAACGTACTTGGTGAAACTGTAGACCATGATCCAGCACCTGTGGTGGCTGATGAAAAGTGGCCTATTCATCGTCCAGCACCTAAATTTGATGACCTTTCTCCGGATACACAAATTTTGGAAACAGGTATTAAGGTCGTTGACCTTATCGCTCCATACGTAAAAGGTGGTAAAATTGGTCTCTTCGGTGGTGCCGGTGTAGGTAAAACCGTATTGATTATGGAATTGATTCACAATGTTGCTACAGAGCACGGCGGTTACTCCGTATTCTCCGGCGTAGGTGAACGTACTCGTGAAGGTAATGACTTGTGGAACGAAATGAAAGAGTCTGGCGTTATCAACAAAACAGCTCTCGTATACGGCCAAATGAATGAGCCACCAGGGGCTCGTATGCGCGTAGGTCTTACTGGACTTACAATGGCTGAATACTTCCGTGATGTGAAAAAACAAGACGTGCTCTTGTTCATTGATAACATATTCCGCTTTATTCAAGCGGGTTCCGAAGTATCCGCCCTCTTAGGTCGTATGCCATCTGCCGTAGGTTATCAACCTACATTGGCTAATGACGTAGGGGCATTGCAAGAACGTATTACATCTACAAAAGAAGGCTCCATTACCTCTGTACAAGCTGTATATGTACCTGCCGATGACTTGACTGACCCTGCTCCAGCAGCGACATTCGCTCACTTGGATGCGACAACAGTATTGTCTCGTTCCATTGCGGAACTTGGTATCTATCCAGCGGTGGATCCTTTGGATTCCACAAGCCGTATTTTGGATCCACATGTACTTGGTGAAGAGCACTACGCAGTAGCTCGTGGCGTACAAGAAGTATTGCAAAAATATCGCGATCTTCAAGATATTATCGCAATTCTTGGTATGGAAGAATTGTCTGACGAAGATAAACTCACTGTATCTCGCGCTCGTAAGATTCAACGTTTCTTGAGTCAACCATTCTTCGTAGCAGAAGTATTTACTGGTTCTCCTGGTAAATATGTGCCATTGTCCGAAACATTGAGAGGCTTCAGAGAAATCTTGGATGGTAAACATGATGAATTGCCAGAAGGTGCATTCTACATGGTTGGTACCATAGATGAAGCCGTTCAAAAAGCAAAGGAAATGCAAGAGAAGGGGGAATAATCCATGGCGGAACCTATGACCCTACAGATAATTACACCTGATGCGATTGTATTCGAAGGTCAATCTACATTCTTTGTAGGTAAAGCTATCGATGGTGCTTTTGGTATTTTGCCAAATCATGCGCCTATGATTATTGCATTAGACTTAGCACCTTTACGCATTGATCAACCAGATGGAACATCTCGTGAATATGCTGTATTTGGTGGCTTCTGTGAAATTGAACATAATAAGGTGAGTATTGTAACCCCTGACTGTCAAGATCCAACATCCATTGATGTGGAACGTGCTCGTCAAGCTAAAGAGCGTGCAGAAGGTCGGTTATCAAATCCTACACCTGATATTGATGTAGAAAGAGCGGAAGCAGCATTGCAACGTGCTTTACTGCGCTTGCATGTTACAAAAATGTTATAAGAAAAAGGCTAGCCATCTGGCTAGCCTTTTTTTATAAATTTATCTACAAGACGCTCACACCTTTTAAGGAGTATGCAGTATTCTTAGGTTGTTCTACTTGAAAATCTAATACAACAGGTGTCTCAGAATTAATACCAGGTGCTTGGTAACGGTCACGGTCTGTTGGAATTCGTTTGTATGGTAATTTATCAAGTAATATAGTCATAACTTTGTTCCAAACTGATTTATGTGTTGGCATAGTTAAAGAGTCATCAGTTTGGTTGAAGCCCGTACGAACAGTATGGATTACCTTATCGTTTACATCATAATAGTATAAAAGGGCATTAACCTTTGCAGCGATATAAATTTCATGATTATCCTTATTGTATGGATCTGGGCTGTTAATAGTATTAACTTGTACATATACATCTTGTAATGGCACAGGCATAATAACAATTTCAGAATTTTGGGCCTCTGCAATTTGAGCAAGATTAGCGGCTTTAATTTCTGCAGTTGGTGTGTTAGTACTTACAATGGTTGTATCATAGTAAGGATATTTAAGTGTATTTGATAAGCGATCTGTCATGTAGTGACCAAATTGAGCTGTGTTTTCATTGCGCAAATTTGCTGGTACAACAATAGTTACTTTGCGGCTTGGAAAGTTTTCCAAGTGACCATCATGACTTGTACTAGTAGCATTAATAGTTGCTTTTTCTGAAGCTCCAGAAATTGGTGTAGTTGTTGGTGTTGCAGCTACTTTTATGACAGGCTCCATATTTGTTTTAGGGGGCAATGTAGAAGCCTCATTGCTTGTGTTACTTTGTATAGTGCTAAGAGCCACAGGTTGCGTTGTATTTGGTGTTAATTGACTCAAATCGATCATAGTAGCACTAGCTGTTGTAAATGCAGTTGTGAGTAGTACAGCAAGTACTGTAAGTAGTGGACGTTTATAGAGTCCGAAGTTATGTAACATAATTCCTCCTCTTAATAAAACTCTTTTAAAATTACAAATTATACAATTTATATTATTATATCATATATATAAAAAAAAGAAGCAAGCTTAACAGCTTGCTTCTTTAGTCTGGTGGACGATGACAGGATCGAACTGCCGACATCCTGCTTGTAAGGCAGGCGCTCTCCCAGCTGAGCTAATCGTCCATGGTGGTGACCCGTCCGGGAATCGAACCCGGGATACCGCCGTGAAAGGGCGGTGTCTTAACCGCTTGACCAACGGGCCAAAATGGCTCCTCGAGTAGGACTCGAACCTACGACCGATCGGTTAACAGCCGATTGCTCTACCGACTGAGCTATCGAGGAATGGTACGATTGTTATTATATGTTAGTTTAATTATAAAAGCAAGCATTTTTTTTAGAACACTATAAAATAGATATTGTCAATTATGACTAAAAGACATAACTTTATAAATAAAATTAGTTATCAATAATTTTGATGAGAGAGTCATTAAAATTAATAAAATCTATAGAGCTTATTAACTATAGATATTTACTGCGTTCTAAGGTGATTGTATGGCTCTAAATGAATGGGAGTTAGCAATATAAGTATATTGAAGATAATCGGTATACATATGCATTATAGAAAAGTTTAAAAGATTTAGTTGAAAAGTAGTATCAGTTAAGATGAAAGTGTATTTATCTTATTAGATATAGTCTATGTTTGTGGTTCATTTTAAACCAAATTTATATATAAGAAAGTAGGTAAAAATATAAGATATTAAAATCTTATTGATATGTGATAGACTATGACTTTTATCACAGAATGGGGCTTTTTTAGTGACTGGAGAATAAAGTCTATGTAGGCTATTGAAAAACCGAAATATATACAAAAATATTCATGAAAACAATTCTCAAAAACTGGAAAAGCATTGAGAAAACTGTATAGGTGAGACGTTGAATCCCCTTATATTGTGTGCTACGATTTATGTATAGAGTTAATCTCATCGGTTTGAGATAGATATTCTTTCATATGTTTGAGAATTTTATTTTATCTCATCGGTATTAGAATTAATATTCAACTATTTTCCTGAGGAGGGATTATCTTGCGCGAGATTCAAGTATCTGAAATCACAAAAACAGTCCGTCAAATGTGTATGGACGCAGCTTACCACTTGCCAAAAGACATCTATGAAGGTTTGAAAAAAGGCCGTGAAACAGAAGAGTCTTCGGTAGGTCGTATCGTTCTTGATCAAATTATTAAAAATGCAGAAATTGCCGATGCTGAAGATCGTCCATACTGCCAAGATACTGGTATGACTATGGTATTCTTAAAAGTTGGTCAAGATGTTCATTTCGTTGGTGGTGATCTTACAGAAGCTATCAATGCTGGTGTTGCAGCTGGTTATGTTGAAGGTTATCTTCGTAAATCCGTTGTAGCTGAACCATTGTTCAACCGTAAAAATACACAAAATAACACACCTGCAATCATCTACACTGAAATCGTTCCTGGCGATAAAGTAGATATTCAAGTAGAATTAAAAGGTTTCGGTTCTGAAAATAAATCCGATGTAGCTATGCTCGTACCTGCTGATGGTGTGGAAGGCGTTAAAAATGCAGTCCTTGAAATCGTAAAACATGCAGGCCCTAACCCATGCCCTCCAATCGTACTCGGCATTGGTATTGGCGGTACTATGGACCAAGCAGCTGTTATGTCCAAAAAAGCGTTGCTTCGTGACATTAGTGTACCTCATAAAGATGCAGACTATGCAAAATTAGAAGAAGAAATCATGGAAATGGTTAACAAAACTGGTATTGGACCACAATTGGGTGGCACTACAACTTGTATCGGTGTAAACATCGAATGGGGTGCAACTCACATCGCAGGTCTTCCTGTTGCAGTTACTATTATGTGCCATGCTGCTCGTCATGCTCACGTAGTACTTTAATCGATAGGAGGTAAATACAATGGCTGAATCAATTCGCATTAATACTGAAGAATATAATGAAGAGTTTTCCCGCAAATTAAAAGTTGGTGATAGTGTTCTTATTACTGGTAAAATTTACTCCGCTCGTGACGCTGCTCATAAAGTTATGACTGAAGCTTTAGCGCGTGGTGAAAAATTGCCAATCGACTGGACAAATAAGTTTGTTTATTATCTTGGACCAACACCTGCAAAACCTGGTGATCCAATTGGTTCCGCTGGTCCTACAACTTCCGGTCGTATGGATGCTTATACACCAACAATGCTTGATCAAGGTATCAAAGGCATGATTGGTAAAGGTTCCCGTAAACCAGAAGTAGTTGAATCCATGAAGAAAAATGGTTGCACATACTTCGCAGCAGTTGGTGGCGCGGCAGCATTGATTGCAAAATCCATCAAAAAATATGAAGTACTTGCTTATGGTGAACTTGGACCAGAAGCTTTGGCTGAATTGACTGTTGAAGATTTCCCTTGCATCGTAGTTGGCGATACTGAAGGTAATAACTTCTACGAATTAGGCCAAAAACCTTACAGAAAAATCTAATATCACCATTGAGTGATTGAAAGAGGCTTGCTAAAGCAAGCCTCTTTTTGTTGTTAAGCCATAATCATAAAATGTTCATCCGTTACGTGTAGAGTTTAGTCTACCGATTCTGTCGGTTTTATGATAATATACATATAGATTTTATACATTCAATTTGAGTGAGGCGATAACATGACTTCTGTAGAAACTATTCGTCAGTCAACTCGCAACGCGATGGCTGAATTACTTGATTTAGCAAAGGTTCGCGAAGGTCAATTATTCGTTGTTGGCTGTTCCACTAGCGAAATTGTAGGTAAAAAAATCGGCACTGACTCTCACCTTGATGTGGCTCAGGTCGTATTTGATGAAATATACAATGCTGTTAAGGCTAAAGGACTTAACTTGGCGATTCAATGTTGTGAACATATTAATCGTGCACTTGTTATGGAACGTAGCGCTATGACATGGGAGGAGGAAGTTAATGTTGTTCCTCAACGTCATGCGGGTGGTGCCCTGGCTGTGATGGCGTACGAACATTTTGATGATCCTGTGATGGTTGAATTTATTCAAGCTGATGTAGGCATCGATATTGGAGATACTTTCATTGGTATGCACATGAAACACGTTGCAGTGCCTGTACGTCTTTGTGTGAAAGAAATTGGGAAAGCACATGTGACCGCTTGTCGTGTTCGTCCGAAGAGCATTGGCGGTGAGCGTGCTGCATATAATGAAGCATTGATGTAGGGGGATAGTATGTCAAACCTAATACCGTATTTTGTATTAGCCGTCGTGGCATTGGGATTCTTTGCTGTTTGCTATGCTGTTTTTAGCGGTGGTGATGGTGAAAGTAAGGCAAAAGAAAAATCCTATAAAAACATAAGTAATAAAAATAATCTTAAAGAGCATCATGATGTTATATTTGCAACGGAGTCGCAAGAGGGCAATGTAACAATCACACATACGAGTGGGACTAATGTATATACTGCATCAATTCCGGATACAGTTGAAACGGTGGTCGGTGAAGAGCGAGAACCGGCTGAATCTCTGGTTGATCCTATAGATACCTCTTATAATAGAAGAAGTACTCTAAAGTCTAATTCAAGTCATGTTTCAGAGGGAGAATATGCGTTAGCATTAGGTTCGGATAATGGAACACCAATAGGTTCGGATAATGGAACACCAATAGGTTCGGATAATGGCACACCAATAGGGGATGAAACCATTGTGATGACAGCCGTATCAGATCTTAAGCAAGCTAATCAAGCTAATCAAGGTGTTACTCCGTTGGTGGATAAAACTATTGTCCTCGATGTTGTTACAGATGAACTTCTCAATAACGCAAACTCTGTTGAAGATACAATTGCTATGGGTGAATCTGTGGAAGCCTTTGAAGCTTATGAAGCGGGTAGCATAGATGCTACGCAGATGATAGGTGGTGCGAACGAAATACAAACCGCGGAAGGCCCATCGGTATTAGATGAAACGCGTTTGTTTGATGCTTCTGAAATTGAAGCACAATTGGCGGCAACAAGTTTAACTGAAGAGGAGGAACCGCATGGTCAATGGGCAAAAGCGGCGCATGAGGATAAATGCGTTGAGTTGGCTATAGCACCATTTGTTCATTCCTTTGGGGTGTTACATGGTGATACGCAACACTATGTAGAATCTATTACAAGAGATGCTTTAGCGGCTCTCAATATTACAAAAATTGTTGAAGTGAATGCATTACTAGAGAATATTGTTATTCAAGAAGCGTTGATGAGTATGCAAAAGGCATATGCCGCTACAAATACAGAGTGGATGAAGTCCGCTGCGTTAGGTGCTTTTCTAGATGTGGTTCAATCTCCTAAATCTAGTACGCCATACCTCGTAGCTTTTGATGCATTACGTGTATTACCTCATTTAACTTTAGGTCACTTCCAAGTTATGGCCTTAACATTATTGTTACAATATTCTAGAAACTCTAATAACTATGGATTGATTCACTTCCAACATTATGTGGAAAAATATATTGAGCCATTCATCTCTGATTTGCCTCGAAATGATTCCTTCTATCGCCAGCTAGACTACTTACGCTGTACACAAGAAGAACAAGAGCCTATCACTTTATGCCAAGTGTTGTCGAATTCATATCCGTTTGTATTCAACTATCGTGGTTTCTCTAAGGAAGAACTCTTCCGTGCTACAGATGGTCATGGTGTGGATCCACGTTATGTGGTGCGTAGCTTGAACTCCAATCTTTATAAATTAGCCTTGGTAGATGAGTCTTTAGCACCACAATTCTTTAGACAAACACGAATTTCTAATGCTATGGTTCAACGTGATCTTTTAGCTCTGATGAAGAGCAAACCTACTGCTTTCAGGGGCCAAGAGGCGCGTGATATCATGGATGATATTTCACCGGTTCTATTGGACTTAGCTGATGTCTTTGATAGCACGCCAATGTCTAAAATTAGCTTAACATTGTTAGGCCTTTACTTAGGTCGTGCTCATGTGAAAGCAACCATTGGTGAAGAATTTGATTTGTCTCATTGGTTCTAATTTACAATTTTAAGCACTATATAGTTTGAAAAATTATATTATATAGTTATTATATACTTAAAACCGTTATATACTTTATGAGTCGTGTAATAAAAAAGTCTCTCAAGATAATCTTGAGAGACTTTTTAGTTTGTTAAATTTAATAGCCATTAAGTATTAAAAGGTGTTAAAGCCGAATTCTTCAATGTCTTCAATGTTTTTAATTGTTACGGTGCGCCCTGTAATATCAATGAGACCTTCATCGCGGAGGCGACCTAGTTCACGGCTAAGGGCTGTGCGAGATACATTGAGAACCTCAGCCATTTGCTCGCGGTTGTGGGGTAATTGAATTGTGTTAGAATGCTGACGTTTATAAATATCTGTTAAGTACGCAAAAATCTTTTCGCGCATCCCTTTTAATGTGAGGTAATGGACTTTTCTGGTTAATAGAATTGCTTTTTCAGATAAATCCTCTAATAGATTAGATAGGATTTTAGTTTGGCATTGATGACAATCAGGCAATGTTTTAATAAAGGTTTCAAGGGGAATAAACATAATTTTAGTTGCTTTTGTTGCCTTAATGGTAGCAGGCCATAAAGGCTGTTTACTAAATAGTAGTGCTTCTCCAAAAATATCTGATTGCTCTAAGTTTGCCATAATAACCCGTTGCCCCATTACATTTTCACGAGTCAGTAAAGCGCTGCCTTCAAGGATGACACCAATACCCTCCATAGGATCTCCAGCGAGGGCTATAAAATCATTTTTTTGGTAACTGTGGATGATAACTTTGGCATTATTTAAATAGCTACGCAGCTCTGGCTCTCCTAATGTATTGAATAAAGGACATTTCACGAGGGTGGGCATATATTGATTAATGATATCGTTTGAAAGTATTTGTTTCATAAGCACCTCCGGTGTGATAAAGTCTATAGCAATTAAAAATGATTATTGTATAATAAAAATATAAGACTAAATGGTCTACCTGTTCCATAAGGGAAGTCAGGAAAATTTTTGAAAAAGTTTTTATTTGTTGCTCAAGCTACAGAAATTGTATCATCTTTACGTTATACTTTCAAATGTAATCAATCAGACAACTGATAAAACATCAGTGTAATGTATAGGTTTTATATTATCTAGCTTGACTGCGAGGAAGTCTCGCAAAGGAGGATTTTAAATGAGTATGTTCTGTTATCAATGCGAACAATCTGCAGCACCAGGTGGCTGTACTGTACAAGGTGTATGTGGTAAAACTGCACCAGTTGCTAACTTACAAGACGAATTAACTGCTGCCTTAGTTGGCTTGGCTCGCGCTTTAGACGTAAAGGGTCATACTAAAGAAGGTATCGATTATATTATGCGCGGTTTGTTCATGTGTGTAACAAACGTAAACTTCTCTGAAGACCGCGTTCAAGAATTCATTGACGAAGTGAATGCTTACCATGCAAAAGTGGACAGCGCTCAACAAAACTTTGATTGGGAACAATTGTGGAAAGGTGAAGAAGACATCGTATCCCTTCGTTCCACATTATTGTTAGGTATGCGCGGTATGGCTGCATACGCATGGCATGCTGCTCGCCTTGGCTTCCACGATGCTGATGTTGACGCTTGGTTCGTTAAAGGTATGGTAGAATTCGCTAAAGATCACAGCGCTGAAGAATGGCTTGATCTTTTGATGGAATTCGGTCATATCAACTTGAAATGTATGGCTGTTCTTGATAAAGCTAATACTGAAACATATGGTACACCTGTACCAACTACAGTTCCTTTGACTGTAGAACCAGGTCCTTTCATCGTTGTAACTGGTCATGACCTTCATGACTTGAAACAATTATTGGAACAAACTGATGGTAAAGGTGTAAATATCTATACTCACGGTGAAATGTTGCCTTGCCACGCTTATCCTGAATTGAAGAAACATCCTCAATTGAAAGGTAATTTCGGTACAGCATGGCAAAACCAACAAAAAGAATTTGTTGATGTTCCTGGCGCATTCTTGTTCACTACAAACTGCATTATGCCACCAAAAGAAAACTACAAAGCTAATATCTTCACTACAGATATGGTAGGTTTCGATGGCTGTGCACATATCGAAGAAAAAGAAGATGGTACTAAAGACTTCTCCGCAGTTATCAACCGTGCTATCGAATTGGGCGGCTATAAAGAAGCTCAAGAATTCACTGGTATCAACGGTGGTCATGAAGTAACTACTGGTTTCGGTCATGGCACAGTATTGGGTATTGCAGATAAAGTAATCGATGCTGTGAAAGCTGGCGCAATCAAACACTTCTTCTTGGTAGGTGGTTGTGATGGTGCTAAAGTTGGCCGTAACTACTACACTGAATTCGTTAAACAAACTCCAAATGATACTGTAGTATTGACATTGGCTTGTGGTAAATTCCGTTTCAACGACATGAACATCGGCGAAATCGGTGGTATCCCTCGTATCCTTGATATGGGTCAATGTAACGATGCTTACTCCGCTATTCAAGTAGCAGTAGCTTTAGCTGGTGCATTTGAATGTGATGTAAACGACTTGCCATTGACATTGGTATTGTCCTGGTACGAACAAAAAGCGGTATGTATCTTGTTAACATTGTTGGCATTGGGTATCCGTAACATTTACATCGGACCTTCCTTGCCTAAATTCTTCTCCAGCAATGTATTGAATATTTTGGTAGAAAAATTCCAATTACATCCAATTACAACTCCAGAAGCTGACATGAAAGCTATCTTGGGCTAATAGGATCTATTAATCTGTTAACTACAGTCCTACGTCCCCTCTCTTTTATGATTTAGGACTGTTGTTATAAATAACGCACCTAGGGTTATCCTTAGGTGCGTTTTTTTACTATTATTGTGAAAGCTATCTATCGAGTGTTTGTTTATTGATGGGGCCTGACAGTATTGCGACAACTAGATTACTAATGGGCATAACCTATCTCATGCCTCCATACTCAGCGTAAGTCGGCCCTCAATAGGTTATGCCCATAAGTAAAACGTTTCTGAAATATAAGTCCCATCAATATACAAACTCATAAAATAGCTTTCATCAGAATAGTGAGGTGAGGGGGAGATGTCGCTGCATAAGTATAGTCTTTCCCTTTTATAACTGTAGATATGGATGCGTCCCATCAATATACAAAGTTTTAGAACAGCTTTCATAAGAATAGTAGTCCTCTGTAGACAAACAAATATGCCCCTAATGTGCATATAGACAAGGCTCGATATTGGTTGCTATACTATAGGTGAAATAGGATTTTTTCACATGGTTTATGTGTATATAGAGGTATGTATGAACAGTATTTTTGATATTATAGGGCCTATTATGATTGGTCCGTCTAGTTCGCATACAGCGGGTGCTGCGCGACTAGGCAAGATGGCGCGGTGTATTTTTCGTGCTACTCCTAAAAAGGTAGATTTAACATTATATGGATCTTTTGCAAAAACTTATAAAGGGCATGGTACGGATCGTGCTTTGATTGGCGGCTTATTAGGTTATAAAGAGGATGATGCGAACATCCGAGTTGCCCATGAATTAGCGAAAAAAGAGGGGATGGAGTTTTCTTTTATTGAGTCTCCTCTTGATGTAGGGCATCCGAATGTGGTGCGTTTTGATATGTATGATGAACATAATCGTCATATGACTGTTATTGGTCGCTCTCTCGGCGGTGGTCAGATTATGATTACCGAAGTAGATGGAAATGATATGTCCATTACAGGAGATGAGTTCACTCTTGTAGTGTTCCATGAGGATAGACCTGGTGCGATTTCTCTTATCAGCCAAGCTTTGAGCGAGTCTGATATTAACATCGCTACGATGCGCGTATTCCGTAAGGGCAAGCATAAGGATGCAGTTATGGTTATTACTACAGATACGGTGGTAAATCCTATTACAGTTCAGTTTATGCGCGAGTTTCCAGGCATCCAGGATGTGATGACCTTTGAAGCGTTATAGGAGGGCGAATAATGAGTTATGCATATGATACAATTGCAGATATTATTCGCCTAACGGAGGAAAATAATATTTCCTTTGGCGATGTAGTACTGCGCTATGAATTAGAAAATTATGATCGCAATGAAGAAGCGGTTGTTCGAGAAATAGAGAATCGCTTAGATATTTTTGAAAGCTCCATTCAAGATGGTATAGCTTATGCGGAGAAAACGGCTTCTGGTATGTCGGGTGGTCAAGCGGCACAGCTTAATGGGCAAACACCTCGTTTTATGAGTGATATTGCGTATAAGGCAATGACGTATGCTATTGCTGTAAATGAGGCAAATGCAAAGATGTTCCGCATTGTTGCTTGTCCTACGGCGGGCTCTTGTGGTGTTATGCCTGGTGCTGTGAAAGCAGTAGCTGATCACTACCAATTAGATAGAGCTACAGTAGTAAAAGGCTTCTTAGCTGCGTCCGGTATTGGCAATGTGGTGGCAAATCGAGCTTGTGTTGCTGGTGCTGTTGGCGGTTGCCAAGCGGAAATTGGTACGGCTGCGTGTATGGCAGCAGGGGCTATCGTCGAAATGATGGGTGGTTCACCACGTCAAGTCGGACATGCTATTGCATTGTGCATGAAAAATCTATTGGGGCTTGCTTGTGATCCAGTGGCGGGACTCGTAGAGGTGCCATGTGTTAAACGTAATGGCTTCTATGCAGTTCATGCTATTACTGCATCTGAAATGGCGTTAATGAATATTGAAAGTCAAATTCCACCAGATGAAGTCATCGAAGCGATGAATAATATAGGTCGCGCTATGCCGGCAGCATTGCGTGAAACAAGTGATGGCGGTCTTGCGATAACACCGACAGGTACAGCTATTGCGGAAAGAGTGCAATCCTTATAAGGATTGCACTTTTTTCATGCTTTCATTTGTAGTAAAATAAAGATTAGACTAGTTCAGAAAGGAGCGTGTATGATGGAACAAGCAAATCGAATATTGACCGTATTAGAAGAAGCCGGCCATGAAGCTTATATCATAGGCGGCGCTGTGCGCGATATTTTGATGCATCAAAAGCCACATGACTTCGATATTGTGACGTCTGCACGTCCCGATACAGTGATTGAGGTTCTTCGCGGTCATGATATTCAAACGACAGACCTCGTAGGAAAATCTTTTGGTGTAGTGGTAGCTACATTAGAGGGCAAGCAATACGAAATCGCTACATATAGAACAGAACGATATGGTGCAGATAGCCATCGTCCCGAAGAAATTACTTATGCCGATACCTTAGAAGAAGATGTGTTGCGTCGTGATTTTACTGTCAACGGCATGGCTATGAACCGTTATGGTGAAGTTATAGACCTTGTAGGCGGACGACGTGATATTAAACATAAAATGTTACGAACCATTGGTAATGCGCAGGAACGTTTTGAAGAAGATGCGTTACGATTATTTAGGGCGTGCCGTTTTGTGGCGAAGTTGGATTTCTTGCCGAGTAAAGATCTATTAGAGGCTATGCCTAAGGCTTTTCACCGCGTACCTGGCTTGTCTTTAGAACGTGTACGAAATGAGATTAATCGTCTCATGTTAGAGCCTGCGGTGGCTAAAGGCCTTGATGTCCTTGTTCAATCCCGCTTGGCAGAATGCTCTTGTCGTGTTGTAGAAAATGGTACGGCTCGGGAGGTTCCCATCTTGCCTGAACTATATCATCTCGTGAATTTGCCCCAAGAAAAGGACTTTCACGAATTCGATGGTTGGTATCATACACTAGCCGTTGTGTCCCATACGGAGCCGGATTTGGTGTTGCGTTGGGGTGCCTTATTACATGATGTGGCAAAGGGAATGCCAGCGGTACGTGCTGTTATTAATGGACGCCTTACGGATCGTGGGCATGATACACTAGGTGCGGAGATGGCAGAAATGTTATTAACCCGACTAGGATATCCGAAGACCTTTGTAAAACGCGTGGCGTGGATAGTGAAAAACCACATGCGTTTTCACTATTTTGTACAAAATGGCGATGCAAATGAGAAAAAATGGCTTCGCAAGGAAGCCCGTAGTGGTGAATTCCGAGATAGCCAAATTATGCGCACTGCATGGGAGCAATTAGCTAAGGTTTGTGCTGCCGATGTATTAGGTTGTGGGAAACCTTACTCGTCTACAGACGGAACATTAGCCTTTGGAGAATGTATGGCAGATCTTAGTTTAGAGATGCCTGTACATACCAAGGACTTAAATTATGACGAACGAGTGATTAAGCTCGCTGGGAAACAAGTAGGGGAAGGATTGCAGTATTTATTAGGTCAGGTACAAAATGGGGTTATTCCTAATAAACCAGATGCGCTATATGACGCATTAGACCATAAGTTACGCCGTCCAGTGGAGAAATGATGAATTTACTAAATAAAGCGTTGCGACGCATGAGTGGTTGGAGTCGTACTACTTGGTGTCTTGCCATTCTCATGACTGTTGCCTTTGTCCTCATAGGGCGTTTGGCACAGTTGCAGGTCTTTGATACATTTGACCTGGAGAAGAAAAATTTATTACAGGTTCAAGTAGATAGAAAATTACAATCACCGCGCGGTACGATCTATGACCGTAATGGTAAGCCTTTGGCGATGAGTGTGGTTACAAAATCTTTGTATGCGGACCCTAAGATGATTAAACAGTCTCCCCAAGAGATTGCGGAACTCATTTCGCCATATGTAACCATGTCAAAAGAAAATATTGTGAAAGCTCTGCAAGAGGATTCTGCCTTCGTATGGATTAATCGCATGATGGATGCGGACAAGTCTAAGGCGGTGGCACAAGTTATTAAGGATAATAATATTGCAGGCCTTAACTTTGTGGAAGAGTCCAAACGTTATTACCCAAATGGTGTACTAGCGGCTCAAATACTGGGGTTTGTAGGCACCGATGATAAAGGCCTTGATGGTCTCGAAATGGTCCTCGATGATGAGTTAAAGGGTGGCGTACAGCAAGAAATCGTTGCTACCGATAATAAAGGTAATGCTATCTTTGGTTCCGTTTTGTCCAAGTTCTTACCTGATAAGGGTAAAAGCGTAACATTAACAATCGATGCGACCATCCAATTTATTGCAGAACGTGCGCTTGATAAGGCGATGGCTGATACAGGGGCTAAACATGCTAGCGTTATCGTTATGGATCCCAAGACGGGTGAAATTCTTGCGATGGCAAATCGTCCAAGCTATGATCCTAACAATTATAACCAAAGTGGAGAAGAGGCTTTCAAAAATATTGCTGTTACTAACTTATACGAACCAGGTTCTACATTCAAACCAATCGTTGCATCTGCAGCTCTTGCATCAGGAAAGTGGAAATTAGAAACCGTGTACAATGATAAAGGGGCCTTTGTAGCGAATGGTCATGTGATGAGAAACTGGAATGGTGAAGGTTATGGACCAGTTCGATTGCTAGATATCTTGAAGTATTCTATCAATACAGGTATGGCAGAAATTGGTACAACAACTGGAGCAGATATCCTTTCTAAATATGTACGCGATTATGGTTTTGGCTCTGAAACAGGTATTGAATTGCCTGGTGAAGGGGCAGGTATCCTGTATAATCCAGAAGATATGAGTAAGTTGGATGTAGCGACTATGTCTATCGGTCAAGGTATTGCGGTTACGCCATTACAAATGGTACGTGCCTTTGGTGCTCTTTCTAATGGGGGCGCTATGATGCGTCCGCATATTATCAAGTCTTATAGCAATGCTCAAGGGGAAGTAACAAGCACTACCGAAAATACTGTAGTAGGTCAACCAGTGCCAGAGGAAACAGCAAAAACTATTGTAGATATCTTGGAAAAAGAGGTGTCTGAAGGCGGTGGTAACAAAGCGATGGTGGAAGGCTACCACTTCGGTGGTAAAACTGGTACCGCAGAAAAACTAGACACTAAACGTGGGGGCTATTTAGATGGTCAATACATTGCATCCTTTATTGGCTTTGGCCCTGTAGAGGATCCAAAATTTGTGGTCCTTGTAGCCATTGACGATCCTCAAAAAGGGTCTATTTATGGGGGCCAAATTGCAGCGCCAGTATTTAAAGACATCGTGTCTCAACTTGTACGGTACTACCAATTGAGCCCATATGTTAAAGATAGTACTCCTGTAGCTGTTAAACCTAGCAATACATTACCAGAGCCACATCTTTCTGGTGATGGTTCCGTAACATTACCTAATTTTACGGGCTTCACCTATGGTGAGGTACGTGATTGGTTACATAAGGCGGGGCTTGCGTTTAAGCCAGATGGAACGGGTATTGCCGTTTCTCAAGATGAAAGTGGGGGCACTACTGTTCAACCCGGGACGGCAATTACCGTTCACTTTAGTAGATAATTAGAAATTATAGACAGTTCGTTATATAATAGAATAAGAGACTTTGGTGCCTCTCAGGAGGCACCTTTTTTATAAATAGTTTGAATGAATGGAGATACTTATGATCGAATTACGAGGGAAAGCGGTAGCAGATGCCCACAAGGCGATTTTACAAGAAAAAGTTGCAGCAGTAGGCAACTCTGTGATTACTATGGCAGTGTTACTTGTCGGTGAAGACCATGGCGCTCATATGTATGCTACATTTATGGAAAAAACAGCTAAAAATTTTGGCTATGGTTTTGTGCTAAAGCAATTGCCTGAAACGGCAACGCAAGATGAAGTAGTAGCGGCGTTGCATGAATTAAATACTGATCCATCTATTCATGGAATTTTACCGCTAATGCCAATGCCTAAACACATTGATACAGAAGCTCTTATCGATATGTTAGATCCTAAAAAAGATATTGATGGTCTTACAACATATAACATCGGTTTAGTAACAGCTGGTAAGGGTGGCTTTGCTCCTTGTACGGCTAAGGCTTGTATGGCTATTTTAAATCACTATAATATTCCTTTAGAAGGAAAACATGTGGTTGTAGTCGGTCGTAGCCAAGTTATCGGTAAACCTGTAGCGCTTATGGCACTCGCTGCACATGGTACTGTTACAATGTGCCATTCTAGAACTTCTGATCTAGTAGAGCAAGTAAAGCGTGGTGATATTATTATTGCTGCGGCTGGTCGTGCTCATATGATTACTGCTAATATGATTAAGCCTGGTGCTGTTGTTATTGATGTAGGTATTAATGAACTGGACGGCAAAACTGTAGGTGATGTTGATTATGATGCGGTAAAAGATATTGCATCTGCCATTACTCCTGTACCAGGAGGTGTTGGATCCGTAACAACGACAATGATGCTAGAAGCGGTATACGAGGCATATCATGCATGAGATGTCTATAGCAGAAGGTATTCTTGATGTAGCGCTCGATACCTTACGTCAACATGATGCGACAGTCATTCATTCTATTCAACTAGACTTAGGTTTAATGAGTGGGGTAGAACCGGATTCATTGCTATTTTGTTGGGAAGCCATTACGAAGGGAACACCTGCGGAAGGCTCACGCATAGAAATCAATACAGTTCCTATTGAAGGAAAGTGTTTAGATTGTGATAAAATATTTTTTGTAAAAAATTATACGTTTATTTGTCCTTATTGTGACAGCCATTTCGTACAAACTATAGGCGGTCGCGAGCTACAAGTGACCTCTATAGATATCGATTGATAGAAAGGTTAGGGCATGCAAGTTCAAGTTAAAACTAATGTACTGGCAAAAAACGATGCTATTGCAGAGTCCTTACAACAGTTGTTTAAGGAAAAGAATATATTTGTATTTAACCTGTTAGGTTCACCTGGGGCAGGTAAGACCTCCCTTTTGGAGGCAACCCTACAAGATTTAAAAAAGGATTATCGCTTAGCCGTTATTGAAGGCGATTTATTTACGGCAAAGGATGCCAAGCGCATTCATGAGTTGGGTGTGCCTGTTATCCAGATTAATACAGTTGGTGGGTGCCATCTCGATGCACAGATGATTCAAGATGCCTTAGGTGATCTTAATCTTGATGATCTCGATATGATTATTATTGAAAATGTAGGCAATTTAGTCTGCCCTGCGGAATTTGAGATTGGTGAAAGCATGAAAGTAACGATTTTATCTGTTACCGAAGGTGAAGATAAGCCCCTTAAGTATCCGTTAATCTTTAAAGAGTCTAAGGCCATCCTTATTAACAAGATTGATTTATTGCCTTATGTGCCTTTCAAAAAGGAGCAGGCAATACAAGATATCCGTAATTTAAATCCAAATGGAGAAATTTTTGAAGTAAGTTGCACGGCCCACAACGGTCTTGAAACATGGTTGAATTGGTTGCGTGCACAGTTGGAGAATAATCGATGAACTATTCTATGAAGAGCCGTATTGTAGCAGCCCTCCTTGTGGGCTTGTGTGCTACTACAATCAGTTATGCAGCAGAGCCTGCCATTTCCACTGTTAACCCAGTTGCAGTAGAAACTACTGATGACACTAACGTTGTAGCTCAAGATTCCGCTAATGCGAGCAATGATGGTAGTGTAGATGGAACTGGTGAGGTTGATAGCTTGTCTTACCTTGATAATGCACCAGTTAGAGTTGTTAAGCTAGACCCAAAAACGAAACAGGAAGGTTCTAAAACTGGATGGCTCGCAGAGCAAATGGCTGTAACTGAATTTGGTGATTCTATACAATTCTGGCAAGCGGCTAGTGAGAACGAAGGTCCTTTGCCGAGTATCACTCAGAATAATTTAGCTGATATTGGTAAGTCTTATACGGCAAACAGTTTACCGCCTTTAGGTTCTCAAGATGACTATGCTATTGGCACATACCGATTGGGGAATCAGTTTGAAGTCCCAAAAGATGTAGAAAAAACTGAGGTACGTGATAACTTTACTACGTATTACATGAAAGATGTAGCAGTAACTGTATATACTGGACCTGCTCAAGAATTGTTGGTTAACAATCAATTGCGCGGTCAAGGGGCGACTTACTTCTTTGAACCAAATACTATTACAAATATTCATAGTACGAAAAAAGGCGCTAATACAGTACGTGACATTGGCCCTGGTAGCACACGGATGGAATTGATATTTGCCTATGGCAGTCCTAATGCGATGTGGCGTGATAAGAAAAATGAGACGTATATTTTCCTTTATGAGGGGCATTCCGAAAATTCATTGCCTCAAAAAAAGGAGTTTAAGAGTCCTGTAGAGAATACAAATAGTAATAGCCAACAACAATCTATGCTTGGTCAGCAAAAAGAATATATTGCTTTCACCATTAAACAAAGCAATATAGAGGCTGTAGACATTATTAGTGGACAAGTATGGCCTAGGTTTGGATTGCCGAAAGCTGAAGTGTATGATTTTGAAGCTGGTACACTTACGGCTGATGATTTTGTATTGCGTGGTTTCAAGTTGAATGACCATTTTGTTAATGATCCTAATAATGATTGGAAACATCAAGGCATATTGTTTGGCTCCACATTTATTGGCTATAATGAATACGGTGTGAGTGTAGATAAAAAAGATCTTATCAATCGCGTATTATTAAATGTTTATACGCCTACACGTCGTGGAATCGCGATGGGTGATACCAAATATTTATTGCTCTTTGTGTATGGTATGCCAACTCGTATTGTTGAATCTACAACAAAGGCGGGGACGTCTACCGTATATGAATATAAAAATCCAGCGGCAAGCAACTCTTATTTACAGTTTGCCCTAGATGATAAAAACCAATATATCAAATCCGTTATGTTATCTGACCGTCCTGTAAAATAGGATAGGTCACAGCGAGGAGGCAAAGGGTATGGTTACTGTACAAGATGTAAAAGAACGTTGGGAAAAGATTCAAGGTGATGATGAACGTATATTGTTTATCGTTGGTGGTCCAGGTTCTGGTAAAAGTTTGCTAATTCGTGAATTGTCTGAGCAGAAGGGCTGGAAATACTTGGAAGCTAAGCAACTCATCGAGGAAGAGTTTTTGCTCGTGCCTCGTGATGAACGGCCTCAATTAGCGGAAGAAGTTATTTGCCGTGCTCTTAGCCGTAGCGATACGGAAGTAGTCTTGCTAGATGGCATTAATGTATTCTTTGCACCTATCTTAAATCTAAAACCATTTGAGTTGTTAAAAACTATTAGTAAGAAGTATCCTATTGTCGTTGGCTGGCGTGGACATATTGAAGGGGATCAGTTGTACTTAGAACATAACAATAATCCTAAACATGCTGTAGTTAGTATTGCACATCCAGATCATGTTATTGCAATCGACTAAATGTATGTTTGAACATATTGGTTGAATATAGGGAAAACTATAAATGTATAGAAGGAGATAGCGGGCTATCTCCTTTTTTAGTTATATAATTACAGTTATTAGGTAAAAAATATAGTTTTGTAATTTCCTATTATTTGATTTTAGTAAACCTGAAATATGGATGTTAGCAGACATGGACTGGTAAGGAATGAAACTATGTAAAGGTATATAAAGAATATACTAGTAAATAAAAGTTGATTACTGGATATATACTGAAAACGAGGCATTTTATAGAGGATTGATAAAATATAAATTTTTTTTGACAAAATACTTGCATAGGGTATCGTTTCATGTTATTATGATTAAGCACTAAGAGTGACCACAGTGAACGAAAAACTTCAAAAAAGTTTTTAAATGTTCTTGACACTTAGTGTGCTAGGTGATACAATTCATCTTGTCGTAATGATGCTGGCGTAGCTCAATAGGTAGAGCAGCTGACTTGTAATCAGCAGGTTGTGGGTTCAATTCCTATCGCCAGCTCCATTTTATTTATGGAGGGATTCCCGAGCGGCCAAAGGGAGCAGACTGTAAATCTGCCGTCTTCGACTTCGAAGGTTCGAATCCTTCTCCCTCCACCATTCATAGCGGGGTGGAGCAGTTGGTAGCTCGTCGGGCTCATAACCCGAAGGTCGCAGGTTCAAGTCCTGTCCCCGCAACCATAAAAACCACAGTGAAATGATCGTTCATTGTGCTGGTGTAGCTCAGTCGGCAGAGCGTATCCTTGGTAAGGATAAGGTCACCGGTTCAATCCCGGTCACTAGCTCCATACATGGCGGCATAGCTCAGTTGGCTAGAGCAATCGGTTCATACCCGGTGTGTCCGCGGTTCAAATCCGTGTGCCGCCACCATTAAACCTCACCTTGGTGGGGATTTTTTTATTTCTTTACATATGACATGCTATTCTAAGACTTTGTATATATGGTATAATAATAGGTAAGGAAATCTTATATTCCATTGATAAATTAGGGTTAATATATTATATTAATACTAGAATGTAATTTGTTTTTGTGAAGGAGGATATAATCCTAATGGCAAAAGAAAAATTTGAACGTACGAAACCGCATGTTAACATCGGTACAATCGGTCACGTTGACCATGGTAAAACTACTTTGACTGCTGCAATCAC